>NZ_VULX01000033.1 GCF_009696465.1 Inconstantimicrobium porci | reverse complement strand
TTTAAAACTCTGCACATTGCGCTGATACTGTACTTTTTTTATTAGATAATATTATTTCTATTTTCGTGCCATTATCAGCGCTGCCTGCTTTATGATATTCTTCTCCTTTTTCACAATTTTTTATATTATATCACGACCGAATAATTACTGTCTAATTAATTATAACCAATCCAGGTATGTATTGAAAAAGGATAATGACTTGTTAAATGAACTTGATAAGAAGCAGATAGAACATTTTGCTTCGATGAATGTGAGATTAACAAGAGATGTATGGGGAATTTATCAGCGTGATATTTATCCTGCTGTTCTTCAGAATGAAGATAACCATTTTCTGAATCATGTACTAGATGGAGATATCAGTTTACAATTTCAGCATGAGATTGACCATAGAGTATTCGATAAACCAGTGCTGATACTTACAGGAAAGCAGGATACATGTGTCGGATATGAAGATTAGTTCAAATGGATAAAACCATATCCAAGAGCAGATTATCATGCAATAGAAGGTGCAGGTCATAATCTATCAATGAATCAGCCACAGTTATTTGAATGCATTGTGAAGAGTTGGCTGATTAATTTTATGATAAAAGAAAACTAAATGAAGTGTAGAAAACACAGCGAACTTTTATGTGAAGAGGAAAGATTCCTAATCAAAAGATTTGGAAATGAATATTTAGAATATAAGAAAAGCGTAGGAAGATATATTTTGATTTTTTAAGGGAGATTATTGTGTAAGGTGCTTGAGTTTGCCATTATATAGAATATAATGTTAATATATCATAAAGATGTAAGGTGAGAGGGAGGGTACATTAATGTACGAATTATATACTTTACTTGATAGAACTATGGAAGAAGGTGCTTCAGATTTACACTTGACAGTTGGCGCAGTACCTATAATCAGAGTGAATGGTGAGCTTGTGAGAATTGGCAGCGAGACTCTTCTTCCTGCTGATACAGATAAATTTGCCAGAGATATACTTGAAGATAAGTATGATGAATTTATAAATACAGGGGAATATGATACTTCATACTCGCTAAAAGGAGTTGGAAGATTCAGAGTTAACATATTTAAGCAGAGAAATTCAGTTGCCTTGGCACTACGTACTATATCACTTGCCATACCGACTCTTAAGGATCTTAATATGCCTTCTACTATAAGAAACCTGACAGAAAAGAAGAGAGGGCTGGTCCTTGTAACTGGACCAACAGGCAGTGGTAAAAGTACAACTCTTGCAGCAATGATAGATGAAATAAACCACAGCCGTGGACTTCATATAGTTACACTGGAGGACCCAATTGAATTCCTTCATAAACATGATAAAAGCATAATAAATCAAAGAGAAATAGGAAAAGACAGTCAGTCTTATGAAAATGCACTGCGTGCAGTATTAAGAGAAGACCCTGATGTAATACTTGTAGGAGAGATGAGAGATTTAAATACAATATCTGTTGCCATAACTGCAGCAGAAACTGGTCATCTTGTTTTTTCAACTCTTCATACAATTGGTGCAGCAAAAACTATAGATAGAATTGTTGATGTATTCCCAACAAATCAGCAGCAACAGATTAAAGTGCAGCTGGCAGCAGTACTTCAGGGAATCGTATCACAGCAGCTTGTAGAAACAACTGATAATAAAAGAACTGCAGCGCTGGAAATAATGATTGCAACACCAGCAATACAGAACTTAATAAGAGAAGGAAAGACACATCAGATTCAAACAGCAATGCAGACAGGTGCTAGATATGGTATGGTTACAATGGATGCATCATTAAAGAATCTTGTTGAAAACTGCATAATAACTCCTGAAACAGCATTGAATTATGCTATAGATAAGGAAATGCTATCAAAAATGTTATTGTATTAGAAGGCATAAATCTTTATTTTTCTTTTTAGGTGATAAATGAATAATTTAAACTTAACATTAAAAAATGCTTATTGGATTATTTCTGAAAAATTAGCTGCAATCCCAAAAATACAGTTAATGGAATCAAATAATGTTAATGGAAAATTCAATATAATATTTATACATAAAAGGGAATGATTTTGTAATGAATTTCTAATTATTCTTACCTTGATTTATCAGATAAATAAAAAAAATTGATTATATAAAGTTGTTTATATATGATGCGACAATGAGAAAGTGGTAAAACTATTCAAATTATATGGATAAATTAAGGAGGATACGAATGAAGAAGAAATTCAAGGGTATAGGACATCAATTGATTGTAAGGTACTCTAGCTTATTTGTAGTATTTACTGTTATGTTTGTTGTTACGGGAACACTAATAGCAAGGAGTGCACTTATAAAAAATTCATCTGTATTATTAAGTAATTTTGCAAAGCAGATTGGAAATGATATCGATAGAGTTATAAATCTTGAAATAAGCAAGGTTGAAATGGTTGCAGAAACGCCTATATTACAGGATGCTAATACACCGCAGGATGTGAAATTTGAATATCTTAAAAAGATCGTTGATACTCAAGGATATAAAAAAGCAGCTCTAATCGATTTAGATGGTAACTGTAAAACTATATTGGGGGAAAGTGTTAATGTAAAAGATAAAGAATATTTTAAGGCTAATTTAGAGGGGAAAAGTTATTTTACACCGCCTAATGTAAGTAAGGCTGATGGAGGATTACAAATATCAATTACATCCCCAATAAAGAGTGGAGATAAGATTGTTGGAATAGTGTTTTTTTCAAAGGATGCAGAAAAGTTCTCTGAAATTACTAACTCTATAAAGTTTGGCGAAACAGGATCTGCGTATGTTATAGATCAAAATGGTACCAATATTATTAATAACGATATTGAAAAAGTTAAGAATAAGGTAAATAGAATTGAAGATGCTAAAAAGGATTCTAAGTACCAGGAACTTGCTGACATTACAAAGAAGATGATATCAGGAGAAAATGGAACAGGAACGTATCATTTAAATGGTGATAAGAAATTTGTTGGATATGCACCAATTGAAAGTACAGGATGGTCTGTTGGCGTTACATCAGAAGTTAAGGATATGCTATCAGGGCTTGCAGCTTTAATAGTAGATATGGTTAGTATAGGAATTATAACAAATGTAGTATTAATATTATTAACTTATTTAATCTCTAAAAAAATAGCAGTAAGACTTAAAAAACTTAAGGTTGAAATGAATGCTATTGCTGAAGGGGACTTTAGAGAAAGTGAAATAACAGATATAGTTTCTGATGAAATTGGTGATATTTATGTTTCGTTGAATGAAACTAAAAAAGCTGTTGCAGGTGCACTTAAACAAATTCAAGATTCAGCTAATAATATTATTGATGAAGAAAAAGAGCTTAAGTCTATCTCAGATAGATTCATAGATGGAACAAAGAATATAAATGATTCAATCCAGCAGTTTACAAAGGCTACGGAAACACAGACTAATGAATTGAGCAGTATAAATGATATCATGGTCGATTTTGGAGATGTAATCAATGAAAATAATAAATATGTAGTTAACATAAATACCAAAGCTGGCAGCATAAGTGAAAAAGTAACAGGTAGCTGTGAAGATATGACTAAGATATCAGAATCTATGTCTGAACTTAGCGAAAACTTTGCAATGTTTGCTAAAGAAATAGCAGAAATGAAAGATGAAATGCATACAATTAATGATATTACTAAATTTATAAACGGAATTTCAGATCAGACTAATCTTCTTGCACTTAATGCAGCAATTGAAGCAGCAAGAGCAGGGGAAGCTGGTAAAGGATTCTCTGTTGTAGCAGAAGAAATCAGAAAGCTTGCTGAACAGAGTAAGGAATCAACAAAGAATATATATAATGTAATATCTTCTGTAGTAGGTAAAACTGAAACAATAGTGTCAAGAAGTAATGGAATCAATGATTCATTACAGGATGGAACTGCTAATGTAAATAACAGTTTAACTGCTTTTGAAAAAATATTAAGTGATATTTCAGAAATAACACCTATGATACAGGAAATAACAACTAACTTTGATGGTATTATAGATGATAAAGATAAAATAATGAAAAAGATTGAAGAAGTATCAGCAGTTTCTGAAGAAATAGTGGCTAATGCAGAAGAAATATCTGCATCAACATCAGAATTTGTGAGTTCTACTGAAATTATGGAAGAGGCTAATGAACATCTATTAAAACTTACTGATAAAATGCAGGAAGCAGTAGGGAGGTTTACAATATAAGTAAAAAAGGAAAGCCTAATGGCTTTTCTTTTTTTGTATTTTTGAACAATAATAAAAAAATCTCTAGTGAAATGTTTAACTATTCTTAAGATGTGGTAAAATAGATTATGATAAATAAGTTAGAATGTGTGGAGGTAGTAATGATGACTAACGGTTTAAAGCTAGACTTAACAAAGACACAACAATTTTTAAATCAACAAGAAATCGATAATTTCGAAGGTATGGTTAAGGATGCACATGATAAATTACATAATGGAACAGGTGCTGGATCAGACTTTTTAGGATGGGTTGACCTTCCAGTAAACTATGATAAGGATGAATTTGAAAGAATTAAGGCTGCTGCTAAGAGAATTCAGGAAAACTCAGATGCATTAATTGTTATCGGAATTGGTGGATCATATTTAGGAGCAAGAGCTGCTATAGAAATGTTAACAAATAACTTCTATAATTCTCTTCCAAAATCAAAGAGAAAGACTCCTGCAATATTCTATGTAGGAAACAACATAAGTTCAACATATATGGCTGAATTACTAGATGCAGTTGAAGGATTAGATTTAAGCGTTAACGTTATATCTAAATCAGGTACAACTACAGAACCAGCTATAGCATTCAGAATCTTTAAAGATTTACTTGAAAAGAAATATGGTAAGGAAGAAGCTAAGAAGAGAATCTATGCAACAACTGATGCAAAGAAGGGTGCTCTTAAGAACTTAGCTGACAATGAAGGATACGAAACATTTGTAATTCCAGATGACGTTGGAGGAAGATTCTCAGTTTTAACAGCAGTTGGTTTACTTCCAATAGCTGCTGCTGGAATTAACATAGATGAAATGATGCAGGGAGCTGCTGATGCTAGAGAAAAGTACAGCAATCCATCATTAAAGGAAAACGAATGTTACCAATATGCAGTTGTAAGAAACTGCTTATACAACAAGGGTAAGAACATAGAAATACTTGTTGACTACGAACCAAGCATTCACTATTTCAACGAATGGTGGAAACAGCTTTATGGAGAATCAGAAGGAAAAGATCAGAAGGGTATATTCCCAGCTGCTGTTGACTTTACAACTGACTTACACTCAATGGGACAGTTCATTCAGGAAGGTTCAAGAACAATGTTTGAAACAGTTATTAACGTAGAAAAGCCTAAACATTCAGTTATAATTGAATCAAACGAAGAAAATCTTGACGGATTAAACTTCTTAGCAGGAAAGACTATGGATGAAGTTAACAAGTGTGCATTCCATGGTACAGTACTTGCTCATAATGATGGTGGAGTTCCTAACATGATTCTTAATGTTCCAGAATTAACTCCATACTACTTTGGACAGATGGTTTACTTCTTCGAAAAGGCTGTTGGTATTAGTGGATACTTATTAGGAGTTAACCCATTCAATCAGCCAGGAGTTGAAGCTTACAAGAAGAACATGTTTGCTTTACTTGGAAAACCAGGATATGAAGACATGAAAGAAGAACTTGAAAAGAGACTTTAATCATGAAAATTCTTGTAGATGGTGATGCGTGTCCGGGAAGACAGCTTATTGAAAAAGCTGCAAAAGAGGACAGCATACCTGTCATTATCCTCTGTGATATCAATCATTATATAACTTCTGATTATTCAGAAGTTATATGTGTTGATGCTGGTTTCCAAAGCGTTGATGTGAGTCTTATAAACAAAGCATCAAAGGGAGACATAGTAGTAACTGGTGATTTTGGTGTTGCAGCTATGGCACTTGGGAAAGGTGCATATGCTATAAGCGGAAAAGGATTCGTGTATGATGATAGCAACATAGATAAGCTTCTTTTTGAAAGACATATAGCTGCAAAGGCACGAAGAGCAGGAAATAGAACATCTACGATAAAAAAGAGAACAACCGAAGATGATGACAGACTTTATAAAAATTTAAAGTTTTTAATATCTAAGGCGAGAAAATAAGTGCAGGGTATTTCCTGCACTTATTTTTATATTATAATATATAATGTCATGTCTCTACATCTTTCTTAAGGATTTATTTTATGACGTTTTGTATTTCAAAACAGAAAATAAAAAACATGATAACAATTTACAAAAAATGTATTTGTTGATATAATAATTGTATATTCGAGAGAGGTGCAGTGGTATGAATGATGTGGTAAAAGAAATTGTTTTGTTATTTGATAAAGAAAGTCCTCAGCCAATTAAGAGCAATATAAGAATTTCAGTAGAAAATGATTATAATGAGGATAACCAGTATAAATTTATGGTCGGGCTTGATGGAGTGTGGACAACTCTACTTGATTTCGGATCAGAAAATAATTGTGTATGGACACCAAAAGAAAATGGTAAGTATCTTGTGATGGTTCAGATAAAACATAAAGATTCAAAAAAACCTTTTGATGAGATACTTAAACAGGATTTTATTGTAGGAACAGTAGAAGAAAAACTTATCAAAGCTGTATATATAGATAAATCTCAATATTCAATAGGTGAAAAAGTAGATATTGAAGTTGAAACAACAAAGCTTCCGTCAATGTTCAGATATTGGGTTGATGGCAGGGATGGCTGGCAGCTTATTAAGGATTATAGTTCTGAAAATAAGATAAAATATACATGTAATGAAGATGGTAAACATCAGCTTCTCATTGAATGTAAAGTTCCATATTCAAAGAATAATTTTGATGATTTCAGAACTATTGACTTTGAGGTGAAAAAAATGGACAAGTTAGGAATAATAGATTATAAGTGCTTAACAAATGATCTTCTTACAGGCGAAGATCTTGTATTTGAAGTTGAAACTGATGCTGATGATGAAAGAACTGTACTGTTTAAGTTTATCAAGATTGATAGTGATGGTAGATCAACATGTATACAGGATTTCTCTTCAAGAAAAATGGTAAGCTTTATTGAAGGCAAGCCTGGTAAATATAAGCTGTTATGCATGGCTAAAGATATGTATTCAGATCATCAGTATGATGATAGGGCTATTATAGTATATGAAGTAATACCTTATTATCCTGTTAAGATTACTAATTTTACAACCGATGTATGTTCACCACAGGCAGCTGAGAGTAAGATTAATATAAAGACTATTGCTGAAGGAGGAAGAAATCTTTTATATAAATACAGAATAGATGGGCCTTATGCAGAAGATTCCGGATATTTGAGGGATAATACGTTCTTATGGAATCCCAAACAGGCAGGAGATTATAAGGTTACTGTATTTGTTAAGGATGAAAGCTTTGATGGCAGATATGAAGCTGATGCTTCATTTGATTTTATGATACAGGAAAAGCCAAAGAGAACAGTGAATATAACTAATATTGCCCTTGATAAAGATGATAATTATATTATAAATCAGCCTGTAAATATTATGGCAGAAGCTGAAGGAAGCAATGATATACGATACAGCTTTATAATTTATAAGAATGAAAAGGAAACTGAGAGAGTTAGATATAGCACAACTAACTGGGTAAACTTCACACCTGAGACTCCAGGACAGTATTCTCTTGAAATAAGAGTTAAGGATAAATACTCAGATAAGGATTTTGATGCACATAGTTATGTATACTTTGATGTAAAAGAATATATGCCTGGAAAGATAGAACATATTCTTTTACCATCAAAAGAACATTTTCTTGTAGGTGATACAATAGATCTAGAGTGTATAACTTTAAATTCAAAAGAAACACTTATAAAATATGTGACTAAAGTTGATGAGATGGTAGTCGAAGAAACTGATTTTATCGAGGATAAGAAGTTCTCACTAAGACCAAAGAGATCAGGAAAATATAAAATTGAGATGTATGTAAAGAACATAAAATGCAAAAATGAGTTCGATACAAAGAAAGAAATAAGAATCGTAATCAGTGAAGCTCAAAAAATCACAGGAACAAAAATAACTTGTGATAATACAAGACCAAGAATTGATGAAGAGGTAAACTTTACAGTCTCTAATGATGGTGGAAAAGATGTTTGCTATGAATTCTATATAATGCACAATGGAAACTGGAGTCTTGTACAGAATTATAGCAGAAAGAACTACTATACATTCAGACCATTTGATTTAGGAGACTTCAGATTATTAGTACTTGCTAAAAGCTACTATAAGAGATGCTCATATGAAGACTACGATGAATTCAAGTTTGAAGTAACAGATACGAACTATTAAATAGATAAGAGATTAGAATTTTTTAAGTCACAGGTCAAAAGTCACAGGTCATAGGCAAGGATGAAACTTCCTAGCGGCAGTTTCAAGCATAATAAATTAAACTTATTAAATATAAAGTTGTTGAATTTAGAGGTTTGGAGGTGTAACATCCATTAAAGATAAGAACTTATGAAGCTAGCGAAACCTAAGTGCTTCCTTTACTGTGACATGTGACCTAATACCTGTGACCTCTATGAAAAATTTTAGTTTATCTATGAGTTGTGAAAGTGTTTAAAATACTAAAAATATACAAAATTAAAGAATAAGTTGGTGATTTAATGAACATTACGAAACCTGAACAGGTGTTAGGGCTTCAATTATTAAGTACATATATGAATACTATAGCTGGTAAAGATAAGAGTGGTGCATTTGATCTTGTAATGCAGGCAGTTATGGATTCTATTGAAAAAGGAAATACAAATGAAAGCCTCCAGAGCTTTTTAGATAGTATGTCAGATTCTTTAGGTAACGGTTATGGATATAATATAGAAGATTTAGATAAGCTTCCGAGCTATCAAAATACTGGAGGTTGCAGTCTTGACAGCCTAAAAAATTTAAGCTCTTCAGCGTTAAATAATGCTTATAAGCAATTAACGTCAAGTGTAAATGGAAGTACTGCACAGATAAATGCAGCAGTTTCAAAGGCAGCAAAGAAGTATGGTGTTGATGAGGCGTTGATTCATTCTATAATCAAGAATGAATCATCATACAATCAATATGCAGTATCAAGTGCAGGAGCCATGGGTCTTATGCAGCTTATGCCAGTAAACTGTAAGGAAGATGGAGTTTCAGATCCTTTCAATATTGAGCAGAATATTGAGGGAGGTACAAAACAGCTTAAAAAATATCTTCAGATGTATAATGGTAATATTGAAATGTCACTTATGGCATATAATGCTGGACAAGGTACAGTTGCAAGAAGAGGTGTAACTTCGGTTAATGATTTATACAAAATGCCAAAAGAAACACAGAATTATGTTAAAAAAGTAATGGCAACATACAAGAGCTTATTATAAAAGAAACAGCAGCCTGATAGGAAGGCTGCTGTTTTTGTTATTATAGGGAGTGAACAACGAATAGAGAATAGTGAATAGAAAAGGTTGAAATTCAAACGTAGCGTTTGAATTTCACTTAATGGAGGCTATTACTCCAAACCTCTAAGAAAATATGAAACAAAATTGACTGTTCACTGACTTTCAAATTATATGGAATTGTGTTAATTCTTAAATAAGTATGGTATTATTATTTTAGTTTAAAACGAAGGATGTGTTTAACGTGGAAAGATTAGATAAAGTTTTATCAAATTTAGGATATGGATCTAGAAAAGAAATAAAAGGTATAGCTAAAAAGGGACTTATTGAAGTTGACGGAGTTGTTGTTAAGGATAATGGTATGCAGATAGATCCAGAAAAATCAAAGATAGTTATTGCAGGCGAAGAAGTATTTTATAGAAAGTACATATATTTAATGATGAATAAACCAGATGGGGTTATTTCTGCAACTTTTGATAACAGAGATGAAACTGTAATAGATTTACTTGAACCTGAACATGCAGTTTTTGAACCATTTCCAATAGGAAGACTTGATAAGGATACAGTAGGGCTTCTTCTAATAACTAATGATGGTGAGCTTAACCACAGACTTATATCACCAAAGTGGGAAGTTGATAAGGTTTATTATGCACATATTGATAAGACTGTAGATGAAAGCGACATAGAAGCATTCAAGAAAGGTGTAATTCTTGATGATGGATACAAGTGCCTTGAAGCTAAGCTTGAAGTTATAGGACCAATGGATGAAGGTTCTGAAGTGTACGTAACAGTTCATGAAGGAAAATATCATCAGGTTAAGAGAATGTTTGAGAGCAGAGGAAAGAAGGTTACATACCTAAAGAGAACTATTTTTGCAGGGCTTCCTTTAGATGAAAATCTTGAAGAAGGAGAATACAGAGAGTTAACAGAAGAGGAACTTGCAAAAATTAAATCTGTATAACGATTACATGAGTATAATATGAAATTTTTGCTTCATAATTTATAGAAAATTTTTTGGATTTTTTTATAAAACTATTGAAATATAACTCCTAATTTAATATAATGAATTTTGCAAGGATAAATAAAAGGAATGAATAGCCCCCTTTTTATTTATTGCTTATTGCTGAAACGTGGCCTGACCCCAAGGGCTACGTTTTTTTATGCATAAATTAACGAATATGAATAATAACTTGCAAAAAATTATGATGACGCAAGAAAACTGTCGGAATAATCTGATAAAAAATTAATAAGAAATGAAGTAAAGAATCGTATGTAATTGTACGATTCTTTTTAATACTTATATGATATAATATTAATATTGTTTGAGGGGGCTGCTGACTTGAAAAATTATATTATTAATATAAACATATTAATAGTAGCAGTCGTTTACTATTATAAGGAGTGAAGTTTAATGGATTTAAGAAAACTACTAAATAAAGAACAATATGATGCAGCAACTACTGTTGATGGTCAGGTTCTTATATTAGCAGGAGCGGGATCAGGAAAGACAAGGGTTTTAACATACAGAATTGCATATATGCTTGACGAAAAAGACATAAATCCATATAACATATTAGCAATTACATTTACCAACAAAGCTGCTGGCGAGATGAAGGAAAGAGTAAAAAAACTTATAGGTGAAAGAGCAGATAGCATGTGGATATCAACTTTCCATTCTACATGTGTGAGAATACTTAGAAGAGAAATTGACAAGATTGGATACAAGAAGGACTTTACTATATATGATAGTTCTGATCAGAAGGTTTTAGTTAAGCAATGCATGAAGGAACTAAATATAAATGATAAAGATATAAATGAACAGGAGATTATCGCTAAGATAAGCAGGGCTAAAGATCAACTTATGTCACCTGCGCAGTATAAAAGACTTCACGAAAAAGACTTCAGGTTAAATAAAGTGGCTGATGTTTATGTAATGTATCAGAAGAGACTTAAAGAAAATAATGCGCTTGATTTTGATGACTTAATATCAAAAGCAGTAGAAGTCTTTACAAAGAATCCTGATGTTCTTGAATTCTATCAGAACAAGTTCAAATACATAATGGTTGATGAATATCAGGATACTAATAAGGTACAGTATGAGCTTGTAAAACTTTTAGCAGGAAAGTACAAGAATATCTGTGTTGTTGGTGATGATGACCAGTGTATTTATCAGTGGAGAGGTGCAGATATAAGAAATATTCTTGATTTTGAGAAGGATTATCCTCAGGCTAAGACTGTAAAGCTTGAACAGAATTACAGATCTAAAGGTAATATTCTTGATGCAGCAAACAACGTTATAAAGCACAATGCAGAAAGAAAAGATAAAGTACTTAGAACTGAAGCAGATCATGGAGCAAAGATAAGGATATACAGAGCTTATTCTGATAATGATGAATGTGACTTTGTTGGCAGCAAGATTCAGCAGCTGATGAGAGAAAACAGCCTAACTTATAATGATTTTACAATTCTTTATAGAACTAATGCACAGTCACGTAGTTTTGAAGAAAAATTCATTAAAAGAGGAATTCCTTACAAGATAATTGGTGGTACAAGATTCTATGACAGAAAAGAAATAAAGGATGTGCTTGCATATCTTAAGTTAATCAATAATAATGCTGACTCAGTAAGCCTTAGAAGAATAATCAATGTTCCAAAGAGAAGCATTGGTGATGCTACAGTAGAAAAGGTTGTGTCATTTGCCAATGAAAATGGCTTTATGCTTTATGATTGTCTTCTTGATGTGGAAAATGTGAATACACTTACAGCAAGAAACATCAAGACAATCAAGGTATTTACTGATTTAATGGAAGACTTTATTGCAATGAAGGAACAGCTTTCAGTTTCTATGCTTATAGAATATGTAATTGAAAAGACAGAATACCTAAAAGGTCTTAAGGACTCAAAAGATCCTGAAGATGTAAGCAGAGCTGAAAATATTAAGGAACTTGTGTCAGCTGCAGTTGAATTTGAAAATGGACCTGATGAAGATAAGTCATTATCAGGATTTCTTGAAAAGGTATCTCTTGTTCAGGATGTAGATAACATAGATGGAGAACAGAATGTTGTTACTCTTATGACTGTGCATTCAGCCAAAGGTCTTGAATTCCCTGTAGTATTCATGGTTGGTATGGAGAATGGAATATTCCCAGGACAGCAGGCTCTTAATAATGAAAAAGAAATGGAAGAAGCAAGAAGACTTTGCTATGTTGGTATAACTAGAGCTAAGGATATTCTATATATGACTTCTGCAGAAGTAAGAAGAGTATTTGGAAGAACTGTGGCTTATGCTCAGTCAGATTTTATTTCTGAAATTCCAGCTTCTCTTAAGGAATATGAAAACCAGAATGGCGGCGGACTTTCTACAAGAAACAGCTTTAATGGTGGAAATAGCTATTCATCAGGAAATTCATATTCTGGTGGCGGATATTCAAGAGAAAGATTATATGCTAGAAATGGAATTGGCGGTTATGAAAACAGCAGAAGTACTATGTCATATAGTGAAGCTGAAAAAAAACTTGATAGTGTGATGAGCAGCAGCAATGAGAAAAAAGGTCAGCTTACAAGAGAAGAGGCTGTTCCAGGAAGAAAGATTAAACATCCAAAGTTTGGCGAAGGAACAATAATAAGTGCAATAGATGTGGGAGATGATGTTAAGGTTACTATAGCTTTTGACAGCCAGGGTATAAAAAATCTTATGCTTAGTTTTGCACCACTTGAATTATTATAGGATGAATTTTGCTTAGATTGTAGAAAGGAATTATTCATATGGATAAGAAAGAAAGAATTAATGAACTTGTAAAAGAATTAAATCAATATGCTTATGAGTACTATGTTTTAAGCAGTCCTACAGTTTCTGATAAGGATTATGATGTTAAATATGATGAACTTGTAAGACTTCAGAATGAAACAGGATACGTACTGCCATACTCTCCAACAGAGAGAGTCGGTGATGTGGTTCTTGATGAATTTCAGAAGTACACACATAAAGGAAGACTATGGAGTCTTGGAAAGGCTCAGTCTATAGAAGAGCTTAAGGACTGGCATGAAAAGAACTTGAAATTTGTTGAAGAGTATAACAAGACAGCAACAGAAAAACTGCCTCCAATTAAGTATATAGCAAGCAAGAAGTTTGACGGACTTACTATCAACTGTACTTATGATGAAGACGGAGTGCTTGTAAGTGCAGCAACAAGAGGTACCGGTATAACTGGTGAGCAGGTTCTTGCACAGGCTAAGACAATAAAGTCTCTTCCTTTGAAGATTAAAAATGATTCTCTTTTTGAAGTTCATGGAGAAGTTATCATGACAAGAGAAGCTTTTGATAAATATAATGAAACTGCAGCTGTTCCTCTTAAGAACTTAAGGAATGGTGCAGCAGGAGCATTAAGAAACCTTAATGTTAAGGAAACAGCTAAGAGAAACCTTTCAGCGCTATTTTACGATGTAGGATATAAAGAAGGAAAGCAGTTTGAAACTTATAGTGAAATGATGAAGTTCATCAAGGATAAGGGTATGCCTGTAGATGATTATCTTGAAGAGTGTACTACACTTGATGATATGGTAAAGCAGATTAATTATATACATGACATTCGTTTTGATCTTGACTACGATATAGATGGAATAGTCTTTGCAATAGATGATGTAAGAACCAGAGAACTTATGGGCTTTACTATAAAGTTCCCTAAGTGGGCTCTTGCATATAAATTTGAAGCACAGGAAGCTACAACTAAACTTATTGATGTTGAATGGAATGTCGGCAGAAGTGGAAGAGTAGCACCTACTGCTATTCTGCAGCCAGTTGATTTTGCAGGTGTAACTGTAAAGAGGGCAACACTTAACAATATGGATGATATAAAGAGAAAAGGCGTTAAGCTTAATGCAGATGTATTCATCAGAAGAAGCAACGATGTAATTCCGGAAATAATGGGTGTAGCAAAGATGAATGATGATGCTGTTGATATCGAGCCACCAGAATTCTGTCCTGCATGTGGCAGCAGACTTATCCAGGATGGGGTTCATATATTCTGTGAGAATACTCTTTCATGTAAGCCTCAGATGGTAAAGAGTATTGTGCATTATGGCTGCAGAGAAGCTATGAATATAGCTGGATTCTCTGAGAAGACTGCTGAGCAGCTTTTTGAAAGCCTTAATATTAAGTCTATATCAGATCTTTACAAGCTTACTACAGAGCAGCTTGAAGGTCTTGAAAGATTCGGTAAGAAGAAGGCTCAGAACCTTCTTGATTCTATTGAAAAGAGTAAGGACTGTGAACTTTCAGCATTTATATATGCACTTGGAATTCCTAATGTAGGAGTTAAGACTGCAAAGGATCTTGCCAAGACATTTAAGAACCTTGACAACATAAAGAGTGCCACATTTGAGCAGCTTGTAGCAATTCCTGATATAGGTGATATTGTTGCAGTAAGTATTGTAGACTTCTTTAAGGATGAAATAGTTGAAAAAACAATAAATGAACTTTTAGAAATAGGTGTTAAACCTCATTTTGAAGAAACAGAAGTAAAAGAAAATGTGTTTGAAGGAAAGACTGTAGTTGTAACAGGGACTCTTAAGAATTACTCAAGATCAAGCATAAAAGAAAAGCTGGAGAGTCTTGGTGCTAAAGTTTCAGGAAGTGTAAGCAAGAAGACTGACTATGTTCTTGCTGGAGAAGAGGCTGGTTCTAAGTATACGAAAGCATTAGATCTTGGGGTTGCGATACTTTCTGAAGATGAGTTTGAGGAAATGTTAGGAGGCAGCACTAATGCTTAAGATTCTTACAATTTTGAGTATTGTATCAGCAACGATAACAAGTATCACAATTATATGTACTCTTCTTACAACATACCAGTTTATGTTTGTAGGCCAGATGTTTAATTCATATGTGCCGATTCAGATAATGCTGACAATCACTATGATAACCTGGGGGATTAAGTTTATACTATGTGAAAAAGGTTGGAAAAGGGTTGTATATCCGCTTATTTTTCTTAGTACAGCGGCTGGATCTATATTTTTTCTGATGAATTCAGTACAATAGAAATCTTAATATAATAAAAAAAGAAGCATGCCCTCAAAACGGCATGCTTCTTTTTTTCTATGAACAATAATATTAGGTTTACTTATGAGATAATATAGATAAGTTCATAGCTCATAGTGCATAACGCATAGTAAAGGATGAAATTAGCTTTGCTAATTTCTTAGTTGTAATGGAGGCAAATCCTCCAAACTACCTATTGATTGATGTAATATTATTTGATGTTATGCTGCATTCATCATTTTCTGACGGCTACACATTTTCCTCTTTTTTATCTGTGTTTTCATTCTTTTCTTTTATAGTATCTATTAAATCAGATAGAAGGACATTCTGTTTCTTTATCTGACTGTAGAAGCGGATAAAGATAATAAAGCCTGCTATTATTATTCCCGTTATTACAATCATGCTTACAAGCGCTGTAATCTGTAATGTTAATATCATACATAATCTCCTATCTTTCTTTTTAATCTAAATCTTGAAATAAATTATACCATAAAAAATTAAGAGTGTAATGTAAAAGTATATATTAGAAAATAGTGGATAAAATTATAATGCATTATATTATTTTTGGAGGTGCATATGATGAAAAAAAATGAGAAATTTATATCTTTAATCTTAATCATATGTATAAGTTTGAGTATTATAGGCTGCAAAGCAGATAATACAAAAGATGATAAAAAGAGAGATTATATTGTTTATGGAGTAAAAAGTACAGATTTAAACTTTAAGCCTTTTAGCGGACAGATGGATGAACAGGAGATATATAATGCTTTATTTGACGGTTTTTTTGAGAAAAATAAGAAAGGCGATATTATCCCAGTATTGTTTGACAGTTATAAGGTGAGCAAGGATGGTCTTGAATACATATTTACATTGAGAAATAATGCTCACTGGAGCGATGGTAGCAGTATTACTTGTGATGACATACTCAATTATTTTAGACAGCTACTTTCTTATAATAATAAGAACAGTTTTGTAAGTGAATTGCTTTCAATTTATGGTGCGAAAAAATATCACGAAGGAAACGATGATTTTTCCTGTGTTGCTATAACAAAAGAAAATGAAAATACAATAAAGATACGAATGAATAACAAAGATGAGGATTTTCTTGAAAAGCTTAGCTCACCACGATACAGGCTTGTTAAAAAACTTGGGGATCTTAATAAAATAAAGGATAACTACAAAAATATTAAGTATTCGGGAGCATACAGAATAGATGATGTAAATAAAGATGGAACTATTATGCTTAAGTTGAATGATGGATATCATGATAATGTAGAAAATTCCCCTAACAAGATATTATTGAAGAGATATGAAAGTACTGAAGTTGCACTGGCTGATATGGAAATTGGCAATGTTGATTTTTTTAAAGGGGCCCCTGAGAGTGAAGTGCTGAGACTGTACAATAATAACAAGCTGCAGGTATATCCTAAACAGGATACAATATTTTTAGGCTTTAATCTAGCAAAGGATAGACTGACAAACAGCCTTAATTTTAGAAGGGCAATACAGAGAGGCCTTTCATACAGCTTTTATACTTATGGAGGAGTAAAGAGCGGAGAGTACGAAGTTACAAAAGGACAGATAGTAAGGAACACAGGACAGAATAAAACAGCACTTTTTACTGCAGGTAGTATCAGTAGTGATGAGATAAAGTCCCATATTGAAGATAATGTTGTGGTTGCTAATAAGATAATTAAAGAGAATGAAGATTTTAAGAGCGCTCATCTTAAAATTTTATGTGAAAATAAGTATAGCAGTATAGCTGAATTTATTAAACAAAAGCTCGAAGCTGATTTGAAATTTAAGGTGGATATAGTTGATTGCAATGAAGGAAGTTTTAGTGAACAAAAGAAAAAAGATGATTATGATATGATGTTATGCAATTATGATTTCCATGACGAAGAAAAAAAAGATATATACAGCAGTATGTTCAGTGGGTGTTCATGGAATGATGAAGATTTTTTAAAGCTGTCTAAAAAGATAGAGTCAAAGAAAGATTATAGCACTGATAATGTTGAAAAGATGATCTCAGATAAAATACCATATATACCTATACTTTTTGCTAATGATTTAGTATGCAAATCTGAGAAGATAAGTTATATTAATTTCAACAGTAATGGAATAATTGAGCTGAAGAAACTTGAAGTGAAGCAGTAAAAAAACACCGGCAGATGATATAGTTCAACTTCTGTCGGTGTTTTTTTGTTGATTAGTAAATTGCATCGAAAAAGGTATATTGTTTATGATATGAATCATTGAAATTAAAAAATTTACTTTTTACTACTTTTCTTTGAGGGTTTATTTTTATCTAGAGTCTGTGGATTTATATCTGCTGATTTCTCATTAACAACAAGTTTTACTGTTGCAGGCTGCTGATGAGCATTGTTTTTTTCATATTTATTATGAGGTGAGTTTTTATCTACAGTCTCAACTGATGGTGAAAGTGAAGCAGCAAGTTTTGGAGAATGTTGACTGTTTTCTTTTATCTTATTATCAAGTGGATATTCTTTTGAAATTTTTCTATTCATACTTACTTTTTGCTTTGGAAGTGGTTTTTCATTTCCACATATATAGGATGTAAAGTCATTTTCAAAAAGATATATAAACATTGAAAAAAGAAAGATATTTTTGCTGCTATCAAAACTTGATTTTCTGTGAGAAAATTCACATTTTTTAGTTGAGTATGATACATTTTTTACAAATATTGAAGCCATATTTGCAGATAAAGGAGATTCAATTGATGAAAGCTTGTATTTACTTTCTTCAATAAGGTCGTTTGCATTGTATGAAAAATTCTTGTATCTTTCTGCACTATTTAGATCTGGTGCTTCCGGAAAACTTGTTAATATGCCAGAATTTATTATCAGATTCTTGTACATGTTAGGAATTAACTTTTTTTTATGTTCAAAATTATCCTCATTTGATTCATCATACTTAAAGTAATACAATGTAGTGAGCATAAATAATACAAGATCTATTGCTGTATATTTAACATCTTTTTTATCAACTTGAAGATTGATTATATTCGTATCTCTATCATAAAGAGATAAAAGATTTTCGGACAAATTTAATGCTTTGTCTTTAAATTTATATATGCCTGTATTTTCATATGATTTATAAAGATTTATGACTGTAAAGCAAGAACTGCTAAGAGAACTTAATAGGCTGCTTTTGTTTTCAAGTCTATCTGTAAGCTCATCACATAAGTCTAAAAGTAGCATCTTTGATTTTTCATCCTTTGATAAACCATAGAATATATTTAATGCATAACAGATAGCGCAACACTCATCAGTGCTTTCGTTATATATTGAGCTTCTATAATCTATAAGCATGTTTAGTATTTCCAGTGCAAAGTTCTTGTACATTTCTTTGTCAGCATCAGAGCTAGCTGTATAATAATCATAATACGCACACATCATATATGCCTGATAAGAGAAAGAAATAGTTTTGGATTTATCGGTCAGTGATATTGAATCAACGTAATTATCACCAGAATTTTTCTTTTCAATAAACAATCCTTCGGTATTTCTCATAGATTTTGCATAGAATTCAAGCTGTATCCTGGAGAGTGCTTTATATATTCTTGATAAACTGAAAAGTTCATCATCAACATTCTCGAAAAAGTCATAGTATTTTGAAAGTTCTATAAGACAGAATGTAAGCAATGCGTCAGAATCAGGAAGTGACTCTTTTTTGAATGTTTCACTGTCCCAGCAGAAAGGATGTTTGCCTGATTTTAAAATAAGCGGGTGTGCTTTTTTGTAGATACATATAACTGGAGAAAAGTCTTTCATTATGTTAATATCATTTGTAGAAAGATATTTTCTTAAAACTTTATTTGAAATTAAAATTCCGCACCTAGACTGGAGTTCTATATGTTTGATGGACTCTTTGGATAGATGAAACAGCTGGTACTTAATTTCATCAGAAGTCAAGGTATTAATCCTAAAAAATGGACCGATGTATTTCAAAATTTTCACCTCGTAAAATAATCCTTATATTAATATATGTATAATATTATTTAAAATAACATTTTATTGGAGGACATTATGAAAAAATTAATAGTAGCAAGTAATAACAGCCATAAAATTGAAGAGATAAAAGAAATATTAAGTGATCTTAATGTGGAGATAGTTTCTCTTAAAGAAGAGGGTATTGATATTGATGTTGTTGAAGATGGAACAACTTTTCTTGAGAACTCTTATAAAAAGTCATCTGTAATAGCAGAGTATTTAAAAAATAAAGGGGCGAAGGATTTCATGGTTATGGCAGATGATTCTGGCATAGAAGTAGATTATCTTAATGGAGAGCCAGGAGTTTATTCGGCAAGATATGCTGGCGTTCACGGAAATGATAGTGAAAATAATAAAAAACTTTTAAAGAACATGGAGGGTGTTCCAACAGAGAAGAGAACTGCCCGTTTTGTATGTGCTATAGTTTTAATAACATCTGATGGCAAAACAATAAAAGTTGAAGGAATAACAGAAGGTTTTGTTACTGAAGAAATAAGAGGAAAAGAAAACTTTGGCTATGATCCACTGTTCTTTGTGCCTGAATTCAATAAAACTTTTGCAGAAATGAGTGCAGAAGAAAAGAATAGTATAAGTCACAGAGGAAGGGCTTTAAAGAAATTAAAAGATGAATTGTTAAGAGGCGATATATATGTTGATTGCAGTAGTAAGTGATACTCATAGACAGAAATATTATATACAGAAGGTTAAGTCGTACATACAGAATGCAGATATACTTATTCACCTTGGTGATAATATAGATGATGCTGATGAGTTGGGCAAAGGATTTAAAGGTAAAGTTTATAAGGTTCTTGGTAATTGTGATTTTGGCAGAGGAGCTGAAAAAGAGCAGATTATAGATGTAGAAGGTATAAGGATGCTTATTACTCATGGTGATCGCTATGGTGTTAAGTATGAGCTTAACAATCTTTATTATAGAGCGTTGGAGGCAGAAGTAGATATAGCTTTATTCGGACATACTCATATACCATATATGGAGGAAGTTAAGGGTATATGGCTTTTTAATCCGGGAAGTGCATCTCTTCCAAGAATGAGCAAAAACTCTATAGGTTTTATCGAAATAGATGAAAAAGGAAATGTTGTACCTTATTTGAGGCAGATATAATTTAGTAAATTAATAAAAACAGAGAAATTTTTTGAACAGATTTCTCTGCTTTTTATATAGAGTTATAGGTATAGTGCGGGTTTGGGCATGTTTTTTTAAATGATAAAAAAAATAAAAAAAGGTGTTGACGAATATAAATATATCGTGTAGAATAAGTTTTGTCGTCAGCGAGGGCACGAAAGAAAAGTCCTCAAAGAGATACAGTCAATGTATCGGGGTGTGGCGCAGATGGGAGCGCGCGTGGTTTGGGACCATGAGGTCGCAGGTTCAATCCCTGTCACCCCGACCATTTTCAAGAATTGTGTTTTATCATGCGGGTGTAGCTCAGTGGTAGAGCCCTAGCCTTCCAAGCTAGTTATGCGGGTTCGATTCCCGCCACCCGCTCCATGGAACTTAAAAGATTCTTGAAACAAAGTTCTTGACAAAGAACTTGTCAGATGATAAAATGACTGAGGTTATGAAAAGTATGCGTTTTTAGCTCAGCTGGATAGAGCAACGCCCTTCTAAGGCGTGGGCCAGGGGTTCGAATCCCTTAAAACGCACCAATATCGGGGTGTGGCGCAGATGGGAGCGCGCGTGGTTTGGGACCATGAGGTCGCAGGTTCAATCCCTGTCACCCCGACCACTTTAAAAAAATTGCATTTATCATGCGGGTGTAGCTCAGTGGTAGAGCCCTAGCCTTCCAAGCTAGTTATGCGGGTTCGATTCCCGCCACCCGCTCCATACAACTTAAAAAGTTGTTAGAGTGGTTTGAATACCACATGTGCGTTTTTAGCTCAGCTGGATAGAGCAACGCCCTTCTAAGGCGTGGGCCAGGGGTTCGAATCCCTTAAAACGCACCATTAAAAATATGGGTTATTAGCTCAGTTGGTAGAGCACCTGACTCTTAATCAGGGTGTCCGGAGTTCGAGTCTCCGATGACCCACCATATGGTGGACGTAGTTCAGTTGGTAGAGCGCCAGATTGTGGTTCTGGTTGTCGAGGGTTCGAGTCCCTTCGTCCACCCCATTAAAGTTGGGATATCGCCAAGCGGTAAGGCAATGGACTTTGACTCCATCATTCGTAGGTTCAAATCCTGCTATCCCAGCCAAAGGATTCACTAGCTCAGTCGGTAGAGCACATGACTTTTAATCATGGTGTCCCGGGTTCGATTCCCGGGTGGATCACCAATTTAAAATAAAATGCAGGTGTGGCGGAATTGGCAGACGCACTAGACTTAGGATCTAGCGTTTTACGACGTGGGGGTTCGACTCCCTTCACCTGCACCAATTTTAAATAATATTATGCGGAAGTGACTCAATGGTAGAGTGTCACCTTGCCAAGGTGAAAGTTGCGGGTTCGAGTCCCGTCTTTCGCTCCAAGCATGCGGGTGTAGCTCAGTGGTAGAGCCCTAGCCTTCCAAGCTAGTTATGCGGGTTCGATTCCCGCCACCCGCTCCATACAACTTAAAAAGTTGTTAGAGTGGTTTAAATATTACATGTGCGTTTTTAGCTCAGCTGGATAGAGCAACGCCCTTCTAAGGCGTGGGCCAGGGGTTCGAATCCCTTAAAACGCACCATTAAAAATATGGGTTATTAGCTCAGTTGGTAGAGCACCTGACTCTTAATCAGGGTGTCCGGAGTTCGAGTCTCCGATGACCCACCATATGGTGGACGTAGTTCAGTTGGTAGAGCGCCAGATTGTGGTTCTGGTTGTCGAGGGTTCGAGTCCCTTCGTCCACCCCATTAAAGTTGGGATATCGCCAAGCGGTAAGGCAATGGACTTTGACTCCATCATTCGTAGGTTCAAATCCTGCTATCCCAGCCAAAGGATTCACTAGCTCAGTCGGTAGAGCACATGACTTTTAATCATGGTGTCCCGGGTTCGATTCCCGGGTGGATCACCAATTTAAAATAAAATGCAGGTGTGGCGGAATTGGCAGACGCACTAGACTTAGGATCTAGCGTTTTACGACGTGGGGGTTCGACTCCCTTCACCTGCACCAATTTTAAATAATATTATGCGGAAGTGACTCAATGGTAGAGTGTCACCTTGCCAAGGTGAAAGTTGCGGGTTCGAGTCCCGTCTTTCGCTCCAAGCATGCGGGTGTAGCTCAGTGGTAGAGCCCTAGCCTTCCAAGCTAGTTATGCGGGTTCGATTCCCGCCACCCGCTCCATGTTAAGCAGCTTATGTTGATAAGTTGCTTTTTTTATCCTCAAAATAGAGTAATGTATAAAAATTAGTCACATAAGATGAAAAGTTATTCACAAATAACTTGATTTTTTGGCTGGAATGTGGATGAAAATTCTAATTTGTAATTTTATCAACAGGAAGATGAATTGAAAGGATACTTATCCACAAATTGTAGCGAAGAGCGTGCTCTATTTGTGCATAATTTTTTAAAATATATAAATAAAAATGTTGACAGGTTTATTTATTGTTGGTACAATAATACCTGTAAACAAGAGGTATGCGGGTGTAGCTCAGTGGTAGAGCCCTAGCCTTCCAAGCTAGTTATGCGGGTTCGATTCCCGCCACCCGCTCCATAGTAAGCAACTTATATTAATAAGTTGCTTTTTTTGCACCTATAGCTCAGCTGGATAGAGTGGTGGACTTCGAATCCAACGGTCGCAGGTTCGAATCCTGTTAGGTGCACCAGATAATAATGGTAGTATCATATTTTTATGATGCTGCCTTTTTTATGTTTTCGGATTATAGATTTTAAGTCCTGCATTAAATATTGAATACAGAATATATGTTTGGTATATTAAATATAGATAATAAGTTAGGTGGTGAAATTATGGATAGAGTAATTCTTCATGTTGATATGGATGCCTTTTTTGCATCAGTAGAAGTGAAAGATAATCCTTCACTAAAAGGAAAACCAGTTATAGTTGGTGGTACTTCTGAAAGAGGAGTAGTATCAACATGTTCATATGAAGCGAGAGCTTATGGAGTACATTCTGCTATGCCTCTTTTTATGGCAAGAGAGAAATGTCCACATGGAATATTTCTTCCTGTAAGACATTATAGGTACAAGGAGGTATCAAACAAGATTTTTGATATTTTAGCTGAAGTTACACCTATAATAGAACCACTTAGTATAGATGAAGCATATCTTGATATATCACATTTAAAAAAGAATCCTCTTGATGTAGCATTATATATAAAGAAGAAAGTATACAGGGAGCTGGGGTTAACACTTTCTATAGGAATTTCATATAACAAGTTTTTAGCGAAGATTGCATCAGACTGGAATAAGCCTAATGGAATAAAGGTTATAGATAAAAAAATGATGCCGTATATACTTTTTCCTATGAATATAAGCAAAGTATATGGATTGGGAAAAAGAACAGTTCAGAAGCTTAATAATATAGGAATATTTACGGTGAAGGATTTATATGATATTGATAAAGAGTACTTTGAAGAATACCTTGGAAAGCATAGTCTTGATATCTATTATAGAATAAGAGGCATAGATAACAGAACTGTCGAAGTGAAGCGTGAAAGAAAATCTTATGGAAGGGAATCAACTCTTAAGCATAATACCAATGATATTAATGAACTATTAAAGTATATACGAGAGTTTGCTGAAGAAATTTCGATAATTCTCAACAGAAATAATATAAAAATAAGAACTATAACTGTAAAAAGTAAGAGTGAAAACTTTGAAAATCATACTAAGAGTAAAACTATAAATAAATATACTAATGAGTTTGATGAAATATATAATATTGCATCTGAGATTGTAAAATCTATTGATTTCGAAGAAAAAGTAAGGCTTATAGGCCTTAGTGTAAGTTCTATTGAAGAAAAGGAAAGAAACATGCAGATAAGATTTAAAATATAAACATATCCTAGTGTGTCTATTATAAAAAAACAAAGAAAAAACTCGAAAATTAAAGAAAATTAAAAATAATTTTTAATAATACTGTATTATGAATTGGCATGGTATAAAATATGTGCTAAAATAAATCATGTCGTTGCGAGAAACGACGAATGATCTTTGAAAATTAAACAGAGGAATTTAATAGTTTATACAAACTTTTTATTAGACCAGCAATTCTTTTAGTAATTAAGCTAAGATTAAGCTAAGCAATTAAACTTCAAGGCTTACAAAGATAGTTTTCAAAAGGAAACTTCTTGTGCAAGAAGTAAGCGAACATACCAAATTAAAATTTGGAATGCCTGCTTAAATTGAGAGTTTGATCCTGGCTCAGGACGAACGCTGGCGGCGTGCTTAACACATGCAAGTCGAGCGATGAAGTTCCCTTC
>NZ_VULX01000032.1 GCF_009696465.1 Inconstantimicrobium porci | reverse complement strand
CCCCAAGGGAAAGCGTATATCTGATTATAGTGTTGATAACATAGGGTTTATTGAAGAATGTATGAACACTCTTCCACGTAAAATCTTAGACTACCGAACTCCAGAGGAGCTTTTTGAAAAGTACCTCGATGAGATCTATGCAGCTTAAAAATTCAAGGGTTCAAATGGAAAAATAAAATTAGTTCAATTTGTTATTGCAATTTATCATTAATATAATAAATAAAACAGGAGATATTTTTATGTTTGAAAAAGAGAAAAAACCAAAAAGATTTGTTATTAAGGAAGAGCAGAATTTAGGATTGGCAGGAGTGTATGTTGTAGTAGATACTGCTACTGGTGTTAATTATATTATGCCAGTTGGCGGAAATGGTCCAAGTGGAATTACTCCATTACTTGATTCAAATGGAAATGTCATAGTTGATGCTCATTAATAGAAATATAAAAAGAATATATAATAGGTTGCTTTTTTAATGTATAGAAATTGCATTGAAAAGGGTGGAATCTTAATGCTGTAAAGCGTTGAAAATAAAGATTTACACGTTAATACAAAAAATAGTAGAATGCAATTCCGTCCTTTAGTCATCAAGGGGTGAAAGACATATGAAGAAACGACTTGGAGCGTGTGGACGGAGGCTTCGGAATATGTTTTTCACCCTTTTTTAATTATAGTCCACTATGACTTTGGATTTTTCTTAGTATTTTAATATCCATATTATTAGAAGCAGCAGTATCTTTAACGACTTCAATTGTATCAGCAAGATTTGTAACTTCTTTTGCAGTGTATGTTACGGCCTGTTCAATAATTTCAATACGATCATTGATGGATTTTTTATCATCTGAAGTATTACGTCCAAGTTCTTCTTTAAAAGCGTGCTGCCCTTCTGCAAGAAGTTTCACATTACTATCAAGCTTTTCGAGTAGTATAGAATTCTTAGATATATCCTTTTTCATATTGGAAATATCAGACTTCATATCTGTCATTTCAGATCTCATATTGGAAATATCAGACTTCATATCTGTCATTTCAGATCTCATATTGGAAATATCAGATTTCATGTCTGTCATTTCAGATCTCATATTGGAAATATCAGATTTCATGTCTGTCATTTCAGATCTCATATCTGTCATTTCAGATTTCATTGACTGCATTTCAGAGTACATTTTACTCATTAATTCGAATAAATCATTAGTGTTTTTTTCCATAATGACACCTCACGTAGAATAAGTAGCTTAATTATAACAGATTTTAATATCCATTAAAAGAATATTAAGCTCTAATTATATTTTATCTAAATGTTCGCAAAATATACGCACATATATTCCCTAAAAATACTTTACAAACAAACGTGCGTTCTATATAATGTAATCAAAACAAGATTGTATGATTAGGAGCATGAAGTATGATAAGCAAAAATGATAGAATAATTTTTCATATTGATGTAAATTCAGCATACCTTTCATGGACAGCAGTGAAGCTTCTTCAGTATGGAAGCACTCATGATATAAGAAAGGTGCCATCTGTTATTGCAGGAGATAGTGAGAACAGGCATGGAATTATTTTAGCTGCATCTATTCCAGCAAAGAAACTGGGCATCAAGACTGGTGATGTTTTGTGGCAGGCAAAAATGAAATGCAGAGATCTAGAAGTATATCCGCCGGATTATGACTGGTATATGAAAAGCAGCAGGGCGCTTGTAGATATGCTTTATGAATATTCACCTAAAATTCAGAGATACAGCATAGACGAATGTTTTATGGACTGTTCAAATTATAGAGAAAATTATGTGGGTATTGCAAAGTCACTTAAGGCAAGGATTTCAGAAGAGCTTGGTTTTAACTGCAATATTGGAATTTCGCAGAATAAACTGCTTGCAAAAATGGCAAGCGATTTTAAACCGAAAAATTCTGTTCATACACTTTTTAAAGATGAGATTGAGAAAAAGATGTGGCCATTGCCTGTAGGAGAACTTTTTATGGTGGGCAGGGCTACGAGGACAAAGCTTACAAGGCTTAACATTAACACCATAGGAGAGCTGGCGTCATTTGATGTCAATATACTTAAAGGATTCTTG
This sequence comes from Inconstantimicrobium porci, assembly GCF_009696465.1. Lineage (GTDB taxonomy): Bacteria > Bacillota > Clostridia > Clostridiales > Clostridiaceae > Inconstantimicrobium > Inconstantimicrobium porci. The sequence goes on along the minus strand of NZ_VULX01000032.1, from coordinate 25,563 downwards.
CATTCACAGGGACAGCTTGTACATGATTATGCAAACGGTATAGAAAATTCAGAAGTAAGATCTTCAAATTATCTTGATATAAAAGGACTTGGAAATTCAATAACTATAGCTTATGATGTTGATAATTTTGAAGAAGCATCAAGAATACTGCTTTCGCTTACAGAAAGTACAGCAATGAGACTAAGGGAAAATGGCAGTCTATGCTCTCTTGTAGCGGTCAGCATAAAAACAGATACCTTTATTTCATATTCGCATCAGAAAAAACTGACAAGAAGTACTGACTGCACAAGTGAAATATTTGAAGGTATAAAGCAGGCATTTATAGAGTGCTGGAAGGGTGAAAATATAAGACAGCTTGGTGTGAGACTGACAAAATTAAGCAGCAATGAGTATAGGCAGGAGAATCTTTTTGATTATGTTGCGTCTGAGAAACAGGTAAAACTTGATACAACGATAGATGCTTTAAGAAAACGATATGGCAAGGACAGCATAGTGCGTTCCATATTTATAAATTCAGGTGTAAAAGCAATAGAGGGAGGAACAGGATCTCATAGCGATTACCCAATGATGGGAAGCATACTATAGCGTAAATGCTAGTACGCTATTTAAACTTAAATAAATATATAATTTACTCGATAAACTGAAGTTTATCATTAATGTATAATTTATAATGTAGAATGTATAATTTCGGATTGAACTCCCCTGAGTAAGTTCCAGCCAAGGCATAAGCGAATATACCAAATCGAAGATTTGGAATACCTGCTTAAAAAGAGAACACATTTCTCTTTAAAACACTTTACAGTACTAACTCAGAGGTTTGGAGGTATCCTCCATTGAAATTTAGAAATCCGTTTACGGATTTTATCCTGAATTATACATTATACAATATTCACTTTACATTATAGCTTCAAATTTGTATTTATCGAGTTGTTTATATTATAAGGATAGAGTAATTATTTGGAGGCATATATACGATATGAAGGTTGTTTCTAAGAATATAGAGATGATAGCTTACTTTAAAACTGATGGTAGTATAAGGCCTATAAGGTTTAGAATTGAGGAAGAACAGTGTGAAGTAATAAAAATAACTAAGATTCTGAGGGTAGAAATGGAGAAACTATGCGGAAATAAAATGATGGTTTATACGTGCTGTGCATTAATAGATGGAATTGAGAAAATATTTGAAATAAAATATGATCTTGCAAAGATGAAGTGGATATTATTTAAGATATAAAGAACTTTATAGAAAACACGAATAAATAAATAATATTTTTACTAAAGAGGAGAATAACAATGGGCAAATTGATTAAGTGGGTAATGCTTTTAATATCATGTTCTGTATTATTTGGAAAGGGAGAACTTCCTAGTGATTTTGTTATGATAGTTTCTATTCTTATGTTTTTAGGAAGCGTTATCTGGATTATATATGATTGGTATGAAGGCAAGTCTGGTGCTCAGAAACAGAATATCAGAAATACCGGCAGAGCTTTAGATATACTAATGAAGTTTTTTGGAAGATAAAACTTATATGATTAATATCATGCTGTCATAATATACAAAAGCATGATATAATAATATCTCAATGCTAAATTATTTTATATAAAGAAAGTACAACCGAAACTGTACTTTCAGTTTTTAAATTCTCCAGAACTACAGCTGGGGAATTTTTTTATAGTGTAGGAAATTGCATTCAAAAAGGTGAAGTTTTAATGCTGTAAAGTGCTGAAAATAAAAGATTTGCAGATTTGTGATTTTATCTTTTAGTAATCCTTTTTTATTTACAAATAATTGCTTTGTAAGTTATTATAGTCATAAGAATAATTATTTTAATTTTATTGGAGATGGAAAATGATATTTAAGAAGTTCACAAATAAAGGTAAGCCTGTTATTATACTTATTCATGGTGGTGGATTATCATGGTGGAATTATAAAGATGAGATTATGCTTTTAAAGGATGACTTTGAAGTGGTTCTGCCTATAATTGATGGTCATGGTGAGGATTATGGAACTGAATTTAAAAGTATTGAGCATTGTGCAGAAGAGATTATAGAATATATTCATAAAAATTATGATGGCAGGGTATTCCTTATAGGAGGACTGTCATTAGGAGCACAAATTTTAACAGAGATACTTTCAAGAAAAACTGACATATGTGAAAAAGCAGTAATTGAAAGTGCTCTTGTTGTTAAAGACAAGCTAATTAATGCTATTATAGGGCCGTCAATAAAAGTTTCATATGGACTTATCAAGAAAAGATGGTTTGCAAGAATGCAGTTTAAGAGCCTTAATATTCATGAAGAGCTATTTGAAGATTATTATCATGATACATGCCTTATAAAAAAAGATAACTATATAAATATATTAAAGAGTAACAGCAGTTATAATTTAAAGGATAGTATTGAAAATAGCAAAGCAGATGTACTGATACTTGTAGGCCAGAAAGAAGGCAGAAAGATGATAAAATCAGCTGAACTTCTTAATAAAAAGATTAAAGGCACTAGACTTAAGATACTTAAAGGGTATACACATGGGGATTTAAGCATAAATCATGCAGAAGAGTATGTAAAATATATAAGAATGATGTAAACAAATCAGGAGGAATAGTTATGGATATACAAAAGACAAATATGAAGGTTGTTGATAAGGTAGAATTAAATCCAATAAATATTGAAAGTTTAGGTGATTCAAAGAAACTTTTAGGGATAAATTCAAAATTCAAAACAATGTATTTTAACTTTGAAGAGGGAAAAGGACTACCTGATCATGTACATAATAGTTATGCTTCAATTTTTGTTTATGATGGTAAAGTTGAAATTACATTTACTACAGGTGAAAAGTTTATGCTAGATAAAGGAGGCTATCTTGCCTTTGATGCAAGAGTTAAGCATAACGTAATTGCACAGGTACCTAGCAGAGTGCTTGTAAATATATCAGCAGAATTGAATGTAAAATAGTGTTGAATGTAAATTTGAAATATAAAGAAAAAAATAACTTGAGTATACATATAGATTTTTAAGGGTAATTGGAAGATATGACTATTATAGGGTGCAATATACTTGGTTATTGAAGCTAATTATATTGATGAACTGCAGAAAACGGGAGTACCCTGTCATTTTGTAGTTGGCAATCATAATTCAGATGAATTCTCTATTGACACTGTTCTTAAGTTCTTTAATCTTAAGCAAAGCTGGTATTCATTTATTAAAGGTAATATAAAATTCATAGTGCTGGATGCAAATTATATTAAATCCTCTAAAGGGTAAAAACCTTATAATAAGCGTAATTACAACAAGACTGATGATGAATATCCTTTAACTGCATGTTTTGAAGCACAGTAAGCAGGATTTCCAGGAACACCTACAAGGCCTGCAACAGAACCAACATTAACTATAACGCCTCCGTTATTCTGTTTAATGAACTGATTTAGTTCATATTTACATGAAAAAGATATAGAGTAAAAATTATTTTTCATTGTATAATCCATATCTTCTTTAATGATATACATATTTATTGTGATGATTATGAAGTAAGCATTAGTAGTTGATTTTGATACTTTCGCCTTCAACTCTTACTGCTTTAGATTTTGTTATTTTAAGCTGTTGATCTGATGCAAAGCTTATTGTTTCACCATCTCTAAAGTACATGTCATTTTTAATTACATATTCACATACATAGAATAGGAAATCTCTAAGTTCTTCAAGGCTGTGCTTGCTGTTTAGTATTTCAATTTCCATCTTGCCAAAGGCATCAAGTCCGTATGTATAAGCTGAATTACCTTTTTCATCCTGTCCAAGACCAATATAAGTCCAGTCTGGTATTGGTAGAGCTCCTTTTTTAAGAATGTCAGCTACTGCATTGTAGAATTGAGGCTGAAATACAGTTCCTGATGTGTATATTCCAAGTGCGTTTTCTGCTTTAAGGCATGATGATGCTACTTTTGAAAAAAGTGATGCACATTCTATTGAGTCATTATTATGGTTTATGACGATAACCATGACATGTGCCTGATGTTTTTTAGTTTCTTCAACTGCGTCTTTCCACATATAATTGCATTCTGCAAAATATTCAGCTTCACCATCTGGTATCGGTACATCCATCAATGATACTGCTACCAGGTTTTCTCCTATATTAAATACAAGATTATCATCCTTGATGTCGCATTCATCTTTATCAATTTCTATACCCCATTCATTTTTAAGATTGTCAATTATACTTTTAAAATCCCAGCTGCTGTTTTTTCATTATAAACTACAAATTCACTAAATGTATGACCAAATGATTCGCCATTCTCGTCATATCCAGATACTCCTACAAGCCATTTTCCCAAAAAACTTTTTTTGAATTTTAATATGTAGTAATGAGCATCATCATAATCAAATTCTCCTGCAACTTCAATTTTAGAAGGTGCTTTTCCAAGTTCGTGTTCGTCGCTAAGCCATTCAATCATATCTGTAACAGCTTGTCCTTTTAAATCCATATTGTTAACCCTCCTTACATTTTATAACATTATAACAATTATATGGCAAAATAAAACGATTAAAAGTGCGTGACTAGAGTAGAGATGATGGGATAACTTTAGTTTAGCTTTTATATTTTAATTTTTTGTGTAAAAAATTAATAAAAATAAAGTTTTATGTATGAAATAAATAATAATAGTTTATAATAATTAAGTATGACAATTCTAGAATTTACGTAATGGGGGTGAAATTTTGAACGTAAAGAAATACATAGGAGACAAGAAGTTTTATAAGATAGTGCTTCTTATTGCAGTTCCTATAATGATACAGAATGGTATAACCAACTTTGTGAGCATGCTTGATAACATAATGGTTGGCCAAGTAGGAACAGATGCAATGAGTGGAGTTGCCATTGCGAATCAATTCATATTTATATTTAGTCTTTTTATATTTGGAGCAATATCAGGGCCAGGAATATTTGGGGCTCAGTTTTATGGCAATGATAATCATGACGGAGTAAGACAGACATTTAGATTTAAACTTATTCTTTGCGCAATAATAAGTATCATAGGAATATCAGTGCTTGGGATATTTAGAAATGAAATTATATCAACATTCCTTCATGAGGGAAGTACAACAGGTAATATAGCAGAAACATTAAAGTATGGTAGTGGCTATCTTGCAATTGATATAATTGGTCTTTTACCATTCGCAGTGATGCAGTGTTATTCAAGTACTTTAAGAGAAACTGGTGAAACAGTAGTACCTATGAAGGCTGGAATTGTGGCTGTATTTGTAAATTTATGCTTCAACTACCTGCTTATCTTCGGAAAGGCAGGATGCCCGAGACTTGGTGCATATGGAGCAGCAATAGCTACAGTAATTTCAAGATTTACTGAATGTGCAATAGTCGTTACATGGACACACAGACATAAGGAAAGAAATAAGTTTATCAATGGAGCTTATAAAAACTTTAAGATTGAAGGCAAGCTTGCAAAACATATAGTAATAAAGGGTACGCCTCTATTATTAAATGAGGGACTTTGGGCAATGGGAATATCATTCTTAAATCAGATTTATTCACATGCAGGTCTTGCAGTTGTAGCAGGAATGAACATATCAAATACGATTTATAACGTATTTAATATAGTGTTTATATCACTTGGAAATGCAGTTGGAATTATTATAGGGCAGCTTTTAGGTGCAGGAAAAATGAAGGAAGCCAAAGAAACAGACACAAAGCTTATTGTATTCTCAGTTGTGAGTTGTGCAGTACTTGGAGTTATTCTTGCTGCTATATCACCATTTTTTCCACTTATGTATAACACAACAGATGAAGTAAGACATTATGCTACAGCATTTATATGCATAGTTGCTCTATGTATGCCGCTTGATGCATTTATGAATGCTTCCTATTTTACATTAAGATCTGGAGGAAAGACTTTTATAACATTCCTTTTTGATAGTATGTCAGTATGGGTAATTGCAGTACCATGTGCATATATTTTGATGAATTTTACAAGCTTAAGTATCATACCTCTTTACCTGATATGTCAGCTTATAAGCATTATAAAATGTATACTAGGCTACATACTTGTTAAAAAGGGAGTATGGATAAGAAATATAGTAGTCTAAAAAGTTAAATAGATAATATAAATAAAGAGCAGAAGTATACTAACTGGTGTACTACTGCTCTTTTATTAAAAGAGTTTTGTGTATTTTATTGTTTTTGCTAAGTCCTGAAGAGCTGAGCTAAACTGAAAATGATATATTAGTGAAACTGCTATCACAAGGATAATGCAGAGTGCTGCTATGAAGACATATCTTATTAGATTTTAATGCAAGTGATTTTGATGCATATAAAAGCTTAGATGTATCATTTTTTGATGAATCAGCTTTGGAAGTATAATAATGCGATAGTATAGGTTTATAAAATACTAAAACGAGAGCTATGACTGCTGAAATAATTGCTGCTGAGATTATTATGGGAATTATTTTAATGTGTTTTGTTTTTTCATGAACTACATCACTAATAGGAACTATATCAGTCTGCAGTGAAATTTCTGTATCTGCAATATTTTCTGGAGCTGATAATAAGTTATTGGCTGTAGCACACCCGCAGGATTTGCAGTATTTGTCTTCTGGTTCAATAACAGAACCACATTTTCGGCAGTAATTCATTAAGTTTACCTCATTTAAGATATATTTTTAAAGCTTATCTATATAAAAAGTATAGCTCAAACAAGTCAATTATACAATTTATGTATAAAATAGTATTTCAACATAATGAATGAATATTATTCATTGACATTTAAATACAGCAGTGCTATATTAAAGATGAGCTCAGAGGAGGAGATATTTATGACGCGTGTAACTAAGGAACCAGCTCAGCGTAGACAGGAGATTCTCGATACAGCAATGAAGCTGTTTTATGAAAAAGGTTATGAGAAAACATCAATTACAGACATAGCAAAAGCAATGGGGGTAGCCCAGGGGCTGTGTTATAGATATTTTTCATCAAAGGAGGAAATCTTTGATACAGCAATAGATCAGTATGCAGAAGTTCTTACAAATAAGATGAAGAGCAGCGTTAATTTTGATATGCCGCTTAAGGAAATGATATTCAATATGTCTACATTTAAAGATGTAGAGACTGATGATAATTTTTATTACAAGGTATGCCATGGTACTGAAAAGAAAAAAATACATTACCAGCTTTCAATGAAGATATGTGAAAAGATGATGCCATATGCAACAGCTATTGCAGAGAAGGCAGTAGAAACAAAAGTAATAAAACCAATTAATACAAAATCATTAGCATCATATGTGATTTATGGTCAGCTTGGAATTCTGCTTGATGATACACTTACAGCTGATGAGAAGCTGGAAAACATAAAAGAAATGTTAAATAGATTATTAAATATATAGTTAAAAGGACTGTCAATATTAAAAAATAGTGCAGTCCTAAAAAAATGAATTAAAGTGAATGAAATTCATTCATGTTTCGCAGGCTATTGGTGCCAAGGACAAGAAAAGAGTTGAAAGTACAATATCAACATCATTTACAATAGCAGTAGTTTTTTCAATTGCAGTTTCAGCTATTCTTGAATTGTTGCTGCCATCAATCTTAAGAATGCTTAACACACCTAAAGAAACATTCAATATGGCATATGCTTATCTGTCAATTTACCTTATTGGTTATACTGCAGTATTTCTATACTGTTACTTTACAGCAGTACTTAGAAGTTTTGGCAACGCAGTATTTCAGATGATAGCCATGCTTATATGTACCATCCTTAATGCAGTTCTTGATCCAATATTTATGAAGATGATGAACTTTAATGGTGCAGCAGTTGCCACAGTTCTATCTCAGTCAATATGTCTTATAATTATGATTGTCTATCTTGCTAAAAAGAGAGTATTTGTACTCAATATTAGAACTTTTGATAAATCAAAAGTAGGTGAGATTATAAAAAAGTCAGTTCCTTCAGCATTTCAACAGAGTATACCAGCAATCAGCACAAGTTTCTTAACTTCACTTATAAGCAGCATCGGCATATCAGCAATCGCAGCCTATGGAGTAACAGGAAAACTTGAAACAATATTATTTTATCCAGCAATGGCTTTTAACATGGTGCTTTACTATATAATTGTCAGAATGCCATTATCATATGTACTACTTAATACAGGTTTTGGACTTAATGGAATTTGGAGCGCAATTCTTATAAGTCATGTAGTAGCAGCTATAGCAGCAGCACTTGCAGGAAACAGGCTAATAAAGAAACAGGAAAACGAAATAAGGCCAGAAGTAGTAGCACAAAGCTTATAAGATCTGTGTTATAATTCCAATATAAGTATAAAAATGGTAGATGCTATGAGCGTACTTAAATAAAGCGGGATAGGTGATTTTCATGATTATTAAGCTCATTCAGCCTAAGATGAACAAACGACCAATGGATACTGATTTAAAGACAAGGATAGCAGTTTTAATGAATACAGAATCAGAATTAAAGATACGCTAAAGAATGTTAAGGAAATAAATAAAATACGTATGTACAGCTATGCTTTTTCAAAAGGTGGCAACAATCTTGTAAATGACCTTGATTTCTTAGCAGATTATTTAAAGATGTTTACTATGACTGATGTTATAACATATCAGCGTATATCTAAAATTCTGGAAAAGAATAAACAGTATTTATATGATATTTATGATTTTATAGCGAAGATAGACTTTGCACTTTGTATAGCCTATTCTAGAGCAAGTGTGGACCAGTATGTTCTGCCTGAATTTACTGATGATTTAAAAATAGAAATTGATGATATCTACCATCCGTTAATTGATGATCCTGTTAAGAATTCAATAGTTATCGATAAGAATATTATTTTTACAGGATCTAATGCCTCAGGAAAATCTACTTTTATCAAAGCTATAGCATTAAACTGTATACTGGCACAGAGCATCAATACAGCACTGTGCTCTAAATATAAATGCAGATTCTCCAAAGTAATGACTTCAATGGCGGTAAGAGACAACATTCTTAGTGGAGAAAGTTATTTTGTAGCAGAACTTAAAAGTCTTAAGAGGCTAATAGATTCATTAAATGGACCAGTTCCTGTGCTGGCATTTATCGATGAAATCCTTAAAGGGACAAACACTATTGAAAGAATAGCAGCTTCAGCTTCTATATTAAAGTATTCAGCCGGCTGCAATGACAGGGTGTTTGTGGCAACACATGATATAGAATTGACTGGAATAGCTGATGAAAGATATGATAATTATCATTTCAGCGAAACAGTGTCTGATGAAGGTGTTACTTTTGATTATAAATTGAAAAATGGTCCTGCAAAAACAAGAAATGCACTTAAGCTGCTTAAAACAATGAACTTTGATAAGAAGATAACAGAAGAAGCTGACAAGCTTTGTAAGTACTTTATGGAAAACGGAAAATGGACAAACTAAATATATTATTACTACGCCGGATATGATATTGTACTGGTACAATTGCATTGATGAAATATAATGCTACAATAAAAAGGAAGTGTAGTTAACTATTTTCAAGTGTGTAGTTTTACGTAGTGTAATATAGGAGGAGAAGTAATATGAGAATTGAAAATAAAACAAAGTGGCTGACTTTTACAGCATTATTTTTAGCAATGAATGTAGTTTTAAGTTCATTCAGTATTCCAGTACCAGGGGGGCATTTATATTTAAATGATGTGATAATATGCACAGCATCAATAATGATGGATCCATTTTCTGCATTTTTAGTTGGTGGCGTAGGCGCATTTTTAGGAGACTTTTTATTTTATCCAGCACCAATGTTTGTTTCACTTGTGACTCATGGAATTCAAGCAGTGGTAATTTCATTAATTGCTAATAAGTGGATGAAAAACAAGGAGCCATTAGGAGCCATTGTGGGAGTTACTGTTGGTGCAGTAATAATGGTTGTAGGATATACACTAGGCAGAACATTTGTATATGCAAACTGGCAGACAGCAGTAGTAAAGTTCCCATTCGAATGTTTACAGGCAGGTGTTGGTGCAATAGGAGGCGTAATACTTTGCTATACAGCCAACATAAAGAAAAGATTTACTGAAATAGTAGCATAGATATATTGAAATTAAATACTTACTTATCAATATAATTATTTAATAATACAATAAATATCAGCAGAAGCGAAAGCTTCTGCTTTTTTTTATGTATATAAAATGTGGTAATATTAAAATCTTAAGATATTAAAATACTTAAATATTGAAGTTCTATTAGTATGAAAATATAAATATAAATATATAAAATAAAAACAAGGATAGAAAATTAATTTTTAAATGATAATAAGTAAATTTATATAGATATTTTTTTATTGCTTTAAATGTTACTCATAATATTAATTAATGGGGTTAAAGGAGATAGTAATATGAAAAATGATATAGATATAAAATTATATGGTGGTATTTTTGGTTTTGTAGTAGGTGATGCTCTTGGAGTTCCTGTTGAATTTATTTCAAGAAATGAGAGAAAATCAGATCCAGTTAACAGCATGAGATCATATGGCTCATACAAAATGCCTGCTGGTACATGGTCAGATGATTCATCACTTACATTATGCCTTATGGACTGCATAAATCATGGTTATTCTACTGAAGCACTTGCTGAGAATTTTATAAAATATTATAAATATGGATTTATGACTCCATATAATAAAAACTTTGATATAGGTATAACAACAGAGGAAGCCATTGAAAGAATGATACGTGGTATTAATCCTGTTGAATGTGGAAGTTTTAGTGAAGAAAAGAGTGGTAATGGTTCATTGATGAGGATATTACCTTTAGCTTATTATACAAAAGATATGTCACCTTTAGAGAGAATTCATTTTGTTGAGGAGGTGTCATCTTTAACACATGCTCAGAAAATTTGTAAAATAGCCTGCATATTCTATAATCAAGTGGCTATTGAACTTCTTAATGACTGTGGTAAGGAAGAAGCATATAAAAATGCAATTAATTTTGTCAACATTACATGTGCTAATGAATATTCACAGGATATGAAGACACTGGGCAGAATCCTTAATGGAGAGATTTCAGATTTAAAGGAAGACGAAATAAAGTCATCAGGTTATGTTGTAGATACGCTTGAGGCTGTTATGTGGTGCTTTATGACAACAAATTGTTATAAAGATTCTGTATTAAAAGCTATAAACCTTGGTGAGGATACAGATACAATTGCCGCAATAACTGGAGGACTTTCAGGAATTTATTATGGCTATAACACTATTCCAAAAGAGTGGCTTAAGACTATCGCAAAAAAAAATACTATAAGCAGAATGATTAAGGAATTCCAGCGTGCTGTTGATATTCACAAAAGTGTTGTTTAGCAGGAATAAAAAATGGATATAATACCAAAAAGATAATAAGGCTATTGTTAACATTAAAGCAACAAGTACCGATGGTAGATAAGGGAAAGGAGTAGTAAATGTAAGTATAGCAAAAGAGATAGTTATTAAATTCCCTGAGAGTGTTACTGTAAAGAGACACCAGTTAATAATTACAGCTGTCAAGGACGAAGTAAAGAAGCTGAATAATGAGGAAGATATTAAGACTGTAATTGTACTTGTTAAGCACAGAGGGGACGAAACTTATGTCCATGTTAAGGTAAGAGACAAAAACGGTAAGCTTACTGAAAAGGATATACCTGTAATAGTGGACAGAAGTTCAGAAGTAGAGAACAAGGCTCCCAAAATAATTGCAATGGACAGGATTGTAAAACTGGGAGATACTTTTGATCCGCTTAAAGGCGTAATGGCACTTGACAAAGAGGATGGAAATTTAATGCACTTTCAGGACTTGCAATAAGCAGTATGTTAGTAGGAGCATTTATCAAAAAGAAAAAGAAAAAATAAAATTCTTACATAGCTAAGTTTATAGATACTTTCATAGTATATAATGTATAATTTAGGTGTGTATTTCTTTGCTGTTTTGAGTTGAAATACTACTCTAAATTATGCATTAATATTAATTCGTAATATTCTTACTGAGAAATTTAACAAATAAGTTATTTATTTAAGCTTGTTTTTATGACGATTTTAGCTGACAATAGTACAGTAAGAAAAAATATTGAATTATGATTTATGATATAGTTTTGAATAACTTAAAAATATAGATGAGGAGTTTTATTTTATGAATAAAAAATTATTAGTTATAGATGGCAGCAGTTTACTTAGTACAAGCTTTTATGGTACAGCAAGAGAGTTCTTAATGGCAAAGACTCCTGAAGACAGGGAAGAGGCTGCAAAAAAATTACTTCAGACTTCTGATGGCGTATATACAAATGGTGTATACACATTTATGAAAACTTTATTAAACCTTATAAAGACACAGAAACCAAGCCATATGGCAGTTGTATGGGATATATCAAGACAGACATTCAGACAGCAGATTGCAGGCGGTACATATAAGGGGACAAGAAAAGAAACTCCACATCCTCTTAAACAGCAGTTTGTGACAACACAGAATCTTCTTGAAGGAATAATTCCTCAGTTCAAGAGTGATTTTGATGACGAAGAAATTTACGAAGCAGACGATTTTGCAGGATCAATTGCTAAGAAATTTGAAGAAGAAATACCTGTATTTCTTTATACAAAGGATGAAGATTATCTTCAGCTTGTAAGTGAAAATACAAGAGTATGGCTTGTAACAAGCAAGGCTGATGATATGTTTGAAGAATGCGGATTAGATAAAAAGGAATTTAAGGTGCCAAATGGAGCATTTGAATTCACACCTGTAACTTTAAAGCAGGTTAAGGGAATAGAACCATATCAGATTATTGAGTACAAGGCTTTATGCGGAGATACATCTGACAATATTCCGGGAGTTAAAGGAGTAGGAGAAAAAGCAGTTATTCCTCTACTTAATGAATATGGATGCATAGAAAATATCTATGATACAATTGAAAACCTTGCTCCAAAGGATGAAAAGTTACTTAAGAAGTTCTTTAAAGATTCACTTGGAATAGCAAGATCACCTATTTCATACTTGCTTAAAGACGGAATCATGATGACTAGCGATGCAGAACAGTTAACATATAAGTGCATAGAGGAGGCAGTAACTGAAGAACAGATAAAGACACAGGAAGTTGTAAGAGAAAAATTAGGTGAGACTAGATTCCCAATTGAGTTTACTTGTGAAAATGGACTTAACAAGTTTATGAATACTGAAATTTATGGCCTTGAACAGTCTGCAAAGGAATCTGCATTTATGAGTAAGCAGCTTGCAACAATAAAAACAGATGTTCCACAGCTTAAAGATAAAGTCCTTGATGATTTAAAACTTGATTTAGATAAGGACAAGCTTAAGGAAAAGTTAGAAAAACTTGAAATAAAGACATTAATTAAATAAGCTTTTATATCCATGTGATTAGATTGTAGTTTTTTTACTTGTAAATGATACTAAGTACAGGTGCTATTATCTCGTTAACAATTATATGAAGTAAAATAAATCAGTATCAAAGTATTTAATTATGAATGCTTTGATACTGATTTTTATCTTTAAAGGAATTTTGCATGTCCATCAAATACAACAAGGTCGTTAAAGTTGCCGCTGTATTTGTCTAAAAGTTCTTCTGATGAATTACTTTGAGCAAATTCATATTCTGCTGATGTTAATGGTACAAGCCATAAGTTATTTATTCTTTTATGAAAACAAGAGATATGCAGTAGTATATAAGATAACAAACAATCTGATTGGCATGGTGGGCATGGGACTAGAGGATACTCTTAATGAAGTTGAAATGGCATATTTTATCGATGAGAATTGCAGGGAAAATGGTTATGCAGTTGAGGCATTAAATGCGCTGTTTGACTGGTGCATTAGCGTTTCAGATATAAAATACATGATACTGACAATTGACTGTGCCAATAAAGCATCATGTAGAGTTGCAGAAAAAGCAGGTTTTGAACTTTTTGAAAATGGTGTTTAAAACATCTAATATGGTAGGTGTTGTAATGAGTGCATCTCTTTTTTGTTAATTGTTGGTGTGATATGTGTTATTGCTCTGATAGTTCATATCGTGGAAATCCTTAAAACTTTTGCCTGACAATATCACGCTGCTTATTAAATCTGAAATAAAATGCAGGAGTAATTGCGTGAAAAATGTTATTATTTTTAATAAGTTATAGTGCTTTATTAGTTTTATTACGCTGTCTAAAGTATCAAATTGTGTCATAACATCAGGAATATATCCTCTGCCCTCAATTTCTTTATGATTTGGGGCAAGATATAAGTCAGTGCCCATAAAAACCGGTACTGATGAGTTTGGAAGCTTAAAAGGATATGTGTTACCTGAAAGCATGCATCCTGCTGTGGGAGCACCAACAATAATAACGTTATCCATGTTTAGCAGATTAGTTAGAAAATCTTCTGCTGCTGAGGCATCCTCCTTGTCAACGAGCAGGAAGATTAAATTCTTATTCTTTATTGTTTTTGCAACTGGTGATTTGCTCTTTGCATCAGCATACTCAACTTCAGTTTCTCTATTAATAGTTGCAAGGTGAATTGCATCTGTAAGCTTATTTCTAATGTAACACATACTCTGTCTTTGATTTGTATAGTGTGAGTCATCATTATCACCAGTATAATTCTTATAACCATAAGTGGTAAAAACATATGATTTAATAAGAATTATAGATCTTTATGACTATATTTGCAATGACATGAACAATAGTTTATTAAAAACGTAATTTTCTGCGAAAATATTTATTGATTAAAGATAAAAATACAATTATATACCAATAATATCTACAATCTTGTATAATAAGATATACTTTCTTTTTAAGGGGGACGAAAATATATGAAGAATATAATTGCAGCACTATGTATTTTTTTGACGGTTTCACTTGCTGGATGCTCATTTGGTGCAAAGAATGGAATAAAAAATGAAGAGAGCCCTAGAATTATTAATTCAGGCACAAAAGAAGAAGTAAAAAATAAGGTTACATTTAACTATCAAAGTAATAGCATCGATAAAAAGGACAATAGTGGTAAAGTGCTTTTAAAGTGGTCATATTCTTATCCTGTATTTAAGTTTTCTCAAGATAATGGTGTGGCAGAAAAGATAAACAAGCTTATTAAAGCAAAAGTAGATGATTTTGAACAGAATTTATTTGAATCAACTGAAAGTCTGATAAGTAATAGTGAGATTGTTATGGGTGTACCATATAATGGAATATTTGAAGTTGCAGTGAGAAGATGTGATGATAAGGTAATTGCTGTAGAGATAATGGATAGCCGTTTTACTGGTGGAGCTCATTCAATGGAGAATTACACTGGTATAACTATAGATGCTAAAACTGGAAAAGAAATATCTTTTGATAATCTTGCAGATAACAGCACTAAGTTAAAGGCTGATGTATCTAATTCTATAACACAATTATGTTTGCAACAATCTTATAAATCTAAAATGATGAATGAATCAACATATATTAATATTGACGAATACATAAAGAATAATAAATGGTATTTATCTGATAGCGGAGTAGTATTAATGTCTAATCCATATGAAGTAGCTTGTTATGCCGAAGGCAGTGTCAAATTTACAGTGCCTTATGAAAAAATATCAAGTCTTAAGAAAAATTATTCATATGAAGGAAATTATAAAATACATTCACGTACAGATTATGAAATAGCAAAAGATTTAAATGGTGATGGTTCTGAAGAAAAGGTTCTAGTAAGTGGAAGAAACAGTCAAATAATAAATCTTAAAATTAATAATAAAGATTACCTAGAGAAAATTGCAGATATGGATGTAGAGGATTGTTATGCACTTGATTATAATATAGTGGATCTTGATAAAAGTGATAAATATAAAGAGATAGCTATTGAAGTAAGAAAAGATCCAATGAAATTAAGTAAACCAGTTTATGGACATAAAGTTAATGACTTTGTTGGCAAGACTTATTTTTATAGATATAAAGGGGATGAAGATTTAGAATACTGTGGTTGCATAGATAAGTTAGTTACTGATTGCAGTACTGATTATAGAAAAGAAAAGTTAATAAAGAATACAGTATCAAAAACTAATACATCAGTTATATCGATTGAAGAAGCTAAGAAGGTAATTAAAGAAAATGCTAAGAATTTTAAATCAGGATATACATTGCATTATTCACAAGACTTAAAAGCAAAGGATTTTAATATACCTGAAGAAACATATATGTTTTTCTGTTCAGATGAAAATGAGACTACAGCAGCTGTATATATGGTTGGAAAAACAAGCAAGAATCTATATATCGGTCCAAGTAACGGAGATCCATATTTTAATCTGATGAAAGATGGTAAAGCAGTAAAGAGATACAGTATCATTAGAAAGTAATAATCAAAACCACAGGATCATTTTCCGGTGGTTTTTTGTATTATAAGGCTACCGAAGTTTAATATAAAAATTAAACACACAGTGGTCTTTATTTATATTTGTAATCATAAGTGTATTATATATAAAAAATATTAATGTGAAATATATATTAATAAGGGAGATGTTACAATGAGCGAATCTCTTGTTCTGCTAGTAGTTGGAGTTATATGTGTTATTATTCTGGTGGTACTTTTTGTGGAAATACTTAAAACCTTTGATAGATAATTATCTCTAGGCACTTATCAATTTTCATACATCTGTTTAACATGTAGTAGATATTTTTTAGTTAAGACTAAATGATCTGCAAAATACATGATGTATCATAAAAGCAGGTGGGTTTTAATAAATATTACTATGAACATATTATAATGGAGGGTAGCTGATGTTTGGAAAGAAGAAAAAAATCCAGCCAAAAAGCTATGACAAAGTTAATAAAATACCTATTTTAAAATGTTCAGTCTGCACAGGAGAAAAAGTTGCTGGATTTAAAGATATTAATACAAATAATTTTGAGGATGTGATGCTGATAAAAGGCAAAGAGGACTTGGAAGAATTTGCAGCAATGTATGGCTTGAATGCAGATCAAATTAAAAAAGAATATTAAAAAGGAAGGTAAAAAAACAGCTCTGTCAGAAATGGCAGAGCTTATTTTCTAATTATTTTTGTTACTATTAGAGTAATCACTAAAGTTTTCATGGAAGAAGGTATCATCAAGTCCATGTTCCTGCATTTCTTTTGTTACTCTTATTGTGCCTAATTTATCTGCGATAAAGAAGATTATATAGGTAACAACAATAGAGTATGATGCTATTATTGCAGATCCGAAAAGCTGTATCAAAAACTGACCTAAGCCTGCTGAAATTCCATTAATTTCTGGATTTGCAAATATGCCTACAAGAAGCGTACCTAAAAAACCTCCCATACCGTGGCATCCAAATACATCAAGTGCATCATCAATATATTTACGTTAAATTAAAACAGCAAAAAAACATACAATTGCACCGAGTGCACCAATAAGTGTAGCTGACAGTGGTGTAACATAGCCTGAGCAAGGTGTTATTGTTGCAAGGCCGGCAACTGTTCCTATTATCATTTCAAGAAATGAAAACTGTTTTTTCTCGAAGAAATAAAGAATTGTCCAGACAATCATTGCCGATGCAGCTGCTACGCCTGTGTTTGTAAAAACTATAACTGCTGTAGCAGCAGCAGCAAGTGAGCCACCAGCGTTAAAGCCAAACCATCCAAATAACAAAAGTGTTGCTCCTAATGCTACAAAGCCAATGTGGAATGGACCATCTTGATTTTTAACTGCTCTTTGTCCGAGGAAAAGCACTCCTGATACGCATCCAAAACCTGCTGTTATATGTATTACAGCTCCGCCTGCATAGTCTACAAAGCCCATATTGTGAAGAAATCCTCCACCCCATACCCAGTGTGCAACTGGAAAATAGATTAGAAGCATCCATAAAATAAGAACTTTAATCCAGCCACTGATCTTTATTCTGTCTGCAAAAGCACCAGTCATTAAAGGTGCAGTTATTATTGCGAACATAAGCTGATACATAAAGAATGAAAGAAAAGGAAGATTGCTGCTATAAGCTGGATTTAACATGTTGTTAATTCCAGAGAATGCAAAATAATTTGCAGGATTGCCAATTATACCTTATAGATTACTCATTAAAGACTGCTGATAAATATGATGTTCAAGTTGCAATACATACAGATACCTTAAATAAAGGCGGATTTGTTGAACATACTATTGAAGCTATTGCAGGAAGGACAATTCATACATATCATACAGAAGGAGCAGGCGGCGGTCATGCACCGGATTTATTAAAAGTTGCTTCACAGCTTAACTGTCTTCCCGCATCAACTAATCCAACAAAACCATTTACAATAAACACAATTGCAGAACATATGGATATGCTAATGGTTTGCCATCATCTAGATCCAGAGGTTCCGGAAGATATAGCATTTGCTGATTCAAGAATAAGACATCAGACAATTGCAGCAGAGGATATTCTTCAGGATATGGGTGTATTAAGCATAATGAGTTCAGATTCAATGGCAATGGGCAGAATTGGTGAAGTAGTTACAAGAACTTGGCAGAATGCAAGCAAGATGAAAGTTCAAAGAGGAAAACTTCCAGAAGACTGTGAAGAAAATGATAATTATAGAGTAAGAAGATATGTAGCTAAATATACAATTAATCCAGCTATTGCTCAAGGAATCAGTTCTTATGTAGGTTCTGTAGAAGTTGGCAAAATGGCAGATTTAGTTGTATGGTCACCAGCATTTTTTGGTGTTAAACCAGATCTTGTATTAAAAGGTGGAATAGTATCATTAAGTTAAAGAATGTTAAATAAACTTTATCCTTATTCATGTTAATCCTCCTCACATTCAATTAATTGCAATGGATTTTAGAGTACGTATTCTAACTGTTCTCCACATCTTTTAAATTCGCCAAGCACTGTTTCTATTCCTTTGTTTGTTTTGTACCAGTTCTCTTTAGTTATATTATCTATATCTACTGGGCAGATCATAATTTCTGCATCCTGATATACTTTTTCATAATACATCAGACATCGTCTTGCGTGATATGATTTGCAGCATATTATGCAGTGCTTAATTTTTAGTCCAAGCTTATCTGTGACTTCTTTTGAGAATAATGCATTCTGGTATGTGTACTGAGCACGATCTTCTTTGAGTATAGCTGAAGAGGGTACATCATTTTTTATTAGCACATCTTTTAAAAACTCAAATTCAGTATTATATGTACCATTATAAATATCTGACTTACTTTTAGGAGCATCAAAATATCCTTTTATATTGCTGTATCTTCCTGATGGCAGGATTAAAGGTGCAAGACCTTCTTTATAAAGCTGTGCAGCTTTTTCAGCCATCTGTGGACTTGAGTTTCCAGGGACAAAAATAATATCTGATTTTTTTAATTCATCACTAATAAAAACAAAGTTCGATATATCATTAAGATTTCTCATAATATCACCTCATTATGCTTCATATAAAATTACTTTATAGTATTATACACCTAAACATGATACAAAAATGTTAATTATTGTTACAAATGTTGATTGTTCGTGATCTTTTGTCATGTTATTATGATAATCAGTAAGGGAAAACTTTTAATATAATGAGAGGACTGATTATAATGGAAAAGAATGATAATAGAAAAATAGTATTAAAAAAAGATTTAGTCAGGGGTTTTAATGAACTTGGCATTAAAAAGGGACAGAATGTAATGGTACATACATCTCTAAGCAGTCTTGGATTTGTATGTGGAGGACCTCAGATAGTTATTGAAGCATTGATTGATGCAGTAGGGGAAGAGGGAACAATCATGATGCCTACGCAGAGCTGGAAGAACCTTGATCCTGATATTGGAGTTCACTGGGAAGAACCCAAGGAATGGTACCAAATTATAAGAGATAACTGGCCTGCGTATGATAAGAGAATTACACCTACTAATACAATGGGACAAGTTGCTGAAATGTTCAGGTCATGGCCTGGTGCAATGAGAAGTGATCATCCTGCACGTTCAGTTGCAGCATGGGGCAAGAATGCAGAATATCTCACAAAAGATCATGACTTAAGCAATATATTTGGCAAAGGTTCACCAATAGACAGGCTGTATAATCTTGATGGTTATGTTCTGCTTATCGGATGCGGTTATGATAAAAATACTTCAATTCATTTAGCAGATGCTGTGGCAGATTATCCATCAAAACATAATGAAATTAACAGCAGTGCAGTTATGGTTAACGGTGAAAGAAAATGGGTAAGCTATGAAACTCTTGCTGTAGATGGTGAGGATTTTGTACAGATTGGCGAAGATTTTGAAAAAACTCATGATGTTAAAACAGCAGTAGTCGGTAATGCAACTTTAAGATTTATGAAACAAAGAGATATAGTCGATTATGCAGTAGAATGGATTGAGAAAAATAGAAGGTAATAATTATGGATAATAAAAAAGAATTTTATAAAGATGTGTGGAAGTTAGCACTGCCTATTACGATACAGTGCCTTCTTCAGTCATCATTCAGCATTGTAGATCAGATAATGGTGGGCAGTCTTGGAAGTGTAAGTATTGCAGGTATAGGACTTGGCGGTAAATTTTCATCACTTTTTATAACTACTGTAACGGCAGTGTCGACAGCTGCTGGTATTTTAATAGCACAGTATTATGGTAATAAGGATGAAAAAGGAGTTAATGAAAGTTTTGTAAGCAGTATGTTATTTTCCTTGATAATTGCTGTCCTATTTACAATTCCATCAATGATAATTGCAGAAAATATTATGAAGATGTACTCAAAGGATGTAGCAACAATCAATGCATCAGCAAGTTATCTTAGGATTGTTTCTTATGGATTTATTCCACTTACATTTACGCTTATAATGGAAACGCTTTTAAGATGTATTGGATATGCTAAGTATCCGATGTACTCTAGTGTACTTGCAGTAATATTAAATACTGTGCTGAATTACATTCTTATATTTGGCAAGTTTGGCTTTTCAGGTATGGGACTAGAAGGTGCAGCAATTGCAACAAATATATCAAGAATTGTTGAGTTCGTTGTAATACTGGGGTTTTTCATATATGTAAAACAGAAGGAAAATATCTACGTTTCATTTAACGTCCATATAAAAGCTGACTTTATAAAAAAAGTACTGGTAGTGCTTATACCTATATTGTTCTGTGAGTTTTTATGGAGCCTCGGTGAAAACATATATTCAATGATTTATGGCAGGATAGGAACTGAAGCCTGTGCAGCAATGACACTTACAAGCTCAATTCAGTCACTTACTATCGGAGCATTTAACGGTGTTTCAGCAGCTGCCGGTATTATGGTTGGAAGACAGCTTGGTGCTGGTGATTTCGATGAAAGTTATCATACATCAAAGGTATTTGTTTACCTTGGTATCATCGGATCTGTAATTATTGGCATACTGGTTACTCTTACAGCACCGTTATATGTAAAGCTGTTTGCCGTTTCAGAAGATGTAAGAAAAACAACATGTTATATACTTTATGCATTTTCAATTATATTATTTGTTAAGGTAACTAATATGATCCTTGAAGGAAGCGTATTAAGAAGCGGAGGCAATACTAAGATAACTTTGATAATCGACTTTATAGGAACATGGATATTTGGAATTCCTTTAGGCCTTGTAACTGCTTTCGTGTTCAATATGCCAATCTATTATGTTTATTTTATATTGTCACTTGAAGAAGCAGTGAGAATGGCAATATCTATAGTAGTGTTTAAGAAGAGAATCTGGATGAATAATATAACTAATGATGCTTCATATAAGTCATCAGAGTTAGGAGTGGAAAAATGATAAATACGATTAAAGTAAATAATAGAGAATTTAATGTAATAAAACTTCTTGGTAAGGGGAAGGGTGGATACTCTTATCTTGTTACGGATGGCAGGCGTGAATATGTAGTTAAGCAGATTCATCATGAGCCTTGTGAGTATTATCAATTTGGAGATAAGATACAGTCTGAAATTAATGACTATAAAAAGCTTGAAGCAGCAGAAATCAATATACCTAAAATGCTTGATGTTGATAAAGAAAACGAAAGAATCTTAAAAGAATATGTTGATGGTGATACAATCTACGATATTGTGCTAAAAGATGAAATGAAGAAGCAGTATGTTGAGCAGGTAAAAGATATGTGCAGCAAACTGTATGCACTGCATATGAATATTGATTACTTCCCAACTAATTTTATAGTTAATGATGACAAACTTTGGTATATAGATTTCGAATGTAATGATTATATGGAAGAATGGAATTTCGAGAACTGGGGTATAAAATACTGGTCAAAAACTCCTGAATTATTAAAATATTATAATGAGCATAAAGAATAGTTTGATTATGTTGTATAATATACTTATAGAAGAAAATAATGGGGGAGATATATCATGAAAGTTATATTAGTAAATGGAAGTCCGCATAGTAAAGGATGTACTTATACTGCACTTATGGAAGTGGCAGGCGAATTAAATAAAAATGGCATAGAAACAGAAATATTTCAGGTTGGGACAAACCCAGTAGCTGGCTGCATAGCATGTGGAGCATGTCTTAAAACTGGAAAATGCTTTAGGAATGATGTAGTTAATGATTTCATTGATAAGGTATCAGAGGCTGATGGTTTTGTTTTTGGTTCACCAGTTCATTATGCATCTGCAAGTGGAGAAATAACTTCATTCTTAGACAGAGTATTTTATGGCAGAGGTTCATTATTTGCTAATAAAATTGGAGCATCTGTAGTGAGCTGTAGAAGAGGTGGAGCAACAGCTGCATTTGACCAGCTTAACAAGTACTTCACTATGAACAATATGATAGTTGTATCATCACAGTACTGGAATATGGTTCATGGCAATAATTCTGATGAAGTTGTACAGGATCTTGAAGGAATGCAGACAATGAGAACTTTAGGAAAGAACATGGCATGGATACTAAAGTGCATTGAAGCAGGCAGGAAAGCTGGAGTAGAACTTCCACAAAGAGAAGCACCAATCAAGACAAACTATATCAGATAGAACATTTTAATTTTAAAATTAAATCCCGATAAACATGAATTTTGTTTATCGGGATTTTTAGCTTATTTCTGATTATAATTTGTAATTGAGTGTACTTTAAAACCTGATGAAGTTTTATTTAACAGGTATGTTGCATCAAATTCCTTTGTCTTAGTTTCATTTGTTGAGCCATAAGATATAAGGAATTTTTCATATACATTTACTTCATACTGAGTATCATTTACTTTCTTAAGTGAAGTAATCTTATAATCTTCAAGATTTTCAGTGATTCCTTTTGATGAATAATCCTTAATCATACCTTCAAATTCCTTATGAAGTGGGCTGTTATCATCAAGAACAGAAGTAATGTATGGTAAATGATTTTCGTTAACCATTCTTATAAATGAACTTTCGTAGTTATCAATGCATGACTTGATGTTTTCTTCATCGCTGTCAGCCTTTGGAGCTGACTTTTCTGTTTCAGCTTTAGATATTGTACTATCAGAACTTGTGCTGTCTTTTTCATCTGTTTTAGACGGAGTGTAAGAACCTTTAGCACTGTAGTTCTTATTTTCATATGAGTACTGCACTGTAACATTTTTTTGAGATGATGTTTCAGAGTCAGTAGTTGTGTATTCAAGCACAAAATTTGTGCCGTCTTTACTAAGTCGTAGATTATTCTGGCTGGTGTCATTTTCCTTTATAGAAAAGTTATTTACATCAAGTCCATTTTTAAAACCTGTTATATTCAAGTTAATTTTTACAGTAGGATATGCACCTATATCAATATTTTTCAATGATATCTGATTATTGTTGGTTTGTTTATTGTACACTGTATAGTAAGTGAAAATACCTGCACCGCATATTAAAAAGATTAAGCTTATTGTTACAATAAGCTTAATTAACTTTGAATTACTGCCTTTTTTAGTGCCGATATTAATAGGTTTTATCTTTCCTTTGCTGATAGGTTTTGATTCAGGTACTGGAGACTTTATTGCAGAGTCTTCAGCATCAGCACTTTTTTCTGCCTGCACAGTTTTCTGTACTGCTGCATAGTCTTTAACTTTTGCACCACATTTAGCACAGAATTTTGCATTTTCTTTAAGCTCAGCAGAGCATTTTGAACAGAATCTCATATTAACACCTCGCTATATTTTATGCTAAATCGTGTATAAGTCCTTTTACTGTTGTATATAAGAAATCACCAAACTGATGGTATACAGCAAAAGTAAGAACTGCAGCAATAACGATAACCATTATTACAATTACTAAGTAGATCTTGTTGTGTTCAATATTAGTAAGCTTTGTTAAAGCAGTATACATACGAACAAATATTAAAGACATACCCAAAATTAATACTAAAATTCCTAAAAGCAGACTTAAATTAAAAATGATTGCTGCTAAAAGCCCAGTAAATACAACTGGCATTAATGATGTTGTACATGTTAAGACTATATCTTCATGTGTTATTTGTTTTTTTAGCATTGTTAAGTTAAGTACTTCTAGTATAACTACCATTAATACAACAACTAGAATAGAAGATAGTACTGTAGTAGTTATTATTTTTGTATTAGGTATGAATTCGTTAATTGTGCTTTTAATTGTATTGATGAAAGATGAAGCTTCTAAAAGATTACGGCTGTTTCCGAATAAGTCAGATAAGTCTCTTACAGAACTTGAGCCTAAAAATTCAGCTGCTGAACTTTTTACAAAGCCTACAATCTTATTTATTATTGAATATTTGCATACTATGTTAGCGATTGATGCAAATATTGCAATGAATAGAAAGAATAATCCTGATACCTTGAATTTTTCAGAGTGCTCTATAGTTGAGTAGAATTCTGATGAATTTGTATAGTAGCTTTTTATGTATTTAATTACTGTGGAATAAATAATATAAAAATGAATAAATTAATATGATTTAATTCATAATATAAAAAACTGAAGTGAATTTAATTTTTCACTTCAGTTATATGTTTCCAATATCTCTTTGGCATAAGCTGTCTCTGCAGGCGCAGGTTTTCACGTTCTTTAATATCAGTTGCTTTATAGAACGTCTTCCATAGGCTTTCGAATTCACCATCGCAGTCAGAGTGCTCAAATCTTTTGCTGTACTCTCTGTCAAGATTAGTTATTATGGCAGTATCCATATTATATGCGATTGCTTTGTCACGCTTTAAGTCATGGATAATAAAGTTCTGGTCAGAAAATCTTTTAGCAAAGAAATCTATAAGCAGCGGAAGAATATTATGATCAGGTTCTATTGAAGAGTAGAAACTCATTGGTGCAACCTGCTTAAATCGAATGAAACCTTCAAAATTATGAGCTTCTCTATATACCTTTTTTACATACTTATCTATTTTAATAATTATATCATTATTCTTGGCAAGATTGATGCTGGGGCCATGTCTGTAGCAGAGATTAAGATACTTTAGTATCAAAGTATCAGCATCTCTAAAATCACTCAAATACGCAGCATTGGATTGGTTATAATTAATTAGACAGTAATTATTCGGTCGTGATATGATATAAAAAATTGTGAAAAAGGAGAAGAATATCATAAAGCAGGCAGCGCTGATAATGGCACGAAAATAGAAATAATATTATCTAATAAAAAAAAGTACAGTATCAGCGCAATGTGCAGAGTTTTAAA
>NZ_VULX01000031.1 GCF_009696465.1 Inconstantimicrobium porci | reverse complement strand
AATTTTTTAATAGCTTTTCCCCATACAAAAGTGTATCGGTTAGCATTAGCTTCAATTTTTGTACCATCTACAAAAACATTTTCAAATTTTATCTCATTCAATTGAGCTAATTTATTTACTAATTGATCAAACAAATCTTCGATACAGTCTGATAATCTTGAACTTCTAAATCTAGCAATGGTATTATGATCCGGAGCCTTCTGCCCCTGCAGAAGCCAACGAAAGTTAATATCACGATTACATGATTTTTCTAGTCCTCTGCTTGAATATATTCCTTCCATATATCCATATACTAATATTCTAAATAAAGATTCAGGGGCAATTGCTGGATTTCTACCTTTAGTAGAGTAAGCTTTATATAATTTTGAATAATCTAATCCCTTCGTAATCTCATATAGCAATTTTACTGAATCGTCATCTGGAATAATAATTTCTAAATCAATTGGGAAACCTATCTGATGAATAGGTATAATATTATTATTCATGTTAATATTATGCGTAAAAAAGGTAGATTCAATTACGAATCTACCTTTTTGTTTCGGCTAGTATCAAAGACTTTTGATACAGCCCCTTTTTTTATTAGGAAAGTTCAAACATACCAGTGTATAACTGATAGTAACGTCCTTTTTGCTCTAATAGTTCATCATGATTTCCTCTTTCAATAATCTGTCCATTTTCAAGAACCATTATTGCATCTGAGTTTCTTATAGTTGAAAGTCTGTGTGCTATAACAAATACAGTTCTTCCTTCCATAAGTTTGTCCATACCTTTTTGTATAAGTGCTTCAGTTCTTGTATCAATAGAGCTTGTAGCCTCATCAAGTATTAGAACTGGTGGATCAGCAACAGCAGCTCTAGCTATAGCAAGAAGTTGTCTTTGTCCTTGGCTTAAGTTTGTACCATCAGAGGTAATCAGTGTATTGAAACCATGAGGAAGATGTTTAATAAATGTATCAGCATTAGCAAGTTTTGCAGCTTCAATGACCTCTTCATCAGTAGCATCAAGTCTTCCATATCTTATATTCTCCATTACTGTCCCAGTAAATAAATGTGTATCCTGAAGAACCATTCCAAGGGATCTTCTTAAATCATCTTTCTTAATCTTGTTAATGTTGATTCCATCATAGCGTATCTTTCCATCAGGAATATCATAGAAACGGTTAATTAAGTTAGTTATAGTTGTTTTACCTGCGCCTGTTGAGCCTACAAAGGCTATTTTTTGTCCAGGTTTTGCAAAAAGACTTATATCATTTAAAACAGTTTTCTTTTCGTTATAACCAAAAACTACATGGTTAAATGTTACATCGCCTTTAAGTTGAGTATAAGTAATAGTTCCATCGCTATGAGGATGTTTCCATGCCCATATATCTGTACGTTTTTCTGTTTCAAATATATTGCCGTTTTCATCAAAGTCAGCATTTACTAGAGTGACATAGCCTTCATCAGTTTCAGGTGTCTGATCGATTAAATCAAATATTCTTTCAGCACCGGCAAGGGCAACTATAAGGAAGTTGAATTGTTGAGACATTTGTGTTATTGGTTGAGAAAATGATCTTGTATACTGCAGGAATGAAGCAAGTGTACCTAAATCAAGTCCTGTAGTTACAGATAATATACCACCAACCATTGCCGTTATAGCGTAGTGTGCATATGAAAGGTTTCCCATGATAGGCATTATTATGTTGCCTATAGTATTTGCTGATTTTGCTGCTTCACATAAATCGTTATTAAGCTTGTCAAAGTCAGCTTTAGCCTGCTCTTCATGGCAGAAAACTTTAACTACTTTTTGTCCTTCAATCATTTCTTCAATGTGGCCATTAACTTTTCCGATTTCTTTCTGCTGAAGTCCAAAATAGTAACCGCCTTTCTTTCCCATGAACTTAAGTATAAGAATGATGATTACAAGCATTGCTACTACAAGTAGTGTAAGTGCTGGACTTAAGACAATCATCATTACAAATACCCCAATTACTGTTATTGCGGCTGAAATGAACTGTGCAAAGCACTGACTAAGCATATCACGTAGAGTATCAGTATCATTAGTGTATCTGCTCATTAATTCTCCATGAGTATGTGTATCAAAATATTTTACAGGAAGTTTCTGCATGTGGAAGAACATATCTTTTCTTATTCTATATAAAGTTCCTGTTGCAACCTTTACCATAAGTTTATTATAAACATATGTTGAAATTACACCAATAAGGTATACAGAGCCCATAATTAACAGTGCCTTGATAAAACCTGAAAGATCAGGATTTTTCTGTCCTATAAAAGGAATTATATAATCATTTATTAAGGGTTTTAAAAAGTAGGTACCAGCAACATTAGCTAATGACCCTATAAGTAGAAGTATTAATATTAGTATAAGATAAAACTTATAAACACCCATATAGCTTACTATACGTTTGAAAGTCTTAAAAGGATTCTTTACCTTCTGAGGTGTTCCCTTCATTTTGTTAGGTCTAGGCATTATCATCAGCTCCTTTCTGTTGAGAATTATAAATTTCCTTATAAACATCGTTGTTCTTTAACAGTTCATCATGAGTTCCAATGGCACTTATCTTACCATCATCCATAATTATGATTTTATCTGCATCGCATACAGATGTTATTCTCTGTGCAATAATTATAGTTGTAGTTTCTGATAAATTTTTCTTTAATGCAGCACGTATGTTACTGTCAGTAGTTGTATCCACAGCACTTGTGCTATCATCTAAGATTATTATCTTAGGCTTCTTTAAAAGTGCTCTGGCAATACATAGTCTTTGTTTCTGACCACCTGATACATTAACACCGCCTTGTCCTAGGTCTGTATCATATTTATCAGGGAATGATTCAACAAAGTCATATGCACATGCACATTTGCAGGCTTCTTCTAATTCTTCATTAGTGGCATTTTCGTTACCCCATCTCAAGTTTTCAGCAATAGTACCTGAGAAAAGTACATTTTTCTGAAGCACCATAGCAACAGCATTACGTAAAGATTCTATATCGTAATCTCTAACATCTCTGCCACCGACTAATACTTTTCCATCTGTTACATCATATAGTCTTGGAATAAGTTGTACTAGTGATGACTTAGATGATCCTGTTCCACCAATAATTCCGATTGTTTCACCAGATTTTATAGTAAGATTTATATCATCAAGAGCATTATTGTCTGAGTCATTGTTGTATCTGAAATTTACATGGTCAAAAACAATGGAACCGTCAGCTATTGTAGTTATTGGATTTTTAGGATTTTTAATATCGCTTTCTTCATCAAGAACTTCGATAATACGTGTTACAGATGCTCTTGAAAGAACAATATTAACAAACACCATTGATATCATCATAAGTGACATTAATATCTGAGTAACATAACTTATAAAGCTCATAAGCTCACCAGTCGTCATGCTGCCATTAATAATCATGTTGCCGCCAAACCATGAAATTGCAATCATGCATCCATATACAGCAAACATCATTACTGGCATGTTAAAGATGATAACACCTTCGGCTTTTCTCTGTGTATCTCTTACGCCTTTTGCAGCTTCATGGAACTTGTCAAATTCATGATCTCCACGTACAAATGCTTTTACTGCTCTTATGGCAATAAGATTCTCCTGAATTATAGCATTCATTTTATCATATTTTTTTAGCATTATCTGAAATGGCTTAAATGCAGTTGTTGCAATGATATATAATGCTATTCCTAAGAATGGAATTGCTACAATAAAGATAAGAGAAAGTTTTGCATTGATATTTAATGCCATTATTAGTGCGCAGATTAGCATAATTGGTGCTCTAACAAGTATACGTATAGTCATCATAAATGCATTCTGAGTATTAGTAACGTCTGTTGTCAGTCTTGTTACAAGAGACGCAGTACTGAACTTGTCCACATTTGAAAAAGAAAAATCCTGTATCTTATCAAATAGTGCACCTCTTATATTTTTAGAAAGTCCAGTTGCAGCTACAGAGGCAAATCTTCCGGCTAAAGCACCAAATAAAAGTGAAATGAAAGCCATAAGTATCATAAGCAGTCCAGTTTTTGTAATATAGGGAATATCTTTATTGGCAATACCTACATCAATGATTTTTGACATGATAAATGGAATAAAGATTTCTAGGATTACTTCACCAATTACTGCTATTGGCGTTAAAATTGTATAGATTTTATATTTGTCTAAATAAGACATAAGCTTTTTAATCATTATCCTTCTCCTCTCTATGAGTACTTTTCATGATTTTTATAAGTTCGCCAATGGAAAGTATGCTCATATCATTATTAAAGTTTTTATCTGATAGATTTTTTATCATACGTTCAAGAAATAAGTTTAATTGCGATAATTCATCTTCTGTAAATCCCTGAAGCATTTGTGAATCAACTGTATCAAATATTTCTTTGCATTTGTCTGTTATTTCACGTCCCTTATCTGTAATGTATATTTTTTTGCATCTTAAATTATCAGAATCAATCTTCTTTGTAAGAAAACCTGCTTTTTCTAGTCTCTTAGTAGAGAGGGCAATTGATGCTGGTGTGACAAGCAGATAATCTGCAATTTCAACCTGGAAACATCCATCATGTTTTTTTACATAGTTAAGAAGTGGAATCTGACCATGATATACAGGGAGGTCGTTAAATTGTTTTTGAATTAAAATTCTCTTTATAAGATGAATTTTTTCAATAAAATGCGCAACATCGAGATTAAGGTTTTTCATATATTTGCCTCCTAAAATGAAAAGTTAAGCGTAAAATAATTAAGCGCTTAACAATTTAAATTATATCATAATGTAAAATTAATACAAGCAGAATGTTCACATAACTTCTATATGCACATAAAGATTTCAAATACATAGTATATAAAGAGTATAATTTGGAGAGGTATGTAAATGGAGGATAGTGAAGTTTTAGCGCAGCCTAACAACATATATGACGGTGCTGGTAATGAATTGCAGTATTTTTATGAGCAGTCTCAAGCCCTTTTTTTGTTTCTTCTTGTATTATACTGGCTTCAGACTCAATGGACGAACAATTATTTATTTACAATGAATTCTCAGATGATAAATATTATGGGAGGTATGCTTGGACAATTTGTTGATAAATGTACTGAAAGTGGAACGAAGGGTGCAAATTCAAATAACTGCTGTTGTTGTCGGTGATAATAAATTTGAAACATAAATATTAGAAAACGAAAAAACAAGAAGAATATTTTAGAAAGCATATACATCTCATAGTAAAGATAATATGCTTTCTAGATAGTTATATTAAGTTAAAATGCTTAAGTGCATTATAAATTCCATTATCATCTATGTTTGTTGTTATATATGACACATGCTCAAACAAGCTTTGCGTACTATTTCCCATGGCAATGCTGTTGCTGCAGAATTGAAGCATTGAAAGGTCATTTGTACTGTCTCCGATGGCATATGTGTTTTTATGATCGATATTTAAATAATTAATCAAATATTCTATGCCGGATGCTTTTGAAAAGCCGACAGGAACTATTTCGTAAAAGTTATTTCCACGATTTATAAAATTAAATCTGTCTTTATATTTGTTATAGAACCCTTCAAAGTTACTGTTCTCATTAACAAATACCACAAATTTATCAAAGTCAATATTATCTTCGTGATATGTAGAACCTGTAAAAAATCCTTCATATTTATGTTGATTGATTATTCTTAAAATGTGTTCGTTCGTTATGTGTTCTATCTTGTCAAAATAAATATTATATCTGCCTTCTAAAAGTGCATCAAGTTTATAGTATTCTATATCATCAGCTATCTCTCTGCTAAGAACTTGTCCTATTGATTTATATAATAAAACTTCGTTTTTAAATTCTATCTATTAAAAAGTACCTTAAAGATAATGGTGTAGATTTTATTAATGAGACTACAGTAACAGATCTTAAGTTTAAATATTTATGAAGGAATTACTGTAGAAGAAATTATCATAAGGGATAAAGAGGAAGAAAAAATATTACAGGAAGTAGAGCACTTATGACATTTAAAGATTCAAACTGGTTAATGGATACTGTTGTCAATGTAATACCATGTATGATGCCATATGTTGATGCACAGTTCCAGCCAAGAAAGATGTCTGACAGACCTAAAGTAGTTCCAGAAGGATCAACTAACTTTGCAATGGCAAGCCAGTTTGTTGAAATACCAGAGGATATGGTCTTTACAGAAGAATATTCAGTTCGTGCGGCAAGAATAGCGGTTTACACATTAATGAATGTTAAAGATAAAAAAATATGTCCAGTAAGCCAGTATAAGAAAAATCCGAATATCATAAGAAAAGCATTAAAGAAATCATTTAGTTAATAACAGTCGTAAAATTAAAACAAGGTATATCTGTTTTGTAGATATACCTTGTTTTACATATTATTCATTTACTGCTTTTTTGTAAGTTTTGGCTTGATAATCATCACTATAGTTGCCATCTAAAGCATCTTCAATACTTTCATTAACTGCTATACCTTGTTTGCTGAATGTGAATGCAAGTATTAAAGATATTAGTGCAAACAATCCTAATATCAATAAGTCTTTTATAACTAATGACATATTGATATTTGATGCAAATAAAACTTCTCTTGATATTTCAACAACATAAGTAAATGGTAAGAATGTACTTATGTTCTGGAAGAATGAAGGTAATAATTCCATTGGGAATGTACCTGCATCAGAACAAAGCTGTAATACAAGAATTACTATTGATAGTCCTTCACCAATTAGGCCAAACAGACTAACAAGAGCATAAAGTATTGCATCGAATGAAAGTGCTGTTATTATTAAGGATATAAATAGCAACGCTGGATGCTTAGGTGTAATGTTAAGAGCGTATACAACACCACCAAGACATAAAGCCTGAACAATACCAAGTATTGCGTAATTTAAGTACTTTCCAATAACAAAATCAAATCTATTAAGGTCAGTAAAGTTTTCATTCTTAATTTTAATGATAAGCATCATTAAAACTGCACCAAGCCATAATGATATTGGTAGGAAATATGGAGCAAGTCCACTTCCGTAATTACTTACTTCATCAATGTTTGTAGTTTTAACATCTACTGGACTTCCTACAAACTTACCAAGATCTTTACTTGGTGTTTTAAGCTTTGTGCTTATTTTTTCAATACCATCATTAAGACCTGTCTTAAGCTCATTCTGTCCATCATTTAATGTAGTAAGACCTTCACCTAAAGTAACTGAACCATTTTCAAGCTGTTTAGTTCCAGATGCTAAAGCAGGAATCTTAGAACCTAGCTGATTAATACCATTGCTTAAAGCAGCTGAACCATCATATAGTTTCTGTGATGCTTCTGAAAGAGTAGGTATCTTTGAATTTAAAGTACCTAAGCCGCCAGATATCTTAGCTGAACCATCAGCTAAAGCATTAAGTCCGCCATGAAGCTGACCAACACCATCAGTATACTGCTTAATTCCACTTTGAAGAGGTGCTATTGCTTTTGCTTTGTATGAAGTTAAACCTGCATTGAACTGAGAAACAGCAGAGTTTTCATCGTTAAGATCAAGCTGATTTGAAAGCTGCTTTGTTCCAGCAGCTAGCTGTGCTGTACCAGCAGATAATGATTTTGATCCTTCATTAAGCTTTGCTGTACCATTTTTAAGTTCAGCTGTACCATCTGTAAGCTTTTTGATATTTTTTTGAGTATCAGGGTTATCAGCTGCACTTGAAAGTGCTTTCATTGTTTTAACATATGCAGCCATGTTTGGATCTGCCATAGCTTGAGGATTACTTTGTATGTAAGCTTCAAGATATTTACTAGCATTCTGAAGAGCCTGTTGGCTTTCTGCTGTTTGACTAACTAGTGCTTTTACACCTGTATCAATTAGAGATGCTCCATTTGCAAGTTGCTGAGTTTGATCTGGAAGACTCTTAACGCTGTCATTAAGTTGTTGAGCACCAGCAGATAATTGGTCTGCACCATTTTTAATTCCTGGTACCAATTTATTTGTATAGCCTGCAACAAGCTGTTTATCATATGCTTCTGCAGCACTGTTTATTCCATTTACTAAGTCACCAGATTTGCTGTTTAATGCATTAGAACCATTTAGTGCACTGTTAACACCATTGTTAAGTGTTGATGCACCAGATGCAAGTTGATTGATTGGAGAAGCAAGAGCTGGAACTGTGCCATTAAGCTTGCCAAGTCCTGTATTTAAAGCAGATGCACCATTTGAAAGTGCGCTGACTCCATCTTGAAG
Source organism: Inconstantimicrobium porci (assembly GCF_009696465.1). Lineage (GTDB taxonomy): Bacteria > Bacillota > Clostridia > Clostridiales > Clostridiaceae > Inconstantimicrobium > Inconstantimicrobium porci. Next base: position 23,926 of record NZ_VULX01000031.1, on the reverse strand, counting down.
TTTTGGAACCTGTGAATTAATTTCTTTTAAACCTGATGTAAGTTTGTTATTTCCATCACTTAGCTTACCAGTACCATCAATAAGCTTGTCTGTTCCAGTAGCAGCATCTTTTAAGCCGTCTTTAGATTCATATATTGAACTAAAGGCTGTTTCAGCATATTCCTCTGAAATACTTTGCTTTAACTGACTTATAATTGTAGTTTTTATATTTTCTGATATTTTAGTAGCTATGTAATTCTTTTTGTTGTTAGATACAAAATTTATTGTAGGAGCTACTGCTGAACCGTCCTTTGCTTCTACAATTTTCTTTGAGAAATCATTTGGGATTTCTATTGAAGCAAAGTACTTATCATATTTAAGGCCATGTTCTGCCGTATTTTTATCTACAAAGTCAAAGCCTATTTCTGTTTTTTTCTTTAATTTATCTATGGTCTCATTGCCATAGTTTACTTTTTTACCATCTAAAGTGGCGCCAGTATCATTATTTATAATTGCTACATGGTAATTTTTTAAATCACCATATGGATCCCAGTATGCTTTAAGATAACTGAAAGTATATAATAATGGAATTATTATAACAGCTAGAGTCGCAACTATTTTTATTTTGTTTTTCCATAAAGTTTTTAATTCTTTTTTGCACACGTTAAAAAGCTTCATAAATGATATACCTCCTTATATTATTTTGTACTGACTAGTCAGTATTTAACAAGTATACAATATTAAAATGTTTCAATCAAATGAATAAATTTACATTTATACATATATTATTGTTAAAGTGAGGCAGTGTTTTATCAATTGTTTAAAAAAATGCAAATGTTATTGTTTACAGTTGAAAGAAGAATTAGTATGTAAGCAATTAAAAGCTATTTTGATAAATTTTATATTTATTATGTTTTTTTAAAATGTGTTTAATAGAATATATTAAGGGGTGGTTGTTTTGTCTGAGATATTAGATAATATGGGAAAGATTGTTAAGAAGAGCGGAAAGGATGCCGTTAAAAAAACTAAGGATATGACTGAAATAATTAAAATCAAAAAACAAATAATAGAAGAAGAGAGAAATGTGAAAAAATGCTGCGAAGAACTTGGCAGGACATATTATAAGATTTATGGAGGGAAACCAGCAGATGAATTACAAAAGTTATGTTCAAACATATTTTTAGCAGAAGGTAATATAAAACACTTAAAAAAAGAAATGATGAGCATTAAAAGCAAAAAATAAACAAGAAAAAAGACATAAAATGTAGAAAAATAAGGGAAAAAATATTATAATAACAATATCAATAACTAGGAGAACTGATTTATGAAATATTACAAAGCTATTTTATTGTTATTGCTATTATTTGGTATAAACATGGTAAACATAAAGGATGTACAGGCATATGAAAATATTATGTTTAGCAGCCTTACAATTGAAAATGGACTTCCACAGTCTACTGTTGAAACTATGATTCAGGATAGCAAAGGATTTATATGGATTGGAACAAATGATGGCCTTGCAAGATACAATGGCTACGAATTTAAAATATATAGAAATGAATATGGTAAAAAGGAAAGCCTTGTAGGAAATTATATTGTGAAAATTGTAGAAGATAGATACGGTTATATATGGGTAGGAACAAGTAGTGGTGTAAGCAGAATCAATACCAGTGATAATAAGATTTTAAATTATACAGAAGATAATGGCTTAGAGGATAAGAATGTTACTGGACTTGTTTTAACAAGCGATGGAGATGTAGTAGTTGCTACATACAAAGGTGGATTGCATAAATATGACTATCAAAAAGATAAATTTAATAAAATAAAACTTAAAAATCATAAAAATATATCGTCAATAGCAAAGGATAGTAATGGCAATATATGGGTTGCTGGTGACAATGAAATAGATAAAATAGATATAAAGAACAATAAAGTAATTAATGTTTATAAAAATAATAACGGAACAGAAAACTCTATCTATAAAATTTTTGTTGATGATGATGATGTATGGATTGGAACAACTAAAAAAGGTGCATTCAAGTATGATGCTAGGACTGAGAGGGTAACTAATTACCACCATGATGAAAATGATAACGGCTCGATAATTGGAGATTATGTAAGAGACATTTATAAAGATAGCAGTGGTGCTATGTGGTTCTGTACGGCAAGTGGCCTTTCAAAATATGATTCAGAAAGAAACATGTTTATTAACTATACAAACAAGATTTATGATAAACATTCTATTATAAACAATAGTACATTTACTATATTAGAAGATAAAAGCGGCTTTATGTGGGTTGGAACTTACGGTGGAATAAGTTATTTCGATGGTAAAAACAAAATAGAACATTATAAGGCCGGGTTTAATTCGCAAAACGAACTTAGTGATAATATGATAAGCAGTGTGTATGAAGACAGCAATGGATTGATATGGGTTGGTACTATGTCAAAAGGATTAAACATTATAGATAGAAGGTATGATACAATAAGTAATTCTGTTAATGGTAAGATGAAGTATAAGTTAAGCAGTAACAGCATAACAGATATTGCTGGATATAAAGATGAAGTTTATATAGGAACTTCTAACGGTCTTAATATAATTAACACTAACACAGGAAATACAACTATGTATTATGTGAAGGATGGATTAAATAATAGCAAGGTTAGAAATCTGTTTGTTGATAATAATGGATATTTATGGATAGGAACAAGCAATGGATTTAATTTAATGAACCTTAAGACAAAAGAAATCTACGATTTAACTCAAAATCTTAAGACAGTTAAAGTAAAAGATAATTTCAGCGGAGCTATTTTCGAGGATTCGGAAGGTGTCTTCTGGCTTGGAAGTTTTGTAAACGGAGGTCTTATTAAGCTTGATAATAAGACAAAAAAAACTGAAGTGTTTACGGCAGCAGAAGGTGATAAAGGTTTATCAAATAATTCAATCAGGGTTATTGCAGAAGATAAGTTAGGACATATATGGATCGGTACAAGTAATGGTTTAAATATGTATGATAAAAATAACCATAAGTTTACTAAATATACGACTTCAGATGGACTTTGTAATAATACGATTTATGGTATTGTAGTTGATGATGATGATAACATATGGGTTAGTACTAATTCAGGAGTATCAAAACTTTCGAAGGATAGAAAGCGTTTCTCGAATTTTAATATAAATGATGGGCTTCAGAGCAATGAATTTAATGGGGAAGCTTATCTTAAGACAAAGAATGGAGAGATTGTTTTTGGTGGTATTAATGGGTTAAATATCTTTAAACCAGAAAGTTTATCAGTAGATAATTTTAATTCAAAAATAATCTTTGATGAAATCAAGGTAAATGGTGTTGTTGTAAATGACATTACCAGCAAAGAATTGGCAAGTTCAGAAAATAATATAAGTGTTAAGATTTTTATGCCTGAGTATAGGAATATGAGGAATATACAGTATTACTATAAAATAGGAGGTAACTATGATAAGTGGCTTTTAATCAATAATAATGAACTTAATTTGAGTAATTTATCACCTGGATTATATAAACTGCATATAAAGGCTAGAAATAAGAACGGAGATTTCAGTGATGAAAGTGTAGTGAAATTTTCAATTTCTAAGCCTTTCTATATGAAGGGAGTAGCAAAGTTATTTTATATATTTATAATTATTATATTTATAATATCTAGTAAAAATAAAGTTAAAAAACTAGATAGGGAAGTTGCAAAAAGAACAAATGAACTAAAGAAGGAGATGGATAAGAATACTAAGCTGTTGAATAAGGTTATCAATTTAGAAAAAACAAAAAATAATTATCTTATTAATTTGTCGCATGAATTACGTACTCCTCTTAATGTACTTAATTCTACCCAGCAGCTTATCACTGAACTTAATAAGGGTAAAGAGCATATTTCAAAAGAACGTTTGAGCTATTATATGAGTATTTCAGAGAAAAACATTGAAAGACTCCTTCATCTTATTAATAATCTAATAGATACTGAAAAAATCGAAAATGGTAATTATAATATTGATATTGCTGATCATGATATTGTTTATATTGTAGAAGAAGCAGCACTGACGTTGAAGGATTATATTGAAAATAAGGGGATTTTGCTAGTTATCGATCCTTATGTTGAGGAGTGTATCATTGAATGTGATAGTGTGGAAATAGAACGATGCATAGTTAATCTTGTCAACAATGCTATGAAGTATACAGCTAAAGGAGGCAGGATACTCGTAGAGGTACAGGAGTTTGATAATGATGTTAAGATAGTTGTAGAGGATACTGGCATAGGAATTGAAGAAAAGTACTTAGACACTATATTCTGTAGGTTCCATCAAGTTGTTGATTCAAATAGAGAGATTAAAGGTGGTAGTGGACTTGGACTTACAATTACTAAGAACATAATTGAACTTCATCATGGAAAAATATATGTTGAAAGTAAAGTGAATATAGGTACAAAATTCACAATAATATTGCCTAAAAAACAAAATAATAAATAGTTTTTATAAAAAGAACTTATTTTTATGAAGAAACTGCTTTATAAAAATTTTAGAATATAATTTTATGAGGCAGTTTTTGTATATTTGCTTTTAATAATGCATGAATTGTTATAAAATATGTATAATTACATAAAAATTACGGGGGTGAAAAAATGATTAATGATATACCAAAGATTGATTTGCACTGTCATCTTGATGGTAGTGTAAGACCTGAAACTATTATTGAACTTGCTAAGAAGCATAATATTGAAATACCATCTTATGAAAAAGGTACTATTATGAAGTTTTTGGTTGCTCCAGCGGACTGCAAAAGCCTTGTAGATTATCTTAAAGTATTTGATATTCCGAAAAAAGTTATGCAGACAGAAGATGCATTAAGGAGAATAACATTTGAACTTTATGAAGATGCAGCAAAAGAAAATGTTAAGTATATGGAAGTTAGGTTTGCTCCTATGATGCATACTTTTAAGGGATTAGCGTTAAATGAAGTTATAGAAAGTGTTGTTAAGGGTGTTAAAGATGCTGAAGAAAAGTATGATATAAGAGGCAGTATAATATTATGCTGTATGAGAAATCAGAGTGAAGATGATGCTTTTAAAGTTATAGAAGCTGGACGTGAATTTTTAGGAAAAGGCGTAGCTGCTATAGATCTTTGTGCAGCGGAGCTTGATAACTTCTGTGATAAGTTTGAAAGGGCTGCAAAGTATGCAAAAAGCATAGGATATAGAATTACTATACATGCAGGGGAAACTGGAGTAGGCATTAATGTTTATGATGCAGTAACTAAGCTTGCTGCTGAAAGAATTGGACATGGTGTATACATAAAAGACTGTGATAAAGCGTACAAGATAGTAAAAGAAAATAATATAACGCTTGAAATGTGTCCTACAAGCAATGTTCAGACTAAAGCTGTACATAGCATAGAGGAACATCCTTTTAAAAAGTTTTATGATAATGGTATAAAAGTTACAGTAAATACTGATAACAGAACAGTTTCAAATACTGATATGTTAAAAGAGTGTAGAATTTTGTTTGATGATTTTAAATTAAGCAATGATGATTATAGGAAAATTTACTTGAATTCTGTTAATGCAGCTTTCGCTGATGATAAAACTAAGGAATGGCTTTTAACATTCTGATGTAGAATAAAGAAGTGATTAAAATGGAGCGGAAGACGGGGCTCGAACCCGCAGCTTTCACCTTGGGAAGGTGACACTCTACCATTGAGTCACTCCCGCACACATCATATGTATATAATACATCTAAAATTCAAAATTGTAAATAAGTAACTGGTGCATAAGTGTCAATATAAATAATAATCTATAGATTAGAGATTAGAACTAAGAGAGTAGAGAAAAGGATGAAACTCCCTTGGAGTTTCAAAATGGAGGCTTCACCTCCAAACCTCTGTCATTATATATTCTAGAGGTCTGGAGGCAGAGCCTCCATTTTAATTTAGAAATTAGTAAGCGTAGCGAACTAATTTCATCCAATTCTCTTCTCTCTAATCTCATATCTCTAATCTATTTTATATAGCACATGAGTTTTTTTTATCTTTGTGTATATCTGTCATAGAGTATACATCTAGTATTTCGTTTAGCTGCATTTCGTTCATAAGCTTGTCTTCTAAAACAATTTCTTTTACTGTTTTACCACTTTTAAGTGCTTTCTTGGCTATTATTGCTGATTTCTTATAGCCTATATAAGGACATAGAGCAGTGACTATACCAACGCTGCTGTTAAGCAGATCGCTGCATCTTTTGCTGTTTGCTGTTATGCCTGATACACAGTTATCTACAAATGTGCTAACTACATTTGTTAGAGTTTCAATAGACTCAAAGATGTTATAGAATAGGACTGGTTCGAAGGCATTTAATTCTAACTGGCCTGCCTCTGCTGCCATTGTTATTGTAAAGTCATTACCGATAACGTTAAAGGCAACCTGCGAAACAACTTCAGGAATTACAGGATTTATCTTACCTGGCATTATGGAAGAGCCATTCTGCATAGCAGGAAGATTGATTTCAGCAAAACCTGTTTTAGGTCCGCTTGAAAGAAGCCTTAAATCATTTGATATCTTTGAAAGATCAACAGCACATGTTTTTAGTACACCTGAAACAGATACGAAGCAGTCAAGGTTTTGAGTGCCATCAATAAGATCATCGCATTGAATAAGCTTTGTTCTTGTTACAATTTCAAGATTTTTAACTATATTATCTACATATTCTTCACTGGCATTAATGGAAGTTCCTATAGCTGTAGCACCCATATTGATATAGCGCATTTCATCTTGGATTTTATTAAGTCTTATTATGTCACGATTTATTACTGAAGCATAAGCTGCAAAAGATTGTCCAAGTCTCATAGGAACAGCATCCTGGAGCTGAGTTCTGCCCATTTTTATAATAGTATCAAATTCTTTTGATTTTTCTATAAGAGCATCATATAAACGTTGAAGCTGGTGTAAATATTTAGGAATTAACTTAAGTATTGTAAGTTTTCCTGCTGTAGGAAATACATCATTCGTTGACTGGCACATGTTTACGTGGTCATTAGGATGGACAAGACTATAGGCACCTTTTTTACCACCTAAAAGTTCAATAGCTCTGTTGGCTATTACTTCATTAGCATTCATATTGGCAGATGTTCCTGCACCTCCCTGAATAGGATCAACAATAAACTGATCATGATAATATCCTTCTATAATTTCTTCACAGGCTGTAATTATTGCTGATGCAGTATGAGAATCAAGAAGTTTTGCATTTCTGTTTGTAATTGCAGCTGCTTTTTTTATCTGAGCTAGACTTATTATCATTTCACTATTAAGTTTTTTTCCTGTAATATGAAAATTATTTTTTGCACGTAGAGACTGTACACCATAATAAGCATCTTCAGGCACTGCCATACTTCCAATTGAATCATTTTCTATTCTTGTATACATAATATTTATCCCCGCTTTCAAAATTTATAAAATTTAATATAGCAAAGATTAACACTGTATAGTAAATGTGTAAACAGTGTAGAAGAAATTACGAATAAAAATAGTTTAAATTATTAGGCGACTTTAGGAAATTAATTTCTAGTACTTGATTCTTTCATTTTTTTTGTGTGAATATGTTAAAAAGCTTGTAATATATCATGAAAAAAGTTAATATATAAATAGAAACGCAAAGGCGCGTATCGATAGTTAATGCTGTCGATACGCCTTTTTTATTTTATATAGATGATTATTAACAAAAGTTAATGCGTTTTATAAATTATTGATTGGGGTGTAAATATGGATAAAGTAGATGTTAAACTTATAAAATTATTACAGGAAAATGCAAGATATCCTTTAAAGCATTTAGCAGAGCAGGTGTTTTTATCACCGCCTGCTGTATCAGCACGTATAGAAAAACTTGAACAGGCTGGTATCATAACTGGATATGGAGCATCTGTAGACAAGCTGAAACTTGGATATAATATAACAGCATTTATAAACTTAGAGGTATCTCCCAGAGAGAAGGATGAATTTTATCCGTTCATAAAAGCCTGTCCAAACGTTCTTGAATGCAACTGCGTTACCGGAAAATATTCCATGCTTATCAAAGTTGCATATCATACTACAATGGAGCTTGATGCTTTTATTGGACAGCTTCAGAAGTTTGGAAATACAGAAACGCAGATAGTCTTTTCTACAGCTGTAGAACCTCGTGGCATTGAAGTTGATAAATAACTATATATTTTTACAAAGTCTTGATAATAGATTAAGCAGAGCTTAGATTTCCTCATCACTAACGCCATATATTGTTTAAGAATACCATTGTTTCTGCTACTGATTCGCGCAAAATAGTTTTTTTGCTCGCCACCGTTAAGTGGAACTCAAAAAATCTATTATCATTCTTTTATGCTTTTTTTCACTTACATATAGTACGTCTTCTTTGTATAGTTTCTTTAAAATGATTAACAATATTAAGTAATATTACGCAATATTACGCAATATTATAGTGCATTATAAATATTGACAACTTTTAAGATATATAATAGTATTATTAACGGAAGTTGCAAATCATTTGCGAATGGAGGACATGCATGAAAAAGAAAATAATTGCTGCAGCGTTATCAGCGTTGATGATGGTAGGTATTGCTGGATGCAGTAAAAATGATAATACAGCAAAAGAAGATAATAAGGTTAAGATTACAGTGAGCATAAATCCTGTAAGGGAATTTGCACAGGCTATCGGAGGTGACAAGGTTGATATTTCAATGCTTGTACCAGAAGGAACTGAACCTCATGACTTTGAACCAAAAGCAAAAGGTCTTGAAGAACTTACAAAGTCAGACATTTTTGCATACAATGGCGCAGGTATGGAAGACTGGATTGATAAGGTTCTGGAAGTAGCAGAGTCTAGCGAAAAAGTTACAGTTGTAGATACAAGCAAGAATGTAAATCTTATTAAGGAAAACGGAAAGACAGACCCACATACATGGCTTAGCTTAAAGGAAGCAAAGAATCAGAGCAAAGCAATACTTGATGCTTTAGTTAAAGTTGATGAAAAGAATAAGTCATACTATGAAGCGAATTATGAGAAGTTCTCAAAAGAGCTTGATACTCTTTATAACGATAACGAAGAGAGATTTAAGAATTTAAAGAATAAGAATTTCGTAACAGGACATGAAGCATTCGGCTACCTTTGTAGAGATTTTTCACTACAACAAAAAAGTGTTGAGGATATGTTTGGAGAAGGTGAAGTTACTCCTAAAACATTAGAATCATTAGCATCATACTGCAAGGAAAATAATATAAAGACTATCTTCTCAGAAAGCCTTGCAAGTCCTAAGACATCTGAAACACTTGCTAATGAAGCAGGAGCAAAAGTACAAAAGATATATACTCTTGAAAGTAAAGAAGATAACTTAGAGTATTTACAGGCAATGAAGAAAAATCTTGATGAAATATATGAGAGTTTGAAATAGTATTTTAAGATCTCTTTCGATTTTCCGTGGGCAGGCGTAAGGTTAGCTCTGCAAAGGTCTTAAAATCCTAAGACCACAAAAGACTGAAAGTGAATTAATAACTGCAATTTCTAGATAAATTAAAATATACTTTTATTTTGTATAGAATATATGTAATATGTATAGTATGGTTAGGATTTAAGTTTTAACATTAATCCATAAACTATACTATATTTTTTTTCATAAAATTGAGGTGGAATCATGTTATTAAAAAATAAATTTATAAAGTATATGTGTATTAACAAAATACCATTTAAAGAAAATGAAGATACTGTATTTCTTCAGATAAAAGGAAATAGCAAAGATAAATATGAATTATATGTTAGATTTGAAGATGAGAATATTGCTGTAGGGCTTATGAATGCTCTTGCATTTGATAAAAGCAAAGAAATTGAAGTTTTAGAAGTATTAAATGAACTTAATAGTCTGGAAGATAACTATATTAAATTTAGATCTCTTGATGATATGATAATTGCTGATACTATTATTCCCATAACTGATAAGTCAGTAAACTTTAGAAAATTAGAAAAGTTTGTACTTGATTTTGTATCAACACTTGAGATGTATCTTCAGGATATATATGAAGTTATAGAATAGGAGAAAGTAATATGAGCGTATATAATGATTTAACAAAGTATCTTAATGATAATAATATAAAATTTGAAGAAGAAGAAATTGATAAGAATGTATATCAGTTTGCATTTAAAATGGAAAAACAGATTAATGTTTTTGTTTATGAATATTCACATATAAAGATTTTTATCCCTCTTGGCGTAAGTGTTAATGATAATGATGCAGAAAAAGCAGTCAGCAGAGTTAATGAGATAAATGTAGAGACATATGGCTATGAAACAGTATTGCTGGAAAATAACTATTATTTTATAAAAACTATACCACTTATGTTTGACTTAAAGGCAGATGATTTAATTAATATAATTAAACAGGCAGAAAAAAAGGTAGAAGAGGTTGTTGGTAAAATTTCCTAATATATAGTAATATATATATGGGCAATACTTTATTGGAGAGTGATGTTATATGGAAGGAAAAAAGGAATTTTATGAAAATAGAATTAAAAAATGCAGTGATGAAATAAGTGAACTAAATAAAAAAGCTAATGTTTTAAGTGCTGTTCGTCTTCTTATAGCTGTGCTTTTTTAGCAGGATTATATATCTCATATAAGAAAAATAGTAATGTAATGGCGGTAGCTGTAATTATTACTTCATTAGCAGTATTTATTATCACTGCTTTAGTTCATTCTAAAACATTAAACGAAGTAAGGAAAAAACAGTGTTATATAAAAGTTAATAAAAAATCTCAGGATAGACTTGATGGAGGATGGAAGAAGTTTGAGGATACTGGAAGCGAATATCTTAACACTGATCATCCATTTGCAGATGATCTTGATATATTTGGAAAGAACTCATTGTTTCAGCTTATAAACAGCACAACAACAAGCTTTGGTAGAAAAAAATTAAGTGATATGCTGTTAATGAATAAGCTGCCTCAGAAAGAAGAAATAAATGTAAGGCAGTCTATTGTAAAAGAACTTGCTTCTAAAGTGGATTTTAGACAAAATATGGAGATAGAAGGTAGTTTTGATAATAAGGGCAAGGGAGATCCAAGTGAGTTTATAGAATGGGCAAAAGGGAAGAATGAAAAACTTACAAGACCTTATATGAAGATAATATCAATATTATGTCCGCTTGTGCTTATTGCCTCAATAATAATCTATTTTACAACATATGCGATTTCTAAGGTTATACCTTTTGCTATGATATTGTTAAATATAGTTGTTTTAAGACTGGGAAAGAATGATATGGCAGAAGCTTTAAATACCATCTACGAGATTAAGTACAACATTGTCAAGTATTTTAAAATCATAAGAATAATTGATAATGAGACATTCGTAAGTAGTGAGACAAACAATTTAAAGAATAGACTGAACAAAAATAATATTAAAGCAAGTGATGCCATGAATGAACTGTCAGATATATGTACTAAGATTAGTGATAGAAGCAATATGATATATTTTCTGATTAATATTCTACTTTTATGGGATTATCACCTAATATATAGACTAGAGTTATGGAGAAGAAAGTATGGCAGCCATATTGAAGAATGGTTTGATACTATTGGCGATTTTGAAGCATTTAGCAGTATTTCAAACATTGGTTGTGATCATGAAGAATATTCATATCCACATATTGAACAAAGTCTTACAATAAGTGCTGAAAATATAGCGCATCCTCTTATAGGGGAAAGGGCTGTCAGCAATAGTTTTAGTCTTGAGAGAAGCAAGAGTATTATACTAATTACAGGATCAAATATGTCTGGAAAAAGTACTTTCTTAAGGACAATAGGTATTAATATGGTGTTAAGCTACCTGGGATCGCCAGTATATGCAAAGAAGTTTAATACACCAATCCTGCACATTTATACATGCATGAGAATTGGTGATAATCTTGAAGAAAATGTATCGTCATTCTATGCTGAAATCTTAAGGGTTAAAATCCTGATGAATGCTGTAAAGAATAATGAAAAGGTATTTTTCCTTCTTGATGAGCTTTTCAAGGGCACAAACTCTATGGATAGGCATACAGGTGCAGAGATACTTTTAAATCAGCTTTCAAAAAAGCCATGCTTGGGACTGCTTTCAACACATGATCTTGAACTTTGTGATCTTGAGGAAACAAACAGCAGAGTATCAAATTATCATTTCAAGGAACATTACGATAACAATGAAATTAAGTTTGACTATAAGCTTAGAAGAGGAAAGTCAACTACAAGAAATGCTGTATACCTTATGAGAATGGCTGGAATTGACATTTAAAAGTTTTAGACAAATATTTGATTTCTTGATATAATATGAAGAGTTTTTATGTTAGGAGGAATTGGCTTTGTTCACAGAAAAGATAAAGGCAAAGGAATACTATATAAAAGATTTATTTAGTGATAAGTTTCTTTTTGAAATTCCAGATTATCAAAGAGCTTATTCATGGAATAGAGAGAATTTAAACCAGCTTGTTGATGATATTGAAGAATCAATAGAATTAAATAGAAATGAATTTGGTGATACTTTTGAATCATATGAGCCATATTTTATAGGAAGTATTGTATTATGTTCAAAAGAGTTTAAGGATGATGGCTGGGGGCTGTATGATGTTATTGATGGACAGCAGAGATTAACGTCAATAATTATGCTTATTGCATGTCTAAGAGATATGATAGACAGCGAAGATTATAAGACAGTGCTTTCATCACTTATATACCAGAAGCCAAATGAACTTTTAGGGATAAAAGAGAGTCTTAGAGTTAAAGTAAGAGGCAAAGAACTTGACTTCTTTAAAGAATATATTTTATCAATGGGCGGAACTTTAAAACTTATAAATGAAGACAAGTCAGAGTTTGAAGAAGCAAAAGCAAATATGATAACTGCAGTTGAGGTGTTTAGGGAGAAATTCCTGGATGAAGAAGGCAATATTTTAAAAGATAAGATAAATAGCTTTATAAAATACCTTCTTCAGAAAGTCGTACTTGTAGTAATTACAACTGATTCATTTACATCAGCATTCAGATTATTCAATGTTATAAACGCCAGAGGTCTTCCTCTTACTAATTCAGACTTATTAAAGAGTGAAAACCTTAGAGTAATCAGTTCTGATATAAGAGCTAAATACGCCGACATGTGGGAGGCTGATGAAGCTGACCTTGGTAAAGATAACATGGAAATGATTATTGGTTTTATCAGAACTATGAAGCTTAAGAAGAAAGCCAATACTACAGTATTTGAAGAATTCAATAAGAATATCTTTGTAAATGATCCAGAGTACAGAGGAATAAAATTTGTTGAACACATTCACAGTGTTAAAGAAATATATTCTTCTTACATTTTAGATGCTTCAATAAACACAGGAAACAAAGCTGATGATATTTATTATAAGAATCTTATTACTATTATGAGAAGATTTCTTCCTTATGATGAGTGGATGGCTGCAGTAGTAAGATTTGTTGAGAAGTTTAATGATGATTCTATGACTTTAGAATTCGTTAAAGCTCTTGAAAAGAGAATAGTAATTGACTGGGTGAATGGTAATTCATTTGCTGACAGACTTACAAGAGTTTATAAGATTATCGATGCTATAGATAACTGTGATAATGGCTTAGATGTTAAGAAAGCTGATATATTCACAAGTGATATAGACAGAACAGCTGCTTATTTTGAGAATTCATTAAATGACATAGAATTCTACAGTAAGGGCAGAATGATGGTTCCTAAGTATATCCTTATAAGACTAGATATGGAAATGTCAAGAGATAAGGAAGTTTCATACAGTGATAAGATAATGCTTGAACATATTCTTCCTAGAAATGCAAAGGACGTTTATTGGACAACTAACTTTTCAAATGAACAGAGAAGAAATTATGCAAACAGGCTTGGAAATCTTATTTTAATTTCAGGAACTAAGAGCACAAAGTCTAATAATAAGGCATTTGCTGAAAAGATGTCTTCGTACATTCTTAAAAAAGGCGATTTCAATATAACTAAAGAAATTGCAATACTTTCAGACTGGAACATGGAAAATATGAAGAATAGACAAAAAGATTTGACGGAAAGATGCAAGCAGTTATTTACAAAGTTCTAAGATAAATTAAAATGAATAGCTTAAAAATGTCTTAATAAAATATAAAGATAATATAAAAATAAACATGCTTAATAGCATTTATGGTATAATGCTATTAAGCATTTTTTATTGCATTGGAAAGTGTATTACACTTTCATCCTTAATTTAGTTTGTTTGGGGAGAGATAAAGTGAAGAAAAAGATTAACTGGGTTATTGTTTTAGCATCACTGATGTTTATACTTGCAACATTAACATTTGGATGGAGTTATAAAAAAGAAGATATAGTCTGGACAGCAGATGAAAGTATTAACAAGAGTATAGAAAAAAATATTAATAAGTTTTCGGATGAACTTGAAATTAGAAATATTAAAAATATAGATAATTTAAATAAAGCAAAAGACTACATTGCTAATGAATTAGAAGAATGTGGTTTTGAGGTGACAGTTCAGGAATTTGAGTGTCAGGGAAAAACTGTAGCTAATGTTATTGGCAGAAAGAAAGGAACAAAAAAATCAGATTCTAAGATAGTATTGTGTACAAATTATGACAGTAATATAAAAAAGGGAGTAGATGCTCAGAACAGCGGTATTACAGCACTTCTTTCAATAGCTGAGCAGATGAAGGGTAAAGAAAGCAACAGAGATATAGAAGTTACTGCATTTGTTAATCTGCAGAGAGACAAGGAAAACTCAGAATTCCCTGGAAGTTCTGTTTATATAGATAAGTTAAAAAAACAGAATGAAAAAGTTGCTGGTGTAATTGTGATAGATTCTATAGGAAGATATAGTGAAGAAATTCTTACTCAGAGATATCCTTTTAACGGAATAAATAATCCTAACAGGGGAAATTATGTTGCTGTAATTAGTGATAAAAATTCTGCATCTTTAAATAATGATATATCTGGAGGTATGAAGAAAATATCTAACTTTCCAGTGTTGACAAAGACATCAAATATTGTGCTAGAAAAGCAGAAGTCAGCTGCAAAGTTATTCTGGGAAAATAATTATAATGCTGTAATATTAACAGATACAGGTATATACAGAAGTGATGATATAAATACAAAAGAAGATACAAAGGAAAAAATTAATTATAAATACATGGCACAGGTTATGAATAATTTGACAGGTGCTGTGTTGAATTATTAGAAAAGTGGTGGAAATATGGAACTTCAAAAAAGTCAGTTGAGATTCATGAAAAATAAGCATATGGGATTTCAGGTCATTAAAGGAAATATAAAAACAGGAAAGACTACTGCAGCATTAAATAAGGCTGTGTTACTTGAAAATGAATACTGTCTTTTTGATAATGATAAAATTATCTATGTATGCGGTGATGAAAAAAGCTGTATAAATGCAGGTGGCCTTTATAAAAACATCAGTAAGGAAAATAAATATAAGTACATGACATTATTTTCAGACAGCACTGACAGAGTACATATGACCTCAATTAACGAAATTATTGAAATGTATGCTAAAGCTTATATAAAAGATAAGAGAATGTGTCTTAAGACAGCATCAGAAGAAGAAAAGATGGAACGACTTGAAATAGCTTTAAGTGTAGCCATCGAAAAATATAAAAAATCTAAGCTGATAAAAAAGCTTCCAATTGAATTTGTCCTAGATGAAGTTAACTGGATAAAATCATGTGCACTTGATGAGGATGAATACCTTAATATTAATCGAAAAGGCAGAGGTAAAAGGATAAAGAAGAACTCTGATTCTAGACGTGCACTATATAACATATCATGTAACTATACTGATTTGTTGTCTTATGACGGACTAATGGATGAGTATGATTATGTGTTATATGCAATTAAGAGTCTTTCAAAGTATAGAGAGGGAGCTGTACATATTATAGTAGATGATTGTGAAAGAATGAAGAAGGGTGAAATAAAGTTTTTAAGAAAATTATATGACAATAAACCTTATTCAAATTTTATTTGTATAGTTAATAATGACAGGATGGATTATAGCAATGCATATCTTAAGAAGGGCATCAATATAAAGACTCTATTTGATGAAGAAGATAAAATCAGAACATTTAATTTTAAGGGAGAAGTTACAAGCATCAACAAAAACAAGGATACAATTGCAAAATATGAATTTGTTGACTTGAAACATAATAAAGTAATTGATTTTAAGAGAGATACAGCTTCTTATGATGATGAAATAATGGTATATGACAAGAATGATGAAGATGCAGATAGTATTATATATGAGCAAAATGAACAGATAAGTGTACCTGTGTTCTCTGATATCGCTGCTGGTGAGCCTATTTTAATTAATTCACAGATGGAAAGCACATTTAAGTTTCCTAATGTTTGCCTAAAGGACGAGAAAAATATGTTTCTGCTTCATGTAAAAGGAGATAGTATGAAAAATGCTAATATTATAGATGGCGATTTTATACTTATTAAAAGACAGAACTATGCAGATCATAATGATATTGTAGCAGCTGATATTGACGGAAGTGCTACGCTTAAGAGACTTAAGTTTTATAATGAGCCATGTTTAATGCCGGAAAATGAAAAATACAGTCCCATAAAGATAAAAGATAGAAACGTAAACATATTAGGTGTTGCGGTAGGTATATTGAAGAGAAATGATAATTAATACAATTTATATATATTGAATTTAAATTTGAAACCGAAGTCAATAATGTAAATTATTAGTGAAATTCTCTTGTGTTTGTGCCATAATTATATATGAGATAAAGTCGAGGGGATGTATTTATATATGGGCTATGTAATTGTTGACTTAGAATTTAATAATTTAACCAATATTACCAAATACCATCCTGGATATTTTGAGGATCATGGTAATTTGAAGGATATTGATTTCGATAATGAAATCATTGAAATAGGTGCAATAAAACTTGATAAGTATATGAATCAGACTGATGAACTTAAAGTTTTTATCAAGCCTACCATATTTGCTGATCTTAATCCAAAGATTACTGAGATAACACATATTACAGAAGATATGCTTAAAGAAGGTGAAAATTTTTACGATGCAATTACAAAGCTTAGAGATTTTGTAGGACAGGACATTTTATGCTCATGGGCAAAAGATGATGTAGCAGAGCTTATTAAAAATGCTAGGTATCATAAATATGATATACAAACATGGCTTGGTGACTACATTGATTTGCAGGAGTATTGTAGCAGGATGTTGGCCAAGAAAAAGTCATTAAGTCTTAGGAATGCAGTTGAAGAACTTAAGATAAATGTTGAGAGTGAAAAACTTCATGATGCACTTTATGACTGTTTATGTACAGCTAAAGTGTTTAAAAGGCTGTATAACGCTAGGAGCGTTAAGAATTTTGTGATTAAAAATGTTTATAATGCAGCAGTCTTTTCTGCAAAGAATATTGAAGATAAGATAATAGATAAACATAAAATTAATTATAAATGCCCACACTGTGGAAATGAACTGGCTGTTGAAGAAGATTTTAAATATTTTGGCTGGAGATTTATAAGTCTTTGTGTATGTAGCAGATGCAAAAGTAAAGTATTAAAGGAAGTAATTATCAAAGAATCATTGACAGGACAGGAGATGTACAACGAAATTAATACAGTTTTAGATGATACTGCTTATTTAAGATATAATTATAAATTTGAAAAAAGCTTAAGAAATGATAAAATGTAATTATAAGAATAATTGAGAATTAAAGAGAGGGCATTAAATGAATATAGCATTTTTTTTGACACCTAAAAATGAAGTCGTTTATGAAAATATAGATTCAACAATGAGACAAGTTATGGAGAGGATGGAGAGGCATGGTTATACTGCTATTCCACTTATAGACAAAAGTGGAAAGTATATTGGGACTCTCACAGAAGGAGATCTTCTTTGGGAACTTAAGAATACGCCTGATTTGAATTTTAAGAATGCCAATACAGTAATCGTTAAAGATATTAAGAGAAAGGTCAAGCATAAGCCTGTCTCAATTGGTGCTGATATAGAGAGTCTTATAACACTTGCTGTATCACAGAACTTTGTGCCGGTAGTGGACGATAATAATACGTTTATTGGAATAATTAAACGAAGTGATATCATTAATTATTGCTACAAATCATTGAAAAAGAATAATATTCTTTAATATTAATTTGATAATTTAGAGTACTTCTGCAGATATTAATTTGTGGAAGTACTTTTTTATATAATGTTGTATTGTATATTTTATAATAATTTACAAAAAGTAATAATTGTTTGTTTAAAAAGAGATATAATATCAATAAGATTACTTAAAGAAAGGAGCAGTTGTATTTTGCTGGCTGGAACCCATAAGGTGATTGCTAAAAATATAATTAAAAGTCTTGATGTTAATACTAAGTATTTGATCAATGATAAAAATTTTATAAGAGGAAATTTGAAACCTGATAACTTTTCATCATATAAATTTAAAAAGCATTATAAAGAAGAGAGTTTTAATATGATAGTTTCCAAAATTCATTTTCTTGCTTCACTATCTGAGCAGAAAATTGTAAATGAATATGGAAGAAATAAGTTTAACCAGGAACTAGGGGTTGTATGTCATTTCGTATCAGATTATTTTTGTCTTGCACATGAGGAAAGATGGGAGTTTAAACGAAAATTTAAAACTCATGTCCACTATGAAATGGTGCTTGGAAGAATTTCTAAGGAATATAAGTATGATTCTTCGTGCAGAAATGATGACCTTGATCTTTGTTATGTTGCAAACTTTATTAATAGTAATTTAAATGAGTATGTAAAGCTAAAGGGATTTGAGTCAGACATTATATTTGCACAATATGTATGCAATTCTATTGTGCAGGCAGTACTTAAGAGTGTAGCAAAAAATACATCCGAAAATTTAATGATTATTTAGTATTCAAAAGGGGGATAAAAACATGATATCAAAAAAGATGAAGACTTTTGTAAGTAAGAGTTCTACAATACGTGCAATGTTTGAGGAAGGAAGACGTCTTGCACAAATATATGGGGAGGAAAATGTTTTTGATTTTAGTCTGGGCAATCCAAATCTTGAACCACCAGACAGTGTAAAAGAATCAGTAAAATATATTCTTGATAATGAATCTCCGAACTTTGTTCACGGATATATGAACAATTCAGGTTATGAAGATGTGAGAAAGGCTATAGCAGAGTTTATCAATAAGAAACATGGAGTAAACCTTAGCGAAGAAAATATTGTTATGACAGTTGGAGCAGCCGGTGGGCTTAATGTAATATTAAAAAGTATCTTAAATCCAGATGATGAAGTTATAACTTTTGCACCGTACTTTGGTGAATATAGATTTTACTGCGATAATTTTGGAGGTGTACTTAAAGAAGTGCCACCTGATTTTAATACATTTGAACCTAATCTTAAAAGGTTTGAAGAAACTATTAATAACAAAACAAAAGCTGTTATTATAAATTCACCTAATAATCCTACAGGAGTTATCTATTCAGATTCTACACTAAAGAGTATTGCGAAGATTCTAACTAGAAAATCAGAAGAGTACGGGACAAGCATTTATTTAATTTCAGATGAACCATACAGAGAGATTGCATATGACGGAGTAGAAGTTCCATATATTTTGAATTATTATAAGAATTCATTTGTAGGTTATTCATATAGCAAATCATTATCACTGCCAGGTGAAAGAATAGGTTATATTGCAGTTGACAGCGAAATGGATGATTTTGAAGAAGTAATGGCTGCACTTAAAGTTGCTACAAGAATACTTGGATTTGTTAATGCACCATCATTATTCCAGAGAGTCGTAGCTAGAAATCTTGATTCTGAAGTTGATGTTAATGTGTATAAGAAAAACAGGGATTTATTATATAATCACCTTGTCAAATTAGGATTTGAATGTGTTAAACCTCAGGGTGCATTTTATTTATTTCCTAAAGCATTTATTGAGGATGACAAAAAGTTCTGCGAGATAGCAAAAGAATACAATCTGCTTCTTGTTCCAGGATCTTCTTTTGGATGCCCTGGTTATGTAAGAATTGCTTATTGTGTTTCTTATGAGAAGATTGAAAAATCACTACCAGCATTTACAAAACTGGCAGAGAGATTTAAATAGATTAGGATTTCAAGACCTATTTCGATTCCTCCGTTGACAAGCTCCAAGTCGGCTCTGCATAGGTCTTAAATTAATAATAAATATTGTATATAAAGTATTTGTTACGAGCAGTAGAAGAAGTTCTACTGCTTTTTGGCTGTATAAATATTTTCCAGTTGACAAAACTAAATATGTGATTATAATTTAGTACATAAACACACCCCCCAATGGGGGGAGGGAGGAAAAGAATTGATAGAAAAAAATATAGAAAGAAAAAAAGCACTTCAGATGCTTAAGACTGCTAAAGGACAGATAGAAGGAATAATTAAGATGATTGATGATGGAAGATACTGTGTAGATGTATCTAATCAAATATTAGCAACACAGTCGCTTTTAAAAAAATCTAATTTAATCATATTAGAAAACCATCTTCACCACTGCGTAAAGGAAGCTTTTGGAAATGATAATGGTGACGAGAAGATAGAAGAAATAATTAAGATACTTGAAAAGGTAATGAGTAAATAAAGAAGGAGGAAGATATGACAAAAAAGGTTTTTAAAGTAGAAGGCATGACATGCTCAGCATGTGCTGCAAGAGTAGAAAGAGTCACAAAGAAGCTTGAAGGAGTTGAAAACTCAACAGTAAACTTTGCTGCTGAAAATCTTACTGTTGAATTTGATGAAAATAAAACAGGCGTAGAGAATATAGAAAAAGCAGTAGAAAAAGCAGGCTATAAGCTTGTTAAGGAAGAAGAAAGGCAGGAAAATCCAGAAAAGAAAACAGCAAAGGAACTTCTATTAAGAAGATTTATAGTTTCATGTATTTTTACTGTACCACTTTTAATTATTAGTATGGGACATATGCTTGGCATGCCTCTGCCACATGCTATAGATATGATGACAAATCCATTAAATTTTGCTCTTATACAGCTTGCATTAACTGTTCCAGTAGCTGTTATGGGTTATAAATTTTACAGTGTAGGATATAAGAATCTATTTCAGTTAAGTCCTAATATGGATTCACTGATAGCAGTAAGTACAAGTGCAGCATTCTTATACAGTGTTTTTGGAATATACAAGATAGTTCTTGGGAATCATGAATATGCAATGCATCTTTATTTTGAATCTGTTGCTGTTATTCTTACGCTGATAACACTTGGTAAGTTCCTGGAGGAAGTTTCTAAAGGAAAGACTTCAGAAGCTATTAAGAAGCTTATGGGACTTGCTCCAAAGACAGCTGTTGTTATCAGAGATGGTAAGGAATCTGTTATTCCAATAGAAGAGGTTATGGTAAATGATATTATCGTAGTAAAGCCAGGAGAAAAGCTGCCTGTTGATGGAGAAGTTATAGAAGGAAGTACATCAATAGATGAATCAATGCTTACAGGAGAAAGCTTGCCAGTTGAAAAGACTGTGGGAAGCAGTGTTGTAGGCGCAAGTATCAATAAGAATGGATACATAATGTATAAGGCGACAAAGGTCGGCAAGGATACAGCACTTGCACACATAGTGAAGCTTGTTGAAGAAGCACAGGGATCAAAGGCGCCTATTGCAAAAATGGCAGATGTTATTTCATCTTACTTTGTACCTATAGTAATGGCACTAGCCTTAATTTCATCTTTAGCATGGCTGTTTGCAGGAGAAACTCCAGTCTTTGCATTATCAATCTTTATTGCAGTTCTTACAATAGCATGTCCGTGTGCACTTGGTCTTGCAACGCCTACTGCAATATTGGTTGGTACAGGAAAAGGTGCTGAGAATGGAGTGCTGATAAAAGGTGGAGAAGCACTGGAGACAACTTATAAGATCAATACGATTGTTTTTGATAAGACAGGAACTATAACAGAAGGAAAGCCTAAGGTTACTGATATAGTTACTAATGGCGGAATCGATGCAGATGAACTATTATCTATTGCAGCTAGTTGCGAAAAGGGGTCAGAGCATCCACTTGGCGAGGCCATAGTAAGAAGTGCGGAAGATAAAAAGTTATCATTAAAAGAAATTTTAGATTTTGAAGCTATACCTGGACATGGATTATGTGCAGAAGTAAAAGGCAGTACTGTTCTTTTAGGAAATAAAAAACTGATGAGGGAAAATAATATTGACTTAGGGGAATATGAAGAAAAATCTGATTTATTAGCTTCACAGGGAAAGACGCCAATGTTTATAGCTGTTTTAGGTGAGCTTAAAGGTATTATTGCTGTGGCAGATACAGTTAAGGATAGCAGCTATGAAGCAATAAAGTCACTTCATCACATGGGCATTAAAGTTGCCATGATAACTGGTGATAATGAAAGAACAGCTAAAGCAATTGCGGATCAAGTAGGCATAGATATCGTGCTTGCAGAAGTTCTTCCAGAAGATAAGGCAGCTGAGGTGAAGAAGCTTCAAAGTGATGGCAGCATAGTTGCCATGGTTGGGGATGGAATCAATGATGCACCGGCGCTTGCACAGTCACATGTTGGTATTGCTATTGGATCTGGTACAGATGTTGCCATAGAATCAGCTGATATAGTCCTTATGAGAAGCGATTTAAGAGATGTAATTTTAGCAATCAAGCTTAGCAGAGCGACAATTAAGAATATCAAAGAAAATCTTTTTTGGGCATTTGGTTATAATATTTTAGGAATCCCAGTAGCAATGGGCGTGCTTCACCTATTTGGCGGTCCGTTGTTAAATCCTATGATTGCAGCTGCAGCTATGAGCTTCAGCTCAGTATCAGTACTGCTTAATGCCTTAAGACTTAGAAGGTTTAAAGCATAAAAGAGATGTTTTATTATTATTACTAATATATACAAAAAGTTATAGAGCGGTAGTCAATGATCATTGATTATTGTATTCTGATCTTCTGTTTTATAGATAGGTATTATGATATTAATTAAACATCTTTAATAATAAATAATCAGGAGGATAATATATATGAAAAAGATCATGATAGAAGGAATGAGCTGTAACCATTGCGTTGCTCATGTAAGAGAGGCACTTGAAGGACTAAAGGATTCAAAGAACATAGAAGTTAGTCTTGAAGGAAAGTATGCAGCTTTAGAAACTAGTGCCACTGATGCAGAAATTAAAGAAGCTATTGAAGAAGAAGGATACGACGTTATAGAAATAAAATAAATTCCGTAATGTAAAGTCAGCTTATATGCAGCTAAATATGTTTGTGTGTAGGCTGATTTTTAGTTAAGAGAATAATAAGTAAATATTAAGATTTAATATATTGAGATATTTTTCCAAACTTTATATAATGAATGTATTAAGATATGAAGTGAAAAGGGGGGAACAAATTCCACTTTTGAGGTGGAATGTCCAATTTTACAGGAGTGATTTATAAATGCAGTAGTCGTATTTTTTACAGTAATCTAGTCTTCGTTGTAGATTGCTTTTATTTTGTTGAGATTCTTAACTGCCATATTATATCCTTCATCATAGTATTTCTTAATAAGATTCACATCTTTTTCAAAGCTATTTATTTTTTCACTAGGGCGAAGAATTAAAGCCTTACCTTCTTTCTCAAGTTGTTCACAGAATTTTATTGTTTCATTGTATTTGATATGACGATTTATTAAGGGTTCTCTTAATCCAGGGAATCTCTTTTTAAAAACTTTGGCGATAAATTCATTTTTTCTGCTAAATTCTTTTTGATATCCTTTGGGCTGTGTCAGTATTATTGGTACTATGTCAAGAAAAAGTACAAATTAAATTCGGATAAATTATATTATTATATTTTTTATAGTTAACATGCATTTTTTATATTTTCTGAGTAATATTTATCTTCATATTCATTTGGGGATAAA
>NZ_VULX01000030.1 GCF_009696465.1 Inconstantimicrobium porci | reverse complement strand
ATGTCTGTAAAAATAATAGAAGGCTTTACGCAAATGATATAAAAAAAAGAAAATCTAAAACTGGTTATGTAAGTACCAAAACAATTTATACTTGTGAAAATTGTAATAACTGCAAATTTAAAGCTAGTTGTATAAAAGGCCATAATTGTAAAACTCCATTGGAAGATAGAACAAAAAAACTCGAAACATCAAAGCAATTCAATCATTATCGAAAAGAGGATTTTGAGAGAATAATTAGCGAAGAAGGTTGTAAACTTAGACTAAACAGAAGCATTCAGGTAGAAGGTTCCTTCGGCGCGATAAAGCAAGATATGGGCTTTAGAAGATTTTTATGTCGTGGAAAAGAAAATGTACTTGCAGAAAGTATACTTCTTGCATTGGCTTATAATGTGAATAAACTGCATAATAAAATTCAGTCAGAACATACGGGGCAACATTTATTTGATTTAAAACAAACAGCATAAAATAATAAAAAAACTATATTTTTAATATAGTCTATTAAAGTGCGCTTATTTTTAAATAGGTTCATTTTTTCACATAGAATTTCAAAAAATGTATATGAAAAAGGAGCTTGCCGCCAGCAGTTTTTAACTGCTAATGCGACAGCCCCATCCTGTTCTCTTATCTCTGCTCTCATATCTCAAATCTTTATCAAGATATTATGCTTTACGCATTAAATAAGTGTTGTTGCGAACTGCATATTGTTGAATTCTTTCATCTTAATGTAAGCTAATGAATCAACAAGATATGTTTTGTGATGCTCTATAGTCTTAGAAAATGACTGTATAAACTTTACTATCTCGTCTTCTGTCTGTTTTTCGTTATTGTATAGATATAACCCCACAAGATAAAATCTAATGAACGAATATCTCTTTAAAAGCATTATATAGCCATCAAATATGAATTCCGTTTCAGAAAATGGAAAAAGGTTGTTATAAATAAAGTTAACAAGATAATTTTCAAGGATATAACTATACTTTTTCATGAAATTCATTTCATATTTTTTGAACTTTTCTACATACATCATTGAATATTTCTGGATACAGTCATCTTCATTAAGATGAAGACTATCCACAGCTTTTCTTGTATATTCCTTAAACGATTCGCTTTCCACGTCTGTTTCAACGTGCAGCATGTTGATCATCCTTTTAAAGAAGTCTACCTGAAGGATATAATTTATGCCATCATTATCAAACATCATGTCTATGCTGCTTACATCATAATTTCTTATATAATTTTTCACATTATTATAGTTATTTCTGATTTCATCATCTACATCGTTAATAAACTGTCCAAGCATATACATTCTTCTGTCCAAATCATATTCTCTATTTTGAAGTATCTTTGTGCTATATTCTCTTATTTCTTTAAGATATCTTACTGATGTATCATCAAACTTCCTGTCCTTCGTATCCATATCTCTTGATACAATATATTTTGTGAAACTTTCTTCATGTTCCACAAACTTAATTGTATCTTTCTGCATAAGTACAAGCCTTGCAGCTTCAGGACAAGCAACATCAAGTGAAATTTCATAATTCTCATCCACCTTATTTAATACTCTTGGAAAGAATGTACATACATTAGAAAGACTTTCTTCACCCATGTTAGTATAAATAATACATAAATTCTTATCATCAAGAAACGGACATCTTTTATTCTTTGCTAGCTTTACTTTACCATAATCTATATTTTCACTTATATAATCATCATTATTTCTTAGATTCTTTTGAAAAATTCTCTTCATTTCAACATTGTTAGTTCTAAAGTATTTTCTAAAAGAAATCTTATCTATGTCAATATCCCATCCAATGCAGCAACTGTCTTCGCAAACTCCACCAATACATCTGAATTTCTTAAAATATTCAGGATATGTAACTTTTAAATTCTGCATATTAAGCTTCCTCCTATAAATAAAAGTACAACAATAATCATATAACCATATAAGCAATATAGCAATTACTAAAGGATATATACATTGTATTCTGTATTTTGCTTGTCCTTACCAACTGTATCATCAAGATAATCATCAAGTTCTCTGCACAAATTTATAAATCTGATATCTCTCCCATTAGTATGTATCAATTTCATTCATATCACCCCAAACACACTATAAATTTATACGTATTTTAGCACTATGCAACTTAATTGTAAATATTAACAAAAAAAAATAATTTCTATTCACTTTTTTTCTAATAATGATATACTCTTTATGTTACTAAAAATATATAGGGGGACATTATGCAAATATTTACTTTACTACTTGTGGGAATTCTTTTATCTTCAGTAAGTTTTGTCTTATTAGAAGATGAAAAAAAAGCCACAAATTTCATAAAAAAATTTTCACTTTACACTTTTTTCTATAACATAATTATGCTGAGTATTTTCAAATACATATTGAATATACCTTACATACTTGATTATACGAGATATAATCTTTCATTATCTCTTAAGTACATAGCATTTTCATTAATAGCGGGATTACTTTTAATCTTTATCAAGAAAATGCTTGTAACAAGATATAATTTAACTAAAGATTATACTGCTTTTTCAAAGAAGTCATTCTTTGTTAAATTACTTATGACTTTATTCTTTATAATCGGATCAGTATTTATATATTTTTCAAACTGGTTCATTGATTATTTTGGTGAAATTACTACAGAACAATTTTTATTTAACCTTAATTCACCATTAAAAGGTACAAGCACAGGTATGGTAACAGAAATTATATTTACTCCTGTATTTGCTATAGTATCAACAACAGTTTTATTCCTTATATTTATAAATCTTAATACAGATAGATTCTTAGAAATAAAGGATAAAACAATTAAAGTATGCTCAGCTAAATTAATTAAAATCCTATCATGGGTTTTGTCATTAGTAATACTTGTTGGTGGTGTTGCGCACGGTGTAAAGAAACTACACTTAAACGACCTTGTCGTTACATATTTCTCTACATCAAATTATTTTGAAAAAAATTATGTTGACCCAAGAAAGACAGAAATGACTTTCCCTGAAAAAAAGAGAAATCTTATTCATATTTATCTTGAATCAATGGAAAATTCATATCTTTCAAAAGATCTTGGTGGATACATGGACGAGAATATAATGCCAGAACTTACTGAACTTGCAAAAGAAGGAGTCCATTTTTCTCATAACGATAAATTCGGCGGAGCAAATCAGACATATGGATCTTCATGGTCTGTTGCAGGCATGGTTAATATGAGTGCTGGAATACCTCTTAAAGTTTCTACTGCTAAAAACAAATATGGCCTTGATGGACAGTTTCTTCCTGGAACAGTTACTATAGGAGATATATTAGCAGCAAAAGGATATAATCAGACGATAATGTTTGGTGCCGATGCAGATTTTGGGGGACTTACAGCTTTCTTTACAAACCATGGTAAATTCAATATCTTTGACTCAAAAGCTGCTAGAGCTAAAAAACTTGTACCTCCAGGCTACTTTGTATGGTGGGGATTTGAAGATGAAAAACTTTATGAGTTTGCTAAAGATGAATTAACTAGACTTCATAATGAAGGCAAACCATTCAACTTTACAATGGAAACTGCCGATACACATTTCCCAGACGGTTATATGACTGACAAAGTGGAAAAGAAATATCCTGAACAGTATGCAAATGTAATTGCCCACTCAACAAAAGAAGCTGTTAAGTTTGTACGTTGGATTCAGCAACAGCCGTTTTATGAAAACACAACTGTAGTTATAACAGGTGACCATTTAAGTATGGACAAAAAATTCTTTAAAGATTTTGATCCAAAGTACAGAAGAAGCACATTTAATTTAATACTTAATTCACCTGTCAAGCCTGTAAAAACAACAAATAGGGAATTTGCTCCTTATGACATGTTCCCAACTATACTATCAAGTATGGATGTACAAATATCAGGTGATAGATTAGGGCTTGGTACAAATCTTTTCTCAGATAAGAAAACAATTATAGAAAGAGATGGTCTTTCAACAGTAAATACAGCTTTTGAAAAGAAAAGCGACTACTTTGACAATGAGTTTTTATCACCATTAAAGAACTCAACTTTCAAAACAGACAAAGCACCCGACAGAAAAGGTAACTAATTAATTTACTAATATAACAAAAAGCTTCAGCACTAACATTAGTACTGAAGCTTTTCCTATTTGTTATAACACTTATTTTTCAAAATATTTTTCCAGTTCCCTCATTGATAAGTATATATTATCACTTATACTTTCAAGTATTTGAACTTTTATAAGACTTTCTGATGATATACTTGTACTTTCCTCTGATACAGCTAATGTTTCTTCAGATATTGATGATAATGACATTATACTTGTCAGTATTTTTTCATTTGCATCAATAACATCTTTCATATGCTTATTAACATCTAGTATTTCATCCTGTACAGTATTTATAGATTCTTCTATTTTCTTGAATGATTCACTAGTGTTAGTTACTATCTGGCCTTGAGCCATAGTTTCTTCAACAAGTTTTTCTACATTTAAAACAGATTCCTTTGTATCATTTTGAAGTTGAACAACTATTTTTTCAATGTTTTCAGCATTAGCTCTACATTCTTCTGCAAGCTTTGAAATTTCTTCAGCAACTACTGCGAATCCTCTTCCAGCCTCACCTGCTCTTGCAGCCTCAATTGATGCGTTAAGTGCAAGAAGGTTAGTTTTGTTTGCAATCTCAGAAATTACATTAGTTATCGATGCTATATCAGAAGATTTAACTTCAAGTTCCTTCATACTGGCACTTACAGCACTGTTTTTGTGCATGATATATCTACTCTTCTCGGCAAGCATATCCATAGATTTAGTTCCATTAGCTACGGCTTCCGAAGCAGCTTCTGAGCATTTACTAACTTCCATAGTTGATAAAGAAACATCCTTAATTTTCTTATTTATATTATCAATAAGAATAGTTTCTTCCTGAATACTCTGTGCTGTATTTTTTGCCCCCCCTGCTATTTCATCTATAGATTTATTAACAGTAATTGTGCTTTCTCCAAATTCATTAACGATAACTTTAAGTTCTTCTGAATGTGTTTTAACATTATCAGAAGTGCTCTTTAATCGGCTAAACATTTCTTCAAGATCATTTTTCTGACTATTTACCTGATCAATACTTAAATTCATATAATGATCTAACATTTTTAATAATTTACCTATATACGAAGCAGTAGGTATAAATATAAGGATTATTATAAGTATAACTCCGGCTTCAGATATAACATCTTTACCAGCATTATTAACAAAAAACAACATTATTGCTATAGCACAGCATAAATGTTGAAAAATAATAATCCTTCTATTTTTATATACTAAAAATAGCACTATACCTGGATAAAGCATTGTAAGTGTTGCTGGAACCTCTGATTTTGATACATTCGCAATATATGTTATTGAGAATAATACTGCACAAACCCAAGGGAGTTTTTTACTACTAGGGTTTGTTTTTAAGGCATATATTCCAGATCCAATAAACATAGCAGTAATACATACCATTAAAATAACAAAATAAATACTTCTATCCCCCTTAAAATACCTTGCCACCCCCATAATGGTAGTAAGAATACATATTAAAGATCCCATTGCTATTAAAAACTTATTACATTTCTCATAATATAACGTGTTAACATCATTTTGATTTTCATTATTCATAAATTGTATTTCCTTCCTTTTTTATAATCAAATCAAACTTACCGTTAAAATTCTCGTCTAATTTTGTCGATTCTTTACGCTTTTTCTCTACAGCCACGTAAAATTCTATACACCAAAATTGAACTTTTTCTCTATTAAATTAAAAACCTTAAGTATCCACAAATTATATAGTATAATTATAGTATCAGAGGTGATTTATGTGAAAAATAATCTGCATTTTTATGAACATGGTAATGTTGAAATTTTATATGGAAAAAGCAATCACTGCTTCCCAATGCACAGCCATGAATGTTTCTGCATTGGTGCTGTTCTTGATGGCAATGTATCATTTAATATAAACAATCATGAAAAACTGCTAAAAAAATCTGATATTTTTATTATTCCTTCTAATACTGCAGTAAAGTTTGAGTCTGATTCTACATATGAATATATAACTATCTGTTTTAAAAATGAACTTAAAACAAAGTCATGTAGGTTATACTTTAATGACTATTATGTTTCTGATAAAGACAGTGAAAGATTCATGTCCCTATGTTCAAATTTTAAAGACAATAATGACGAAGATGAATTCTTTAATTCAATACTAGAATTGGTCTCTGATGTTGTTTCACATAAATACGAAAATGAAAATACCTGCAGTAATACAGTCGTTGCTGATATCTGCAGGTACATAATTGATCATGCCGATCAGAAATTTGACCTAGATGAGCTTTCAAAAACATTCTTTATTTCAAAATTTCATCTTATAAGAATTTTTAAAAAAGAAATGGGTATAACACCAAATCAATACCATATGCAGGCTAAGATGAGAATACTTAAATCAGAAATACTTAAAGATAAATCTGAAACATCATTAGCCATGGATTTAAATTTATCTGATAAAAGTCACATGTGTAAAATGTTCAGAAAGTACATGGGAATTTCAATACAAAGTTATAAAAAGAACTACAAAAATAAATAATTATTTATACTGCTTCCTTCTCTATAACGTAGCAGTTTTTTTATCAAACATGAATTTTTTATCTTCTCAATACTCGCTATGAAAGTTAATAATGTAATAACCATCAGGCTGACTCTTATAATAACTTCTTTAAAAGGTACATCTAAGTAAGTCAGACTAATTACTGCAGTAGGGACTACATAATAAATTCCACTGACTATTGTTCCTAATCTATCAAAGAAATAGTCTGTCCCCTTTTTACAGCAGAACCTTCCCTTGAACAGTTTTGAGATAATGATAATTTCTAAAAACTTATAGATTATTACTGCAATGAAATAATAATCTATCTGCCTGTATACCGCTAATATCAATACTCCTACGATTATGTATATAAAATCAAGATATATATCTAAAACCTGCCCAGCCTTTGTCGTTACACCATATCTTCTTGCAAGCTTTCCATCTATAAAATCTGAAAAGATAATGCAGCATGATATTATGACTGCCTTTAAATTATCTGCTGATGCTCCTGTACTCAGATAATTTATGAGATTATATATAAAGGTAATTATTAGAGGTATTCTTGACAGCGTAATCAAATTTACAAATATAAGTGCCGGTATATTCTTTAAAGATTTCCTTTGTTCCTGCATAAGCTCAAACCGCCTTAATTTCATAAATCTATTTTATTATCTTTCTTACTTCTTTGATTGGTAAGTCTTTATCTGCATCAAACTTTGATTTAACTACCTTAAAAGATCCTATAACTTCTGTCTTGAAAACATCTTTAAATTTAACAGATTCATCAGTATCTTTGCTAAAAGATGATCTGCCATTCTGGTAAACAATCAGCACAGTTTTACTGCTGTTGCCTTTGTCAAAACTCACAGCGTTATCCTTATTTTCTTTATCATTTGCCTTAACTATCCACACAACTGAACCTATAAACACAACTATAACAGCTAAAACTGTTAATAATATCTTCTTTATCATTTCCCTTCCCCCTAATTTAAGTTTTATTCTTTTAAATCTACTTCTTTTTCAAGTTTCTCTATTCCACCATAAAGTTTTATCAGAAGCTTAAATAAATCTCTGATTTCATCTTCATTCATTTGTTGTTCCTAAAATCTCATATTGACTTAGTATTTCATCTGTTTTAAGATCATCAATCATATTTTTCCTCCCAACGCAAATAAGTAACTAGTTACTTATTTGTCAATTATTATATTTACTTTATTTCCTATAAATTTTATTTGCTACAATAATATGAAGTTTATATATCTAAAGAACCTTCTATAAGAAAGCAATATATTACAATTTTGTTTATTAAGTAGATGTTATACTAATATTGTTATTAGAATAATGTATTGATTAATTAGGAGGTTTATTATGACAGTTTTAATTACAGGCGGAGCAGGATTTATCGGAAGTCACACAACAGTTGAGCTATTAAATGCTGGTTATGATGTTGTCATAATCGATAATCTTGTAAATAGCAGTAAAATAGTTTTAAAAAGAGTAAAAGAGATAACAGGAAAAGATATTAAATTCTATGATTATGATCTTCTTGACGAAGAAAAAGTGGACAAAGTCTTTAAAGAAAATAAAATAGATGCAGTTATTCACTTTGCAGCACTAAAAGCAGTCGGTGAATCTGTTCAGAAACCACTTGAATATTACAATAACAATTTAACCAGCACCCTAGTGCTTCTAAAAGTAATGAAAAAATACAATGTTAAAAATATAGTATTTAGTTCATCTGCTACAGTATACGGAAATTCTAAAGTTATGCCATTAAAGGAAAGTTCACCATTACAGCACGCAACAAATCCTTATGGCAATACAAAGACTATAACTGAAGATATATTAAAGGATCTTTATAAATCAGATAATTCATGGAATATAGCATTATTACGTTACTTCAATCCAATTGGTGCTCATGAAAGCGGAAAGATTGGAGAAAACCCTAAGGGAGTTCCAAACAATATCATGCCTTATATTACAAAAGTAGCTGTAGGTAAGCTTGAAAAGCTTCATGTATTTGGTAATGATTATGACACACCAGATGGAACAGGTGTCAGAGATTATATACATGTTGTCGACTTAGCCAAAGGTCATATAAAAGCTTTAGACAAGCTAAAAACAAACTGTGGACTAGTTACTTATAACCTTGGTACTGGCAAAGGTATTAGTGTTCTTGAACTTGTAAAAGCATTTTCAAAAGCATGTGGCAAGGAAATACCTTATGTTATAGACTCAAGAAGAGCTGGCGATGTAGCAACTTGTTATGCAGATGCATCAAAGGCTAAAGAAGAACTTGGATGGGTAGCTGAAAAAGACATTAATGATATGTGCAGAGATTCATGGAGATGGCAAAGCAATAACCCAGATGGATACACTGATTAGCATAGATAAGAGATATGAGATCTGAACGAAGAGAATAAAATACACTATTCGTTCATAATCATCCTTACTAATTTAAAATTTAGATTTTTAAATTTAGAATTATAGCTAAAAACATTTATTACTGTATCAAAATTACTAAATTTCAGAGCAGCTGCTGAGGAACTAAATTACTCCCAGTCTACAATTTCAGATCATATACGCAACCTGGAGCTTGACCTAAACACAAAACTTTTTGATCGTATTGGCAAAAAAGTTTTTCTAACTGACTGCGGACAGAAATTAATACTGGATTGGTTATAATTAATTAGACAGTAATTATAACCAATCCATCTGTTCTAATGTTATCTCCTTATCATTAAGAAATACCTTGCCACTTGTTACACTATCCATACCACTAAGCATATATAACAATGTAGATTTTCCTGATCCTGAACTTCCCATTATTACTGTAAAATCACTTTCGTATATATCTAAACTAATATTCTTAAGAACATTAGTTACTTCACCATCACTGACAAAACTTTTGCATAAAAGTTCAGTTTTCATAATTGCTTTTTTCATATTAATTATCCTCCATATTGTAAAATCCCTGGCTAAGTCCTACTATAAGCATGCTGACTTTCTTCTTACCTGGAAAATAAATATCAATATAATCTCCTACATCGATAAGTAAAGTATTTTTTCTGTCTCTTTCAATTGTTCTTAAAGCCATGTTAAATGGATAGTATTGCTCCCATAATCTGTTCAGTTGCTGCTAAATTAGTTAAACAAGCTTCTACTTCATTAAATGCTCCTTCTAAAACACCATTATTGTTCTTTAAATAATCATCTGTAATTTCACTGCCTTTTGTTCCCTCATTGGCATATATATATTAAGTTCCAGCTCTTTTGTAAGACCATCAGGTATCTTTGTAACTAGGAGTTCAGACTGAAATGATATATTTTTTGAAAACGGATCTGCAAATGTTCCAACAACCTTATATGAATACTTCTTATCGCCACTTGTAATATCTATATAATCATTAAGATTAATATTAAATTCACTTGCCATAACCTTTGGAATTATGACCTCTTCATCTGAAGATGGCTTGCTGACTCCGTCTATATTCCTAATGTTTTTAAGTGATGTTATAATCACAATCGAACCACACATAAGTAATGAACAAATTGATACAATTAAAACTATTAAAATACTCTGTAATTTTTTCTTTCTAATCTTCTTTAATCACATTTTTTTCTCATCTCCTCATTTCATACTTATATGATAAAAAAACGTTTTGAAATAAAAATAGAAACTTTATGAATAATTATGAATAAACAGGTG
Source organism: Inconstantimicrobium porci (assembly GCF_009696465.1). GTDB lineage: Bacteria > Bacillota > Clostridia > Clostridiales > Clostridiaceae > Inconstantimicrobium > Inconstantimicrobium porci. The sequence continues at coordinate 26,016 of NZ_VULX01000030.1, read as the reverse complement.
TGAAAGACATATTCCAAAGTCTCCGCCCTAACACGCTCCAAGTCGTTTCTTTATATGTCTTGCCCTCTCTTAAGTTTTTAAATATCTATAAAATAAAAAGGTTATCCACTTGAATTAGTAAGTGAATAACCTTTTTATGTCTATTATTATAGCACTTTATTAAGATCAGATATTATCTTTTCAACTTCTGAATTGTTTTTGTATGAAACTTCATCAATTTTCTTTACTGCGTTTACAACGTCAGTGATTGATGATACCATTTCATTTAAAGTTTCATTTATTTCTGTTACTGAATCAGCACTCATTTTTGATAATTTGCCCATTTCATTAGCAACTATACTGAATCCTTTGCCACTTTCTCCTGCTCTTGCAGCTTCAATTGATGCATTAAGTGCAAGCATCTTAGTACGTGAAGTGTTACCTTTTATAGCTTCAACTACGCTATAAACACCTTTAACAGATGACTCAAGTTTACTCATGTACTCGTGTACCTGATTTAAATATTCAGATGAATTAATAGCTGCATTTAAAATCTGATTAATAGAATCCTTAGAATCTGCAAGCATAGCTTTAAGTTCTTTTGCATGATTTTCAAGTTCTTCCTTCTTTTCTAATGAATACACACATGATATACAGCCAACAACTTTACCATTATCAAATATAGGCGTAATATTTCCTTCAATAGTTACACCAAATACTTCTTTAGGTATATGGTTATGAACTGTCTTCCCTGTATCCATAGCTACAAATAACTTATCATTTCTATCAGTTACTTTGTAACCTACATCAAAATGAAAATTTGCCGGAAAACTTTTTGACTTAACACAATATAGCACAGTTGCTTCTCTGTCCCATACACTAATGACTAAATCTTCTTCAGACAAAGTTTGTATTATTGGTATCATTTCAATTATTTGTTGTAATTTTTCTTCTCTCATCTTAAACCTACTCTTATAATATTATATATATATATATATAATCGAACATTGTTTTGTATCTTGAATATTTTCTATTAATTTTTATAGACTAATTGTATAATGAAATTGAACCAATAAAAAATCCATAGTGATTACCCGTGTTATAATTAAGTTGCGAAACCAAAATAACAAGGAGGATAATCACTATGAATTACTCAAATCATAACACAGAATCACGTAAAAATAAAATTAGTTCAATTTGTTATTGCAATTTATCAATTAATTCAAGTAATGATATATATATTTTTTCTTAAAACATATGTTTTTTGTCTTAAATTGAATGTTTCATTTTTTTGTATAACTTATTCTTTATAACAGTCATTCTACTAACTTCTTATTGTAAAGTCATTTTTTATTACATTCTATAATTATTAGAGGAACTGTCATCTCCTCTTCTGTAAGCCCAGCATGTACACCTTTAAGTTCTCTATACTCATTTTCATTTACACAAAGTGCTTTGCTTGTTACAGAAGCTGCTATATAATCTCCAATAAAGCCTTCAAATCTTGGATGACTTTTCCCTTTCCCAAAAAGGTTTTTTTCAAGTACTTCTTTCTTTGAAAAAAGTATAAAGTCCTTCCCAAAATGCTTATTAAAAGCTTTCTTAAATTGCTCATGCATTCCATCTTTAACGAAAAAATCTCGTGTTCTTGCTTCCATTGAAGGCATCCATTTAAGAGTATCAGTTATATCCTTGTAATCACTTATCAATTTATTATCACCATTAATATGACCATGGTCTGCTGTAACTATAATAAGCGTATCATTTAACTGTCTGCCCAAATTTTCAATTTCGTTATTTATTCTTTCAATCCACTCCTTAGCCTCATTACTATGAATTCCTTCCTTATGCATTGAAGAATCCGGCTGTGGCCAGTAAGCATATATATAGTGTCTCTCATCTTGTTCACAGATTTCTTTAACAGCGCTTATAAGCTCTTCAAATGTGTTAATCTTATATTCATCAAATGGCGAAACTGAAAAAGCTTTTGCAGTACCTGCTTCATTTATCTTATCAACAACACTTTTGTATGATATATACTTCTCTGCAACGTTATAATCTGCTACAGGCTTATAATTATCATCAGTATTAACGAAAATATTCACATTATTATCTACTTCATCAAAATGAAGACTCCATCCAAGCCATGAATGTTCACAAGGCATAAGACCGCTTTTAAGTGTTGTAAGTGCTGCTGTAGTTGTTGCTGGAAAAACAGACGTAATGTCTTTTCTCTTATGATTAATAAGAAAGCTATCATCGCCGAGAAACTCTTTAATATTAAAGCTTCCCATTGCATCAAATACCATTAATACAACATTTTTATAATTTTTAGAAAGTACCTCATCAAGCTCTGGTAAAGTATTATGTGTATACTCAGCACCAAAACTTTTAAGCAATGAATTAGAAATATTAAGAATACTGTTATTATAATCAGGATATTTTATAATCATTCTTGCACCTCGCATTCCTTAATGTTTTTTGCATATAAACATACCAGTGGACTTCTGTATAAACATAGCTCCATCTTTATCTATTATTTCATCTATCATATTCCTGAATTTATCTCCAGATTTGTCCAATACTTCTGGTACACTTCCTAACATTGAATGTGCATAATCATATATAACATGTGCATTATCTACAATAAGATTATTATCATGTATCTTTCTATCTACTACAGCAAAGCTTTCCTTAAGCTGTTTTCCTCCGTTTTCAAGTCCAAATGATTTAGCCACATTACATAGTGATAAATCAATATTCTTATCATACTTTAATATAAGCTCATCAAGTTCCTTCATATGATTCTTTCCTACTGTTGAACAGTAAAATACTCCATCATCCTTAAGAATTTCAGAAATCTTACTTATAAGTCCCTTTCTGTTTACCACATGATAAAGCATATGGTTTGCCATTATCACATCAAATTTTGTATCATTTATATTTAAATCATTAGCATCAGCCTGTACAAATTCAAAAGCAATATTTTTTTCCTTTATAACTGACTCACATTTCTTAAGAGCTTCCTGTGCAGCTTCCAACATGCCAAAAGAATAATCACACATTATAACATGAAGATTATTAGGCATGTGTTCTATATTACTTGTCCAAAAAAATCCATTTCCGCATCCAATATCAAGTATCTTCATATTTTCTGCAAACTCCATATTGTTAAACATCCACTGCATCCAGCCTATAGAACTAGTGCTATAAGAATGTATATTGATTCTGCTCTGAAGATTATCATCATTTTTATACTGCTTAACTCTCTCATCATCTTCAGTTAAAATATTGATTATTTTAATCATGCTGTCCCATTCATCTGTATCATTGCAGTTAATTGCTACCTCAACTGCATCAATAAGCTTATTTATATGATCTCTTTTATAAATCAGATTTTCCTTCTGTTCTTTTAAGATATTATTTCTATACTGTTTTACACTGATTGAATGTTCATTAGTTTCTTTTTCAAATACAGCGCTTATTTCTTCAAGTGAAAATCCAAGATACTTAAACATAAGTATTCTCTGTAGCTTCTCCACTGAGTTTTTATCATAATATCTATATCCATTTTCTGAATACTTAACAGGCTTAAGAAGCCCCTTAATATCATAAAATCTTATAGTCCTATTTGATACTCCACATAATTTTGCAATTTCACCTGCTGTAAATAATTTATTATCCATATTGTAATAGCCCCCCCTTTTTTCTTCTTAAAATAAGCATAGCGTATTACCTAAGGTAAAGGTCAATATTAATTTATAATTTATAATGTATAGTGTATAATTTCAGACGTAACTCCCTGTAGTGGAGTTACAGTCATAGAATAATCTAACATACCTAATAGAAAATTTTGAGTACCTATTTGAAAAGAATACATTTCTCTTTAATATACTTGGAAATTAATAATTACAGAGGTTTGGAGGTGTCCTCCATTAAGATTAGGAAATCATCTAATGATTTCATCAAAAATTATACAATATACATCATACACTGACGCCACATTAGACTCATTGAGAAAATGAAAAAATCTAAACAAGCATATTATGATACGTGCATTCATATAGAAGTCCAGTTTATGAAAGATGAGACAAGTTTAATTAAGGAATACTTTCCAGACTGCTCAATAGAAATACTTGATGAAAAGTTATGCCGCATATTTGTAGATGTTCCTGCAAAAGAGCGATTATGGAAAGCTCTACTATTAAGCTTTGGCGACAAGGTAAAAGTCATTGGTCCAGAAAGCTATAATGAACAACGTTGATTCAATTAAGATATGGGGAAGAAATAAAGAAAAACTACAAAAACTCAAAGAAGACTTGAATGTAGAAATTACAACTGATATAGATGAAATTATTAATGATAAGAATATTGATCTTGTTGATATATGCCTTCCGTGCTTCCTTCATAAAGAATATGCAGAAAAAGCAATGGCAGCTGGTAAAGATGTCTTCTGTGAAACTCCTACAGCTTTGTGTATTGAAGATGCAGAAGCTATTAAAGAAGCAGCAGAAAGATATCATAAGAAGTGTTTTGTGGACATGTTTATACTTTTTGAGGAAGCTTACAAGTATCTACACAAATTAATAACAGAAAATACATTAGGAACACTAAAAGCTTTATACATAAAACGAGAAACTCCTCACTTATGGGGTGATCTTTCACTTGATAAAATCTCACCTAATCTTATGATTCATGAATGCGACTTTGTCACTTACCTCCTTGGTTATGCAAATGAAATCACTGCCCTTGGAGTTAACAGTAAGGAAGGAGAATCTCGTATTTCTGCCCTTCTTGATTACAAAGATACAGCAGTTACAATCCAGTCATCATCATTGATGCCATTTTCTCATGCTTTTACAACAGGCTATGAAGCAATTTTCGAAAACGGCTCTGTTAAATATAGATATGATGGCTATGCTGACAGAGAAGAAAAAAGAACTTTCCTGTACAGAATAATCCTACTAACATAATGCAATTATTTATCCTTGTGAATTCTATATTTATTAATCTTGCTAATCATTTTTTCTTTATTTTCACTAAACTGAACTGCTCTATTGACGTTTGCCCCAGAAGGATGTGGAAAACCGATTAAAATCTGCTCTTCGGATATTATTCCCTCACTGCTCAATTCAAGCAGCACATCTTCAACAGCCCTTCCAAGCGGAATAATTAATATATCCTTTGCATTATCCAAATTCCTTAGTTCCTCTACAAAATTATTTCTCACATAGTTCATGAGGAATCCACTCTTTAATAGTTTAGGTGTATGTCCACTGTAATTCTGTTTTTTGACGAAAACGGAATAAGGGATAAGAGAAACAGTGTGCAGTATATTATCTTTTTCTTCAAACAGCTCACTGCAGCTTTCAATACCAAACTTCTCATTAAGCTTCAATTCATCAAGCATGGATATAATATTTTTTCTAAGACTGCCGCTGAATCTTCCTGCTTTTTTGCATAGATATTTTATCTCTTCAAAATCAGTGCCCTTTTCTAACTCCTTTCTTGCTTCAGCTATAGCAGTGCTCATCTGCTGAAATCCAGGAGTTATACCAACAATAAAAATCTTCGCATGCGGATTGATATAGTCATTATGCGGTGCATAATATATCTCTATGTCTCCTTCTTTTTCAACAAGGAAATCATGCCCAAGCAGCTCAGACTTATCATATTTACTTTTCACAGGCAGCTTCATTATTTTATCTACATAATCTTCAATTGTCTTTTTCATATTGCACCCCTTTTCTTTAGTTTATACTTTTTAACATATAAATCAGACCTTTGACCTGTGACCTATTCCATTCTTATTTGTTTAAAAATAGTATAACCACTTCTTTGCTGTAACATTAGTATAGTTATTATAATCTTGTAACACTATCTTACTTAACTTCACGCTATAGCTTTTTTTGCATAATCAAAAACCAAGATTTCTTATCGAACAACTGAAATCCACGATTTTTATACATCTTAGCTGGTCCATGAAACTGATATGGATATTTTTCATCAATAAACGGATATGCTTCAACATATAAATATCCTTCGTTTTTTGCATCATCACATACTTTTTCAAGAACCTTACTGGCAATTCCCTTTCCTCTATAATCTGGTGCTATATCCATACCCTTACCTCCATTTTATTTAATAACACGTATATTGGTTTTTATTTCTATCAACAACTTATCCACAGCTTTATCCACAAACCTGTTCATTTCTTCTTTTGTTAAATACTTATACTGTCTATCTAGGTTGTCCACCTTTTGTGAATAAAACTCAAGAATTTCAGTATGTTTTATTGCAAATGCTTGTCTTGGAAATTCCTCTACATATATATTCTTAAGATCAGTTATCCTTTTATAAACTTCCCATGCTTTGAAACATGAATGCTGTTTCATATATAAGAAATCAAGTTCATACCAATCTTTCTTAAATCCTTTCCACATCTCATTTCTACTATCAAACTCATGCTGATATTTTTTTATTTTTTCATTAACTATGTCTTCTTTCCAGTGTTTATCAGTAAGCAGATGAGTATAATATCCTATATAAAATGAATATGTCTCATTATCATATTGTTTATTTAAAAGATACTTGTCATAAAACAGTTCTGGATGCGGTTTTCTATCTGCTACTTCATCAACCCAGAAATGAGATATTATCTTATTAGGAACATATCCATTTTCTACTGCCATCCCACTGTCTGGTGCTATATTCCCTAATATAAATTTTTCTTTATCTAATTCTTTATGCTGTTCTAAAATTTTCTCTGCGACCCTTAGGTGTACAAGCCATGTTGCCATTTTAATCACCTCAGTTTTATATGAAATATGTTTCACATTTTCAAAAAACAAATTGTAATATTTACAAAAATTATATATTTATAGTATCAAACTGTCAATCTCACAATGAATATTTTAAATCCACTAATACATACTAAAGATAAGTAAACTTTTAAGGAGTGAATACTATGCAGAATAATAATAAAAGAGACTTTGAAAAAAAGAATATTTAAGAAATAGTACTAAAACTCAAAATCAGGCAAGTAAAAATCAATTCGTAAATACAGTTGAACAACCAGGAATGAACGAAAGTGGCATTGAGGCTAAAAAGAAGGGATTCTGATTAATTTATAGTGCATAACGCATATTTCATAATTAAGGATAAAACTCCTATAAAACTTTTAATAAAAGAAAATACCTCTAAAACCGAACAGTTTAGAGGTATCTTCTTTTTACTTAGTTTCAAATTTCCAAGGTCCTGTCTTAGAAAGCACTACATGCCCTATTTTAAATTTGTACTTACCGCTTATCCTTTCAGATGCAGGTATATCTTCATTGCTTTTTATACTAATTATGTCACTTTTCCCGTCTGAACCAGTACATCCACCAGATTCAGAAGGACATACAATTTGTATTAATGAATCATCTCTTTTATACTTAATAGGATCTATATGAACCTCAATATCTTCTTTTGTTCTATTAATTGACTTAACATAAAGCTTTTCGTGGATCTCATCTATATTTATTACTTTATTTACTTCTATTGATTCTCCCTGCTTTGGAATATTCAAAGTCATCTCTGTTCCGTCTATAAAACCATAATCAATCGTAACTTTTGAAACTTCGATTTCTAAAGGCTCATGTACTATTTTATCTATATAAAACTTCCTTCCCTGTCCATTGTTTTCTGAAGGCTTGACTTCATATTTCACTTTACTATTTTTCCCAATAACCTTTATATCTTCATCATTAAAAGTTAAAATTGTATTTGCATACTTATTTTTCTTTACATCCATATCTGTCCAGAATGATAGATATGTCTTGTTATCAAAATAATATTTAGTAGAACCTACCAGCAAATTATTATTTGTTGCATTTCCACCAATTTCATCAAAATCATCTAAAGACTCAGCCTTAATAAGATCTATCTTATGCTCATATCCATTATATACAATCGTAAACTTTTTTTCTTAATTCGCTGCTTTGATATATCATCAAGAGGAACTTCTGACATGTACTTTTCATCAAATTCTATATCATTAAACATTTCATAAATATCTTTATCATTATCTTTCATTTTCTTACCTCCATCTTTATATAGAACCGAACAGTTCTCTTAATTTTTTTCTGCCTCTTGACACCCTCACGTCTATATTACTGCTTGTAAGTTTTAATATATGACTCCTTTCTCATCCTTCTATAATATATAACTGAACATCATTAACTAACCTTACAAAACTTTTAAACTTATGTATAAAAAAGAATCCGTGCTACGCACGGATTCTTTACGTTAATCTTTAGATTCTATATTTATTTTTCATATTATTACTTAATCTCAGAAATAACCTTGTCTGTAAATTCTGTTGTAGTAGCTGTGCCTCCAAGATCCTGAGTAAGAACAATTCCCTCTTCAAACACTTTTGCAAGAGCATTTTCTATTTTCTCTGCACATTCTGTCTGTCCAAGATACTTAAGCATCATCACTGCACTTTGTATTTCTGCTGTTGGGTTAGCAATGTTCTGTCCTGATATCTGAGGAGCGCTACCGTGAACAGCTTCAAATACTGCATAGTCTTTACCTATATTAGCTCCTGGAATTATTCCAAGGCCTCCTACAAGACCTGAGCATAAGTCTGATAATATATCGCCATAAAGATTAGGCATAACCATAACATCATATTTTTCAGGATTTAATACAAGGTTCATAGCTGCAGCATCAACTATAAGATCATCAAACTCTACGTTCTTGTTCTCTTCTGCTACTTCTCTGGCAGTATTTAAGAATAATCCATCTGAAAGCTTCATGATATTTGCTTTGTGTACTGCTGTTACTTTCTTTCTATTGTTCTTCTTAGCATAATCAAAAGCAAACTCAACGATTCTCTTGCAGGCAGGCTTAGTAATAAGTTTTATGCTTTCTGCACCATAATCACCAATTTTATGTTCAATTCCTGCATACAAATCTTCTGTGTTTTCTCTGACTATTACAAGATCAACATCTTCATATCTTGACTTAAGTCCTTTAAAACTTTTAACAGGTCTTAAGTTTACATATAAATCAAGACTCTGTCTAAGCTGAACATTTATACTTCTGAAGCCTTTACCTACTGGAGTAGTTACAGGTCCCTTAATTGCAACCTTATTCTTTTTTATTGAATCTATTACATGCTGAGGAAGTGGTGTTCCGTATTTATCCATCTGAGCAGCTCCAGCTTCAGCTACTTCCCACTGAATATCAGCACCTGCTGCTTCAACAACTTTTCTCATTGCTGAAGTCACTTCAGGACCTATTCCATCTCCAGGTATTAATGTTACTATACTCATGTTAAAATCCCCACCTATCTGCTTTCTTTTGCGTAATTCAAAGTTCCGCCAGCTCTTAATATTGCTTTATCTCTTTCAGCCAAATCAAGTTTAACTGTAAAAGTTTTATCTTTAGATACGTTTTTAACTACAAGTATGCCATTTTCAATACCGTCTAAAACATTGTCTATCTCTAAATCATCAAATTTATCTATAATATCATAATCGGCTTCATTTTCAAAGGTCATAGGTACTATACCGTTATTTATCAGGTTAGCCTTGTGAATTCTCGCAAATGATTTTGCAATTACGCCCTTAACTCCAAGATATAATGGTGCAAGTGCCGCATGCTCTCTTGAGGAACCTTGCCCATAGTTACTTCCTGCAACAATAAATCCTCCATTGAACTTCTTAGCATTCTTAGAGAACTCACTATCAATTGTACTAAAACAGTACTTTGAAAGATGAGGTATATTTGACCTAAATGGAAGAAGCTTAGAGTTTGAAGGCATTATGTGGTCTGTTGTAATATTGTCTTCAACCTTTATAAGTGTCTTTCCAGTCAAAGTATTCTTAAGAGCACTATTTATAGGGAATTCCTTTATATTAGGTCCTCTTACGATTTCAACTTTATCGCCGTCTTCTGCAGGCTTTAAAATCATGCTGTCATCTATGATAAACTTCTCTGGCAGTTCAACAGTTATATCTTCCTCGAATTCTCTTGGATCTGTAAGATATCCGTTAATTGCACTTACAGCAGCAGTTTCAGGACTTACAAGATAAATTTTTGCTGATAAAGTTCCAGAACGTCCATAAAAGTTTCTATTGAAAGTTCTTAGAGAAATACCATTAGTTCCTGGGGCCTGTCCCATTCCTATGCATGGTCCGCAGGCATTTTCAAGAACTCTTGCTCCTGAAGAAATTATATCTCCTAAAGCACCGTTTCTTGCAATCATCTCCATAACCTGTCTTGATCCTGGCGCGATTACAAGGCTCACATTCTTGTTTACTTTATGTCCCTTAAGAATCTTAGCGACTCTCATAAGATCTTCATAAGAAGAATTTGTACAGCTTCCTATGGCTACCTGATCAACTTTAATTTTACCTATACTTTCAACCTCTTCAACATTATCAGGAGAATCAGGTTTTGCTGCTAATGGTTTAAGTTTTCCTAAATCAATAGTAATTTCTTCATCGTAGAAAGCATCATCATCTGCTTTAAGTTCCTGCCACTCAGCTTCTCTGCCCTGAGCCTTCATATATTCAAAAGTTCTTTCATCTGAAGGGAAAATCGAAGTTGTAGCTCCAAGTTCTGCACCCATGTTAGTGATTGTTCCTCTCTGAGGTACAGAAAGAGTTTTTACACCTTCTCCAGCATATTCGAATATTCTACCAACTCCACCTTTAACAGTAACTTGTCTTAAAACTTCGAGGATAATATCTTTAGCAGCTACCATTCTCTGAAGCTTGCCGTGCAAGTTAACTCTGCAGACCTTAGGTGCATTTATATGATATGCTCCTCCTGCCATGGCTACAGCAACATCAAGTCCGCCTGCTCCAATGGCAAGCATACCTACTCCACCTGCTGTAGGAGTGTGGCTGTCTGAACCAATTAACGTATCTCCTGGACATGAAAACCTCTCAAGAAATACCTGGTGACATATTCCATTTCCTGGCTTTGAGAACAAGATTCCATGTTTCTCAGCAACAGTCTGGATAAATTTATGGTCATCTGCATTCTCAAACCCTTGTTGAAGCATATTATGGTCAACAAAAGCTACGCTTCTCTTAGTCTTAACCTTTTTTATATTCATGGCTTCCAGTTGAAGATAAGCCATTGTTCCAGTTGAATCCTGAGTCAAAGTCTGGTCAATCTTAATTGCTATAGGTTGTCCAGCTTTAAGTTCTCCTTCTACGAGGTGTTTTCTTAAAATCTTATAAGCTATATTTTCTCCCATTATCTTTCCCCCAAGTATTATTTTTCTTTAATATGTTGATATATCTTAACTAACTCTTTATCAAACAAACTTCTCTTAAGCCTTACTGAAAGAGACCTTACTTCTTCAAGTATTGCTTTTGCTTCATCATCTGAAAGAGTTATTCCATATTCATGGAACTTATAAACTATAGCTGCCCTTCCTGAATGCTTGCCTATCACAATCTGTCTCTGAAGACCGACTTCATCTGGCGAAAAGCTTTCATAATTATGAGGATCTTTTAATGCTCCATCTGCATGTATTCCAGATTCATGTGCAAACATATTATCACCAACTATTGATTTCCAAGTTGGAAGCACTCTTCCTGAAGCCTTTGAAACATATTCTGAAACGTCTCTAAACATAAGCGTATCTGAATTTATATCATAATTATATACATGCTTAAATGCCATTAAGACCTCTTCAAGCGCAGCATTACCTGCTCTCTCTCCAAGGCCATTAACTGTAACTCCTACATGATTTGCTCCTCCAAGTACACCTGCAACAGCGTTAGCAGTTGCCATTCCAAAATCATTATGAGTATGCATTTCTATATCAAACTTTGTTTTTTTGTACAGATATTCAATATTGTCTCTTATCTTAAATGGAGACATAACCCCTACGGTATCACAGAATCTAAATCTGTCTGCTCCAGCTTGTTTAGCTACCTCTATAAAATCTACAAGAAAATTAATATCAGCTCTTGAAGAATCTTCTCCATTAACAGAGACATACATTCCCTGTTTTTTTGCGTATTCTACTGCCTTTGCCATTGTTTCAAGAACCCATTCTCTTGATTTTTTAAGTTTATGCTGAATGTGTATGTCTGAAACAGAAGTAGATATTGCAACAGCATCAACCCCACAATCTATTGACTGTTGTATATCTGAAATTACTGCTCTATTCCAAGCCATTATGCTAGGTTTAAGATTTCTTTTTACTATAGTTTTTATAGCATCCTTTTCATCTCCACCCATTGTAGGAATTCCTACCTCTAATTGATCTACTCCAAGGTCACTAAGCATTTCTGCTATAGTAATCTTTTCTGCATTTGCAAATACTACACCTGCTGTTTGCTCCCCATCTCGCAGAGTAGTATCCACGACAAATATTTTTCTGCCTGTGGCAGGATCATAAATTGCCATAAATAAGCCCCCTTTATTTAATTTCCTTTATATGTTTAAAATGTAATTTTATACATTTTATCACAAATAAATGCAATTTACAATTTACTTATTTTTATGATCTGCAGGTGTTGGTGTTAGTGCACCTGCACCACCATTATTTTTTTTAGATGCATTATTTCCTGCACTTTTAGCAGGTACAGTTTTCTGCTGATTATCATCCTTTGGTGCAGCTGTAGTATTGGCTGCAGGAGCATTATGCTGTTCTGGTGCTGCATTCTCCGCTGGCTTCTTTTCACTATTCTGTGCAGCATTATTACCATTTGTCTGAACAGCAGCATTATTATTAACAGCTGTACCTGCCACATTTGCATTATTATGCTTTTTATCAACAGGAGCTTCTTCCTTAACAATTGCATTCCACTTATCAATCCATGAATTAATATTAGAATTATATTCATTCATATCTATCTTGTAAGTTCTATCCTTAAGTTCGCTTACTTCTCCTCCACATAACTCAAGTGCTTTCTTGTTTGTAGGATTAAACTTGAACTTATTTGCTATCTTATACTGCATTTTAGGACCAGCAGCAAATTCTTCAAACAGCTTAGCTGCATTACTGTTGCTACCGTTTTTCATGATAGCAATACCTTCAGTTATGACAGGATACTTTTCAGTTCCATAAACTACAGCAAGTGTGCTGCCCTTCTTGATTGCTTCATTAACTTTGACTAGATCTGCAAAACCAACTGCTCCTTCTTTCTTAGCAACAGCATCAATTACCTGATTTCCTGGCTCCTTGTACTCTTTAATATTAAATTTTAGAGCTGCTAAAGCCTTAAAACCATCATCAACTTTATTGTCCTTCACATAAGGAGCTATTATTGTATTAAGAAAATATTTAAAATCATTGCTTTCTACCTTTGGCATAACTACAAGATTTGCATATTTCTTATCACTTAATGCCATCAAATTTTGAGGCACCATCTCTCCTTTTATAACTGCTGTATTATAGAACATAACTATTGGTGAAGCAAATAGACTGTACCAATATCCTTCCTTATCCTTCTGATTATCATTAACATCAGAATACCAGCTAGGTTTGTTTGCCTCAAGAAGATTATCTTTTTTAAGTTCTTCGCAAGTATTTGTTGAAACACCTAAAATAACATCTGGAACTGTGTCCTTCTTATCCTTTATTTCATTAACCATTTCTGTGTCATTTGCAAACTTCTTAATTTCCACATTAATAGAAGTTGATTTTTCAAACTCTGATTTGACTATATCTGTCATTTCCTTATCATATGTTGTGTACACTATGACCTTGTTTTCCAGTTCCTTTGCTGTAATCTGTGTTTCTGCCTTAAGCTGACATAGGGTAACAACAAACATAAGCGCAAGAAAACCACCAATAAGTCCTATAACTTTCTTAAACAAAGTTTTCCCTCCTTAGTATTAATTCATTAATTATTGATATTTATAATAACGGGCTCATCCTCTAAAGTAATACAGCCGTTCTTAACTTCAATTGTTTTATTATCAAGTATATTAGTATATACTCCATCCTTTAATTCAATGTTAATAAGTCCATGTTTTCCTTTTAAGCTGAATATACCGACAAGCTTTGAATTATTTCTCTCATAATAACCTGCAACAGTATCAAGTTCATTAAAGGGTACTAGCTTGTAGTCACCATCTTTGACAAGTGAAATTTTCTTTACATTATATAATTTCTTCATAAGTGATGTGAAATTTTCATCGATACCCGCCCAGTCAACCTTATCTATCTCAAAAAGACTTGGGCAATTAGTATTCTGTGCTTCCTGTCCCGCATAAATCAATGTTGTTCCCTTCTGGAAGTAAGTAAATGCTAGCCAGTTTCTTAAATCCTGAGTATCAGGTATGATCTTTTTAGCTCTAGGCTGGTCATGATTTTCAAGGTAACGAAGCTTCACATAATTCTGAGGATATATTGACTCCTGCATATTAAGCCTGTCAACATAATGTGATAAAGTACACTCACCTTTTAAATACTTATTAAAACTATCCCAGATATCATATTCATAGCATATATCAAATGCCTGATATGCTTCTCCGTCAGATGCACAGTCAATCCCTTTGCTCCTTAAATATTTAATAAACCCAAAGTCAAGAGTTTCTGCAAGCCATATACAATTACTATTTACCTTTTTAACCTCAGCCCTTGCTTTAATCCAAAAATCTATAGGTACCAAAGGTGCAACATCACATCTAAATCCATCAACTATTCCAGCCCACATTTTTAAAGTATCTATCTGATACTTCCATAAGTTACGATTTTCATAGTCAAGATCAATAACGTCTGTCCAGTCTCCAACTTTTCCCCCAAGAGTTCCATCTTGTTTTCTATAGAAATATTCAGGATATTCTGTTAAAAGTCTGGAATCCTTTGATGTATGATTGTATACCACATCAATTATGCACTTCATTCCTGCATCATGTATTTTATCTACAAGTTCTTTAAAATCCTTCATAGTTCCGTACTCTGGATTAATTTCCCTGTAATCTTTTATTGAATATGGACATCCAAGACTTCCTTTTTTACCTTCAACTCCAATTGGATGAATAGGCATAAACCATATTATGTCTGTTCCAAGGTCTTTTATTCTGTTCAAATCATTTTCTACATCTTTAAATGTACCATTAGGGCCATAATTTCTAACATAAATACAATACATTACTTGATTTCTTAAATTAATCAAAGTATCCTTTGCCATATTACTACCACTCCTTAGAAACAACAAATAATACATTAATTATAGCATAGTGACCATCTTTTTATAACCATATTATTACATATATGATCAAATATTAAACTCTGCACTTTTTATTAAATCTGCAACTTATTTGCTTATGATAAGTACTTCAGAGCAATTTAAAATTCTACATCCTAAATTCTAAATTATATAATGAAACTTCTTCTTACTTAAATGTTTCTCTCAGATATTGTGCTACAGCATCATCATTATGGTTTCCGATTATTCCTGTAGCTATTTTTTTAAGTCTGTCTGCTGCATTTTCTACTGCATAGCATTCATCTGCTTCTTCAAACATTGGTATGTCATTAATGTTATCACCAAAAGCTATTATTTTTTCGCCATCAAGATATCTTTCAGAAATACTTTTTATAGCATTTGCTTTAGATGCATTTGAATTATAAACATCCATGAAGAAGTTGCCGTCTCCATAAAGATCCTCATAAAGATTTACTGTAACTTCCTCAATCTTCTGTAGCTTTTCTTCTATGCCCTTAAGGTTGTCATATGTATCTAGGACAACAAAATTAATGATTTCTGCACCAACCATATCTGTATCATAATCTTCCACATGTATAAATGTTTTAAGAGGACTTCCACATCTTTCCTCATAATACTTTTCTTCATAACGATTCATATTTCTATAGTAAACAACAAGCTTATTATCCTTTATTCCATATGCAAAATAATCCTTTTTAGCTTGCTTAAAAATACCACAGATTTTTTTAACTATAGTGTTATCTATGCTCTTAATATCTAGATACTTTTTTTCCTTTAAATTATACAAAAGTACTCCATTCATCATGACAGTAGGTATATTAATATCTATACCTTCAAGAATAGGCACAGCTGTTGCTGGAGTTCTTGCTGTTGCAACGGTAAATTTTAAACCTTTACTACCTATAAGATCATTAAGAATTTTTTTGGTATTATCTGAAACCTTTGCATTGCTGTTAAGTAAAGTTCCGTCTAAATCTGATACAAATAATTTCACAAAATCATCCTCCAATTTCTAAAAATATACTATTTTTTATCATATGTACTCTTATTTATATTTTGATAAAACAGACTGCATTTAGATAATGTATAATTTATATTTTATAATGTATAATTCAGGATGAAATCAATAAATTGATTTCTTAATTTTAATGGAGGTTTCACCTCCAACCCTCTGGATTATTAATTTAAAGAGTTTTAAAGAGGAATTTGTCCTCTGTTTAAGCAGGCATTCCAAATCTTTGATTTGGTATGTTCGCTTACGTCTTGACCAAGCAGGCATTCCAAATCTTTGATTTGGCTGTTCGCTTACGTCTTGACCAAGCAGGCATTCCAAATCTTTGATTTGGCTGTTCGCTTACGTCTTGACTGAAACTCCATTAAGGAGTTCAATCCGAAATTATAAATTATACTTTATACATTATACTCTAATTAAATATATCATAAACATTGTTATCTATGATACAAAAAAGCAGCAGATTCAATATTGAATCTGCTGCTGATTTATTATTTTCTATTTGCTACTTCTACTCTTACTTTTCTTCCGTTGATTTTCTTACCATAACATTTCTTAAGTATTCCATCTACAACTGTTGGTTCAACATCTACGAAACTGAATTTATCATATAAATCAATGTTTCCAATATCGTTCTTGTTTACCTTAGCTTCATTTAAATAAATAAGAATCTGTTTTGGATTAACTTTATCCATCTTTCCAATTGATAAGAATAATCTTACTTTGCCTTCATCGTTGTATTTGCCTCTGTTTCTACTACCTCTGTCTCTTCTACCTCTTCCGAAGCTTTCCTTATCTTCATTAACAGCAATAGAATCTTCAACATAGTCAAATGATATTTCCTTGTTGTAGATAATTGACATTAATGCAGCTGCAACATCAACCATGTTATATTCTTCATCTAATTCCTGTACCATAGGAACAAACTTCTTGTAATCTTCACCGGCAAGAGCTTCATTAACTCTCTCAATCATGTTCTTATATTTTGCTTCAAATATATCATCTATTGTAGGTATTTCTTTTCTCTTAACCTTACACTTTGTAGTTCTTTCTATCTGCTTAAGAGCCATGTACTCTCTAGCAGTAACTAATGTGTACGCAACACCTTCTCTGCCTGCTCTTCCTGTTCTACCTATTCTATGAACGTAACTTTCTGAATCCTGAGGAAGATCATAGTTGATAACGTGAGTAACAGTTTCAACGTCGATTCCTCTTGCAGCAACATCTGTAGCTACAAGATAATCAAGATTTCCTTCTTTGAACTTTCTTAATGTGTTCATTCTGTGGCTCTGAGTCATATCTCCGTGCATACCTTCAACACTGTATCCTCTAGACTGCATTGATTCAACAACTTCATCAACACCTCTCTTAGTCTTACAGAAAATGATAGCTGCTGTTGGCTCATCCACATCAAGAACTCTACATAAAGTTTCAAATCTGTCCTTCTTCTTTACTTCATAGTAATATTGTTTTACAGTTGAAACTGTAATACTCTTTCTTTCAACAGTTACCTGTTTACTGTTTTCCTTTAAGTACTTTGAAGCAAGCTTTCTTATTGCTGGCGGCATTGTAGCTGAGAAGAATAAAGTCTGTCTATCTTCATTAGCATGCTTTAAAATTTCTTCTATATCATCGATGAATCCCATGTTAAGCATTTCGTCTGCTTCATCTAAGATTAAGAATTCAATAGCACTTAAATCAAGAACTCTTCTATTAATAAGGTCTATAACTCTTCCTGGAGTTCCAACAACTATATCGACACCTCTCTTTAATGTCTTTATCTGTCTGTCAATTGGCTGTCCTCCATATATAGGAAGTATTCTTATCTTTTCATACTTGGCAATTCTTACAAGTTCATCATTTACCTGAACAGCAAGTTCTCTTGTAGGTGCAAGTACTATACACTTAACATGGCTTCCACCCTTTTCTATTTCGCTAATAACTGGTGCTCCAAAAGCAAGTGTCTTACCAGTTCCTGTCTGAGCCTGACCGATACAATCAACTCCACTTAATAATACTGGTATTACTTGCTCCTGTATTTTTGATGGTTCTTCAAAACCCATATCATCTATAGCTTTTAATACATTTTTACTTAATCCTAAATCACAAAACTTTTTGTTTTCTTCCATTGTTTTACCTTCCTTTGACTACTTTATCCTATAACTTTATATTGTCCATAATAAAATAAGTTATATAATTTTATTTTCAATATATAATTAAAAATAAAAGTCTTAGCTCATCACATGGACACCGTAATCCTCTAAAGGAGATAATCATAATAAGACTCTCTATTTTAAATTATATATCTAAGTTCTCAACTCGAACCTTATAGTTGCATTAAAAAAAGCGGTCTAAATAACATTTAGACTGCTCCCTTATGTCTTAAACTAATTGTTAAATTATCTGTTGTTTTGTTGTTTTCTAGCTCTTCTACAAGCTAAGCATCTAACTGGATCGTTTTCGAATCCCTTTTCTTTGTAAAATTCCTGTTCTCCAACTGTGAAAACGAACTCGCTTCCGCAATCTTTGCATATTATCTTCTTATCTTCCATTGTAACATTTCCTCCTTATTTAATAATAATCCACCTTGAATTGAGTCATTACTAAAATTAAAAAGGAATGTTCAATCAAAAGTCTATTACTAATTTATTGTTCTAATATAGTATGACATTATTCTCAACAAATTGCAACATTTTTTTATTTATTTTCTTTTGATTTAATTGATATATTTGCTTAATTCTCATTAACAGAACTTAAATTCATGTTATTAAAAGCATCCTTATTTGTCATGTTTTCCATAAATATTTTAGTAGTGTTCGAAAAAATGCAACAATATTTAATATAATCTGTAATTGTATACCCAAGAATCTCCGCCTTTTCCTTTATCACTTGTTTTTCAAGTTCACTAAGCCTTATCTGCAAAACTTTATCCTTCTTCTTTTCTTCCACAACTACCATCCCCTTTTTTCAATCACAAAAATTACAAAATAAAAAGTTTATTATCCCTTTAAATAAATAATCAAAATAAGTGTCAATATTATTTTTTAGTTATTATAACCTGTACTAATATTATATTCCTATCTGTATTATTTTTCCATATATTTCTAATTGCAAAATACACCCATTTTCTCACATGTAGGAAACATGGTTTACAATATTATCCCAAAGTGTTAATATAAGAACAAAGTCATATTTTAGATATTTTTGTAATTTTCTTACTAGGAGGTGCATCTTTTGAAAAATTCCAAGTTTAATTCAATCATAAAATTGGATTCAGAATACTATGTAATCTTTAATACGTTAACAGAAAAATATTTTTTATTTAGAGATGCGGAACTGAAAGATTTGACATCTGTTTTATCTTCTTCTATTTTTCTAGATACATTTTCCAAAAAAAAGAATATCTTTTATGATAAATGCGTAAGCAATAAATTTCTTATTGATGACAATGAAGATGAAATTGCAGATTGTATCGAAAAATTCAAAGCTTACAACGATAATTCGAAGTTTAACATAACATTTTTTAACAACAAAAATAATTCTAACAGTCTTACCTTCTGGCTTGACTTAACCAATAAAATCAGTAAAATTGTACAAAAATCATCAGTATCATATAAAAAGTTTCAGTTATCATGGCTCTATACAAAGAAATACACAGACTTCAAGATTCTTAAGATTCTCACTGATAGACTTTATACTATTTGCAGGGAAAATAATTGTATTTATTCATCATCACTATTAATTAACAATGTTTTTCCTGATAACTTAGAGACGATACTTGATAGGTTAAGTATTGATAGTGTAGAAATATATCTTTCCACTTTCAATGAAGATATAACTTTCAGTGTTGCTGAGAATATAAATTTATTATTCAAAATTAAAAAAGATATAAAAATAAAGCTTATTATAAAACTCTATGATGATATTGTTTTAAATGTCCATAAGCTTCTACAGTTAATACATTATCAAAATAGGGACAAGATAAAACTGCATTTTTTAAACAGTTTAACTTTTTCACCAGAATTATTCTTATATAAAATGTATATAAAATGTATAAATCTTGGGTACAGATATTCATATTTAGATACTGTGCCAAGCTTTATATCTTCCTTAACGAAAAATTCATTATGCATTGATTCAGAATTAAATATATCATCGTGTATTGCAGCCGCAAATGCAAATGACTATTTTGCAAAACTGGATGACAACGGTTCAATAAACATATTTAATAACTCTCTTTACTGTCAATACTTAGACCAGTCTATAATTGACAATTATAGATGTGCATGCTGTCCTGAACTTCCTATATGTCCCGCTAATCACCCATATTACAGATCTAGAAGCAGGTTTCTATGTATACGAGACTTATACAATGACTTAACATTAGAACAAAAAATCAAATTGAAAGTTTTAAATGATGTAGTTTTAACAAAAACACTACCTAAATTACTTTAAATAAGATTGTTCGTTATAATACAAAGACTATCGTATCAGAAACGATAGTCTTTGTATTAAAATGATTTATAATGTTATATAGCTTTTCCTGCAAACTGGCTGTTATATAAGTCTGCATAGAAGCCTTTCTGAGCAAGTAGTTCTTTATGAGTTCCCTGCTCTATTACATTACCATGATTCATAACAAGGATAAGATCTGCATCCTTAATAGTTGAAAGTCTGTGTGCAATTACGAAGCTTGTTCTGCCATGCATAAGCTTATCCATAGCCTTCTGAATTGCAACTTCAGTTCTTGTATCAACACTACTTGTTGCTTCATCAAGTATAAGAATCTTAGGATCTGCAAGTATAGCTCTTGCTATAGTAAGAAGCTGCTTCTGTCCCTGAGATATGTTTGAAGCTTCTTCATTAAGTTCTGTATCATATCCATGTTCAAGAGTTCTTATAAAGTGGTCAGCATGAGCTGCCTTTGCTGCTTCAATGATTTCTTCATCTGTTGCACCCATTCTGCCGTAAGCAATGTTTTCCTTAATAGTTCCCTTGAATGACCAAGTGTCTTGAAGAACCATTCCAAAAGTATTTCTTAGGCTTTCTCTTGTCATCTCCCTTATATCAATTCCATCAATAAGAATTCTTCCATCATCAACTTCATAAAATCTCATTAAAAGGTTGATAAGAGTTGTCTTTCCTGCTCCTGTAGGTCCAACTATAGCTATTGTGTGCCCCTTCTTAACATCAATATTCATGTCATGAATTAATGTGTTGTTTTCAGTATAGCCAAACTTAACATGATCAAACTGTACATTTCCTTCACAGTCTGTCATTACAACAGCATCTTTGCTGTCTGGTATTTCTTCTTTTTCATCTAGTATTTCAAAAACACGTTCTGCAGATGCAACTGTTGATTGAATGATGTTAGCTATATTAGCTGTCTGGTTAATCGGCTGTGAGAATGATCTCATGTACTGAATAAATGCCTGGATATCTCCAACTTCAAGCTTCTTCTTTGTTGCAAGGAATCCCCCGACAACACATACTGTTACATAAGCAATATTATTGATGAACATCATGACTGGCATCATAAGACCTGAAATAAACTGTGCCTTCCAGCCAACTTCATATAACTGCTCATTTATTACCTTAAATTCTTTGATCGATTTTTCTTCATGTCCAAATGCTTTAACAACATTATGTCCAGTATACATTTCTTCAATATGTCCATTTAGTTGTCCAAGCTTTATCTGCTGTCCAATGAAGAATCCCTGTGCCTTCTTTAAAATAGGCTTAATAACAAACATAGACACTGGAAGTACTACTAATGCTATAAGTGTCATTAAAGGACTTATTGTAAGCATCATGATTAATATTCCGACTATAGTAACTATTGATGTTATAAGCTGAGTTAAACTCTGCTGTAGAGTTGAACTGATATTATCCATATCATTAGTAAATCTACTTAATACATCTCCATGTGAATGTGCATCAAAATACTTAAGTGGCATTCTGCCAAGTTTGTTTTCAGCTTCCCTACGCATATCATACACAGTTTTCTGTGAAACCTCTGCCATAAGATACTGCTGTAAATAATTGAACAGTGAGCTAACTACATATAAAACAAGTAATATTACTGCAATCTGTGCTATATATTCAAGGTCAATAAATGCTCCCGGTATATTCATTTTCTTCATTACTACCCCCTGGAACAATCTAGTAGTAGCTTTTCCTAATACCTTAGGGCTATATATTGAAAATACTGTACTTAATATAGCAGTTAAAAATACTATTATTAATCTTAGTTTATATGGTGATAAATATTTTAATAATCTTTTAAGACTTCCATTAAAATCTTTGGCTTTTTGTGTAGCTCTTATTCCTGCCATTGGGCCATGGTGTCCACCGCCCATTGGACCTTTCTTGGATGCACTCATGCTATCTCCTCCTCTGAAAGTTGTGATAATACTATTTCTTTATAAACCTTACAGTTTTCAAGAAGCTCTTTATGCTTGCCAATTCCACATATCTTACCTTCATCAAGGACTATGATTCTATCAGCATCCATTACTGTTGAAACTCTCTGAGCAACTATAATAACTGTTGCATCTTTTGTTTCATCTTTAAGAGCACTTCTAAGTTTTGCATCAGTCTTAAAATCAAGAGCAGAAAAACTATCATCAAAAATATAAATTTCAGGTTTTCTTACAAGTGCTCTTGCAATAGAAAGACGTTGTTTCTGACCGCCTGAAACATTATTACCACCTTGATCTATTTCTGATTCATATCCTTCCTTCATTTCTGATATAAATCCACTTGCCTGTGCGATCTCAGCAGCATGCTCTATTTCTTCCTGAGTCGCATCAAGTTTTCCATATCTGATATTATCAGCTATTGTACCTGAGAAAAGATTAGCCTTCTGAGGAACAATACCAATCTTGTTTCTAAGATCATGCTGAGCCATATCCTTGATATTAACTCCATCAACAAGGATCTCTCCTGATTCTACATCATAAAATCTTGGAATAAGATTTATAAGTGCAGACTTTCCTGATCCTGTACTACCGATGATAGCAGTAGTTTCGCCAGGTCTCGCTTCAAAGTTGATATTGCTTAATACAGGCTGTTCAGCACCAGGATATCTGAATTCAACATTCTTAAACTGAAGATGTCCTTTTTCTGTTTCTGCTTTTACTGTATCCTTCTTATCTTCTATTACAGGTTCTGTTTCAAGTACTTCTACGATTCTGTCTGCAGAAGCTTCAGCACGTGGCACCATAATGAATATCATTGCAACCATTATTACTGACATCATTACCTGCATTGAATACTGAATAAATGCCATTAAGTCTCCAACAGCCATTTCTCCAATATCTATTCTCTTCGCACCAAACCATATAAGTGCAACAGACATGATATTAAATAAAAGCATCATTATCGGCATCATAAATGCCATGATCTTATTTACCTTTATAGCTGTATCAGTAAGGTCCTTACTAGCATCATTAAATCTGCTTTCTTCGTATTCTGTACGATTAAACGCACGAACTACTCTGATTCCCATAAGACCTTCTCTTACAACTCTATTAATCTTATCTATCTTTACCTGCATGCTCTTAAACAATGGTATTGAGAACTTAGAAACAACACCAAGAATTATAAGCACCATTGGTATCGCAACTGCAAAAATAATTGATAACGGAGCATCTTTTGATATTGCCATTATAAGCGCTCCTATAAACATTATTGGAGCTGCAACAGCCATACGAAGCAGCATCACAAGCACCTGCTGTATCTGATTAATATCATTAGTACTTCTTGTTATTAATGAAGAAGTACCTAACTCATTAAATTCACTTAATGAAAATTCCTCAACATGTGAAAATACATCATATCTTAAATCTCTTGATACTCCAACCGCAATCTTTGCTGCTAAAAGACCAAGTATTACAGAACAAGCCCCTCCTGCTAACGCTACCAGCAGCATAATTCCTCCTCTTTTTAAAATGTAATTAGTATCTCCATTAATGATTCCGACATCGACTATATCAGACATTATATTAGGAAGATTGAGATCTGCCATTGTTTGCCCAAATGCAAATGCTAACACAAAAAATATCTGCAGACTGTATTTTTTAAGATACTTGGCTATTTTTTTCATTACATATTCCTCCATTTCTAGTCATTCAGTATTAATCATACTTTCCATTATGCTCCATAAATCTTCTTACAGCTTCATCCGAATAGTTAGAAACATTTTTCTCCATCTTAATAAGTAAGTTATAAAAGACATCTATTTCCTCATCATTAAAATTTCTAAAACATTCTTCTTGTAACTTCCTTTTTATTTTGTCCAATTTTAAAAAAAGTTCTTGTCCTTTTTCTGTAAGATTCACTCTCAAAACTCTCTTATCTCTCTCATCGGAAATCCGCTGTACAATCTCTGCTTTTTCTAGTTTTTTAATAATTATAGTCATAGTTGCAGGCTTTATACAAATATGATCTGCTATCCACTTCTGACTCTTTCCAGGATAATTATGCAATAATCTTATCATCTGAGATTGTCCAGGATGTATTCCAAGTTGATCATAAGCCGCAAATTCTTTATAGAATCTCTGTTTTATTAATTTATTAAACAAATCATCTAATTGTTCAACTTTTTCTTCGTCCATAGTTCCTCCATAAAATAATTAGATATCTAACTTTATTTTTTATACTATCACTATAAGTTTTTATAGTCAACATCTATTTTTATACGATAAAAGAAAAAGAAATAATTGTCTATTACAAGAAGATAAAGGCATACTCTAACAATTATCAGAATACGCCTTTATAACAAAATCATAAATATAACTTGTCCTGCTTTAATAACAGCATCTCCCTTTCCTGCTCCAAACATAAATTCTCCTATAGCAACAGCATTTGCATAATTATCAAGATATACAGGAATATTAAATCTTTCTTTTAATGGAGACATAAAATTAAAATTCTTGAAAGATTAATCTTAATTCTCTCAAAATATATATCTATAACATAATTTTTCATAAAAGTGCTCCTCAAAATATAATATAATGCAATTGTAACAAACTGCATTATATTATACTTTGCGAGAATTTTACATTGTCATCTTATTATTAATACTACATTTTTGTGCGTTTATACAATACTTTCCCTCTGTATCTATACCCTTATGTGTTATATAGAAATCATTATCTCGAAGCATTGATTCTATTATTTCAAGACTTTCTGTAGCTAAATTATCTAAAGTTATAGTAAACTTTTCATCATAATCAACAAGGCCAATATAGTCATTAATGCTGCTATAATCACTCAGTCCTATAATACCTTTTATATCCATCTTATATTCAGACATATTATTCCGCTTAAGAAAACTTACAAAGACTTCATATCTTTTATAATGTTACCTGCTTTCAATAAGCTTTGCCCTCCTTAATTGTTAATAATTCCGCGCTGCAACATGCGCCTTTTATATTTATATTTTTTCTTAACTCTTAATATGTCTCCCATTAGTCCTTATGCACTTATGTTTTCCAAATAAATCTTTTATATTCATATCATCAAAAAAAAGCTGATTTAAAGATTTCTAATTAAAAATCCTTAAATCAGCTTTCTATAAAAATTTAGACAAAAAAATGGCTCCGCGAAGAGGACTCGAACCTCCAACCTATCGGTTAACAGCCGAGTGCTCCACCATTGAGCTATCGCGGAACATTATTTTCTCTTTATAAAAAGAGAACCTGGCTACCACTTACTCTCCCACACGGTCTCCCATGCAGTACCATCAGCTGTAATTGGCTTAACCATCCTGTTCGGAATGGGAAGGGGTGTAACCCAAAAACACATCATAACCAGATATAAGTT
>NZ_VULX01000003.1 GCF_009696465.1 Inconstantimicrobium porci | reverse complement strand
CAATTATGTTTAATAATTCTTGTCTTATCATTTGTAAACCTCCGTTTAGTAAAACTAATTAGTATATCCATTAATATTAGTATTATCCAAACGGACATAGATAATTCAGGAAAATTTGAGTGATAAAGAAATCTTGGCTCTGTAGAGCCTTGATATATAAGGGCTAAGAATTATGCTTAACCCTATATAATTAATAATATTGGAGGTGAAAAAATGGATTATCTAAAAATACAAGATATAAGCATGAATTTTCATTCTAAGAAGGGAATTACAGAAGCTTTAACCAACATCAACTTTTCAGTAGAAAAATCTGATTTTATAAGTATCATTGGTCCTTCAGGATGTGGAAAGTCCACCCTTCTAAATATAATTGCAGGACTTTTAAAACCATCTTCCGGCTCTATACTTTATAATGGCAAAAATATAAACAACAATAGAAATGTTCTTGGATATATGTTTCAAAAGGATAACCTCTTTGAATGGCTGTCTGTATGGCAGAATATCTGTCTTGGACTTAAGTTAAAGAAACAGTTAACAGACGAAAATATCAAAAGATTGAACAACCTGCTTAATGTATATGGATTGTCAGCATTTAAAGAACATCACCCAAGTGAATTATCAGGCGGTATGAGGCAACGTGCATCTCTTATCAGGACTCTTGCTTTATCTCCAGAAATTTTACTTCTAGATGAACCATTTTCAGCATTGGACTATCAAAGCAGGCTTACTGTATGTAATGATATTTCACAGATAATAAAAAATGAAAAAAAGACTGCCATATTGGTTACTCATGATCTAGCAGAAGCTATATCGACATCTTCAAAAATCATAATTTTATCCAAGAGGCCAGCTGTAGTAAAAAAAATTGTTAATATTTCATTTGATAGTAATCTTACCTCACTTGAAAGACGAGATGATCCTAAATTTTCAGAATACTTTAATATTCTTTGGAAGGAGCTTGATACAAATGACTAAGGAGCAGGAACACTCATTATTTCTTGCAAAAGAAAGTCATGATAAAAGAATTCTTAAAATAACAAGACTATTAATCCTGATAGTTTTTATTATCATATGGGAAATCTCTGCTGATTTAAAATGGGTTGATCCATTTCTTACATCAAGTCCGTCAAGGATAGTAAAGTCAGCAGTTCAGATATATTGTGAAGGAACACTTATACGTCATATATTTGTTACATGCTTTGAAACTATTATAGGCTTCATATTAGGTACAGTGCTTGGTGCATTAATTGCTATACTTCTATGGTGTTCAAAATTTGCATCAGATGTAGCAGAGCCATATCTTGTAGTTTTAAATGCACTGCCCAAGATAGCTCTTGGTCCCATTATTATCTTCTGGGTAGGTAACGGTATAACAGCTATAATTGTAATTACTCTTCTTATATCAATAATTACAACGATTATCAGCATACTTGCTGGTTTTTCAGAAATAGACACTGAAAAAATAAAACTGCTCAAAACAATGGGGGCTGGAAAAGTTCAGACGTTATATTATCTAATAATTCCAGCTTCAATTCCAAATATAATCTCAGCCTTAAAAATTAATGTTGGATTATCATGGGTTGGCGTTATAATTGGAGAATTTCTGGTTGCAAAAGAAGGCCTTGGATTCTTGATAGTATATGGTGGCCAGGTTGCACAGCTTGATATGGTTATGATGAGTATTGTCATACTATCCATAATTGCGTATATCATGTATAAAGTCGTTGCTGTTATAGAAAAAAAGATAAGTGCCAAATACTAAATTTAAACTTCTCCCAGAAAACTGTTTAATGTTTTCATAGACATAAATATATGGGGGAAGTTTTTTCTTTTAAAATCATCTATTAAAACATTTTTTCCAGGATGCAAAATTATGTCTACTTATTAGTTTGATATTAATAATATTTATATAAAAACAGCAGCTAATATAATACAGCTGCTGTTTTCTGCTATATGAATTCTAACTCCCATTTAAGCTTTCCCGTTTTTTCATCAGGAACGTACTTAAAATATGCTGAAAAAGTATTACCCTTTCTACTTTTTAGATTTCTAAATCCAACTTTACCATTCTTTAAAAGAAGCTCTACCATCTGCCTGCTTACATGCTTCCCAAATGATTCTATATACTTATCATTCTTCCATATAGTATAATTACAGCCGTTTTTCCAGTTTACACAACCAAATGACTTTTCATTTTCTACTATAGCATTTCTACAAATAGGGCATATACCTACTACTTCAGCATTCTCTGGAGCCTTAACTTTCATCTTACTAAGAGAAGCCTTATCATTCTTTATAAGATTTACAGCATTATTAGTAAAATCATAAATCAACTTCATAAAATCAGATTTAGTAAATTTCTGCTTTTCTATATCAGATAAAGTCTTTTCAAGCTTTCCTGTATAATCAAGGTTGAATAAATCCTTCACAGGGAAAGATTCAACCATTGTCCTTCCAAGCTCAGTACATGTAAGACTCTTTCCTTTTGCATTAACATATCCTATATCCTTTAATCTCTTTATAGTATCAGCACGTGTAGCTGGTGTACCAATACTGAAACCACTGAGGATTGAATTCATCATTTCATCTGAATCTTCTTTATTATTAAAACTCTTACCACATGTCTCCATTAATCTAAGAAGAGTTTTTTCTGTATGATGCTTTGGTGGTTTTCTTGTAACAGAATTAACTTTATCAGCAACAAGTTCAACTATATCCCTTAATTCTACTAAAGGAAGAATAGTATCCTTACTTTCAATCTTTTCCACAACACGCCATCCTTCAACTATCTGAACTCTTCCCTTAGCCATAAAAACTCCCGGAGAAGCTATATTGTTAACTTTAATAGTTATCTTTGTTTCTTCAAATTCAGCAATAGGCATAAACTGCATGATAAACCTGTTCTTAATAGCTGTATAAACAATTTCTTCATCTCTGCTTAAAGATGATGGCTTAACATAAGTTGGTGTTATAGCACTATGGCTTTCTACCTTTGAACTATCAAAGATCCTTTTGTTAGTTTTAAATTTAATCATATTTTCATAAGGAAGACCCTTTTTTAGTGTCTCAAGCACTTTTCTAGTTTTGTCTTCAAGACTTTCATCAAGAACTATAC
Source organism: Inconstantimicrobium porci (assembly GCF_009696465.1). Lineage (GTDB taxonomy): Bacteria > Bacillota > Clostridia > Clostridiales > Clostridiaceae > Inconstantimicrobium > Inconstantimicrobium porci. The sequence continues at coordinate 213,242 of NZ_VULX01000003.1, read as the reverse complement.
TGGCTGTTCTAGGATAAGTAATATGTTTCTTTTCATAAAGACTTTGAGCCACCTTTAACACCTTATCTGATGTCCATCCTTTATATTTACTTGTTATATATCCCTGTAAGTTTGAAAGATTAAAAAGATATGGTGCATACTCCCTCTTCTTCTCAATTTCCTTATTTACAATTTCACCTTTTGTTAACTTTATTGCTTCTGACACTTTTTTAAGATAATCTTTATCATCAAACTTTTCTGTATTATTTTCATAATATAAAGCATCAAATTCTTCATTTTTTTCAGTTTTAAATGTTCCTGATAATTTGTAATATGTTGTAGCATTAAAGTTTTCTATTTCCTTATCTCTATCATAGATTATTTTCAGAGTAGGTAAAAGTACTCTTCCCACATTTAATATTTTATCTTCTTCAGTAAATTTATATTTCAGCGTCGCTACAGAAGTTAAATTAATACCTATAACCCAATCTGTCCACTGTCTGCTTATTCCTGCATCCTGTAATGATTTCATCTCTGAATTAGGTTTTAATGAAGCCATCCCCTTTTTAACTTCATCAGCAGTCCATTCATTTAAAAGAAGTCTATATGTTGGCTTCTTAACTTCAAGAAATATAAAGATTTCATCAGCTATAACCTGTCCTTCCCTATCAAAGTCAGTTGCTGAAATTATACAATCAACATCATCACGTTCAATAAGACTTTTTATTATTGAAATTTGCTTTTTAGCACCAGAATCAATAATATTTCTATTAGAACTGTCATGTTTTATTTTATACATAAAATTCTGAGGAATGAATGGAAATTTTTCCATCCTCCAACTTTTCATATTCTCATCATAATCTTTTGCATCATAAAGTTGAAGCAAGTGTCCAAATGCCCAAGTAATTATATAATCCTTCCCCTCAAAATAACCATCCTTTCTAGTCTTAACATTTAATGCATCTGCAATATTTTTTGCAACAGATGGTTTTTCCGCTATTACTACTTTCAATTTGTTCACTCCATTCGATAAGATTGTTTTTCGTCATTAGTCTATTATACTACATTTATCTTATCATTTCCTGTATTCTATTTTTAAATTTAATATTATGATATAATTGGTAATAGAGGTGATAGAAATGAACATATTAATAGCTGAAGATGATATCAGAAATCTCATAAAACTTCATCTCACTAAAAAAGGATTTAACGTATATGATGCATGTAATGGCCAGGATGCTTACAATATATTTAATACAATAAAACTCGATCTTGCAATCTTAGATGTAATGATGCCCTTAATGGACGGAGTTACTCTTCTTAAAAATATTAGAAAATCAAGCAGAATTCCTGTAATTTTTCTTACTGCTAGAAGTGATGATTCAGACAAGATACTAGGTCTTAAATTAGGTGCTGATGATTATATGATAAAACCATTTAATCCTGCAGAACTTACGGCAAGAGTTTATGCACAACTCAGGAGATATTACCAGTACAACTCTGTAGAAGATGAAAGTACATATACTATTGGTGATATTACAGTTGACTCTAACAGCTGCACAGTCACAAAAAATGGTAACAAAATAGATCTTAATACTAAAGAATTCAAACTTTTGGAACTTCTGATTAAGAATGTAGGTAAAGTATATACAAAAAAGCAATTATACGAAAATGTATGGCAAGATATTTACTGTGGTGATGATAACACAATCATGGTTCATATTAGTCACTTAAGAGACAAAATTGAAGACAACCCTAAATACCCCAAATACTTAAAAACAATAAGAGGAATAGGATATAAACTTGAAGAGTATTAATATGAAAAAGATAAAAAAGATTAAAAAGAAAAAACTTGTAAACCTGCTGCTTAAAAATTACATTATATCATTTTTACTTATGCTTACACTTCTTATAGCAACAACATTTACTGTATTTACAATTGCAAATATATATTATAACCTGATCATAGAAAATGATGTAACAGCAAGTGTATTCTTCAGGGATGATTATAAACAAATTCCCTATAAGGTCATAACATCTAAACATGGATTTGCTTATGTTTATGATACCAATGGAAAAATCCTTGTAGATAAGCATTATACAGTCAACTTTGATTACCAAAAGTTCAATCCTGAAAATATATTTTCAATAGTTTATAAAGATGGTTTTAATAATAAAGCTAATCCAAACTTAACTCTAAGCTATGAGCATTATAAAATTAAAGCTGGCTATAATAAGAAACAAAATTATATACTAATTATTGGATATCCAATAAAAGGAGCTGATTTTTTCACAACAATAGACAGGAAACTGAATTTTAAGGTATTTTCTGTTCTAGCACTAATTATATGCATTTTATTATTTTTTGTGATATTTTCAATATACTCAAGATTTACATCAAGATTTTTTGTTACCCCTGTCAATATACTTATTGAGGGTGCAGAAAAATTTGCTGCCGGCGATTATTCCAGCAGAATAACACTTAAAGTTCAAAATGAATTTAAAGATCTTGGAGATACGCTAAATCTTATGGCCAGTAGAATATCTGAGGAAAAACATCTTAAAGAGAAATCAGAGTTTGCAAGAAAAAGACTTATACTAGATGTATCTCACGACTTAAAGAATCCTTTATCAAATATCATGGGATATGCCGACTATCTGGTAAGCAATGATATCTCTAAAGAGGAAATGTCTAAATATCTTTACATTATCCAACAGAACAGTATCAGAGCTAATAATCTTATACAAAACCTGTTTGAATTTTCCAAATTAGATAGTGAAGACTTCCATCTTCAATTGGAAGAAACAGATATATGTGAATTTATGCGTGAACTTATAGCTAGTTATATACCTGCACTTGACCAAAAACATTTCAATTATGATTTCGATATTCCAGAAGAAAAGATACTTCTTAATATCGATAAAAAGCAACTGGACAGGGCTATAAGCAATTTAATCTTAAACGCAATTAAATATAACAAAGAAGGAACAGCTCTTTCTATCACAATTCAGTTTGAAAATAATAAACTTTCGCTGATAATCTGTGATAATGGTGTAGGTATTCCAGAATCAAGCTTATCAACTATATTTGATCCATTTGTGAGAGTAGATAAATCTCGAAATATCCACAGTGGTGGCACCGGCCTTGGCCTTTCTATTACAAAAACAATAATTGAAAAACATAATGGTAGTATTGACCTGATATCAGCTGTCAATAAAGGATGCAAATTCATTATTTCATTTACTTTAAATCATAATATATAAAAAGGAGCTCTAAAGCTCCTTTTTACTTTATATGATATTTTAAATACTTATTTATTTTACTCTTCCAAAGCCTATATTTCTTTTTATCCTTCTGTTTGACTACATTCAGAAAATCCTCTAAAACTCCAGCTTTGCTGAGCCCTTTCATTAAATGCCTAGGATAGTTTACTTCCTTTTCATAATTGTTTTTAGGATCAATTATCATAAGGCTCATATCAGAACGCACAAAAATATCCTTACATCTTAAATCTTTACGTTTAAAGTGAAGTCGTGAAAATTCTTCGATTAGATCAAGCAGATTCTCTGACAGTTTGATATTTAATGAATTCTGTTTCAAGTATTTATCAAGTCTCTCACCTTCGACATATTCTCTTATAATATAGTAATCACCAACTTCAACAATATGCGGGAAATACTTTGATTTTCTTGTCCTATATAATATAGAACTTTCATCACTTAATACATCTTTGCTCTTAAATATTTTCATAACATTATTATCAGGAAGAAGAAAAACCACTCCATTATGTCCTTCTCCCAAATATTCACCCTGTTTCAAAAGTTCTTCAGCCTTTTCGCTTAAATTAACACTATAACAGTAATTTTTAGCCATATAAAGCTCCACAATATTACTTCAATATATTACTATGATTTATACTGCAATTTAATTCCTGGAAAAATCATTTAATTTATCTATAATGTCACTAATAACTTCATCTCTATTAATTTCATTAAGCATTTCATGGCGTCCGCCATTATAAAGCTTATAACTTACATCTTTTACATCAGCTTTTTTATAAATGCCATAGAGGTTTAATATTCCTTTTCCGTAATTACCCACTGGATCACAGTCACCTGCAAAAATATATATTGGTAAATTCTTAGGCACTTTGTTGACATTTTCTTTTTTCACATTTTTCTTTAATGCTTTAAACAGTTCATTATAGAAAGATGCAGAACAAACAAAACCACAAAGTCTATCATTAAGATATTTATCAACCTGCTGTGTATCTCTTGATAACCAATCAACAGCTGTTCTCTTTTCCTTTATTTTTTTGTTGTAGTTTCCAAAACATAATTTGTCTATAAAATTGCTTGTATGTTTTGCTCCTCTAATTTTACATTCCAATCCTGACAATAAAATTCCAAGACTTGTACCAAAGGGTGGTTTTCCATTAGTTCCAGAAAGAATAACAGCCTTAATCTCATCACCATATAATTGTATATATCTCTGAGAAACAAATGAACCCATACTATGACCAAATAATATCACTGGTACACCCGGGTATTCCTTCTTAATTATATCTGTTACATCATGAACATTTTCTACAAGTGCAGAAAATCCGCTTTCTCCTAAATAACCAAGTTCATTATTTTCTTCTGCTACTTTTCCATGTCCCCTGTGTTCATGACCATATACTATATAACCAGCTTCATTTAGCTTTTCTGCAAAATAATCGTATCTAGATATAGTTTCAACCATTCCATGTGAAATCTGCACAACTGCTTTAGGTATTTTACTATTATCTAAAGTCCACTTATATCCTCTGATGCTCTTATTTTCTTTGTCCTTAAATGTAAATTCCACTTTCAATTAATTCTACTCTCCTTCTACCTATTTATATAATAACTTATACATTTTATAATTTGTATTAACCTTTTTTACGTATTTATCCGTCTCTGGAAACGGTATGCTTTTAAGCGAGCTGCCGTCTTCTGAGTGCTCCTCATTGTTAAGCCACTTTTCCACATTACCTCTTCCGCCATTATAGGCCGCTATAATAAGATCAAGGCTTCCAAATTCCTCTCTAAGATTGTCCAGATACCAGCAACCCATTCTAATGTTATACTCTTCGTTAAGAAGCTGCGATGTACTATTAAATTCTATATCCATCTTTGTTGCAGCCCATTCTGCTGTGGTATCTGTTATCTGCATTAATCCATATGCATTTTTTGTGGATTTTGCATTTTTATCAAAATTACTTTCTGTCTTAATCACTGCCATAACTAATAACGGATCAAGATTATACTTTTCTGAATACCTCTTTACTATATCGTAATTCTTTAAGGGATAAAAAACTGAATACATTAAAAATATAGAGCCTATTAATATCATAAGCAGTGTAATTATAAATTTTAGTAAATTTGATTGTTTCTTTTTGTTCCTCATGAAAACTCCTTAATTATTACTCTTTAATACATTTAGATATTGGATCAGTTTATTAACTTGTTCTCTTGTTTCAATAAAACTTCCTGAACTGTTAATTATAAAATCAGAATACTCTATCTTTTCAATTAATGGTATTTGTGAATTAATTCTATTTAAAACATCACTGCTGCAAAGTCTGTCTCTTTCCCTTACCCTTGCTATTTGTGTTGCTGTATCAACGTATACAAGAACTACATAATCCATATCTTCATTAATCTTGTTTTCTATGAGAGTAGGTGCATCTAGTATTACTAGCTTTTCCCCAGCCTTATCATATTTCTTAAATTTATTATTAATTTCTTTTAATATATAAGGCATTATTATATTCTCATATTTTATTCGTTCTTTTGCAAATCTAAATATATGGTTTCCAAATTCACGAGCTTTAAAATTTCCTTGCCAATCAAAAAAACCTGTTCCAAATTCATTCTCGACTCTTTTTAAAATCTCAGGATACTTTTTAAGCACTTCCTTTGTAATTAAATCTGCATCAATAACAGGGAATCCGGCTTCACTTAAAATACTAGATACATTACTTTTACCTGATCCTATTCCCCCTGTAAGACCAATCTTAATCATCTTAAAAACTCCTCCTATTTTGCTTCATACCACGTATTACCTGTATTTATATCTACGTCTAACCCTACATGAAGCTTAAGCGCATTTTCCATCTCAGTCTTAACTAATAATTTTACTTGTTCAAACTCATTCTGTTTTACATTAAGTATCAATTCATCATGAACCTGAAGAATTATTTCACTCTTAAATTTATTCTTTTTAAGTTCATCATATACATGAATCATAGCAAGTTTGATTATATCTGCTGCACTTCCTTGAATAGGTGCATTCATAGCAAGTCTTTCACCAAGAGCCTTAACTATTTTGTTTGATGCTGATATTTCAGGAATATATCTCTTTCTATTTAATATAGTAAGTGCATAACCATCCTTCTTAGCATCTACTATTGTCTTATCAAGGTATTCTTTTACTTTCGGATATCTTTCAAAATATGCATCCATATACTGCTTTGCTTCTTTTCTTGTTATATGCAGATCCTGTGAAAGGCTGAAATCACTAATTCCATACACTATACCAAAATTAACTGCCTTCGCTCTGCTTCTCAAAAGTGAAGTTACTTCTTCTATAGGAACATTGAATACTTCTGATGCTGTTTTTGTATGAATATCAGTATGATGCGCAAATGCATTTATCATATTTTCATCACCTGCCATATGTGCAAGTACTCTAAGTTCAATCTGCGAATAATCAGCAGATAATATAATATCATCTTCATTATTAGGAATAAATACTTTTCTAATCTCTCGTCCCATCTCATACTTTATAGGTATATTCTGAAGATTAGGATCAGTAGAAGATAGTCTTCCTGTAGTAGTAACTGTCTGGTTGAAGCTAGAATGAATCTTTCCATCTTTATCAATTACCTGCTTTAATCCCTCAACATATGTAGAATATATTTTTGTTATCTGTCTAAAATATATTATTTTTTCTATTACAGGATGCTTATCAGCAAGTTTTTCAAGAACTTCTGCATTTGTTGAATATCCAGTTTTAGTTTTCTTTATTATAGGAAGATCTAATTTTTCAAAAAGTATTTTTCCAAGCTGCTTTGGAGAATTAATATTAAATTCTTCATCACATAATTCATAAATTATCCTTTGTGTTTTATCTATTTCTTCTCTAAACTTAACTTCAAGTTCATCAAGCTTATTTCTATTAACATTAAATCCTGCAGATTCCATAGCTGAAAGAACAAAACACAACGGCATTTCTACTTCATATAAAAGCTTTTCCATCTGTTGTTCTTCTATCTTGCTCTTAAGAGTTTCATATAGTCTGCTCATAAAACTATTTTCAATTATCTTTATATCACTGTCTACTTCATCTACATCCTCACAAAGATAATCATTCACAAGCTTTGGAAGTGAATAATTCTGTTTTGCGGAGTCAAGAAGATAAGCACTGATTGCAGTATCAAAGATCATACCTTTAACTTCAATATTCATCTTACTTAAAACAGTAATAAGATTTTTGCAGTCATGAACAACCTTTTTTATTTCGTCTTTTTCAAAGTATTTCTTTAATAAATCTAAAGACTCTACTTCATTTTCTATCTTACTGTATTCAATAACATAAGATTTTCCACCAGTAAGTACATATAAGTTATCTATAACTTTTGTAGAAAATCTTTCAGTACCTTTTAACTCATATGAAATAAAACTGATATCTTTAATACTGTCTACAAAACTCTTAAGCTTTTCATTAGAATCAATCTTTTCATAATTTATATCAGTTTTTATTTCTTCAGTGTCTTCTCCACATTCAGGAAGCTTATTTAATAAAGACTTCATTTGATATTGAATGATAAACTTCTTTAATTCTTTAGCATCTGCTTCACTTACTTTAATATCTTCAATATTAAATTCAATAGGAACATCTTTAACTATAGTTGCAAGATGTTTTGAGTGTACAGCCTGTTCTTTAAATGCTTCAAGATTTTCCTTAAGTTTCTTGCCACTTATCTTATCAATATTCTCAAGAACATTTTCTATACTGCCATACTCAGCAATTAATTTAAATGCAGTTTTTTCTCCAACGCCAGGTACTCCAGGGATATTGTCAGATTTATCGCCCATTAATCCTTTAACATCAATAAACTGCTGTGGTGTAACTTTGAATTCTTCCATCATTCTTTCTTTAGTATAACTCTCTGTCTCTGACACACCTTTTTTTGTAATGACAACATTGATATTATCACTTGCAAGCTGAAGCGCATCTCTGTCTCCAGTTACAACATATACTTCCATACCAGAAGCTCCACATTTGTCCGCTATAGTACCAATAATATCATCAGCTTCATAACCCTCAATCTCGTATATTTTTATATTCATTATAGAAAGCATTTGTTTAATTCTTGGAAACTGCTCAGCAAGTTCGGATGGCATCTTTTTTCTACCAGCCTTATAATCTTTGTATTCTAAATGTCTAAATGTAAGTGCCTTTCTATCAAATGCAGCAAAAATATAATCTGGATTTATTTCTTCCTTCATCTTAAATAACATATTAGTGAATCCATATAACGCATTTGTATATTTTCCTTCACTTGTAGTAAGCAATGGAAGTGCATAAAAGGCTCTAAAAGCTAAACTATTTCCATCTAAAATTAGTACTTTCTTCATTACGTTTCCTCCAAAATTACTGTTCTTTATACAACTTATATTATTATAACATGTGAAGACATTTTATTTTAAGATAATCTAAATTTTTATTTATACTCTATTATTGAGTATAACCCACTATAATAATAAATATATAAAAAATGTATTATAAAAATATAAAGTTTTTATTAAAAATAAGCTATTTCAAGACACAGTTAGACAAAAGAGGAAAGTTATGAGAAAATATGTTTATAACAGAATAAAAAAGGAGACGGAAATATGAATAATGAATTTTTAAAAAAATATGCAGAACTCGCTGTTAAAATAGGCGTTAATATTCAGAAAAAACAGACTCTTGTAATAAATTCACCTGTTGAATGTGCAGAGTTTACAAGACTTGTAACTGAATATGCTTATAAAGCAGGTGCAAAAGAAGTATTTGTTAACTGGAATGATGAAATATGCAACAAACTTACTTATCTTCATGCTGATGAAAGCATTTTTAATACAGTACCACAGTGGCTTGTTGACAGACAACTATCATTCGTACACGATGGTGCAGCATTTTTAAGCATTTCTGCATCAGATCCAGAATTATTAAAAGATGTAAACCCAGAAAGAATTGCTAAAAAGAATAAAAATTCAAGTATTGCTTTAAAAGAATTTAACGAAAAACTTATGGCTAATGAAAACTCATGGTCTGTTATTTCAATACCTACTAAAGCATGGGCTACTAAAGTATTTAGGAACGAATCTTCAGAAGAAGCAGTTGAAAAACTTTGGGATGCAATTTTTAAGATAGTAAGAGTTGATAAGGAAAATCCAGTTGAAGCTTGGAATCAGCATATTGCGAATCTTGCAAAGAAAACTTCATACTTAAACGATAAAAAATTTAAAAAACTTCACTATACAAACTCATTAGGAACAGATTTATGGATTGAACTTCCTAAAGATCACATATGGGCTGGCGGTGCAGATAATGTTCAGGGAACAGATGTTAAATTTATTGCCAATATGCCTACAGAAGAAATATTTACACTTCCAGATAAAAATGGTGTAAACGGAATAGTATACAGTGCTCTTCCACTAAACTATGGTGGAAATCTTGTCACTAATTTCAGTATGACATTTAAGGATGGGAAAGCGGTAGACTGCACAGCAGAAACTGGCATAGAAACTTTAAAACATATTTTAGATACAGATGAAGGCTCTAGAAGACTTGGAGAAGTAGCTTTAGTACCTTATGATTCTCCAATTTCAAATTCTAAGATCATCTTCTTCAACACTCTATTTGATGAAAATGCATCATGCCATTTAGCACTAGGCAAAGCATATCCATCTTGTATAAAGAACGGAGAAAACATGAGCGATGAAGAATTATCAAATCATGGAGTTAATGATTCATTAAATCATGTAGACTTTATGGTAGGAACAAAGGATTTAAACATTACAGGTATAACTGAAAACGGTGAAGAAATTCAGATCTTCAAAGAAGGAAACTGGGCATTCTAAACAATTATCAATGATCATTCACCAATACTCATTTATCAGTTAATGATTAAACTCTACTTACTGCGGAGTTCTAAAAAGAGGAGCAAATCTCCTCTTTAAAGCTCTACTGAAATATAAAATTACGTAAAATAAGAGAACAGAGTTTTTCTGTTCTCTTATCATTTTAAACTTTGTTAATTATTAATTAAGAGGTTTGGAGGTTTCCTCCATTTAAGATGAATTCATAAGCGCATCATCATGAATTTCTTCCTTCATCGATCATTGAATATTGATCATTGATGAATGTTTTTATACTGCTACCTCTTCTATATATTTTTCTAAGATGACTGCACGTATTGTTTCGTACTTCGTGAACTTTGGCAGTTTCCTTTTTATTTCATTTAAATTATTGAATCCTATCTCATTGCATACAGATAAAATCTGATCTTTCTGCTTATCTGTAAAGTACTTCTTTAAATTAAAGTATATATCTATATAATGACCTTCAACATAACATTCTGTTATATAGCCAAGTATAGTAGATATAGAAACTTCCTCCTCCTCAGCAATATGCTCTAAAGGATGCTTTTCTTTAACCATATCAAGCACAACTTCTTTTGTACTTCTGCTGTCTCCGTCTATAATAAGCTTTTTATTTCTTTTATTCTTCCACTTAACATCTATTTTTTCATCTTCTATATACTTCTTAACAACTTCCAGGATTTTTTCGCCGTACTTCGCAATCTTAACACTGCCTATTCCGCCGATATCTTCAAGCTGTTCAAAAGATACTGGGTATCTGCCGCTGATTTCTTTTAGCGTATGCTTAGGAAGAATTGCCTGGACAAAAGTTTCTTCTTTTTCAGCAATTTCATTTCTAACATCCATTAATTGTTTTAGAAGCTTCTCATCAGTATTAACATTGAAGACATCTGGATCATCTTTAAGTTCAATATTATTATTAAGCAAATAATCTGAAATTGCTTTTAAAAATACCTTACCGTACTTATCATACTTAACTTCACCAACACCGGAAATCATCATAATTTTTTCTTTGGTATTAGGACAGTGAATACTCATATCTTTAAGAGTACTGTCACCAAATATTATATATGGAGGCACATTAAGCTGCTGTGCAATATCCTTACGAATGGCTTTAAGAATTTCAAATAAATCATTGCTATTTTCAATCTTTCTAGAAACTGATAATTCTTTAAACATAACAGTCTGCTGTCCTTTAAGAACTTTTACTGATAAATTATTTAATCTTACAAGCGGGAATGTACCCTCTTCTAATGTAATATATCCATGCGAAATAAGCATATTGATAAAATCCCTTAGGTCTTCTTTTGAATATTCACTCATTATGCCATATGTAGATAGTTTATCAAACTCCTGTTCTATTATCCTCTTACCCTTAGAGCCTCTTAAAACATCAACTATCGCATTTATTCCGTATTTTCTCTTCATCCTATATATACATGACAGTACTTTTTGCGCATCAATAGTTCTATCCACAATTATGCCTTCCATGTTACAGTTGCTGCATTTACCACAGTTATCGTTATACGTCTCTCCAAAGTAATTAAGAATAAACTTCCTGTAGCAGCTGTTGCTGTTAACAAGATCTATCATCTGCTGAAGTTTCTTATACGCAACCATTCGCCTTGTTTCATTTTCAGTTCCAACCTCAATTAAATACTTCTGTTTCCTAACATCAGTCTGTCCAAAAAACAGTACACATTCACTTTCTTCACCATCTCTGCCCGCTCTGCCTATCTCTTGATAATATGATTCAATGTCTTTTGGCATATTATAATGAATTACATAACGTATGTTTGACTTGTCTATACCCATTCCAAAGGCATTTGTAGCTACCATTATGTTGATCTTGTCATAGATAAAGTTTTCCTGGCTTTTATTTCTTTCTTCAGCAGTCATTCCTGCATGATATCTGCCAGCAGAAAATCCTTCATCTATCAGCATTTCATACAAATTTTCAACATCTTTTCTTGTAGCTGCATAAATTATCCCGCTACTGTCCTCATTCTTACTTACGTAATCTAGTACATATTTTCTTTTGCTCGTAGGTTTTAATATGTTGATAGTAAGATTTTCTCTATCAAATCCAGATACAAAAATTTTAGGATTATTCAATTTTAATAGGTTTACTATATCAATTCTAACTTCACTTGTTGCAGTAGCTGTAAAAGCAGTTACAACAGGTCGTACATACAATGAATCTATAAATTTAGCAATATTATTGTAGCTTACTCTGAAGTCATGTCCCCATTGAGATACACAGTGTGCTTCATCAATAGCTACCTGCGAAATGTTCATCTTAGATAAAGACATAAGGAATTCATATGAATCCAATCTTTCAGGAGCAACATATATTATCTTGTACTTATTGTCGCACATACCAGCTATTATCTCCTGCATCTCTGAAGAAGACAATGTACTGTTAATATAAGCAGCTTCAATACCCATAGCTATTATTGTATCAACTTGATCTTTCATAAGAGAAATAAGCGGTGATATAACTATAGTCACCCCTTCAAATACAAGTGCAGGTATCTGGTAACATATAGATTTTCCTGCACCTGTAGGCATTATAGCAAGAACGTCATTTTTATCTATTATACTTGTAATTATTTCTTCCTGATTCTTTCTAAATGATTTATATCCATAATACTTCTTAAGTAACATCCTGCATTTTTCAATCATGCATTTTCACCTCTACAAATTAGTCTTTCTTTAATTATTGACACTCAGGACAATATTATAACATAAAAAGCAGAACAACATAAAAACAGTATGTTTTTAATGATTAATAAATATTATAATATTAAAGAAGCTTAACTTAGAAGGTGATTATTCAGATGAAAAAGTTTTTTAAATATACATTTATTACAATTCTATGTTCAGTTGTAATAATATTGGTTATTTTTAGAAATAGAATTATGCTAACGTATAATCTTGTACATTATGTGGTTTCATTAAAAGATAATAAAGTTTCATATTCTATTAATAACATGGAAACACTTAAGACGATGGACCATAAAAATATAATTTATAAAAAAGTCAATGGCAGATTACAGACTCTTGATATATATAGTTCAAAAAAAGAAACTGATAAATTATCTCCTGTAATTCTTTATGTTCATGGTGGCAGCTGGGCATATGGTGATAAAAGTATTCCTGAATTTCTCTCACCAGTTCTTGAAATGCTTAGGGAACAGGGCTACACAATAATCAGCACATCATATGAACTTATGAAGGATAAAGTGATCTTTGAAGATCAGGTTTCTGATGTAAAAGATACTATACGATGGATTTATAAAAACGGAAGCATGTATAATCTTAATAAGAATGAAATTGGGATTATAGGCATATCATCAGGCGCACATTTAAGCTTAATGGCATCTTATAGCGACAACAATCATTTTATAGGCGATCCATCTTTAAAACAGTACAGTAGCAGTGTAAAGTACATTATTGATTTTTCAGGACCTACAGATCTTTCAACACTAAATATCAAAGAAGTTGCTCCTGAACTATACCATGTTGCTGAAGCTGCTTATAACAAGGATCTTCTTATAGATTCATATAGCCCACTAAAGTATATTAATAAGAATATACCATCTACTTTGATTATTCACAGTAAAGCAGATACCATGGTGCCCTATGTTAATTCATCTATTCTTTACTCAAAAATAAAAGAAAGTAAAGGCAGAGCAAGAATGGTTTCACTATCATCAAGTGACCATACACTAAAAAACATTAGCCAAGATGATATAAAACTTCTTGTGACAGAAATTCTCAAGTTTATAATATTAAATTCTCCTTTATAATATAAACCACTAGACGTTTATGCATTTTTACTCTTTAATTTGACTAAAAGAGCTTTTATTCTATAATTATATATATATATTTATATTTTTAAGGAGAAATTATGATTACAAAATTGCTGTTGATTAGACATGGAGAAACAGAATGGAATGCTTTAGGTAAATTCCAGGGTTCAAAAAATATCGACTTATCAAATGCTGGCATAAAGCAAGCTGGCTATCTTAAAGAAAGACTTGATGGAGCCTTTGACTGCATATATACAAGTCCGCTTAACAGAGCACAGAAGACAGCTGAAATATTATGTTCAGATATGAATATATCTCCTATTGTAACAAAAAACTTAAGAGAAATTGACTTTGGAGAATGGGAAGGCTTAACAATAGACGAGATAAAAAATATATATGGAAAAGAATTTGCATTATGGAGAAACGACGAAATCAATGCTCCTCTATGCGGTGGTGAACAGAGCATAAAATTAGCTAGTATACGTGCCAAGAGATGTGTACTTGATATTGTTAATAACAATAAAGGTAAAACTATCGCAATAGTTGCTCATGGAGGCATTATAAAAGCAACCATACTTGGTATATTCGATTTAAAAATGACAATGTATCATAAAATTACTTTAGGCAACACTGCTATATCTGAGATTCATTTTAACGAAAACAATGAAGCAAAGATAGTAACTTTAAATGATACATCACATCTTCCAAAAGATATGGAGATAAAATCATACGTATAAGTAATGCATAGTTCATAGTGCATAATTGGAGATTGAAATCCTTAATCGAAATTAATATAAAAGAAAACTTGTCTTCTTTAAAACTCTCCATAACAAAAAAGTCAAGCATACAAAAGATACTTGACTTTTTATTTACAATTTATTGCAATTCCTTTTCTGTAGGCATTGAATCAATTGCTCCATAGTTTGTGCAAGTTATCGCTCCAACTTTGTTAGCATATGTTATGATTGTTTCCCACTGTTCCATTGATATATTCTTCTTATCCTGCATTTGTGCAACCTGTTTTAAAACTCCACCAACGAATGCATCTCCAGCACCTGTTGAATCTACCTGTTTGATCTTTATAGATGGAATTATGTTCATCTGTCCATTACTGCTAATTAATGTTCCTTTTGATCCTAATGTGACAGCAACAGTCTTTGCACCTATTTCGTGGAGGATTTTTACACCGTCTTCTAATCTTTCTTCTTTAGTTATCAGCATTATTTCTTCATCACTTAACTTTACAAAATCAGATACACTGATAAACTTCTTGTAATCTTCTACTACGGAATCAAGCATATCATCGCTGATAAGTGCATCTCTGTAATTTGGATCGAATGATACAAACATATTATTTTCATTAGCATACTTAAGAAGCTTGAAATAAGTGTCTTTTAACTTTCCTTCAAGAAAACCTGTAGCTGATCCAAAGTGGATTATATCATCCTTAGATATCTTAGCAGTATCTATGCTTGAAAATTCATACATTCCGTCACTTCCTCTATGAAATTCGAAATCTCTTTCACCATTTTCATCGATAGCAACAAATGCAAGAGTTGTATATCCTGATTTTACTACCATTTCAGTATTTATATTTACTTTTTCTAAAGTATCAACAAGGAAAGTACCAAAAGCATCATTTCCTACCTGACCCATAAAATAAGCTTCTCCACCTAACTTACATATTGAAGCAGCAACATTTGCAGGAGCTCCTCCTGCTTTCTTTTCGAAATTTGCACCTTGTGCAAGCCCCTTATTAATATCTTTTCCTATAAAATCTATAAGAAGTTCTCCGATACAAAATACTTTATTACTCATATTTAAATCCTCCCATGCTCCATAAATTTAAATTATTTATTTTAATTTCTTCATTTGAAGAAATAATAATTCCCTGAGAATTATTTTTACTGTATATACGTGAAGACAATACATATCTTCCGCCCTGTAAATATATTTCCACAGCTGATTTATCTACAAACATATTTATAGATACTTTTTCATCTTTTTCAATCTTAAACTTTCTTATGCTCTTCGGTCCGTTTAATATTGAACTGTTATCAAGAATTCCTGTACCATTTTTAAAGTCTAATACAAGTTTTGAATATTCATCATCTATACCCATGAATTTAATTTCTATATGATCAGCATTTAGTCTATCGATTTCTGCATTTATTTCATAAGAATTATCATTAGTATTTTCTGATTTCCACTCTGTACATATAACGCCTTCTGCCTCAGCAATAACTTCCTGTCTTAAATCTTTCATTTCTTCAACAGGCTTTTGATATAAAAGATTATCTTTTATAAATATTTCCCTTGGCATAGTTAAACAGTGAACTCTTCCATGCTCAACTGTCATATGATCATTTTCTTCTTCAGGAAGACCCATCCAGCCAATCATTATGTCTCTATTGTTATCATCTTTAAATACCTGTGGTGCATAAAAATCAGTTCCCAAATCAAGTTCTTCAAATGTTCCATGATCAAAATCAAGTGTATTATAATTTAATTTCCCAAGAATATATCCAGACTGGTATATGTTCTGATATCTGTATTCTTCTTTTTCAAGACCCTGTGGTGAGAAAATAAGTATATCTGTACCATTTATATTTAGTAATGATGGACATTCCCACATGAATCCGAAATCTTTATACTTTGTATTTATCTTGCCCACAAGACTCCATTTTTCAAAGTCAGCTGACTCATATAATAAAGCGCATCCCTTTAAACCTTCGCTCTGAGCTCCAATTACAAAGTAGAACTTATCACCCATTTTATATGCCTTAGGATCCCTAAAATGTGGTGTATAACCTTCGGGTATAGTATCTAAAACAGGCCCTTTTTTAACTATATTTCCTTTTTTATCTACAGTTGCAACACATTGATATGAACTTCTATTTCCCTGGAAATCTTTAACATTTCCTGTGTATAACAAATTAAGTTTATCACCAATTACAATGCCACTTCCTGAATAGCAGCCATTTTTATCATACCAATCATCAGGCGCAAGAACTGCTTTAGGTATTGAATAGTTAATGAAATCTTTAGTTCTTACTAGGCCCCAGTGCTTAAACTTATGTTCACAGTCAAAAGGATTCCATTGGAAAAATATATAATACTCATTATTAAAGTATGCTAATCCATTAGGATCATTAATTAATCCAAAGTTCATTTCAAGGTGATAATTAAGCTTCCAGTCATCAAACTGTTTATCTTCCATATATGATTTTATTGCTTTATCATTAATCTCATTTATTGATTTCATATATTATCCTCACTAATTATTAAGTTTTTGTTGTACCTATAATAACACTAAAGAGAGTTTTCTACTATACAGAAAACTCTCAGAAGTATTTTCTTATTCTTTTGGATTAAAGAAAATGTATGTTAATAAGAATGATACTGCTATACCGATAGCACAACATACTAAATAACCTACAAGGTTAGTGTTTAAGTATAATAGTATTCCTGGAACTGCAGTAACTCCCATACCTGTACCAGCAAGATTTATTATCCCTGCAAACATACCTGCTGCTGCTCCTCCTGCTAATCCAAATATAAATGGTTTTATAAATCTTAAGTTTACACCGAAGATTGCAGCTTCAGTAATTCCTAAAAATGCAGGAACTGCTGATGAGAAATATAATGAACGTTTCTTCTTATCCTTAGTTCTTGCCGCAACTGCCATTGCTGCTGCTCCCTGTGACACAATTGCTCCAGAGATGATTGCATTAAATGGATTTAAGCCAGTAGTTGCAATAAGTTCTGCTTCTAAAGCATTGAATATATGATGAACACCTGAAACAACTATAAGCTGATGTGTTGCACCAATTATTGCTCCACCAATACCAAATGGTATAGCAAGGAACATCTTAAATGCTTCTAATATATAAATTTCACTTGTGTGCATTAGTGGTCCTATAACAAATAATCCTAAGATTATTGATATAAATAAAGTTAAGAATGGAGTAACAATAAGATCAATAATATCTGGAATTACCTTTCTTAATGCTTTTTCAATCTTTGCTCCTATAATTCCAATTGCAAGAGCTGGTAAAACTGAATTCTGATATCCAACTATAGATATTGCCATTCCAAACAATGATACTGTTATTGGCTTAGCAGCACCTGATGCTACATCCCATGCATTTGGAAGCTGTGGTGCTACTAGCATTAATCCTAATACAAGTCCTACAACAGGAGTTCCACCAAACTTCTTCATTGTTGACCATGCTACAAGTGCTGGTAAAAATGCAAATGCTGTATCTGTTAAAACCTTTGAAAGAGTTTCAAGAGTTGGACTCATTTCTATTCCTAAACT
Source organism: Inconstantimicrobium porci (assembly GCF_009696465.1). Lineage (GTDB taxonomy): Bacteria > Bacillota > Clostridia > Clostridiales > Clostridiaceae > Inconstantimicrobium > Inconstantimicrobium porci. The sequence continues at coordinate 194,948 of NZ_VULX01000003.1, read as the reverse complement.
AGGAAGGACTCCTCTTAGTCCCATAAATAATCCAGTCGCTACAAGTACCGGAATAATTGGTACGAATATATCTCCTAAAGTTCTTGATATCTTCTGTGGGATAGTCATATTGCTATAAGCATCTTCTTTTACGCTGCTGCTTATTTCAACGTTGCCAGACATTGCTGCAAATACTTTATTTACGAAACCAGTTCCTAAAATAATCTGATACTGTGCAGCTGAAAAGAACTGTCCTTTAACTCCATCAATATTTTCTATTGCCTCTTCGTTTATTAATTCTTTGTCTTTGACTATAAGTCTTAGTCTTGTTGCACAGTGTTCCATAGATTTTATATTTTCTTTACCGCCAATGTGTTCTAAAATCTGCTGAGCAACTTTCTGTTCCTTATTCATTGTCATACCTCCGTTATTATTTCTTAATGATATGATACCAATTCCACATTCACTTGTAAACATTTTTTTGTTTTTTCATCATAATTTATAATATTGTCAAAACACCTCATCATCTGTATACGATTGCGACTTGATATAATGAAAATTTTATTTTTTATAAATTAACAAAATATTTTTTTCAATAAAAGCTTTACAAGATATTTATGGAATTAGTTTTCCAACTAACATCGGTATTCACTTTTAGTATTATCATTTCCAAAATCAGTTATTCTATTATAAAAAATCCCCACAATTATCTTGTGAGGATTTTTAAATTATTTATTTTACATGTATGGTGATGGATTTACATGTCCACCATTTATTCGTATTTCATAATGAAGATGAGGTCCTGTACTTAGACCTGTTGAACCAACATAAGCAATAACTTGTCCCTTTTTAACGCTCTGGCCTGTGCTTACTATATATCTGCTACTATGTCCATACAATGCTTGAATTCCATTTCCGTAGTTCAAGATAACCATGTTACCATATACTGAATTCCATTGTGCAGTACCTACTACTCCATCATGTGATGCATATATAGGTGTTCCCTGTGGAACTGCAATATCTACTCCTGTATGAAATCCTTTCTTTCCTGTAACAGGATGAGTTCTTGTACCATAAGGACATGATATATAACCACCGCTTACAGGCCTCATATATCCTGAAGAAGATGATGATGGCTGCTGTGGAGTATTACTTTGCGGTTTTTCTACATTGTTATTTGTATTTACACTTGAAAATATGCTATCCATCTGTTTCTGAAGCTGATCATTATATGAAGATAAGTCTCCAATCTTATCATTAAGTTCTTTCTCTTTGTTAGAAAGACTGCTTATCAACAATGCTTTCTGCTGTTCAAGACTTTGAACTTCATCATACTCTGACTGTGTTTTACTCTTCTGTGCTTCATATTTTGATTTTGTGTCTTCTAGCAGCTGCTTTTTATTTTCAACTTCTTGCTTCTTTGAATGAAGATTTTCCTTAGACTTATTAAGATCCTCACGTTTATTTACAAGATCCTTTCTTAAAGAAGTAACTTCATTAATAAGTTTTTTATCATTGTTAACAAAATAAGCAAAGTTTGCTGCCTTGGCTATAAGATCTGATAAACTCTTAGATTTTATCATCATCACAATAAAATTATCCATATAACTGCTTTTATACATTACTCTTATTCTTTCACCAAGAAGCTTTTCCTTTTCTTCTATTTCTTTTTCTTTTGATTTAATATCCTCTTCATTTTTAGTTATTTTATTATTAAGCTTTGTAATATAATCTTCTATTTCATTAAGTTCGCCTTGTATACTATCTATATTAGTCTGAAATCCATCAATCATTTTTTGAGAATCCTCAAGTTCTGCAGACTTGCTGTTAAGCTTGTCCTTAATTTCGCTTAACTTTTTATTTTCAGATTCTTTTTGAACTGAAATGTCTGATTTCTGTTTCTCTAGCTGTTCTTTTTTTGAGTTATTGCTGTCGATTTTCTGTTGATAGTCCTGTTTTGTTGTAGCTCTAACAGCTATGGGATTACTTAATGTTATAGAAAATAGCATAATAGCTACCATAATACTTGCTTTAATTCTATTTCTCTGCATTTTTCAACTTTCATTCCCTTCAGTATAATACTATTCTATTATATAACAGCGAAAAAAATAATCAAATATCATAATTAAACTTTTTTTATTTATTTTATTGCATAAATATCCACTACTTTCCATGTTTCATCTACATTCATCTGTATTTTGAAAAACATTTTTTTCTCCTTATTCTCTGAATGGAGTTCTATTCCAAATAATTTCTTGCTAACCTTATATTTCAGTGTAGTATAGATATTCGCATAAAATGTATTATCTTTTTTTACAACTTCAGATTCATTTATCTTAAAATCATAATGTGACAGCTCATACTGATTTCTAAGAAGTCTTCTCTCTACAACAAACTCATTATAAATTTTTTCTTTATTTTCAGCTTTGATAATATTCATATCTTCTGCATTCATTGCATCAAAGATGCTCTTTACGCTTTCCTCAACGCTCTTGTTTAAAATAGCATCAAGAGTGTCATTATTCAGATTCATTTTTAAATGTATAACAGGATTTTCTGTTACTTTTACCTTTTCACTTTGTATTGTACCCCATGGGAAAGTTTTTTCTATGTATATTTCTGTACCCTTATCAGCAGCAAAAGGCCCTTTGTTTATAAAGTCACCTGCTTTTATATCAGATTTTTTGTCATTAATATACACATCTGCATCTTGAAAATCTGAGCTTATACTAATTCTGGTTCCTTTAAGATCCACATTAAACAATGTACTGCTACTGACAGCAGTTATTTCTTTTTCAAAATTAAGCTGGCCAAAAGAATTATTGTTAACGGCCCTCAGTTTATAAACACCAGGTACAATATTCTTCAATGTTACAAGTTCATTGTCTTTTTTAGTAACGTATTTTTGCTGATTATTCAAATAAATAACTGTACCAGCAAAATTCACATTAACTTTAATATCAATTCTCTTAACTTCTACATAATAATTATCAAAGAACAGCCATTTTCTATTCTTTAATTCCACAAAATCACAGTATCTGCCTTTGTTCTTTAAATCGGTGATAAGCGAATTAACACGTGATTCATTTGAAAAATAATCAGCAAAAGGCTTAAATTCATTTCTTCCTGTCCTGTCATCAGATTCAATCCTGCAGTATGTGTTAATTTTGTAATATTTTTTTTTATTCAAAGCATTTTCCAAGTTGTTTAATGTGTACTCTTTTGAAAATGCTAATCTGCCTATTAAAAATCCAATTAAAAATAGCACAAAAACTGCAGCTATACAAAAAATAGCTACAGTTTTCTTTTTATCTCTGGCAGAGAATATCTGAATATTTATATTAATATTTTTTATAAACTCTTTTATTTTCGCAATCAATTCTTTTATCCTCCACCATTAATTATTATTTTACACTCACAAAGTTATCAAATATACTGTCATTCTTTATCTTGTTTTCATTACCAAGTGCACATATGCATTGTTCACTTAAGATTGACTCTATAAGGTTCTTGAAACCTCTGATTGTCGTTACATCAGTGTTTATAACCTGTTCTCTTTCCCTTTGAATCATATTTCCAGTTATCTTTGAGAAATAGCAAGCATCTCCATGATCTGCCTTTGATGAATTGCTAAGCGGCTGATCAAGCTTACTTATAGTTCCAATCACATATTTTGTCATCTGTTTTTCATCTACATCAAAATTCTCAAGATATCCAGGCACTCCATCATAAGCATTAATTGTTTTATTGATGTTAGGATCTCTGTATGATAAGAATGCAGCACTTCCGTCTCTTCTGAAAAGACTAAATACCCCGTAAGCTCCACCTTTTACTCTTACTGTATTCCATAAATAATCATAACTCAATATAGTTTCAAGTACATTAAGCGCTCCAGTATATTTGCTTCTGTCAAATATGCCGCCTTTGCCAACGTAATTTACTTCACCCTGAGTTAAGATTCCTTCATTAAGCTTTCCTGCTTTTTTATCATATGAATAAGATTTTACTGTTTCATTTCTAAGATGTCCTGCAAAATCTACAATTTGCTTAGATACAAGATTATAATCCTCTTCATCTCCAGAAAAACTTGCTATTAAGTTTTCCCTATTGAATATTTTTTCTGCAGTTTCCTTTAATTTATCAGCTACACTGAAATCGTCTTTTTCAATACTGTCATTTATACTGCATATAAACTTATAGTATGATAATCCATAAAGTTTTTCATCATAAGCACCTTTATCAGACAAATATGAAAGCATTCTTCTGTAAGTGACCATATGGCCGTTTTGAATTATCATAGACTGTAGTCTTGATTTTAAGTCACCAATTATCTGTTTTAATCTTTCCTTATCATTATAAATTGTTTTCATAATTATCTCTTCAATTATCTCTAATGATTTTTCTGTATTATTCATTAGTGATTTGAACTTGATTGAGAAATAAGGATTAAAACCTCTGTCATTACCGCTGTAATCATTAAAAGCTGTTGGAGTAAATGAAACTTCACCAATATTTATATTAACTACATTATTCAACTTTACATAATCATATTTTTCAGTATTAAGTTTACCGATAATATCGCTAAGCAGTCTTATATAACTAACATCCTCAGCTGCTATACACTTTGATTTAAAGTTTAAAGACACATAAGCTATCTTATTAGTATTAAAATCATGATAGATTATATCTGTTCCATTATTTCTTCTAAGTTCTGTTGGAACAATTTCTGCTTTTTTGTTAATGTCCTCTAATGAAAGACTAGGTATTTTATCAAGGTTTTCCTTCTTATCAGGAGTATTCTGTCTTTCAAGAAGTTTCTTGCCTTTTGCAATAACCTCCTCTAGTTCTTCATCGCTCATCTTATTCTTTATGTCTTTAAGCTTTTCCTTAAGCTTAGCTTCTTTTTCTTCATTTAATCCTTTGTGAGGTTTCATAACTATTAAACTTATATTTTTGTTTTCAAGGATATACTTCTTGATTAATCCTTCAAAGTAACCATTAAACATTTCGCTTCTTATCTTTTTAAATACGTCTTCATACTGTAAGTGGCATAGAGGATCTCCTCCATATAGATAGCTATCCATAATCTTTGAGTAATATATTAATCCTTTTGGATATCCATAAGATTCAGCTTCTCTAAGTGCAAATTCAACCTTATTTACTGATGCTTCGATAACATCCTTATCAATACCATTTTCAACGAGTTCTTCAAGCTTAGCAAAAATTATATTTTTAAATTCTTCTTTCTTAGATTCTTCTGAATTTTTGGCAATTATTGTGAACATTGTTTGATTCATGCCGTTATCATATTCGCCAGTAACAGACTTTGCAACCTTCTTATCAAGCAGTTCTTTTTTAAGTGGTGCCCCAGATGATGTTAAAAGCATATGAGACAAAATCTCAAAAGCAAAATATAATTCATTATTAGAAGACTTATCGACAATAAAGTTCATATTTAAATATGTCTTTTCTTTATCATCTTCATCTTTACCTATTCCATACTCTATAACAGCTTCACGAGTACTTTCATATTCTTTTTCATCTTTAATTTCAGAATCAATTTCTTGATAAGTGAAATCTTTTAGATAGTTATCATTTATAAATGACAGCTCCTTATCGGTATCTCCATCACCATATAAGAAAATATAACTGTTTGATGGATGATAATACTTCTTATGGAATGCAATAAATTCTTCATATGAAAGATCAGTAATATAATCAGGATCTCCACCAGAATTATTACTGTACTGTGTATTAGAAAGCGCTATCTTTGGTATCTGTCTGTAAAGATATGAATCAGGTGAAGAATATACACCCTTCATTTCGCTGTAAACAACACCATTGTATTTTAATTCATCATCCTTATTCTCTAATTTATAGCTCCAGCCCTCTTGCATAAATATCTCTTCGTGTTTATATATATTAGGATAAAACACTGCATCAAGATATACATCCATCAAATTATAAAAGTCCTTTTCATTCCTAGAAGCTATTGGATATATTGTTTTATCAGGATATGTCATAGCATTAAGAAAAGTATTTAATGAGCTTTTTACAAGTTCAACAAACGGTTCTTTAGTATCAAACTTTCTAGATCCGCATAGTACGGAATGTTCAATTATATGAGGTACACCTGTACTGTTGTCTGGAGGTGTTCTAAATCCAATTGCAAAAACCTTATTGTCATCATCGCAGATAAGTTTAATAAGTTTTGCTTTTGTAACATCATGTTCAAATATCAATGCTTCAGCATTTATTTCATGTAGTGTTCTCTTTTCTTTTAATTTAAAGCCATGATAAGAATTACCTATTTGTAAATTCATTAAAATAACCCCTTTCTATAATTAGTATGAATTGAATAAGCTTATTTTACTTATTTTTATTCTTTTTACTTAAAGCAGCATACTTATCTTTTTTAACCTTTTTCTTTGGAATACTGTCTACTATTTTGCCCATATATACAAATTTTTTTGCAATCTTTATATGTAATTTGTTTTCCATTGCCCTGATTATGTTTTCTTCTATTTCTGTAACTACAGATATTGAATATCCAGTCTTACCTGCTCTTGCAGTTCTTCCTGATCTGTGAAGATAAGCATCAAAGTCTTCTGGAATATCAAGATTGATAATATGGCTTATATCCTGAATATCTAATCCTCTTGCAGCTATATCTGATGCAACAAGCACCTGAATTTTACCCTTCTTAAAATCTTCAATGGCTTTCTGTCTTGAAGACTTAAAACTGCTTCCATGTATTGAACCAGCCTTTATCTTGTTAAATCTCAATTTTTCCATTGTCATATTAACATCATAATTTCTATTGATAAATACAAGTGCTCTTTCAGGTTTCTCAGCATGTATTATCTTTCTTAACATATCAACCTTATCTCTCTGCTCACATACGCAGTAGTAATGTACTATATTTTCGTTTACAGTAGTAGTCTTCTTTGCACTGACAAAATTATACTCGCCAGCTATTTTTTTATATAGCTTTTTTGTCTCATCATTAACTGTTGCTGAGAATAATGTAAACTGCTTAATGTTTCTTGCAGATTTTATTATCTTCTCAACAATATCTATGTTATTCTTGTTTAATAATACATCACCTTCATCAAAAATAACAGTATTAATAGTATTAGCAGTTATTTTACCCTTCTGCATAAGTTCTAGGATTCTTCCTGGTGATCCCACTAAGATCTGAGGTTTTTCCTTTAACTTTTCCATCTGTCTCTTAATATTCGCACTGCCTATAAGTGCTGTTGTCTTAACTTTCTTATCTGAATCAGCACACAGCTCTCTTATTGTTGTATTAATCTGTACAACAAGTTCATGTGTTGGTGATAAAATAATGCACTGATTTTCTCTCTTATCTTCATTTATCATTTCTATAATCGGAAGTACATATGCTAAAGTTTTTCCTGTTCCCGTTTCAGACTGTGCTAAAACATTTGAACCGCTTCTTATTTCCGGTATAGCTTTTATCTGTATATCAGTGGGCTCAGTTACTCCTTTTAAATTAATTGCTTTAATTAATTCTGAACTTACACCTAAATTTTCAAATGTTTTCAATATTTTTTTACCTCTTGTTCTATTTTATTTTTTATACCTATAATATTTATTATTATAGCCTAATATAAATTCATTATAAATATAATTAAATGATGATTAACAATTTATTTCTACATATATAAAAAATAATAAGTTATACTTATTATTATAAAGAAATTTTATATTTATAGCAAAAGGGATGATATTTATGGCTATAAAATCAATAAACTCTATAAAGCTCACAAAATTTAAGTTTCTGTTTCAATTTATAAGTTACTGTCTTATAGGTGGTTCTACATTCGTAATTGATATTATAATTATGAACTTCTTGTGGTATGTCTCCGGAAAAAATGCAGGAAATGTAAACTTTATTTTTAAACTTATATCTTTTTCAATTTATTCTACTGTTGGATTTCATTTAAATAAAAGAATAACTTTTAAATCTAAGTCCTATAGCAAAACATCTTATCTACAGTACATCTCAGTAGTAGGACTATTGTCACTTATTGATGCAGTAGTAGTATCCAAACTAACCCTTATAAATATATTTTCATTAAGTAGCACTGCCTGGGCAAATATTTGTAACTTAACATCAAGCGCCATAACTGGGATACTTGGTTTTCTTATAAACAAATTTATAGTTTTTGATAATAAAAAATAATTTATATAATAAGCAAAATGCCTAGTATTAAGATAACATAATATCTTAATACTAGGCTTCTTAATATCTAGAATGTAAATAACTCCATATTGTCTACGGCTTTATTAACAATTTCATCTATGTCTAATGCTTCTTCTGCTTTTCTTATTGCTTCAACCTGTGGCTTTGTCTTTGGATGTTTTGGAACAAAGATTGTACAGCAGTCTTCATATGGAAGAATAGATGTTTCATAAGTTCCTATTTCATTAGCAACTTCTATTATATCTTCCTTATCCATTGCTATTAATGGTCTGAATACTGGTCTGTCAGCACAGTCATTACTTACAACAAGGCCTTCCATTGTCTGGCTTGCAACTTGACCAATACTTTCACCAGTTGAAACTGACTGAATATTCTTATCCTGCGCAATTTTGCAGGCAACTCTCATCATGAATCTTCTCATTATTATTGTAAGTTCATCTTCTCTGCACTTTTCGATGATATCCATCTGAATTTCAGTAAATGGCACAACATAAAGATTAATTCTTTCTGTATAATTTGAAAGAATTTTAGCTAAATCCTTAACTTTGTCTTTAGCTCTTTCTGAAGTATATGGGTGACTGTGATAATAAACACAGTTAAGCTCAACGCCTCTCTTAGCCATCAAATATCCTGCTACTGGTGAATCAATACCACCTGAAAGCATAAGAAGTGTACTTCCATTCATTCCATAAGGAAGTCCATGAGCTCCTTTAACCTTATCATGGTTAGTATATATGTAAGCATTGTTCTGTCTGATTTCAATATTTACAAGACACTCAGGATTATGAATATCAACAGTAATATCTTCAGTGTTTCTTAAGATATATGCTCCAACTTCTCTTGATGTTTCCATTGAATTTGTTGGGAAGCTCTTATTTGCTCTGTTAGTAGTAACTTTAAATGTCTTGGCATTACTGTCTTTTACCTTTGCTAGTGCTTCTTCCTTGATTTTATCATAATCAATAGGAACCTGCTTTACTATACATACTTCTTTAACACCAAATACCTTTCTAGTCTTGTCAACTACTTCGTCAAGATTTTCAGATTTGATAAACCATCTTCCCTGGTCAACGATTATTTCGCACTTGATACCAGTTAACTTCTTAAAGATGTTGTCTCTTAATTTCTTTTCAAACTTATTTCTATTTAAACCTTTTAAAAATATTTCTGGTGCCAATTTTACTAAAACTAGTTCATTCATTTCTTTATTCTCCTTAAAAACATAAGTGATTTTTTTAATTTATCTACTGTATAATCTACTTCTTCCTTAGTATTCATATCACAGAAACTAAATCTTAAAGCAGAATCAACTTCTTTATCAGTAAGTCCTATTGACATTAACACATGGCTGCCCTTTGTAGATTTAGATGAACAGGCAGATCCAGTTGAAACAAATATTCCGTATTCCTCAAGCATATGTAAAAGGACTTCGGATCTAACTCCCCTAAATGATACATTAAGTATATATGGAGTAAACTTATCTCCTACAGGACTATTTATTCTTATATCGTTAATGCCTTCAAGCTGTTTTATAAAATATTCTTTTAACTCTTCTACCTTTTTATAATTTGCCTCAAGATTAGACATAGTTATTTCAACAGCTTTTTTCATAGCCAGCACTGATGGCACATTAGAAGTTCCTGATCTTAATCCTTTCTCCTGCCCACCACCATGAACTAATGGCACAGGATTGATTCCTCTTCTAATATAACAGAAGCCAATGCCCTTAGGTCCATGAAGTTTATGGGCACTTGTCGACATTAAATCAATACTGCATCTTTTCACGTCTATAGGTAATTTTCCATATCCCTGTACAGCATCAACATGGAATTTTGCACGTTGAGAATTTTCTTTTATGATATGACCTATTTTCTCAAGATCCTGAACTGATCCTACTTCATTATTTACAAACATAACAGATACAAGCACAGTATTCTTCTTAATAGAATCTTTTAATTGATTAAGATCAATCTGTCCATTGATATCAACATCAAGATATGTAACTTCTATGCCGTTTTCTTCTAGATACTGTGCAGTTTTTAAGATACTTGGATGTTCAAATTTACTAATAATTATATGATTCCCAGGTTTTGTTAAGCCTTTTAGAAAAAGATTATTGCTTTCACTTGCACCTGATGTAAAAAATATTTCTTCCTTTGTAGAATTTATTGTAGATGCTATAAATTCTCTAGCATCAGTTAACTGCTTATCACAAGATACACCAATACTATGAAGAGATGATGGATTGCCATAGAAATTTTTCATTGCCCTTGCCATTTCATCTATTACTTCATCATAAGGTCTAGTAGTGGCGCTATTATCAAAATATACTTCCATAAACCCCTCTCCTTATTCTTTATTTAAAATAACATTATTTTCTTTCAACTAACATTAAAATTCTACATAATAATATGTAAAATTTCAACTACATTTGGAAAGATAATTTTTTCTGCTCATTTTGAGCCTTTTTGACAAAATACTCATTCTGTTTATTAATATCACAAATATCTTTATCATTTAAATTGCCTCTTCCCATTCTATCACAAACTGAAAGAAGAGAAATATCTTTAATTGAAACTTCGCTAACCATCTTCTTTAAATTTGCATAAGGAAGGTTTCTATTAACGTACAAAATCTGCATGTGCCACCTTATTAATGATGATACTTTTTTCACAAAATCATCATCAAGTCCAAATTTATAAAGAAATCTTTCAGCTAAATCCTTTCCCACAATATCGTGATCATATGAAGTCCATCTGTTATTTCGCTTGATAGTAGTTTTGCTCTTACCTATATCATGTAAAAGTGCTGCCCACATAAATACAATTACATCAGATGATTCATCTTTTACTTTGGCAGCTTCATCCACTACCATCAATGTGTGATTGAGCACATTTCCTTCAGGATGAAATTTCTTTTCCTGCTCAGTATTCCTAAGTTCAAGAAACACATCAAAAGGCTCCTCATTGAATTTTCCATCCTCCATCATGTTTTTAATATACTGAGAAGGTTTTTTCTTATTTAAAAGATAATTTTGCAGTTGATCAAAAATTTCCATTTTATTCATATTAAATCTCCTTTTTATTCTCGAATCATATTGAAAAAATGTCTATATATAGTAAAATGTTTTTGTCGGTATTTTTAAAACTGAACAATTAACTTCAAAACCAAAATAATAAATACGACTTATATCCTTTATGGAATAAGAACGGAGGGATTTAAATTTGGAAAAGAAATTAAATGTGTCTATCTTTGACACAAAAAAAATTGTATCAATAGGATTATTATCATCTATCTCAATCTTTTTAGGCTTATCTGGACTAGGATTTATACCTATTCCACCAGTTAAAGCTACAATTCTTCATGTTCCAGTAATTATTGGAGCAATTTTAGACGGGCCTATTGTTGGTATGATTATTGGTTTATTTTTCGGACTATTCAGCATGTATAATGCACTAGTTACAATGACTCCAACATCATTTGTATTCTTAAATCCAATAATTGCACTAATTCCAAGAATTATGATTGGACTGATTTCTTACTATGTCTATACTATTTTGTGCAAATTTCTAAAAAATAAATATAAAGCATTCTCCGTAGGTGCTGCTGCTGTATGTGGTTCGTTAATTAATACTGCAGGAGTTTTAGGACTTGCCTATTTTATTTATCTTGATAAATTTTCAAAAGCTTTAGGTTTATCAGCAACAGCTGGAGCTAAAGCTATTTCTCTCGTAGCGGCTACAAATGGAATACCTGAAGCTATCGTTTCAGCTCTTATCACCATTCCAATAATAGCCGCTGCAAAGAAAGTCAGACGGAAATAACGGAATTTTATTATTCATCATTTAGTAATTGTTCACTAAAAATACTATATATATTCACATAATATGACACTAAATTAATAAAAACTATTTATTTTTCTAACGATTAAAGTTATAATAGTTGCAGAGAGAAGATAATTTTTTCTCTAAGATAAAATACCATATAATTTATATGAAATATACGGAGGTCATAAAATGTTAGTTTCAGCTAAAGAAATGTTAAACAAAGCAAGAGAAGGAAAATATGCTGTAGGTCAATTCAACATAAACAACCTTGAATGGACAAAAGCTATTTTATTAACTGCTCAAGAAAATAACTCACCAGTTATCTTAGGAGTATCTGAAGGTGCTGGAAAGTACATGGGTGGATATCATGCAATCGTTGGAATGGTTAACGGATTAATTGAAGATTTAGGAATCACTGTTCCAGTTGCTTTACACTTAGATCACGGTAGCTATGAAGGAGCTAAAAAATGTATTGAAGCTGGATTCTCTTCAATCATGTTCGATGGTTCTCACTATCCAATAGCAGAAAACATAGAAAAGACTACTGAATTAGTTAAAGAAGCTGCTGCAAAGGGACTTTCTCTAGAAGCAGAAGTTGGATCAATTGGTGGAGAAGAAGATGGAGTTGTTGGTGCTGGAGAAGTTGCTGATCCTAAAGAATGTAAGCAAATAGCTGACTTAAATGTTACTATGCTTGCTGCTGGTATCGGAAACATTCACGGAAAATACCCTGAAAACTGGGCTGGATTAGATTTCGAAGCATTAGCTAAGATAAACGAAGCTGTAGGAAATATGCCATTAGTTCTTCACGGTGGTACAGGAATTCCTGACGATATGATAGCAAAGGCTATATCTTTAGGAGTTGCTAAAATCAACGTTAACACTGAATGTCAATTAGTATTTGCAGAAGCTACTCGTAAGTACATTGAAGCTGGTAAAGACTTAGAAGGAAAAGGATTTGACCCTCGTAAGTTATTAGCTCCAGGATTCGAAGCTATCAAAGCTAAAGTTAAAGAAAAGATGGAATTATTCGGATCAGTTAACAGAGCTTAATTTAAATATTAATAATTAATAATGGTTAATGAAATTCGTATAGAATTTCAAAAATGAAAAGGATGTCTTAAAACTTATGTTTTAGACATCCTTTTTTCATTTGGATTTCAATAATAACTAAAGAGTTATTATTGAAATCTGATTATTTTCTGCTGTTACCCTAATCTTTGTGTTATTTTTGATATCTCCTGCTATTATCTTCTTTGCAATGCTTGTTTCAAGCACATGTTCTATATATCTCTTCAGTGGTCTTGCTCCGTATACGGGATCATATCCTTCGTCAGCAAGCAGTTCTTTTGCTTCATCTGTTAATTCAATTTCAATATTCTTATCTTGAAGTCTCTTCTTAATATCAAGCATGAATATATCGATAATTCTCTTGATTCCCTGATGAGTTAAAGGTCTAAACATTATTATATCATCAACTCTGTTTAAGAACTCAGGTTTAAATCTTCTTCTCATTTCGTCCATTACAAGAGATTTTGTTGAATCATCTATATTATCTTCATCCTTGTTGGCAAGAAGATTTTCACTACCGATATTAGAAGTCATTATAATTATGCAGTTCTTAAAATCTACAGTCTTGCCCTGGTTGTCAGTAAGACGTCCATCATCAAGTATCTGCAGGAAGATATTAAATACATCTGGATGAGCCTTTTCAATCTCATCAAACAATATTACTGAATAAGGTTTTCTTCTTACAGCCTCTGTAAGCTGTCCGCCTTCTTCATAACCTACATATCCTGGGGGAGCTCCTATAAGTCTAGAAACTGAGTACTTTTCCATATATTCGCTCATATCTATTCTTATCATGTTATCTTCTGAATCGAACAGTGTTCTTGCAAGAGTCTTTGCAAGTTCTGTTTTACCAACACCAGTTGGTCCAAGGAAAATGAATGAACCTATCGGCTTATTTTCATCCTTCATTCCTGCTCTTGCTCTAAGTACAGCATCTGAAACTAAAGTTACTGCTTCCTGCTGACCTATAACTCTGCTTGATAGTTCACTTTCAAGTCTTAACAGCTTTTCTCTTTCGCCTTCTACAAGCCTGCTTACAGGAATTCCAGTCCATTTTGCAACTATCTTTGAAATATCACTTTCTGTAACTTCTTCTTTTAACAAAGCATTATCATAATGATTTTTCATGTTTGCTTCTTTTTCTTTTATTTCCTGCTGCAGTTTTGGAACAAGCCCATACTTATATTCTGCAACCTTGTTTAAATCATATTCTCTTTCATATTGTTCAATCTTACCTTTTGCTTCATCAAGCTGAGTTTTAAGATTTCTTATTTCCAGAATAGCTGATTTTTCTTTATCATATTTTGCTGTCATTTCATCATTTTTAGTTTTCAAATCTGAAAGCTCTTTTTCCAGTTTGACAAGTCTCTTCTGAGATTTATCATCTTTTTCTCCGCTTATAGCTTTCTTTTCAGTTTCAAGCTGGAACAATTTCCTTCTTACTATATCAAGTTCAGTAGGAAGAGAATCTATTTCTGATCTTATCATAGCCCCTGCTTCATCAATAAGATCAATTGCCTTATCAGGTAAAAATCTGTTCTGTATATATCTATGAGAAAGTTTTGCTGCTGCGACTATTGCATTATCATGTATTCTTACACCATGATGTATTTCGAATCTTTCCTTTAGTCCTCTTAAGATAGCTATAGTATCTTCAACAGTAGGCTCATCAACTATTACAGTCTGGAATCTTCTTTCAAGTGCCTTATCCTTTTCGATATACTGTCTGTATTCATCGAATGTTGTAGCACCAATACAGTGAAGTTCTCCTCTTGCAAGAAGCGGTTTAATCATGTTGCCTGCATCCATAGACCCCTCAGTCTTCCCTGCTCCTACTATTGTATGAATTTCATCAATAAAAAGTATAATTCTACCGTCACTGCTTTCTACTTCTTTAAGAACTGCTTTAAGTCTCTCTTCAAATTCACCTCTGTATTTTGCACCTGCTATAAGTGCTCCCATATCTAGTGAGAAGATTATCTTATCTTTCAGACCTTCTGGCACATCGCCTTTGACGATTCTTTCAGCAAGACCTTCAACAATAGCTGTCTTACCAACACCAGGTTCACCGATTAGAACTGGATTGTTTTTAGTTCTTCTTGATAATATCCTGATAGTTCTTCTGATTTCTTCATCCCTTCCGATTACAGGATCAAGCTTATGCTTTTTAGCAAGTTCAATAAGATTTGTTCCATACTTCTTAAGCGCATCATAAGTTCCTTCCGGATCCTGAGTATCTACTCTCTGATTACCTCTTATATCCTGTAAAACTTTAAGAAAATCTTTTTCATTTATATTAAATTCTGAAAGTAGTTTACCAACTGTTGTGCTTTTTTCAAGTTTAATCATTGCCAGCATAACATGCTCAACACTAATATAAGAATCTTTATACTTTTTAGATATTTCTTCTGCTTTAATAAGAACTTCTTCTATTCTTCTAGTTGCATAAACGCCAGAAGAGCCTGCGTCGCTTCCTAAAACCTTAGGCAGTGAATCTAGAACGCTGTCAGTTCTTTTTCTAAGTGACTCTAAATTTATATTCATTCTTTCCAGTACACTTGGAATAAGTCCATCTTCCTGATTAATTAGAGCAGAAAATAAATGTATTGTATCAACCTGCTGCTGATCATATTTAACAGCCGTCATCTGAGCATCATTTAAACTCTGCTGGACTCTTACTGTCATCTTATCTATATTCATATACATTACCTCTTTTCTATTTAATTTTAGCTTATATTTATATGATAATACAAACATCAAAGAAAGTCAAAGTAAATTTTTTTCGTAATTTGTTTTTTTTTATGATTTTATGATAAAATTAACTAACAATTATTACTGTTGGAGGTTATGTCATGAGAAGAGAATATATTAACTATCCATCTAATCTTCCCATTGAAATTACATACTGTAGCATAAGTCAATATCCTATTCACTGGCATAATACTATAGAAATAGTTTATGTACTGCAGGGAAATCTTAATGTAAGTATCGAATCGGATGAATTCGAACTTCATGCTAATGAAATGGAGATAATAAATGTTGATGAAGCACATAAGTTCAGATCAAAAAATGAAGATAACAAAGTACTTATATTTCACATTGATCCATCTTTTTTTGAAAAATACTACAGTGATATAGATAATATGATATTCTATGTAAACAGCTCAGATGAAGGAGCCCAGGATGCAGAAGAATATAACATACTCAGAAAATTTTTATGTCGAATTTTATGTGAATTAGTTCAGCACCAGGAAGGATATGATGAAGAAATAGAATCAACACTTGTTTCTGTTCTCTATCATTTAATTAATAATTTCCATTATCTTTTATATGATAAAGATGATCTTAAGAACAATGAAGAACAGCTTGAAAGATATCATAGAATATCAAAATATATATTCAATAATTATAATAATGTAACCCTTCAGGAAATTGCCCAAAAGGAATTTTTAAGTTCGCATTATTTATCACACGAAATAAAATATGCCACAGGTTACAGCTTTACAGACCTTGTTAACATAACAAGAGTTGAGGAATCAGTGAAACTTCTTTTAGAAACTGATATGGCAATTTCAGAAATATCAGAAGAAGTCGGTTTTTCTCATCCAAGATATTTCAACAAACACTTTAAGCTGAACTACAATATTACACCACTGCAGTTCAGGAAAAAGAACAAGGTTAACGAAAAAACATATGAAAAGCAGAAACGTGTAAATTACTTTGATTTAAAAGATTCTTTAGAGTATATAGTCTACTATCTTGAGGATTACGATAGATTTAACTACGAAAATAAGATAACAAAAATCAACATCGATATGAATGACTATAAAAGCGACTTTAATAAAAACTTTAAAGAGATACTGAATGTGGGAGATGCTTTTGATCTACTTATAGAAGATAATAAAGACTTTCTAGAAGAGATTCAGGAAGAAATATGTTTTAAGTATGCTCTTCTTTCAAATGTATTTTCTTCAGATATGGGAATTTTCCCAGCATCAAAATTTCATAACTGGAATCGTGCTGTTACTGTATTTGAATTTCTTGATTATCTTGACATGAAGCCGCTTATCATACTTGACAGTACGGATTTTTCAGATGATGAGTTTATATTTGCTTTAAATTCATTCATTAATTATTTCAAAGATGTAGAAACTTTAAGTCTTGCAGATTTTAAGTTTTCATACTCAGACAATATTAGCGAAACACTAAGAAACAAAATAAATACATTATTTAAGGAAAACTACTGCATATCATTAGATGCACAATATAATTTTAAATCTCCAGAAATCATAATCGATCCAGTATTTGATACTGCATATATGATACCATTTATAATAAATAAGATAATTAAAGATGATAGCTTTATATCATCTGTTCATGGCTTTGATGTACTCGACAAACAGGTTAACCTTACAAATGAAGTCTTTTTTGGATATCCAGGACTTATTAATGATAAAGGCATCAAAAAACCTGCTTATTATGCCTATTATCTTCTTAATAAACTGGGCAACATTATTATTGACCAGGATGACGGTTATATCGTAACAAAAAATGATGATGGTGAATATCAGATACTACTTTATTCATACAATGACGATATAAACTCATTATCAGATATAGAAACAATGTCAAAATTAAGAGGCATGAAAAATACTGCCAAAGTCAACTTCAACTTAAATATTGTCAACTTAAATTCAAACTGCAGAATTACCACTTATGAAGTTAATGAAAAGGTAGGATCATCTTATAATTACTGGATTGGTATGGGCAGACCAAAACGACTTAATAAAGAAGAAAAAGAAATACTTCACAAAGCATCCTTTCCACGAATAAACTTTTTATACTCCAAAAGAAGCACAATTCTTAACCTACAGGCAACACTTATTGGCTATGGTGCAGAGCTTATCATAATAAAAGAGGTGGCTGTATCAAAAGTCTTTGATACTAGCCGAAACAAAAAGGTAGATTCGTAATTGAATCTACCTTTTTTACGCATAATATTAACATGTTGAATGAGATAAAATTTGAAAATGTTTTTGTAGATGGTACAAAAATTGAAGCTAATGCTAACCAATACACTTTTAGCTATTAAAAAATTTGAGGCAAAACTTCAAGAAAAAACAAGAACTACTCTTGAATCAATGAAATCAGATTTTAATTTAGATATTGTTATTCCTGAAGATAAAATCATGGTTTCATACGTTAAAAACTTTTTAGTTGATTATATTAAGCCAATTATAAAAAGAGATAATATAACATTTGTATGTGGCAAAGGAAGAAGAAAAAGTAAGCTTCAAAAATATACTGAAGCTTTAGGTGAATTTATAAGAAAACAGACATTATATGATGATTATAATGATATCTTCGATGGTCGAAATAGTTTTTCGAAAACTGATCACGATGCAACTTTCATGCATATGAAAGAAGATCATATGAAGAATGGACAATTAAAGCCTGGTTATAATGTGACTATAGGAGTAGAAGCTGAATATATTACAGGTGTTAATATAACTAGTGAAAGATCAAATCAGCTTACATTGATACCGCTTCTAGATAAGATGTCTAAAAATCTTACTAAGAAGTATGAGTCCGTAACTGCTGACGCAGGCTTCGAAAGCGAAGAAAATTATACGTATTTAAAGAATAACAATCAAACCGAATATAAAAACTGATTTAGGAATTCTGTATAGAATCAATAGATCAATACAAGTTGAAGGTGCTTTTGGAATAATAAAACAAGATGCAAATTTTAGACGCTTTCTAATGAGAGGTAAAAAGAATGTCTTTATTGAAATTTTGTTGATGGCTTTTGGATTTGACATTAATAAACTTCACAACAAAACTATGCAGAACAGAAACGGACAGCTGCTTCATAAGCAGCAAGTATCGTAATTTATGTAATAAAACAAATTATGGAAAAGTCCGTAAGACCTTTTATTTGTTGTGTTTAAAAATATATTTTTACCCATAAATTACATAAAAATTAATGCATAGAATAAAAATATTCAAAAAAATAAGCCATACTCAGAATGATTTTTCAATCATTCTGAGACGGCCCCCTCTTTTATTCAACTAAAGCTTATTTTTAATTCTGTTTGCTAAAGAAAAATACTTTAATGATTCCTGAAGATCCTGTAGCTCATAATACATATATCCCATTTCCATATATCTTTTATATCTCTGCTTAGGAGTCCCAAACTTCATCAGTGCATCCATTGATAAGTTCATATACATTTCCATCTGTCTTTCTTCCTGCTTACAACCACAAATTTGCGCTTTATAATAATATGCTTTATCGATAAGTTTCACATCATTGAAGTAAATAGCTAGATTTAATGTTTCATCACTTATACTTTCTGCTTTGTTTATTTCACCGCATGAAATTAATACTTCAAGACATCTTATTAGATAATTTGCATATTCATATGATTTCGAAGAACCCCTTGCTTCAAGAGATTTATTCATAAATTCATTAAATTTTTCATTATTGCCCTTGTCTGAAAATATTTTTGCAATCCTTAAATATGATTCTGATAAAATATCCTTATATTCTTCAAGACATTCACAAGCTTGCCTAAATATTTGCTCATCAAATTTATTAGATGTCTTTAACTCAAGACATAAGTATTGAGTCATAATTTCACCCTTAATCTTATTATCAGTAATCTTCTCAACATTATTCAAAGATTCATTAATATAATATGATGCTTTATCAAATAAAGAAAGATTAGAATAGCATATACTTTCATAAAGATAATTTTGTCCGATATTGTTATCATCAAGATTATATTCATCTGCTGATTTGCAAAGTTTATCAAAATATGTGATAGCTTCTAAGTATTCTTCTGCTTTAAAGAAATACATCGCCATATCCTTGTAGTAGACTTTTTCAACATCTACATTTTCTTGATACAATTCATAATAATTAGGTATAAGTGTTTCTACCTCATTATACTTTCCTGTTTCAAGATAATAATTAAATAGTCTATGTATAATTTTTAAAGATAAATCTGTATAGCAATACCTAGTTGAATGTTCTAAATTAAACTTTAAATACTGCTCAAGTTCTTCCCCTTTATAATTCCCAACAGAAGACATATTGGTTGTGATCTGTTCTCTAACATCTTGTTTAAGATACTCTAGTCTTAAATCAAGTTTTTCTGCAACGAACTTTAATATATCCTCATCTGGTTTAATCTTATTGTTCTCTATACTACTCATTTTTGACATTGAAATTTTATCTTCGCATAAATCTTTTAATGTTATGCCTTTGTAAATTCTAGACCTTTTTATTTTCTCTCCTATAGATAATATTTCCATTTAATCACCCATTACAAAATTATTTTATAATACCTGCATCTTTTAAAATACTAACACTTTCATCTAGATATAATTTAGCTTCATCAAATTTTTTCTGATCAAGATAGAATTTTCCAATTAATATAGATGTCTGTGAAATTAAATTCTTATCATTACTTTCTTTTGCTATATCATACGTATTTTTTAGAATTGCCTCTGCTTCAGTAGTATCTTCATAGATTGATGCAATTCTATACTTAATATTATTTATTTTTATCTTACTTTCATAATCATGTTCATCAACGACTTCTGTAAGCTTAACAAGCATATCCATGCATTTATCCATTTCCTTCTGTTTTAAAAGGTTCTCACAAATGCATATCATAGTTTCAATAACATTAGTATCGCTGTTTCTAAGTCTTATTTCTTTTGCTTTATTAAAGTGTACTAAAGAATCACCTATCTTTTCATAATCATAAAGAATTTTACCAAGACTATGTTCTATACCACTTATAATTTTTTCTGAATTACAGATTTTAAGTTCATTTAATGCCTTATTGCAAAACTCCATAGCTTTGCTACTGTCCTCTTCAAAACATCTTTCTGATAAATCAATTAATTCCTTAGCATATTTCTTTTTATCATGAAGAACCTCTAGCCTCTCTTGAGTAAGTAATATGTATTTTTTTGATTCATCATCTTTTTCTTGTTTAAATGCAGTAAGTGTCTTGAAAAAATAAATTTCAGATAATAAATATTCATTATTTAATTTTCCATCCTCATAAGACCTTTCTGCTTGTCCTAAGTATGTAGTTGAAGAGTGATATGCTCTAAGGTTAAATGTTATCTTTCCCAAATTCAGAAAAGTTTTTGTTATCATATCAAAACAATTATATTTAATAAATATAACATTGGCTGACAGTAATAATTCCTGAGCTCCAAAATAATCTTTTTGTTTCATAAGTATTTCAGCACGCAAAAATAACACTCTTGCCCTTATAATGTCAAGAGAATATCTTACTGCATATGCTTCAGCTTTCTTAAGATACTCATTAGCTTTTTCAAGATCATTACAGAAAATATAGTTTTCGGCCATCAGCTCACTGTATTCGCTTATCCTTTTAGCTTGTGTAGCTTCTGATTCCATTAAATATTCTATAGATGTCTTAAGCTGTTTTGATAAATATTCAAGTAAATCCATAGATGGATTAGATCTGCCTGACTCAACAAGACTAATCTGACCCGGAGTTATTCTTTCTCCAGCTAAATCTTTAAGTGTCATGTTGAGTTCTTTTCTTCTTTTTTTAATTTTTTCACCCAATGAAAGAATGTCCATATCTTTACTTCCTTTTCCATAATTAATATCTGTATATTACATAAATTATACCATATTTTTTCTGCATTTAATGTGTTTTTTTATATTTTTTTGTACTTTATTATATTTTGGGTAAAAAAAATAGAGCATTTGACAACACTCTATCTTAATAATCATTACATTATCATTTTTTTTATGCACTGACATCTCTTTGACATCCTACAGCCAGCCTTTCTACTGAGCCTTATAAGCTGTTTTCTTGATCTCCAATCCATTGAAGGTATTAATGATAACATCATCAAGGCTCCTATGAAAATACCCATAATAAATGCTCTTATATATCTCATATCTGCACCTCTAATTAAATTATTTATATATATCTTGTGCATCTTATTATATTTTATTATAAAAAAATATGGATATAGTCCGCTTAGCTTCACTAAAAGATAATAAATTAAGATTCTTCTAATGCCTTTTTTGCAAGATAATCAGCTCTGTCATTAAATCTGTCTCCAGAATGTCCTTTTACTTTTATAAAATTAATATCTATCTTTTTCTTCATCGCTTGAATCTGACTATGATAATCTTGAGTAATTCTATTATTACGTTTCCACGTTCCTATTGCCCATGACTGAATACCCTGATAATCAAAATAGATATTTACTTTTTTAAAGCCCTTTTCTATAGCATATCTGATAGCGTTTAATGATCCAAGAACTTCACCAGATACATTTCTTAATGCAATAGCATCTTTATCATAGCCAATTCCTTTATCCTCATATACTATATTATCGCTGTTTACAACTACAAAACCATAAGAGAAGTTATTCTTCACAGTATTAAAACTTCCATCAACATAAATTTCTGCAGTATCAGTATCATTTTCTGTTTTAATAACATTCTCAGGTTCATCCTCTATCTCAATCTCTACTCCATGAAGTTTTATAAAGTTTATTGCATCTTCCCTGCTTGTAAAACTTTTATATATTGCTCCCTTATGACCTATAACTTCCTTTTTACATTCATCCCATGTATTATAAATCATGCCATTTCCGCTTTTGCCACATGCTACTGCATAAAATTTTGATGCCATTAATTATCAATTCCTTTCAATGATTATTGTGCAGTTAACTGTTCTATTGCAGAATATATTTTCTCAACATTTTCTGCATGAGTATACTGTACAAGATAGTCTACAGCTTTTTTTAGAACAATGATTATATCATTCTTTCCTTCCCAGTTCTCTACTATAACTTTAAGTGGTGTATCTTTAACAACTTTGTTAAGTGCAAAAAAGATTACTCCTATATCATCTATTCTGCCGATAAAAGGTATCTTATCAGGAATAATATCTGTAGGTAGTGATACATACGCTAATGATGATACTATTATTGCCTTTGTCTTAACAGTAACTCTTTCATCTTTTAAAAGTCGGTAAATAAGACATATAATATCTGGTACAAGAAGAATATAGTCTGAAACATTATGAACCTTCTCAGGCATTCTGCTCTCCACAATATCTCTGCCCTTTGTGTATAAGTCCTCAACCTTATGTAAATCTGTCAGATCATCAGCTTCATCTATTTCTTCCTCTTTTTCCTCAGAAACATCATTTTCTTGACCAAATTTTGAGATATTTATACCTTTTGTTTCAGCTATTATAAAGCCGTCTTTTAGACTGAGCTTATTAAGTTCTAGATTTATAAATGGATACTTTCTGAATATTTTCTTTAAATCTATGCTTACTTCGCCTTTAGCTGAAATAATCCCGAAATCGCTCAAACTTTTTACTGCCATTTTCAAAGCGTAATTTTTCACAAACTTAATGATGCCCATCTTTAATAATTTAACTTTTCCTAAAGACAAGACAATCACATTATCCTGAACATATTTAAGCTCCACAGCTACCCTGAATGGTATATTAATAATATTTTTAAAGTTTCCTTCTAAAACAATGTCATCATTTATTGATACACTGCTTATATTAAGTCCATCTATTTTAATAAAATCATTTATTATACTGATAATGTCATCTCCTGAAAGTCTTACATCAATATTGCTTATATTCACTTTTACCCCTCCATAATAGAAAAAATGCAATTTCATGCATTATTTTTCTCCCATCTAGTAATATAGTATAACGTATTACATATATTTTTTAAAGAAAAATGATAAACAGAATTCTTGACTTTATATTTCAGATTAATCTAAAACTTATTATTTACACTTTAGCTCTTTTTCGTAAAATTATATATGATAGAATCGCTCCGCATGCAAGACCGCCAAAATGGGCTGCATTATCTATATTCGGCTGACTGAATCCAATTATGATGTTAACAAAAATCACTGATGCCATATTATTAAAGAATGATTTTCCTATCTTGTCCTTTTCCATAAACCCAAATACTGCGGCAGCACCAAAAAGTCCAAAAATCGCACCTGATGATCCAACTGAAACATAAGGAGATATTACTGCTGAAAGAAGGTTTGAGCATATTCCTGACAAGAAATAAATAATCATATACTGTTTCTTGCCAAATACATCCTCAATTATATAACCTAATGAATAAAGTGCATACATATTAAAAAATATATGAATTAATCCTCCATGCAGGAACATTGCAGTAACAAGCCTGTAAATTTCTCCACTCCATATATAAGAATCGACTTTTGCGCCCATAGCTACCAGTACATACGTATTAATATCTATTATTGAGTGTGATAAATAACATGAAACAACAAATATGATTATATTAATTAGAATAAGTATGTTTGTCACATTAAGTGCTAAAGGTAACCTGCTTTTTTCATTATTGGTCATCATATTAATAATTCTTGATAATACATCGCTTGCTGACGAACAATATATTACAGAGTTTTCTTTAGTATTGAAAATCAGCTTGTTGTAATCATCTGTCTGTACCTGTTTATTCGATTTTGTAAAAATAACATTATTTAAAGAAAATGATACATTTTTTGACTTAAGAAACTGTTCTGCATGATAATAACACTTATTGTATTCCTCTTCATCCGAAGTTATCACTGCATACAATCCCCCATCAGTATCTTTTAGTGCAATCCATTTCTTTTTACCCTCAAATTCATATTCATCTATATAAAATCCATACTGCTTTAAAAGCAGATTAAATAATTTCTTTTCATTAACAGCCATTGATCTGCCTCTCTTTTATCCTCATTATTTTATTTTCTTTTTGATTCCATCGTAAAGATATATAAGATATTCTACATCAACACCTTCCTCTTTTAACTTTTGAATGTGTTCATCTGCAATTTTGATAGTATCTCTTGCCTGTCTAAAATCTTTATCCTTAATACATGTACTTGTGTACTGCAGAAGATAATCCACCTTTTTTACTTCCTTTGCAAGATCTTCTCTGTCTTCATTTACAAGTTTCATCATAACTGCATAAATCTTTGGTGAACTTGTATCTCTATTTTCATATAAAAAATCATTATTTCTGCTATTTTTATTAGCCATAATCTTTCGTCCTCCTAAATATTACAAAAACACCTCAACAAAATAAAAATTAACACAAAACAATGAACAATTAATCGTCTAATTTATAAAGCTAAAGTATAATAATTGTTCATTGAAGATCAAATTCATATTTATTGAGATGTTTTAATTAACATATATAAATTCTTCTTATTTTATTGTTTCTTCTAATACGTCAAGAAGATGTTCAAATGTGTGCATTGTAGCTTCGATTGGCTTTGGAGTAAGCATATCCACTCCTGCTTTCTGAAGCACTTTTATTGGATAATCAGATGATCCCGCTTTTAGGAAGCCTTTATATTTTTCAACAGCTTCGCTACCCTTTTCAAGAATACTGTTTGCAAAAGCATTTGCTGCTGAATATCCTGTAGCATACTGATAAACATAAAAATCACTAAAGAAGTGTGGAATTCTTGCCCACTCGCTGTCTATCTCTTTATCTACTACGATATCATCACCAAAATACTTAACATTTAAGTCATGCCATATCTTATTAAAATCTTCCGCAGTAAGTGCTTCTCCTTTTTCTATCTGTTCATGAACAACAAGTTCAAATTCAGCAAACATAAGCTGTCTGAAGACAGTAGTTCTAATCTGTTCAAGCTGCTGGTTTACAAGGAAAAGCTTTCTTGCTTTATCATCTGCATTATCAATCAAATAATTGATAAGCAGTATTTCATTAGTAGTAGAAGCTACTTCTGCAAGGAACAATGAATAATCATGATACTGATATGGCTGTTCCTTTCTTGAATAATATGAATGCAATGAGTGACCCATCTCATGAGCTAAAGTAGATACATCATTTAACTCATAATTATAGTTAAGTAAAACATATGGCATAGTATCATAGCTTCCCCATGAGAAAGCTCCTCCTCTTTTACCCTTGTTTTCAAATACATCAACCCAGCCCTGATCTATTCCGTCGCTGAATATATCAAGATATTCACTTCCTAATGGCTTAAGGCCTTTCTTGACTATTTCAACAGCTTCCTCAAATTCAATATGCTCACTCTTAAAATTAGTTACTGGAACATATAAATCATACATATGGATTTCATTTAGTCCAAGCATCTTCTTTTTCAGCGCAACATATCTGTGAAGCAGGTATAGATTATCATTTATAGTCTTAACTGCATTTGTATAGACTTCTGTTGGTATATTGTTTGGCTGCATAGAAGATTCAAGTGATGACTTATATTGTCTTACTTTTGAATTAAAGATAAAATTCTTTACTGAACTTACTAGTGCTGTTGCAAATGTATTTTCAAGATTTTTGTACTGTCCGAACAATGCTTTGAAAGCACCTTCTCTTACTTTTTGATCTTTACTTTTTATTAGTGAACTGTAATTTTCCTCAGTAAGCTGGATTTTAGCACCATTCTCTCCCTCAACTACAGGAAATTTCATATCAGCATCAGCAAGCATGCCCCTGATATTTTCTGGTGCCTGCATAGAATCAGATGCAAGTGCTAACACTTCTTCTATTTCCTTTGGAAGTACATGTTCCTTCTGACTTAAAAGAGTAGCAAATGTAAATCTATATTCATGAAGTTCTTCTGTATCCTCTACTATTTTTAATAAAACATCCTTATCTAAAGATAAAATCTCAGGTTCAAAAAATGCTACATAACTGTTAAACTCAGCTAAATAGATATCTATTTTAGTCTTAAGCGCCTGATATTTAGCATTTGATGTATCTTCATAATACTTAAGATAAGCATACATCATAAGTTTTTCAGCAAGTCTTGTATATTTCTCAGACTTCTTTAAAAATTCATAAATAGTCTTTCCATCCTTTAGTCTTCCCTGAAACTCTTTTAATGATGGTGCATTTAACTTTAATGTCTTAAAATCTTCATCCCATTTTTCATCAGATGTATATATTTTGTCAAGATGCCATTTGTACTTATCATCAATTTCACTTCTAAGTCTCTGTTTCTTTATTGCTTCCATATTATAACCACTCCTTAAACAGTATTAATTTTTAAATCAGAAATTTATACAGTCTACTCTGTATACTGCTCTTCTTTACCCTTTATATCTTCCATAACTTTTTCTATATCTTCATCAATCATATCAAGTATATCATTTATCTTGTCTTCCATTTCATTATGATCTTCATTAAAATCAAAGCAAATCCTCCATGATGGGTTATATTCATCAAGCATTTCTTCAACTTTATAACCACTATTTTCAATGTTTTCTATACTCATAAGATCATAAATAGCGCTATATTCCCATTCCTCAACATCCCTGCCGGTACTGAATTCTATATATACTTTTGAACCACTCATATAGAATTTTGTTACAAATTCTGCTCCCTGATTCACCTTATAGCTACCATGTTCTTTTAAAAACTTACCTTCATTATCTCTTTCAATTAAAACTAATGATGAAAAATCCATTTTATCATCTCCTCTCTAGTTATTCTTAATTCATTATAGTATAAAACACTTGACATAAAAAAGTCAAAATTTATTTAATTATTTGTAAATATATGGTAATATAGTTTTGTAATTATTTAATAGGGGTGGTAATTATGTCATCAAGACGAAGGCGAAGAAAGCATAAAATTAAAGTATATATGTTCAAACTATTAACAACATTAATACTATTTACAATAATGGTTTGTGCTGTATGGATGAATTATGTCGATTCAATTTGTAAAAATGTTTACAATGCAGCAAATTATTATCTTACGGAAAGTATATTTACATCAAAAAAACTATCTAAGATAGACAGCATGAAACTTAAATTTTCAGACTCAAAAACAGCAGTAGTGGAAGTTAAAGGTCTGACAATCAATAAACCATATCAGTGTATTACTTATAAAGCATACTTTTCTAAAGCCCAGAATGCATCATGGAAATTAGATAATGTATATAACGATTCTTATGAAAGCAAAGATACTACAGATTATTAACTAGAAGAAGATATTGCAAATTATTTGCAAAACAATGTATAATATATAACGTAATTATTTTTGCTTATGTAAAAACTTCATATTAGTCATATAAATTTAAATTTTTGACTCACATAAAACTCTAGGAGTGATACTCTTGATAAATATACACAATTTAAGTTTTTCATATAATAAGAAAGACTATACACTAGAAAATATAAATTTAAATATACCAAAAGGTTCATATGTTTCAATTGTAGGAAGTAATGGTAGCGGAAAAACAACTCTTGTGAAAATACTTTTAAAACAACTTAAACCTTCTACTGGCAGAATTGAAATAAACTCAAAAAAAATAGGTTATGTGCCTCAGAGACTTGATAGTTTTAACTCTCAGTTTTCTATATCTGTTAAGGAAATTCTATCTTGTCATGGCTCAGCACTAAAGCTTCACATAAAAAACTACAGTAAAATTCTCAAAAAATTTAACCTTGAAGGAAAACTTAACTCTTTGATTGGAAATCTTTCAGGTGGTCAGTGCCAGAAAGTCTTAATAGCAAGAGCGCTGATGGGAAATCCTCAGTTGCTATTTTTAGACGAAATGAGCACTGGTGTTGACGAACAATCACAGCTGGAAATTTACGATACAATAAGCAACCTTAATAAAACAGATGACATAACAATATTATCTGTAGAGCATGATATCTCAAAGGCTTTTCGATATTCTACACATATACTTGAAGTATCTGATAAAAAAGCTTTACTATATACTGTTAATGAATATAAGAATTTATATTATAGAAAGAATTTCTCATCTTAGAAAGGTTGATTAAAAATGTTTCAATTAGAATTTATGCAGAATGCTTATATAGCAGGATTATTCATAGCAATTTTATGTCCTTGTATAGGATTATTTTTAGTATTAAAAAGATATTCAATGATTGGAGATACTCTATCTCATTCATCATTTGCAGGTGTAGCCATAGGTCTTGTGCTAGGTTATAATCCCATACTTACTGCATTAATCTTTACAACATGCTGTGCAATACTTATTGAGTTCTTACGTAATTATTTCAAAAAATATAGTGAACTTGTAATGTCCATAATCCTTACACTAAGCCTCGGTATAGCTATAGTACTGGTAAGCACCGGTAAATCTTCCGCAAAAGTCACTTCATATCTTTTTGGAAGCATCCTGACTGTATCTAAACAGGATCTGATTACAATTGCTGTATGTTCAGTAGTATGTATACTTTTAATCATTGTTCTTTATAAGAAACTTATGTATGTTACTTTTGATGAAGAGGGTGCAAGGATTGCTGGAATAAATACTAAATTAATAAATTACTTATTTACAGTAATAATAGGTGTAACTATTTCTATGTCAATAAGAGTTATGGGTATTCTCGTTATATCATCAATTATTGTTATTCCAGTTGCCTCAGCTATGCAGTTTAAGAAAAACTTTTTAAAAACTCTGATAATTTCAATTATATTTGGAGTTATAGATATATTTCTAGGTCTTTTCTTATCATACGTGCTTGATAGTGCTCCAGGTGGTACTATAGCACTTACAACTGTTGCAACTCTAATTGTATCAATAATTATTAGTTCTCTTACTTCCTCCAATTAGGAATAAAAAACTGCTGAAGACAAATCTAAATGATTTATCTTCAGCAGTTTTTATTATCTTTATCATTCTTATTGCTTTTAGCAATCTTCTCACTGCACTCACTACATATTCCCTTAAGTACAAGCTTATGTTCTGTCAATGTAAAACCGGTCTGATTTTTTACGAGTTCCTCTATTTGTTTCATCGGACATGGTACCTTAATCTCTTTATTACATAAACTGCACTTTAATATATGACTATGTTTTTCCTTTACTAAAGAATAAAGATGACTATTTTCACCAATATTAAACTTTTCTACAATATTGTTTTTCTCAAACACTTCTAAAGTTCTATATACTGTAGATAAATTAATATCTATGTTTTCACCTCTGCTCCTATTATAAATATCTTCAGCTGTAAGTGCATTTGGGCTCTTTGAAAGAAGCATATAAATATATATCCTTGCTTTTGTTACCTTAATATTATTCTCTCTTAAAAAAATATCAGCCTCCACACTTCTCCCCTGCTCTCATTAAAATATGTCATTTCATTTAGAATTATGAATAAAACTAAACTTTTATATTTATTATAGCACAGGACTTTGTTTTTTTATCATTTTATTTATTTTTATTATTATGTTTTTTTAAACTTTTTAAAACATAATAAATCTTATCAATATCATCTTCAGATAAATTATCAAAATTTTTAAGACTCTCTACAATCTGATAAACCGCTCTGTTCTCATAATTCTTTTCAATATATTCATCCTTTGTCGTAAAATAAGTTGCAATTGTTGCAGTAAGCATACTAATAAATATAACACTGTTTATCATCAGTACCGCAGCAATACATTTACCTATAATTGTTGTTGGAGTTATATCACCATATCCCACTGTAGTGGCCGTAACAAAACTCCACCATAACGCATCTGCAAAACTCATATCTTCTGTAATAGACATTCCAACAGCCCCAATCACCATTGTGGTTGCAGTTCCTGCTATTGCATAATCAAGAAGTGTTATTTTAATTACATTATGAACTTCGCTCCTGAATTTAAGTATATATAAAATTATTCTTATAAGCTTAGACAACTGTACTATCTTAAGGCCACTGATATAATATTGCATACCTGAAACCATAAGAAAAAACACAAATATATTCTCGGGAATAATAGCTATAACATTAATAATATTTTCCTTAACAAATTCAGCTTTGTTTTCTGACAGTGCAAGTTCTAACAAATACTCAAAGAAAAATATAACCCAAAATAAATTATCAAAAACTGCAAGAGTATCATAAATTCTTTTAGAAGTTATAAGTCCGATCTGTAAACATAATACTACTATGGCAGACAAAGTTATTATTCCGGCTAAAAGTCTGTTAAAACGTCTTTTTCCATCCATATTAACACCTTAAAATATCATCTTTAGACCTAGTAAAATAAGCATAACACCGCCTATATAATCTGCATACTTGGGAATAAAGGAAATCTTTTTAACCTTTCCTGCTGCATAAAATGCTAACGCACTGAACATAAAGGTTATAATTCCAATAAATATAGTATCCCAAAGTATGGTTGTAAAATTCCTTAAATTCTGAAATGCAGTAAAACCTACAACAAGTGCATCAATACTTACTGATATACCCAGTATAATATACATACTCCATTTTGTAAGCATATAATCAGACTTACCTTCCATTCCTTCTTTTATCATCAATACACCTACAACTGCAATTGTAATACCTCCAATTATTGAAGGTACTGAAGCAAGATGCTTACTAAAAAGCATTCCAGAATATGCTCCTATAAATGAAAAAAGAAATTGAAAAACAGCAAATGATAAAACAAAATATATTTTCTGTTTTGCTTTTAAGGCATCCCTTATCCCAAGGCTTATTGAAACGCCAGAAGCATCCATGGCTAAGGCAACTGCAATAATAAACAGATTAATAAAATTCATAATCCCACCCTCACTTTTATTAGTAATTTTGTTTAATGCTATAAAAATAACTTAATAATAAAACATCGATAAATTGATAATATTATAAATAGCATAGCATTTGCATTCTACATTATTTGTATTAAAAAGTTATTTTATTTATGCTTACACACTGAAATAAAAAAATACTTTATTTTTAATATATTTTGTTGTATTATATATACGTTATATTAATTACGCATATTGTATAGCACATTTAGACTGTCGAGTATAACCCGCGACAAAACTAAAGTATAAAGGAGCAATATAATGAACTGTATAATAGCCCAATCAGGAGGTCCTACTGCAGTAATAAATGCTAGTGTTGCAGGACTTGTAGAAACAAATAATAAAATCAAAGCCTTTGATAACGTGTATGCTGGACTTAATGGTATCCAAGGTATATTAAACAAAAATATAATTAATCTTACAAATATTTCTCATGATGACTTAAATACATTTAGATATACTCCATCTTCAGGACTTGGTTCCTGCAGATATAAATTAAAAGACTATAAAATTGACGATAGTGAATATGTAAAACTATTAGATATACTTGATAGTTTAGATGTTAAAGCATTTTTCTATGTTGGCGGTAATGATTCTATGGATACAATATCAAAATTAGGTGCGCTTGCTGAAGAAAAAGAAATCGACATAAAATTCATCGGTATTCCAAAAACTATAGATAATGATTTAATGTATACGGATCATACACCAGGTTTCGGAAGTGCAGCTAAATTCATTGCTACAAGCACATTAGAAACTTATCTTGATTCAACAGTCTATATGGATAATGGTGTCTTCATTTTGGAAACAATGGGACGTGATACTGGTTGGCTTACAGCTGCCAGCTGTCTTGCAGTTATAGATGGCAAACAAGCTCCTGATCTAATTTATCTTCCTGAAACAGCCTTTGATGAAAAATCATTTATCGAGGACGTTTCAAGAATATACAAAGAAAAGAAGCACGTTTATATAGTTGCA
The DNA here is from genome assembly GCF_009696465.1 of Inconstantimicrobium porci. Lineage (GTDB taxonomy): Bacteria > Bacillota > Clostridia > Clostridiales > Clostridiaceae > Inconstantimicrobium > Inconstantimicrobium porci. Next base: position 162,233 of record NZ_VULX01000003.1, on the reverse strand, counting down.
TCTGAAGGACTTAAAAACAGTGATGACACATTTCTTTCTGCTATAAATACAAAAGGTAGCCATGATAATTTTGGTCATACTCAGTTAGGTGGTGTAGGTAATTATTTAAAGAATCTTATAATAGAGAATAACATCACTACTCGTGTTAAAGTCCTAGAATTAGGTGTACTTCAAAGATGTTCAATGCATCTATCATCAAAAGTTGATGTTGAAGAAGCATATACTGTCGGCTGTGATGCTTTAAAATATTCTCTAGAAGGTCACTCAGGAAAGATGGTTGCAATAAAAAGAGATTCTTCTAATCCATATGCAAGTTCTACATTCTTAGTACCTGCTAAAAATGTTGCTAATAAGGTAAAATATTTTCCCAATAAATGGATTAATGAACGTGGAAATAATGTTACTGATGAAGCAATTGAATATTTAAAACCACTTATTTTCGGAACTGCAGATTATAATTCTAATAATTATACTCCAGTTTATAAAGTATTTAATAATTAAATCCATAAAAAAGGACTGTCTATTTTGGGCAGTCCTTCTTTATGAAGTTTTATATACAATTACTTTTTATCAGCTGTTATTTTAATGAATCTTTTAACTGCCTCAATAAAATAATCTATCTCCTCAACTGTATTATAAAACGCAAAGCTTACTCTTATCATGCCTGGTGTATAAAGTGATTTATCAGATGCAAAAATGAATGTATCACTATCTTTTATACCAAGCAACTTTTTTACATAAGGCTGTGCACAAAAACATCCTGTCCTTATGCCAATACACTCCTTGTTACCAAGATACTCCGCGAGTTCCTGATGTCTATGCCCCTTTATATTAAAGCAGCATACTGAAACTCTTTTCTTATCATCTGGGTCATAATACAATGTCACCTCTGGAATCTTCATGATTTTTTCTGTAAAATAATCTTTCAGCAGATTTTCCTGTAACTCAATTTTATCGAGTCCTATATTCTCCATATCATCCATTGCAGTAATAAGTGATAATACTCCTGCAACATTAGGTGTTCCTCCCTCTTCTTTTTTAGGTGCCTTAAGCCAGAACACCCTGTCATGGCCTACAATATCTACAGTCCCTCCCCCAGAAATAAATGGGTACTTTTCATTGAACCTATCAATCTTTCCAACTATTACTCCTGTTCCAAAAGGCGCATACATTTTATGTGCAGAAAATACCATAAAATCAATTTCTTCTTCTTTACAACTTCCTAAAATATTTATTTTCTTGTGTGGAACAAGCTGTGCTCCATCCACAACAATAACCGCATTATATTTATGAGCTATCTTTGCTATATAGTGAACATCATTAATATATCCAGTTACATTAGATGCCCCTGTAACTGTAACCACCTTAACTTTTCCTAAATATTTTTTACATAGCTTCTCGAATTGTTCCACCTTTAGTTTTCCTTTTTCATCAACCTCAACATATTTAACAGTCGCATACTTTCTCCAAGGCAAATCGTTTGAATGATGTTCCATCCTAGTTGAAATAACTATATCTTTTTTGCTCTTAACTAAAGCATTTGCTAATATATTAATTGACTGGGTAGTATTCATACTATAAATAACAGTATATCTTTCATCATTTATATCAAAGAATTTTTTTACTCTCTGTCTTGATTTATTATATAAATCAGAGGATATCTTAGATTTGTATCCCACTCCTCTTCCAACTGAAGCGTAATAATTCATATATTTTTCTAACTCATCAAAAATATTTTTAAATGGCGGCGTAGTTGCAGCATTATCGAAATTAATATATTTAGTATCTTCTCCATAGATATTTTTAACTAAAGTATCTATACCCACAATAGTATCTCTGCAATTAATAATATCCTTATCCAACATATACATTACCTCCACTATATATTATTGTAGATAATTCTAGATGGATACAAAAAATAATATATTTTGCTATTTTAAATCATATACTTTATATATAATATTTTATGGAGGCATGTAATGTATCCAGATAAAAAATACATGGAAGGTACTGATGCAAAGGATTTAAACTTTGCTCCTTTATCATCAGAAATTTTAAATCAACTATATAACCCAACTAAAAATATCAACTTTTTCACACCAGTTATCATGAAAGAACCTTTTTTTTCTGATGACAACCTTAGTAGAAATACATCAAGCCAATCCTATATTAGATTCTTTCATGCAGCACATTCAAAAAACAGCATAGACATTTATATAAACTCACAACTTATTAAGAAAAATATTAATTATACATCTATGACATCATATATTTGTATACCTTCTGGTACTTATACTATAAAATTATACAAATCAGGAACCCATCAAAATCCAATTCTTATATCTAACACAAAAATATGCAATAATAATCACTATACTTTTGCAATAATCGAAAACAGTAGCAAAATAAGTATACTTATGCTAAAAACCAAAAACAAAGATACAACAAGTTATAAGGGTATCCATGTCCGTTTCAGTAATCTCGTTCCGTCATCACCATTGCTAAATGTCACAATAGATAGTGAGCAACAGTTATTTAATGAAATTGAATATGGTGAAACTACAAGTTATGTAGATCTTTCACCAGGTATCTATAGTTTTGAAGTATTTCCAAAGGATTATAGTTTGAAGAAATTAATTGCTCCTAATGTTTCTCTAGCATCCGGTGCCTACCACACAATATTTGCCATCGGACGTGCGGATCTTTCTGGTTCACATCAACTGCTTATATTTAGAGATATATAAAAGCTTATCATATACTTATACTTAAAATTGTATATGAGTATTCTCTATAAGCTAACTTTGGAAAAAAATATCTCAATAGCATATCACAGTTCACAGAAGGTATCCAAATCTAATTATTATCAGAAACTACCTTTAGGATGTTTCCTCTTTATCTGTGATCTGTGAATTGCAATCTATGATTTTATAACATATCCCTGCTTATCTAAATATATTTCTTATTACAAAAAAATATTTGAATTTAATAATTGATTACTCTTCTATTCAAATCTTAATGCATCTATAGGATTCATTTTTGCTGCTTTTCTTGCTGGATATATTCCAAAAAACAAGCCTATAAGAGATGAAAAAAGCAAAACTCCCAATATTTTGCTGAAGGTTATAACCGGCATAATATGAATCTTGTTCCCTATAAAATAACCTCCTATCATTCCAATTAGCAGTCCTATAATACCTCCTATTACAGTTAATATTAGTGACTCAATAAGAAATTCTTCCATGATGGCAGCAGTACTTGCGCCAATCGCTTTTCTTATTCCAATTTCACGCGTTCTCTCAGTTACAGAAACAAGCATTATATTCATGACTCCAATTCCACCTACAACTAGTGATATTGCTGCAACTACTCCTAAAAAAGCAGTAAACATTAATACTATTTTATCAACCTGCTCCAGCATATTTGATGCTTTATCTATCATATATATATTTTTATTAACACAATTATGTTTTTTTTCTAGGTAAGTCCGTATCTCACTGATTGATCTTTCAACGTTTTCTTTACTATCTGATTTATAAACCAAATTATTATATTGTTCTGATACTCCAAGTGTTTTCGAAAAAGCACTTATAGGTACCATTACTAATGCTGTCTCACTTTCAGGCATAAAACTTTCACCATTTAATACTTTCGTAACTCCAATAATTTTAAATTTACGCTTATTATTATTTCTACCTATATTTATAGTTTCATTAATCACATTGTATCTTCCAAATAAGCTTTTAGCACTTCTTTCATCAATTACACATAAATATCTGCTGTTCTCTACCTCACTATTATTAAAAAATCTTCCGTATTTCATTTTTTGTGGTATAATCTTTATAAAATCTTCAGTACACCCCTCAATATACATATCACGTGATTTTGTGCCATTTTCTGCCCTAACTCTACTTCCCTGAATAGGTGATATATATTGAATAGTATTTATATTATCCTTAATAGCCTTATAATCATTTTTTCTTATATCATATGACTCCCTATATTTTTCATTAAGTAAATTTACACCTACTTTAACAGATGTAGTCCCTACCTTATCAAACTGTCCTATCATTGATTCTCTTACACCTTCACCAAGAGACAGAATGGTAATTACAGAAGCTATACCTATAATTATTCCTAGCATAGTTAATACAGATCTCATCTTATTGGCTCTTATACTTTTAAAAGAAAGTTTTATGCTTTCAAATAAATTCATATTTTCAACCTCTTATTCAAAAAATTAATTTGCTGATTCATCACTAACTATTCTTCCATCCTTCACTGTGATAATTCTCTGTGCAAATCTTGCAATATCCTCTTCATGAGTTACCATTACAATAGTTACACCATCTTCATTTAACTCCTGAAAAATATGCATAACCTCTATACTAACGGCTGAATCAAGATTACCTGTAGGTTCATCAGCCATAATAACAAAAGGTTTATTAACAAGTGATCTTGCAATTGCCACCCTCTGACGCTGTCCCCCTGATATTTCAGAAGGCTTATGTTTATACCACTTTGTAAGCTTAACCTTTTCAAGTGCCTTCATAGCTGTATCATGACGTGCTTTTTTTCCTACACCAGCATATATCATTGGTAATTCCACATTCTCAAGCAAATTAAGCTTAGGCAGCAGATTAAAATTTTGAAATACGAAACCTATCTCCTTATTTCTAATCTTGGCAAGTTGATTATCATTCATAAATGTGATATCTTTCCCATTTAATTTATATCTTCCTGAATCAAATCTGTCTAAGCAAGCTAAAATATTCATAAGTGTACTTTTACCTGATCCAGAAGGTCCCATTATGGCGATAAATTCGCCACGTTTTATAGTAAGACTTACATTATCTAATGCTTTATATTCAACAGCACCTGTTTTGTATACCTTTGTAATGTTTTCAGCTTCAATCATCAATCTTCACCTTTATATCTACACTTCAGATTCATATCATCCTCAGGATTTAACACAATTTCTTCTCCTTCAGAAACTCCGCTAATAATTTCTGCTTTATTATCAGAAACTACTCCAATTTGAACTTCTCTCTCTACAAGCATTCCATCCTTTAACACATATACTTTGCTATTTTTACCCTCATCATTTTTAATACACTCATTAGGCACTGTAATAACATTTTTCTTTTCGTTTATTAATATATCTGCATCTACAAGGAAATCCACCTTCATATCATCATGACAACCATCAATACTAATATCAATATTAACTTTAGGCTCAGTATTCTGAGTAATGCTCAGGATTGAAGGTTGATTTGAAGCAACAGGATTTATGAAAGCTACTTTTCCTTTACATTGTTTTTCACCATATTTTATATCAACTTTCTGACCTAATTTCACAAGAGAGACTTCGTCCCTGTTAAGGCCAGCTGTTATCTTTAGATCCTCAAGATTTTGAATAGTAATCACAGGATTTTGAATACTCGTAATTAGATTATTATCATAACTAATATCTGTTACTACCCCATATATATCAGAAATTACTTTACCACTATTAACTTCAAGTTTTTTTGCTGCCTTTTTATATGCTGTTTCAGCTATTGAAATTGCACTGTCTAGCTGCTTAGCCATTAAGTCATATTTCTCATTTATTGATTTTCTCTCATATTTTAGTTTTTCTATTTCTTTCTCAATTTCTGAAATGGCTGCACTTTTCTTTTTGTTAAAGAAAAATTTTTTATTATTAGGATTAATAGTACTTACTGCAATCTGATCTTCAAGTTTTTTAATCTCTAAATTAATTTCTTCTACTTTTTCATCATTTGCTTTCTTTTCTTTTTCAAGGAGATTTTTATTATTTATAGTCTCGTCATATTTTATCTTGGCCTGATTAAGCGCAGATTCATATTCACTAATATCATATGAAAACAGCAAATCACCCCGTTTAACGGCATCACCTACAGCAACATTGAATTTTTTTATCTTTGACTGGTTTCTATAATATTTTCTTTCATTATTTGATTTTATTGTTCCTGTGAGGCTTAGTTTTACTTCTATATTATCAAAACATGCTTTTGCAGTTTTCACAAATGTATAAGTATTTTTCTTCAATGTATAATAATAAACGGAAAAAAAGACAGCAAAGAGCCCCATAACAGAAACAGTTAAAGCAGCATAAATCTTCTTTTGTTTTTTCATAATGATTTCTCCTTTCGTTAATTCACTATATTTTATTAATACCTTTTTTCGCAAAAATATACATTTTAAAAATGATACTGTTCTTTCTTATTATCACTTGGAAACTTATGTAGTAAGACAACTATTTGAGTTTAAAAATTATCCATAGTATAATAAATTGTACTGTTTTATAAAAAGGAGAAAAAAATGATTATATTAAGTTGTAAAGATTTATGTAAAAGTTATGGTATAGATGAAATACTAAAAAATATAACATTTTCTATAAATGAAGGCGATAAAGTAGGTATTATAGGTGCCAACGGCGAAGGTAAATCTACCCTTTTTAAAATAATATCAAAGGAAATATCTTATGACTCTGGTGAAATATTTATCGACAAAAATAAGAGCATAGGTTATCTTTCACAGCATTTAAATTTAGACTCATGCAGGAATATATATGACGAAATGCTTTCTGTATTTCAAAATCTTATTGATTTAGAGAACAAAATAATCTCCTTAGAAAAAAAGCTTAATGAACCATATGATGAAAATAACTCTACTTATCACAATAAACTAATAAATGATTATACTTTAGCACAGGAACTCTATGAAAAACGTGGAGGATATACATATAAGGCAGAGATTTCAAAGGTCATCAAAGGTCTTGGCTTTACTGAAAATGATTATGATAAAATTATTTCTACACTAAGCGGTGGCCAAAAAACAAGAGTTGCACTGTGTAAGCTGCTTCTTGTAAAGCCAGACATAATTATGCTCGATGAACCTACAAACCACCTTGATCTTGAAGCTATTGAATGGCTGGAAGAATATCTTAAGAGTTATAAAGGTACAGTAATCACTATATCTCATGATAGATATTTCCTAGATTCAGTTACAACATCTACTTTTGAATTAAGAGGCGGAAAAATATATCACTATAACGCTTCTTACACTAAATTCCTTGAACTTCGTGAGAAAGATATTGAAGCACAAATAAAGGCATATAACATCCAGCAGGCAGAAATTAAAAGACAGGAAGCTATTATTGAAAAATTCAGATCATTCAACAGAGAGAAAAGTATCAGAGCCGCTGAAAGTAGAGAAAAAGCTCTCGATAAGATTGAACGTCTTGAATCACCAATTGTGCATACTTCTTCTACGAAGATAAAATTTGAAACTCAAGTAAAGAGTGGAAATGACGTACTCCATGTTGAAAACTTAAGCAAAAGCTTTGGTGACAAACTTTTATTCAAGAATCTTAATATGGACATTAAAAGAGGCGAAAAGATTGCCTTAATAGGTGAAAACGGACGTGGTAAGACTACTCTTTTCAAGATACTTATGGATAAATTGCCCGCTGATGAAGGTGCAAAAGTTATAGGTAGAAATGTTAATATAGGATACTACGATCAAGAACAGTCTGACCTTAACCTTGAAAATACTATTATCGATGAGGTATGGAATGATTATCCTAACCTTACTACAACTGATATCAGAACTGTTCTAGCTTCATTCTTATTTAAGGGCGATGATGTATTTAAGAAAATAAGCACATTAAGTGGTGGAGAAAGATGCAGAATTAATCTTTTAAAGCTTATGCTTTCTAAGTCAAACTTCCTGCTTCTAGATGAGCCTACAAACCATCTTGATATTCTTTCAAGAGAAGCTTTAGAAGATGCTATATTAAGTTATGATGGCACTCTTTTAATAATCTCACATGACAGATACTTCTTAAACAAAGTAATTGAAAAAATATATGAATTAAACGAAGATGGCATAAAAACTTATTTAGGAAATTACAGCTATTATATAGATAAAAAGAATAATCCAACAAGATTCGACTCATTAAATGATAAAGAAACATCTGGTAAAACAAAAACACAAATTAAAGTAGAAAAGAAGAAAAAAAGAGAATCTGAAAAAGAACTTAAAAAACTAAAGATGCGTTTTAGAGATGTTGAGAAATTAATTGCTCAAAAAGAAGAAGCACTTGAAGAATTAAACAACAAGTTATGTCTTGAAGAAGTATACTCAAACCCGTCAGAAGCCGAGAAAGTTAATAAAGAAATTACTGCTACAAATGCTGAAATTGAAGAGCTTTATAGTGAATGGGAAACTTTAGAAGCAAAGCTAAGTGAATAAAAAAAGGCTATAAAGCCCTTTTTTATTCATTTAACGTGTTCCTGTTGTTCCAAATCCACCTCTATCCTGATTGCCAAATGATTCAACTTCTTCGAATTCAAGTTCAGGCATAACTTCCATTATTCTAAACTGGCCTATTTTATCACCACATTTAATAAGCGTTCCTGTAACTCCATCTTTTGAATCATGACCTTTTAAACAGTAAACAGGAATATGCCACTGATCATTATCACCTATATATGTATCATCAACTACACCAACTGAATTTGTCTGTATTATTCCCCATGTCTTAAATGTTGAACTTCTAGGTGCTAGATGTGCTTCATAACCTGATGGTAGTTCTAAAGCAAAACCTAACGGTATCATCGCTCTGTCACCTTCTGGCACAAAAAGTTCTTTACTAGAATATACATCTATCCAGTTTCCTTTTGCAATTTTCTTAAGCTTAGTAGCGCCTTCAAAATACTTTATTCTAATCTTCATAATTAATATCATCCTTTATTACATTTTTTGATTATTATAATACAGATCCCTAATTATAACAAGATAAAATATAAAGCAGCAGACTTTTTTATCTGCTACTTTAAACTATTTATTACAAGAACACCTACATCTTTCTTATCTTTATCCAATGAGACAACCTGCCCATTCAAATAAACAGGTTTATTAAAAATATTCTTGTTTATTTTTTCAACTATCAAATATTTACCACTGTACAAATTCGTAAAATGAGCTATTCCATTACCATTTGTTGTTTTAGAATCAACAAGCTGTATTTTCATATTTGTAACCCTAAATATTGAAAATTCAGTACCTGATAAAGGCTCATTAGTCTTGCTTTTAAACATAGACTTAACGATAATACTTCCTTTAATATTATTCTTTAAGTTTTGATATTCATGAGAATCCTTTTCTTCTTTGATAGTTTCATGTTTTCTCTCTTCATATTTAACATTAGCATTTCTATTTCTGTTTTCTATATTTACATGAATACATAGATTATTATTATTTATCTCAAATTCATTCCAAGGTATATATTTAGGTTTTATTCTCTTAGAATCAACTACTTCTATTAATCTATAATAGCCAAAGTCCAGACTACTGATTCTGGCCTTTCCATAATCATCAGTAACACCATAATATATTAGTTCAGGTTTAATTCCTGATAGTCTATATATTCTAAACTTTACTTTAAAAGGGACTATAGAGTCCTTCTGCTTAATGTAGGAATTTATAATTAGCACACCCTTTTTATATCTACTATTTAGCGAATTATCTTTATCAAAACCTTCAGTACCACTGTTTTCATTATCATTACCCAATATATAATTACCTCCTGATTAATCTATCAATACATAATATTAATCATAAATATATATTGTGATTTATAAAATAAAAAATCATTATTTACATAATGATTTTTTATTATTATTGAACATCTTTATAATCAACATCAATTACTTCTGAATTGTTGTCCACATCACCGCTTTGTTGAGAACTCATATACTCTATATCATCAACGTTTTTTGTGTAACCATTATTAAATTTATTCTTAAATTTTTTATAAATCCATATTACTGCAACTGCTATAAGAATAATTGGCAAGAAAAATAAAAGTAGCTTTGTAACTAATAAAAGTACTATGCAAACAACTACTACAATTATTAGAGAATTTATAAACTTATCCATAATTATGTCCTCACTTAATCTTATTTTTCTCTATTATAACATTATATTATGAATAATGTATTAATGTTTGCTTAATTTTAAATTACTAATCTTAGTAAAATTTAATTTTTTAATATATTAATGATTTTAAGTTAATACTAAAATAGTGAATAGGATCTTAAAAAGGAGCTGATAAAATGCAAAATATTATATCTTTATTTCTAGTTTTTATGTTATTCATAACACCATCAAATTCAGAAATTGAAAAAGCGTCTAAAACAACAGAAACTAAAAAAATCGTCTACTTGACATTTGATGATGCTCCTGGTGGAAAGGTAACTAAAGATATGCTGAAAACACTTAAAGACAATAATGTCAATGCTACATTCTTTCTTATAGGTGAACAAATAGACAATAATCAACAGGAAATTATAAAGCAAATGGTATCTGATGGTAATGCAGTAGGTCTACATTCTTATACTCATGATCATTGTAAACTATATGGTCCTAATGGCGATTTTTTCAAAGAAATGGCTGAGTGCCAGAATTCTATAAAAAATGCCTGTGGTGTTACAACTAATATTCTAAGATTTCCTTTTGGATGCAACAGCAGTTATTTCAAGTTGACTAAATCAATGCTTAATAAAATCCATTCAAAAAATCTTAAAGTCTATGAATGGAATGTTGATTCCACAGACGGACTATATCCTAAACTATCACCAAGCAAAATAGCAAAAAGAGCTCAAAGCACAAAAAAAACTGCAGTAGTTCTTATGCATTCAGGATACAACAATAAAAATTCTGCAGCTGCACTTAATGAAGTTATACAGTATTATAAGAAAAATGGTTATACTTTTAAGACCATTTCTGATGATACTGAAGAATTATACAGAATTATAAAGAAAAAATAATTTTATAACTTCTCACTATTCAATTATTAACTTTAATGTGTTATATTAAATATAAATACAATATTTACTTATAATATGGAGGGGTTAATTATGAAGGTTAGATGCATAGACAATACATTCTGCGAAAATCTTACAGTTGGAAAAGAATACTCTGTTGTAGAGGAAGGCGATAAATACTATGTTATTGTTGATAACTTACAAGATGAAATTACAACAAAGAAAGAAAGATTTGTAGTTGTTGAAGATGGTGATTTAGCTAAAAAGGCAAAAGCTATGATCCATGAGTTAACATTTCAGGTCGATAACAATTTTAAAGATATAAAAGATTTTAAAATAAGAAAAAACAGCAAAGGTGAAATCAAAGAAGTTTTAATTAAATTCAATTACCTATAAAACAAAAATTCGATCAATATAAACATCGTATATTGATCGAATTTTTGTTTATGTAAAATGCTATATTAAACTTTTCAATACCAATCTAAAGCATCTTGCTACATTTTCCAAATATTCTTCTATTACAAATCTCCTAACTGGTATAATAAGCTTGCAACAAAATCAGCTGAATATTATTTATTTAGCTGATTTGTCTTTTTACGTTTATCTTTTACAATACTAGCTACTAGCACTACTGATGCTATAGCTAAAATTATGCTTTTACTTTTTTTCATTTATAAAATCTCCAATCTTGATAATTTATTAATATAATAATAACATATCAAGATAACTATTTTGCAACAATTTGATTAAGATTTTCTGAATATTCATAATTTATATTTTCAAATCTAGAAACTAATAATGATTTATCTATATCATTATCTTCACATAAGTCATTTAAACTTGAGTAAAAATCCCTAAGTTTCATATTAATAACGCTTAAAAGCATAAATGGATCCATTTGTGACACTAATTCGTTTGTTATTTCCATATCTTTCTCCTCTGTAATTAATCTATTTTAAAATTATTAATATTATCAAGAGTATCTGAAACAATCTTTGTCAAAGTATTTGCAGTATCAGCCACATCTTCAGCAGATTTGCTCATTTCTGAGGTAGAAGCTGTAATTTCCTCTGAGGTTGCCAGATTTTCCTGTGCAACAGCTGTTGCATTTTCAGTTTTATTAGCTATTGAGTTATTCTTTCTTTCAAGTTCATTTATAAAACTCTTTACATTTTCAACAAGTGGGACTATATTACTTACTGATTGAACTATTTCGCTAAATGATTTTATAGAATCCCTAATTGTTTTTTCCTGATGTTTAAAAGATTGTCCTAAATTATTACTGTCAATAATAACCTCTTTAGTTTCAACTTTAATACCTTTTACAATTGAATTTATCTCTTCGAGTGCATTCTTACTCTGTTCTGCCAGTCTCCTAATTTCATTTGCAACCACTGCAAATCCCTTACCAGCATCTCCAGCCCTAGCAGCTTCAATAGCAGCATTCAATGCTAATAAATTAGTCTGATCCGTTATTCCATTAATAAGTTCTGTAATCTCATTTATTTTATTCACACTAGTATCAAGTTCTGTAACTCTTTCAGTCATACTTTTGAAATCACTCTGAACTGTTTCCAATGAAGCTATCAGTTTGTTCAACTCACTGCCTCCTACATTAGCTACTTTTGATGCATCAGAAGCATTATTATGTACAACATTTATTCTTCCTACAACTTCTTTTAAGGTAACAGTAAAATCTTTAATAAGATTTACGATTTCTACAAGATCATTTGTCTGACTTTCTGAACCTTTTGACACCTGAAGTATTGAATTATTTACCTGTTCAGCTGAAGCTGCCATTTCTTCAGACACAGCAGATAATGACATGACTCTATCATCAATTGTATCAGTACCTTTCTTGAATTTATTAATAAGCAGGATTATTGCATCCAAGCTGCTTTTTAATTCTCGTCTCATAATTGCAAATTCGTTTTTACCATTACAATCCACATCTACAGCAAGATTTCCTCGTTTAACTTCTTCAAGTATAGCCTGGAAGTCCTTCAATGCCTTATTAATTTCCTTAATAAAAAATGCAAAAACAACTATTATTATTGCCACCACTACCTGGCTCATAATTATATTAATATATTTACTGTATCGAGCTTGTGACACTAATAAAGCTGATGAACTATTTATTTCTTTCTGAACTATTGTATTGTAATTTTCTAGGTTAGTTGTTATTGAATCGGCAATAGACTTTGCGTTAAGCAAATTTAAATTATCTATTTCCTTATCACTTTCAACGTTCTTAACCATATTATCTAAATTACTGAAATAAGAATTAAATTTTGATGGCATAGTAATTATAAAGTTATCTTCTTCTGCACTGTTACTCTTACATTTTATTAATAAATCCAGTGATTTAGCAAGTAAAGTACGTTCTTTTTTAATTATACCAGCTGAAAATAATGACATATTGTCAACAGTATTCGTTTTAATCTTATTGATTGATATAAGCATAGAATTAATATTATCAATTTTAGCTAGATTCTCTTTAAACACTGTTTCAGTACTTTTAGATACCTTGTTAAAAGATACAAAATTAAAGAATGCTAATGATTCATTACATAATACAATTAAAATCCCTATAATCAAAATAATTGTAACAAGCTTTATATTTCTTTTTCCATGATTAAGTTTTTCTTTATTATTATGATTACGTAACTTCATCTCTTTCATAATATCCCAACCTCTTTTGATGTTTTGTAATTATTTTCTACATATAATCTATTATATAACTTAATCATCTCGAAATCTATAAAATATATCATAAAATTACAATTTTTAATAAATTTATTTTTGCTTTAAATTTTCTTTTATTCTTAATATTATATCAGACTGAATAAGTTCACTTTTACTAAATCCTTTTTTAAAACATCTGATTTGTTTGTAATTATTTCCTTGAAGTTCTAAATCGAGTACATCTATTCTGTCACCCTTATATATTATAGGTTCTTTCTTTCCTTTAACAAAAACCTGTATTTCCATTGTTCTCACCTCACTCCCATAGATGATTATAATACCTCAAATATACTATTATCAACATAAAAATACCTATTGTATACAGCCAAGATATTTTTAAAAATAATCATAAAATATTGCAATATTATATTTCATTAAAAATTTCTCTTTCAATTTATGCAAAAATAATGTATTATTATGTTACGCAAATTAATATTTATGCATTCATTAGCAATACAAAGTGAATTATATGAATTAATATACAACAAAGGAGAAATATATGAATAAAACTGCAAAAGAGGAAAATCACGACTTTCAAAAAACATTAAAATTTATAATTCCATCGCTACTTGGAGTTTTTTTATTTATGATACCTATTCCATGGAATGGATCATTAACTATACCTGTAGCAATATTTTCAAAATTAATCATTTCATTATTAGGTGAATATTTGCCCATAATTTCAGTGGTTATAATATCAATAAGTGCAGCTTTAGCAATAATCTCAAAAATATTCAAACCAAAATTTATTATCAATAATAAATATTTAAATGGACTTTTTAATGTAAGCCCCCTATGGTTTTCTTTACGTATTATTGGTGCAATACTTGCAATAATCACAATATATAAATTCAGATTTGATTTTATATATTCAGATTCAACAGGTGGTACTCTATTATATAGTCTTCTACCTACACTTTTCGCTGTATTTTTATTTGCAGGACTTCTATTACCATTAATACTCGATTTTGGTCTTCTTGAGTTTGTTGGAACACTATTATCAAAAGTTATGCGTCCAATATTCTCACTACCAGGAAGATCATCAATCGACTGTATAACTTCATGGCTTGGTGACGGAACTATTGGCGTACTTCTGACTAGCAAACAGTATGAGCACGGCTTCTACTCTAAAAAGGAAGCAGCAATTATTGGTACAAACTTCTCAGTAGTATCAATTACTTTCTGCCTTGTAGTAATAGCTCAGGTAGGTCTTGAAGATATGTTTGTTCCTTTTTATATTACTGTAACTTTTATTGGAATTGTAGCTGCAGTAATTACCCCTAGAATTCCACCATTATCAAAAATTCCAGATACATATATTAATGGAGAAAAGAAAAAAGATAACGAAATTGTACCAGAAAATCATACTACATTTTCTTATGGAATAAGCAAAGCTCTAGAAAAAGTTAATAATAATAAAGGAATGAAAGAATTCCTGATTGATGGTATAAAAAATGTACTTGATATGTGGATTGGTGTACTGCCTGTCGTTATGGGTATGGGTACTATCGCACTGATACTTGCAGAATATACTCATATTTTTGAATATCTTGGTCTGCCATTTATTCCACTACTTAAGTTGTTACATATTCCTGATGCAGCTCTTGCATCAAAAACTTTAATTGTAGGTTTTACGGATATGTTTATACCTTCAGTTATCGGTAGTACTATTGCTAACCCTATGACAAGATTTATAGTAGCCTGTACATCTGTAACACAGCTTATTTATATGTCTGAAGTTGGAGGACTTTTACTGGCATCAAAGATTCCTGTAAACATAAAAGACCTTTTCATAATATTCTTAGAAAGAACACTGATAACACTACCAATAGCATCATTAATTGCTCACATGTTATTCTAAATAAAAAACGGAGGTATAAACCTCCGTTTTTTTATTTAGTTATTTAGAAATCTTCTAAAAATGAATGTTTTTCTTTTCCTTTTTCCCATCCTAGTATAGCATCCATACTTACATTCTCTGCTGACTTGAAAATTGATTTGTCAACATCCGGGAATGTCTTTTTAAGATTGGCAATCAATTCCTTTATTTCATATCTCTTATTACCAACTTTTTTAGCAGCTATCATGCATGCACAGTTTAACGGCCAGATACCTGCATTTTGAGTAAACCTCTTAATATAAGATTCTTCTATATAATACATAGGTCTTATAAGTTCCATATTCTCAAAATTCTTTGCTTTAAGCTTTGGAAGCATAGTCTTGAAATTACCTGCATATAAAACATTAAGCATTGTTGTTTCAATAACATCGTTGAAATGATGTCCTAATGCAACTTTATTACATCCTAATTCCTGAGCCTTTGAGTATAATGCTCCTCTTCTCATTCTTGCACACATATAACAAGGATAATCTTTAGCTATTCTGTCTACAACTTCGAATATGTTTGAGTCATATATCTGTAAAGGTATATTTAAGTAATTACAATTATCTATCAATAACTCTTTTATGTTTTCATGATAGCCTGGATCCATGCATAAGAATACAAGTTCAAAATTAACACGCCCATGTCTTTTGAGTTCTTGAAAAAGCTTCGCCATAAGCATACTGTCTTTACCGCCAGACACAGCAACTGCAATTTTATCCCCTTCTTTTACAAGTTCATAATCATTAATTGCTCTTGTAAACTTTGTCCATATATGTTTTCTATATTTTTTTATAATACTTCTCTCTATTTCAGGAAGTGGTTTTCTTTCATTAAATGGTACTAAAATGTCGCAGCCTTTTCCTGCTATATCGCTCATAAAAATCACCTCTATTTTAATCTACTTATACATTCTAAATGCTTTAAAGTATTATTGCAATATTTTAGAGTTGAATTTTAAATTGAAATGTTTTATTATATAGATATATCATTAAGTGGTTTTTGTAACTACATAAGGTAGGTGAATACAGTATGACAGATAATAATGATTTATTAAAATTAATAGATTCTCTTTCTTTAAAAGATACAATTAACTTGAATGAAATTCCTGATCTTGATTTATATATGGACCAGGTTATAACTTTGTTTGAAAACAAATTATCTAATGGCAAGAGATTTGATGATGATAAGCTTTTAACAAAAACAATGATTAATAATTATGCTAAAGATAAACTCTTACAGCCAATTACTAATAAAAAATATTCAAGAGAAAATATTCTACTGCTTATATTAATCTATAATTTAAAACAAAGCTTATCAATTTCCGACATAAAAACTTTATTATATGAAATAAAAGATACCAATGACGATTTAATACAGTTCTATAACAGCTTTTTAAATAGAACAAATTCTGACTTTATTGATTTTAAAAATGAAATAAGCACAGTAATAAATGAAAATGATGCTCCTGATAATCTTCCACTTTTTATATTATCATTAATCAACAAATCTAATATGTACAAAAAATTAGCTATCAATCTTCTTGATAACAATATTAATAAAAAAGATACGCCTCAGAAATAATGCGTATCTTTTGTTTTTGTGAAAAGTATTTTTATTAATTGTAATTTTTCTTATTAGTCTTTCTTAAGGAACAAGTCGTGTCCTATCTCTAGGCACAAAACTAGCCCTTCTTACATTATCTAGCTTTAAGAATTTACATGTTATTCTTTCAAGTCCAATTGCTAGACCACCATGTGGTATCATACCATATCTGAAGTTCTCAAGATATGACTTATAATTATCAGGATTAAGATTTTTATACTTCATGTTTTCAACCAGCATATTATAATTATGAATTCTCTGCCCACCTGTTGTTATTTCAGTACCTCTGCATAAAAGGTCAAAACTATGTGTTCCATTTTCGCCTTTCATCATTGTATACATAGGACGTTTATTTCTAGGGTAATTTGTAACAAAAACAAATTCAGAGTTGTATTTTTCTTCAGCATACTTACAAATTAATTTTTCAGCATCAGGATCAAGATCTCCTTCTAAATCTGTCTTATTATATTCCTTAGCCATAATACTGATTACATCATTAAATTCAATTTTAGGTATCTCATATTTTATTTCAGGTATAATATTTTCTATACCTTCAATAGAACTACATTCATCTTTTATTTTATCGATGATAAACTTTATCATTTCTTCTTCAAGCTTCATCAAATCATATTCATTATCTATAAATCCCATCTCAAGATCCATACTAACATATTCATTTAAATGCCTGTTTGTATTGTGCTCTTCAGCTCTATAAACCTGGGCCACTTCAAAAACCCTTTCAAACCCTGCACCTACCATCATCTGTTTATAAAACTGAGGGCTTTGAGCAAGATAAGCCTTATTTTCAAAATACTTTACTTCAAAAAGTTCAGTACCACCTTCAACGCCTTCCTTAATTATTTTAGGTGAAAATATCTCAGTAAATTCTCTTTCCTTAAGAAACTTTCTAAAGCCATCAACTATAGCATTCTGGACTTTAAATATATCTGCTTCTTTCTTATTTCTAAGGCTGAGCATCCTGTTATTAAGCATCGTATCAAGATTAACATCAAGGTTTTCCTTATTTATTTCTATTGGCAGCACTTCAGAAGTATTTAATATCTCTACACTTTCTATCTGCAGTTCAAAAGGATTTAAATCATTCCTGCTTTTCACAAGTAGACCTTCTATAGATACTACATCTTCACATTTCATATTTTCACAGTCTATCTTTTTATTATCTGCAACACACTGCAAAAGTCCTGTTCTATCCCTGACAACTATAAAAGTAATAGATTTTAGCTTTCTAATTCTGTGAATCCATCCCTTTACAGTAACTTTTTTATTAATATAATTGTTTAATTTATTAATCATAGTTCTATTCATATCTGTACCTCCTAATATTAATTATTGATCAATTACCAACAATCAATAATCGATAATCAATTCAGGATTGAACTCTGAAAGGAGTTCCCAAAAGAGGGTAAACCCTCTTTAAAACTTTCTTATGTTTAAATTTTAGAGGCTTAAAGATGGAATTTCCATTAATTACCACCTTCATTGACCAATGATCCTTGATTACTGATTATTATAAAAAAAAGCCCCTTGAGTTCAGCGCTAAACTCAAGGGGCGAAAATTTTTCCGCGGTACCACCCTGTCTTTGACAAAAGTTATAATATTAGATGGTTATAAAAAAAGCTTTCACTTCTTATATAGAAGTGAAAGCATATTCACGGTACCATTCTATTTTAACAAAGCATTATAACTTTGTCGTCTCAAATACTTTTAACGGAGCTGCCCGTCTTACCCTACTAAATTTCAGATAAGCTTCTCTGGAATGTCTTCAGCCTTACTGTTCTTATAGAGCTCCCATCATCCTCTACTCGCTTAAAATACTAAACTAAAGCTTACTATTTCCTTCATTGAATTAAATTTATTTTACACCTTAGATATATATATGTCAATAGCTTTAATTAATCTTAAATCTGCTTATCATATCTTCTAATCTATATACAAGTGAGTTAAGAGATTTGATAAGTTCACTAACATGTCTTACTGAATTTAATTCTTCATTTACTGTAGCTGAAATTTCTTCAGTACCAGCTGCTGACTGCTCGCATATTGACGTAATACCTTCAATAGCATCAAATACATCATTTTTATTTTCTTCTATAGAATTAACACCGTCATTTAAAGATGATAGTTTCTGCTCCATATTACTAAATGAAACCATAATACTGTCAAATGATGTTTTTACATCACTGATTGCATTATTAACATGATCAATAGTTTCAGTTGATTTATTCATGTTATTTTCTGTATTCTTAATTTCGTCATATACTTCTTTTATTATATTCTCAATTTCAGTAGTTGCTGAATTTGTCTGCTCTGAAAGCTTTCTTATTTCTTCTGCAACAACACCAAATCCTCTTCCAGCTTCACCAGCTCTTGCTGCTTCAATTGCTGCATTTAATGCAAGTAAATTTGTCTGCTGTGCAATTTCATTAATTGATGAAACTATATTACCTATTGATTCTGATTTTTTAGAAAGCTGTTTAACGCTCATACTTGTCTGTTCTTCAATACTTGTTGTAGTAGAAATCTTATCTACTAATATGTTTACAGAGTTTATTCCTATCGTATTGCTCTTTTTAGCTTCAGTAAACTTATCATTAAATTCATTAATTATCTTGTTCATCTTATCTACTGTATCTGATAATCCATGAAGTTTTTCAATACTTCCCTGTGCTTCCTGAGCTTGTGATTCCGCACCATTAGCCAGTTCATCCACAGTAGTATTTATAGCAGATAAAGACTCAACTAACTGATCAGTAATCTTATCCAATTCATTTGAATGGCCTGCAGTTTCATTAGAACACTGCTGTATATTACTTACTGTATCTTTTATAGTTCCCTTTAAGTTAAGAACAGCCCTGCCGATAACACCAGTTTCATCTGTCAGTGTATTAATCATCTGCATCTTTTCATTTTCTGTAAAATCAAGATCCGCAATCTTATTAACATCATCTGTTATAGTAATTATTGGTCCACTGATTACTTTACCTATGTATAATGCTATTATTGAAGTTAGTAAGCAAAGTACTATTGTTATGATGATTGAAACTTTAGTATTCTTATATAATCCAGCAAAAATTTCTTTTTCTTTTGCTGACACAATCATTATGTTACCATTTTTAAGTCTAGAATATGCCGCTACTGACTCGCTGCCGTTATCCTTATAGCTTTTTATTCCTGTCTCCTTTAAATCAGAGACATTAATCTTTAATGTTCCACTGATATTATCTTTTTCAGTATATTTCTTGTCTACAAGATAATTTCCTGCATTGTTAACAAGGAAAGCATATCCCGTATCATACATCTTTATATTATTTATCATGTCTTTATAATCATTAAAGAATAAATCTATGGCAACAACACCAATCAAAGTATTGCCTGAGTATATCGGTCTTGTATATGCCATACGGATACTGTCCGAGCTTTTATCAGTATGTGGATCACTCCAAACTGCTGCTTTCTTATTGACAGGATTATAATACCATGTCATATCAGGACTGCCATCGACAAAGTCCTGCTTTGTGAATTTATCAGTAATGGCTTTAACGCTTCCTGCTGTATCTTTTTCAAAAATCATCATATCAGCTTCTTGTGTAAGCTCTGGATTTATTATTACTGCTACACCAAGGAACTGCTTTTCTGAATTTATTGTTTCTTCAAGATATGGTTTTATTGTATTAAGATATGTTTTAGCATAATCATTGTTTTTTTCTATATCTTCAGCCTTTAATGTACTTGCTATCAACATTGTAAGGCTATTTACATATGATTCAGTTGTACTTAATTCTTCATTTATTACCTGGGCCTTGTTTACTGCTGTCTGCATCATAAGGCTTTCTGATTCAGTCTTAATTGTCTGTTTATTTATTACATTAATTACTGATGTTAATACAACAGCAGTAAATAAACAAGATAATACAATTCCCAGCATTATCTTATGTGCTATTTTCTTCATTGTTCTTTCTCCTAAATATCTGTAAATTAAAATTTGTTAGTATTTTTCATTATATAATTAATTTGCATTATAAAAATCATTAATCATAATTTTTCTTCAAATCCACAAATTCAACAGGTATAATATCCTTTAGTGCTTCAGCTTTCATTTTTATCTGCACACCTATTTTACCTCCACTAAACATGAACATATCAAAATCTAGTGCGCTTTCATCTATAAAAGTCTTAAACTGTTTCTTCATACCTATACATGAACAGCCACCATGAACATATCCACTGACTTTTAGTAAATCCTTCATAGGTATCATCTCAATCTTTTTCTCTCCAGTAGCTCTTTCAGCTTTTTTTAAATCAAGCTCTCCCGCAACAGGCACTACAAATACATAGTATTCTTTTGATTTACCCTGAGTAACTAATGTCTTAAATACCTGTTTAGGATTCTGATTAAGTTTTGCTGCTACGCCTTGTCCATCTATAACGCCATCTTTAGTATCATAAGTGTATACTTCATGCTCTATTTTATGACTATCAAGTATTCTGACTGCATTAGTTTTTACTTTTGCTTTTCCTGACATCAACTCTACCTCCTATGTTTTTTTATATTATACCATGAAAACCCAGGTCTAGTAATTATCATTAGTTACATTTAATTATTAATCAAAGTATAATTAATTTTATATAACATAAAAGATGTATCTTCTTCGAATTAAAATTCAAAGAGAATACATCTTTTTAAATAAACATTTATTTTTTATATACCTAGTGGAATTCCTAAAGTAAAGAATCCAATAAGTAATATTGTCCATGATACTAAGAATGATACTGAATAAGGGAACATTAATCTTATCATGTTTCCTAATGTATATTCAGGCTTGTACTTTTTCATAAATAGAAGTATTATTCCTGCATATGACATTAATGGTGAAATTATATTTGTCGATGAATCTGCAACTCTGTATGCCGCTGAAACCATGTCAGGAGTAAGATTGCTGTTAACCTGATATAACATTGGTATAAATATTGGTCCAAGAAGCATCCATTTTGATGTCAGCCCCCCAACAAAAAGGTTGATTATTGCTGTTATGATAATAAATCCCATTAATAATAATATTGGATAATTAGAAAGTCCTAATAATTCTAGTGACTTAGCTCCTAAATACGTTATATACGTTCCAAGATTAGAATATGATAATAATGCAAGGAAATTATATGAGAAGAACGTAAGAACAATTACATATCCCATGCCGCTCATCTGCTTAGACATTGCTTTAACAACATCTGCACTATTCTTAAACCTGCCTGTCATCTTACCAAATAAATAACCAGGTAAGAAGAACATAATCGTAATAACTAATATTATGTTGTCCATAAAAGGTTTTATAGCTTTTCCATTTTCGTCTTTATAAGGCGCTAATGGTCCCAGATAAAGAATATATGCTATAGCTGCACCTATAACTAAACCTAATAGTGCCCACTTTAATCCTTTGTTTTCTTCATCTTTCACAGTAAAATCTGTAAGATCAATATTTTCAGGCACTACATAGCTTTCCTTTTCAAGTCTTGGTTTTACAATCCTATCAGTTACAAAATAACCTACTACTGATAATAAAACTGTTGAAGCAATTATAAATATATAATGCATAGTAGCTGGTGTAATTGCTTTTCCTGCCTGAGTAACAAATGGTACACCTTGTCCCTCTGCAAATATCTTAGCATTGTTTCCTATAATAACATCTATAGGTGTTGCTGGCAGAAGATTAGCACTAAAACCTGCTGATACTCCAGCAAAAGCTGCTGCCATACCTATTAACGGATTCTTCTTCAGCCCTACATAAAGAAGTCCTGCAAGCGGAATCAATACAATATATCCAGCATCTGTTGCAATGCTGCTCATGATTCCTAAGAATACTAAAACAACAGGTAAAAATCTATCTGATACCTTAAGACCAATTTTTTTAATCAGAACCGTCAAAAGTCCTGATTCTTCAGCTAGTCCAACTCCAAGCATTACTACAAGAATAGTTCCAAGCACTCCACCGCCATATGCAAGCCAGTTAGTTAAAAGTGCATTATCAAATATCCATCTTAGATTTTCATTACTAAACATATTTTTGATTTCATATGATATTGTGCTGCCGTCAGATGCCAGCGTTTCAAATTTTAATCCACCCATAAAAACTGTAGCTGTCATAACTATTGCAAAAAGAATCATAAAAATAACTACAGGATCAGGTATCTTATGTCCCACCCTTTCCATAAGCGAGACTTTCTTTTTCTTTTGTTCTTTGTTCTCCATCAAGATAACCCCTCTCAAATTTTTCTTTAGTTTTTCTGTCTATCCATGAAATTATTATACATCATTTCGACATATTAATGTTAAATTAGTTGTTTTTTTATGAATTTGATTTTCTGTTCTTTGTTTTTATAAAGTAAGATTAAAATTTATTAATAAGTAACGTTCTTTATTAATAATTTATCATCAAGCCCTCAATATTGTCTTGTCAATCCATAAATATTCAGGCTTAAAGCTTTTAATATCATCTATTAATTTAAACATAGCAATATCTTTTTTCTTTGCTTCTATCATTATATCAAACTCAATTTCCTTATCATCAGTTTCAATTCCTTTAGCTACTTTTAGAAATGATATAAAATCATCTACATTAATATAATCTGCATGCTTTCTATCACATTCTCCATCTTTAGGGCTTGAGAAATGTATTTTAGGTATAACTTTTTTACCCTTATATGTAGCAAAACATCCTGCTACAACTTCACTTAAATCTTCACCGCAGTTATTGCACATATGGTGATGTACATCTAGCACCATAGGTGCATTAATCTCACTGCAGAGCTTTAATACATCAAGTGAATTATAGATTTTATCATCATTTTCTATAATAAGCCTTTCCTTTATACTTTCTGGATATGATTTAAGATTATCTATAAACCTCTGCAGGCCTTCTTCCTTGCCTCCAGCAGCACCTCCAACATGGATAACCATCATCCCCTTATCATAATTAAGATCTTCAAAGAGATTTACATGCTCCATTAAATTTATTACAGTATTCTTAACAACCTCTTCATTTGTACTGTTAATAACATTAAACTGATCTGGATGTGTATCTACCCTCATATTGCTTTTCTCTATAAGCCTGCCAATATACTGAAAATTTTTCTTAAATATTTCCCTATGTCCCCAATAACCAACATTAGGATGAGTAACAAGTGGAATTAAGGCAGATGTTATTCTGTAGAAATGTATCTCGTTTTCTATATTATAATTTATAGCATTTCCAAGGTTATCTAGATTTTTTAACGTAACAGCTTTAAGTTTATTCATTTTTTCATCAGCATTCTGCATTTTCTCATAATTCTTATATGTAACAGTTCCTGATGTCTTACCTTTATCTCCAAGCTCTAATGGTATTGCCACATATCCAAATCTAACTATCCTCTAATCATCTCCATAAAGAACTAATTATATTTTATTATCTTAATAACTCATACATTTTATTCAACAAAAAAGAGTATATACTTCAGTTACTGTTAAACTAAAATATATACTCTTTAAAATTTTATCTTATAAGCAATAAATTAATTATTTACACCATCTGAAACGAATTTCCAAACAATTTTGTCTCCTTTTTTGGGATAACAGTCTCTCATGCCATAACCCGGCTTTACGCCATTAACATAATATACCCATCCACTTAACGGTCCTGCACTTTTTTCCTTCAGATTAAACATCTTTACTACATAGCCATTATTAAAATAAGCTCCACTGCCACCGGCAAATTCCTTTGTATAATCTTCTAGGCTTTTAGATCCATCAAACTCTACAGTTTTACTGATAAATGTTTTTTGATGAACATCATCAACAATCGTAAAATTTGGTTTTTCAACTTTAGCTGGTTCTGTTGTTGGAGGAGCAGGTTCTGGTTTCACTTCACTATTTTGAGTCTTCGGTGAAGCTGCTTCCTGCTTCTTCTCTACTGCTGCATTAGCAGAAGAACTAGATTTAGCTGATTTTTTGTCTAAGTTATTATTTACTGCTGCAGATTTCTTTGATTCTGAAGCTTCTTCTTTCTTAGCTTCTGCATCTTTTTCTGCAGATGCTTTTTCAGTATTTTCCTTAGAATTATTGCTGTCATTTACAGCATTCTCTTTATTTTCAGATTCTTTTTTTTCTTTATCCTCTTTAGCCGTAGCATTATTATCATTAATAATACCAGATTGTGAAGAAGATGATGCAGTATTATTCTGCAGTGAATTTTTTGCTATCTTTGTTCCTGCCAGAATAATTACACTAACTGCTATAATTGATGCAAGAAGTATTAATACCTTCTTTTTATTTTTCATATATTTCACCTTTTGATATTTGTATTATTACTATTATGCTCTCTTTTTCAGATATACTCCTGAAGCAACAGATATTACAGCAAGTAATAATAGTGCTTCAGCTGACACACCGCCTGTTTTAGGAAGATTTCCTGAAGTAACCTTGTTTTCTTCTTTAGCAGGAGTATTATCCTTGTTAGTTGTATTTTCTACTTTATTATCTGTTTTGTTTCCTGTATTTGAGCCTGTATTCTGATTCTTATTTTCTTCTTTCTGAGATGGTTCTTTATTATATTCTTTAGAAGTTTCTCCATAAACCTTTAATGATTTTAAGTTTAAGTTTGAAGTATAGTAATCACCTTTACCGTTTTTCTCAAAATCATTTAAAGCAATTAAGGCTCTAAGTGCTTCTTCAGTTGAGAATAAGTTATCCTTCATAGAATCATTATGATTAAATGCACCATTATTCCCTCTGTAAGACATTAATGCAGAAACTAAATTACCATTTTCTTTAGCAAACATTCCCTTTGAAGGATCAATACCTATTGAAGTAAGGCCCATAATAACAAATGAATTAGTGTCACTTGAAGCTCCCCATTCACTTGCAATGTTTCCATCTTTCATCTGTCTGTCTGATAATACTTTGACAGCTTTATCTACTATTTCTTTTACTTTAGCATTATCAACGCCTTCAGCTTTTTCACCATTATAATATGGAGCTAATGAGTTAATTGCAGCAGCAGTTATATCAGGATCAGTTCCTTTACCGCTCCATGACCATCCATCATTATATGCATTAAGAAGCTTATTTACAAGCATACTCTTAGTAATCTTGTAATTTTCATCTATGTTAGCAGCTTTATAAGTAAGCAGTCCAAAAATCACATCATTATTAAGCCAGTTATTAATATCACTGTTAAATAATTTTTCTACTATATCATGATTCATAAAGTTATAAGGTGTATATCCTGCTGAAGCAAGTCCGATTATACCACTTTCTAATTGTGTTGGGCTCATATCATCAAGATTTTCCTTAACATTATCAGAGAATTCTTTTAAAAATGAATCATCTGGCTTTATACCACTCTTATAAAGTGAAAATGCTGACCAGTTTGATACCTTCTGTTTAGCCATAAAATCTAAAGTGTTCTTATATACTTCTTTAATATTATAGTTCTGCTTTGCAGTATTATTTTCTACAGATTCGTTGTACTTTATATCACTATATACTATAGCTGGTTTATTCACTTCATCTAAAATAAATATTCCCTTGTCCATCACAACAGCTGGTACAGACTTTCCATCACTATATCCACTAAACTTATAATTATGAGTACCCTTTGCTAATGAAAGCTTTACTTCACCTTTTTCATTAGATTTATATTGTTTTCCATCTATTTCTACATCAACATTCTTAACTGGTGAAATTACTTCTTTTCCTGTATTATAGTCTAAAGACTTATTATTAAGTGTAATTGTAAATTCTTTATCTGCCTTTGGAATTTCAGGGCTGAATAGAACATCATTTATTATTACTGTCTTAGAATAATCACCATAATATACTATAACAGTGTCACCTGCTTTTACATTTTGTGAACCCAACCCTACACTTGGACTTACTATTGATTTACCATCTTTAATAACATTCATCCATCCATCATAACCACCTAATGATGCTGACTTTATGTTATTTATTGAATCAATATATTTTCCATATGCTCCATCTTGAATATTATATGGAACATTCTTTTCTTTTAATAGATGTTCTAACGCATCAAGTGCATTATCACTATTCACTTTTCCTTCTGCTATTGTATTTGTAAGTCCCTCTACTCTTACGTAAACGCCTAAAGTTTCTGCTTTAGCACTTATTGGTGATAAAACAAAAATAAACATTACCATCAACAATGTTACTATGCTGACGCTTCTTCTTTTTTTCATTTAAAATCCTCCTTTATTTCTCTATATAATTTACCTTACGGTAAAATCTAGCTAATATATTATAAAACTTATCATAGAAAACTATCGCAAATAGAAAGTTTCCTATTGAGTGTGCCAAATCAAACGGTACTGCGTTAATATATGTAAGAGCAATTGATGTAAAATTAATTGTTTTTACAAAACCAAGCACGCACCAGAGATTCATAATGAATCCATATATAAAACCAGCAGCAAAACATAATATTGAAAATGCCTCTACTGGTAATTTATTCTTTGAGAATATTCCTCCTATAGCCCCCGCTGTCCCCCATGCAATCATCTGCCATGGAGTCCATGGCCCTTGGCCAAGAAAAATATTTGAAACAAAAGCTGAGATGGTTCCTATTAAAAAACCTGTATAACTTCCAAAAACACTGCCCGCCAAAACAACTATGAATGTTACTGGCTGAACATTTGGAATTATTACAAATGGTACCCTGCTGACAGCTGCAAATGAACCTATTGTTGCAATAACCGCAATATCTTTAATACCTTTTTTACTCTTTTCAAAATAAAAATAGCTGACAAAAATGATAAAGAATGCTGAAAGTGCAACAAGTGCTCCATAATATGATTTGCTGCTTAATCTGCCTGAAAAGATTATTAATAAAGCTAAAGGCATTATTGTAAATAGAAATAATATCCTTTTCATCATTTAATACATCCCTTTAATTCATCTAATGTATATACATCTCTATATCCTGCAAGTTTATGAACTGTTGAAGTATAATACATACCTTCTTTTAATACCTCTCTCTTATTTCCATACTGTACTAACTCACCATTGATCAGTAGCAAAATATCATCACTAAAGTCAGCTGCAAAATCTATATCATGAGTTATCATAATCAGCGTTCTGCCACTGTCTACAAACTTTCTTAACATATGCCCCAGCTCCTTTTTGTTGCTGTAATCAAGTCCCCTTGTAGGCTCATCAAGCAGGAGAATCTCAGGATTCATTACAAGTACAGATGCTATTGCAAGTCTCTGCTTTTCACCACCACTTAAATCCCTGGGGTTTTTATCTTTGTACTGATAAATCTTAAAATCCTTCAGTATGCTTTCAATTCTTGAGGAATCATCAATCTTGAAATTATCAAGAGTAAACTTTATTTCCTCGTAAACTGTATCTTTTGATATATAATCATTAGGGTTCTGTGAAACATATCCTATAACTTTTGCTATATCATAGCTGTTTATTTTTTGAAGACTTCTACCTATATAAGTAATGCTGCCCTTATATGGAACAAGTTTAACTATACTTTTAAGCAGAGTACTTTTTCCTGCACCATTTTCGCCTAAGATTGTATA
Source organism: Inconstantimicrobium porci (assembly GCF_009696465.1). Classification (GTDB taxonomy): domain Bacteria; phylum Bacillota; class Clostridia; order Clostridiales; family Clostridiaceae; genus Inconstantimicrobium; species Inconstantimicrobium porci. The sequence goes on along the minus strand of NZ_VULX01000003.1, from coordinate 133,549 downwards.
GAACTTATTCTTCTCAAAATTTATATTGATTTCATTTAAAGCAATATTGCTGTGATATGCTACAGATACATTCTTCAGCTTTAGATATTCATTTTCTTCCTTTTTTCGTTTAAACATATTAAAGATACTGCTGCTCTTTTCTGTATCATCATTTTCATTACAATCTGCAGCAATACAATCACTAAAGAAAATATCATGATTTTCAAGTTTCTTTCTTACAGACTGGAAATCCATAGCTGAATCAAATTTCAGCTCTTTAGCTATTCTAAGGTACTGAGGCATAAAATCTATAAAATCTGTATTATAAAACTCAGTCCTGTCTCCATAAAATACTATACTACCTTCTTCAAGCACCATAATCTTCTCTGCTGCATCAAACCACTTATCTACTCTCTGTTCTGCAACAATGATAGTTTTACCAAGCTCAGAGCTTATCTTTTTCACAAGGTATATAAGCTCCTCTGCACTTTGTGGATCAAGTTGTGATGTAGGCTCATCTAGCACAATAATTTCAGAATTCATGGCAATACAAGCTGCAAGTTCTACCTTTTGTTTTTCTCCTCCTGACAACTCATCAGTTTTTTTATAAGTTAAATCAAGTATATTCAGGAACTGAAGTGACTCAAAAACTCTTCTTTTTATCTGCTTTTCAGGCACACCGATATTTTCAAGTGAAAATGCTATTTCTTTATGCACTGTATTCATGACAATCTGTTTTTCAGGATCTTGAAAAACTGCTGATATCATGTGCGCTCTTTCCCTATGTGAAATTGTTTTTACACTCTTTTCATTTATATATATATAACCTTCAATAATGCCTCCATAAAAATTAGGCACAGCTCCTGTTATTGCTTTAAGAAGAGTTGATTTTCCTGAACCTGATGTTCCAAGTACAAGCAGTATCTCACCTTTATCAGCCTTAAGATTAATATCCTTTAGTGCTGGTTCATCTTCATCAGGGTATGTATAATTTAAGCCTTTAATATTAACAATTGACATTATCTTCATCCCCCTTAAAAGTTTTATTTAAAAAAATTATTATTACCAATAAAATCATTATTGATTCAGCTGAAGCATCGAAACTTATAATTTTATTAAATAAGTCATATGAGTCGTAAATTATTGTTCCTTTAACAATATTTACAACATGAAAAACTAACAAAATGCAGCTATAAGTTATAACAGCAAAATCAATAAAATGGAATCTTTTTTTGTCATACTGAGTTCTATTACTACTTAAAAAACCTCTTACATAAGCGCTTTCACCTATATCAAAAGCATTATCAAGTGAATCGCTTAACAGTATTGACATCACTGGTATATTTGCTTTTATTTTTTCCCTCTTAGATTCACCTGTAAAATTAACGCCTCTTGTAACATATACATCATTAAGTGTACGAATTCTTTTTTTCATATTAGGAACTAGCTTTATACATAAAAGCAGTATCAATGTAACCTTTGGTGCTTTTCTGCTAAAATATGATACAGCCTCATCACTATCTATAGTGCAGTCAAGGCAGTAAAACAAATAGATTACCACCAATATTTTCAAGCTCATTATAAGAGCATAAACTACTGTCTCTAATGTAAAACTCCTATTAAATAATCTGAAGATAACATGAGTTCCTGCATCAACAAGAAGAAAATTTACTATTGAGGTTACTACTGCAATAGGCAGAAATATTTTAAGTCCTAAATCAATATTCTTCTTTCTATTCTTAACAATCAAAATTGAAAGAGCTAAAATAAGCGACGATAAAAGTATCAATGGCTGATCAGTTGAGAATACTACTATCATCAATGTAATATTTAATACAATTAACGATAAAACATGAAATTTAATTTTATTCAAAAACGCACCTCTATCCATAAAAAGCAGCCACTAATTTCTAGTGGCTGCTTGATTTTTTGTACACAAAACAATCCCAGGCTGTTTTTACCCAGTTCTTTGATAAATGTAAAATCATTTCCTCCCACCGAAGATAGATCACTCAAGATATTATTGTAAGATATCCTGACTTATACTTCATCCGCATGATAGCCTTCCCCAAAAAAGAGTGGCGTATTTATCACTTGTCTGTATATACAGTAGCGGGGGCTGCTATGGATTCTAACCATATTCCCTTACAATATATCATATTGAATTTTACTGTACATTATTATACACTTATTTATATTAATTAACAATAATAAAAATGTACTATAATTATTAGAAATTAATGTTTTTTTTGTTCATCAATCTTCTCAGCTAATTCATTTAAATATGTCCATCTTTCATACTTTTCATCAAGCTGTTTTTTCACTTCTTCTTTTTCATCTGTAAGTTCTTGAAGTCTTACATAATCAGTCACACATTTTTCAATTTCCTTATCGATATCTGCAACTCTATCTTCAAGTCCTGCAATCACATCATCTATTTCATCAAATTCCTTCTGCTCATTATAAGAAAACTTAAGTGTTCTTTCTTTAGATGGTTTTCCCTTCTTTTCTACTTTAACTTCTACAGGTACATCATTTATCCTTTTATTTTCTTCTTTCCATATTGAGTAATCAGAATAATTTCCATGAATAATTTCAATTTCTCCTTCACCTTCATAAGCAAAAATCTTATTGCATGTTCTATCAACAAAGTATCTGTCATGTGAGACAGTCATTACAGGACCGTTAAACTTATCTAAGAAATCTTCTAAAACAGTAAGTGTTGCTATATCAAGATCATTTGTAGGTTCATCGAATAGCAGTACATTTGGAGAGGACATCAATACATTAAGCAGATATAATCTTTTTCTTTCTCCACCTGATAACTTGCTTATAGGAGTATACTGCTTTTCAGGAGCAAACAGGAATCTTTCCAGCATGTCTGATGCAGAAATTCTGTCTCCATTAGATAATGGAAGATATTCAGCAATTTCTTTTACATAATCAATTACTCTCATGCTGCCATCTATATCATATGTCTCTTGAGAGAAGTATCCTATTTTTACTGTATCGCCGATTTCAACAGTTCCCTTGTCAGGCTTAGTTTTACCTGAAATTATATCCATAAGCGTACTCTTGCCTGCACCATTCGGTCCTATAATACCGATTCTATCATTTCTAAGCAGCGTATAAGTAAAGTCTTTAATCAGATCTTTTTCATAGCTCTTGCTGATATCATTAATCTCAATAATCTTATTGCCTAGTCTTGTACCTACAACTGACAATTCTAACTTATCATCACTAATCTTTTCCATGCTGTCTTTTAACTTTTCAAATCTGTCTATTCTCGCTTTCTGCTTTGTGGATCTAGCTTTTGCTCCACGTCTGATCCATTTAAGTTCATTTCTATAAAGATTTTCTTTCTTTCTCTGCTCTGAAACCTTTTGTTCTTCTCTTTCAAGTTTTTTCTCAACATAAAGCGAATAGTTTCCTTCATAGTTATATAAAACACCATCGCTTACTTCTACTATTCTGTTAGTAACTCTGTCAAGGAAATATCTGTCATGAGTAATCATTAAAAGGGCGCCTTTTCTGCTATTTAAATATCCTTCAAGCCAGTCTATAGTATCATTATCCATATGGTTTGTAGGTTCATCTAAAATAAGCAGATTACTTGGTCTTATAAGCGCGGCAGCTAAAAATACTCTCTTTCTCTGACCTCCTGAAAGCTTACCCATCTTCTTGCCAAAATCATAGATGCCAAGCTTAGTAAGAATCATCTTAGCTTCGCTTTCCATCTGCCATAAATTAAGGCTGTCAATCTGTTCCTGAAGCTTAATCAGTTTTTCACTTAATGATGTATCACCAAAATTCACCTTTTCAAGTATATTTTCATATTCTCTAAGGATCATCATTTCTTTAGAGTTACCTTTAAAGACCTGTTCAAGCACAGTATTCTCTGGGTTGTAATCAGGATTCTGGAATAGATACTCCATCTTAAGTTCATTGCTTGTAGTAATTTTACCTTCATCGCACTCGTCTACTCCTGCAATTATCTTTAAAAGAGTAGTTTTACCAGTACCATTTATACCAATTATACCAATCTTATCGCCATCATTTATGCCAAGGCTTATATTATCTAAAATGGCCTTATCGCCATAGCTTTTTGTTATATTTTCAATAGTTATTAAATTCATCTTTACCACCTTAACTAAAACTGATTTTTCTGAATGCCACTATCTTATCAGTCAATTTATTTTCAATATCAATATTTACTTTAAAAATATCAGGGCATGACTCTTCTCGCCATAACCTCATATACTTAGCTGTTGCAGTAGTGGAATAATAATAGTTTTCATCGATTTCATCAGAAAACTCAAAATAACTAAGTATACTCTTCTTATCTATAGTAAATCTATCCTTTTCCAGATTATTGATTACTGGCAGAAAATATTTCATAGGAATCTCATAATTGTATCTACCTTTTATACTTTTTGATTCAAAAAGCGCACGCTTTAAAAATTTAAATTCCTCTGTCTCTTCTTTTTTTACACTTATCTTGAACACTGGCATATTCTGTCTGTTTTTTTCAATTTTTATCCTTATCATTTATAATCACCAACTTTTAATCATAAGTAAACATAATATAACTATACATTATAACACTATATAACTCAAAGAAAAAAATTTCTCAGAAACAAAAAATGCCCTGAGAAATTTTATAAACATACTATTTTTTCTTTTTTCTTGATAAATATCTTATAAGTATACCTCTAGTAAGTTCTATTACTACTAATGAAGCAAATATACATACTCCTGCTAATATTATATCACCTCTGTTAAGAACTGTGAATCCGAACACCTTCATTGAAAGTCCCAATAAAAATGCTGTAATAAACAACCCTACAGCACATATTACAACACAGATTTTCATAAGTGTTAGTGGTTCTGAAACCTTAAGTAATATAATCATGCTTAGTATACCAATTATAAGAGTACATATTGTTGTTGTTTTAATATCAGTATATCCATTAAAATGCATAATAATAGAAGCTACTACTACACCAAAAGTTATTCCTATTCCATTAGGAAGCGACTTAACAAGTATCCTTCTCAAGAATCCTTCCTTAACCATATCCTTGTTAGCCTGCAATGCAATAAAGAATGATGGTATTCCTATTCCAAGTGAACCTATTAATGACATCTGAATAGGTGTATATGGGAATGGTAAAAGTATTAGTGCAAACATAATTGACAATAAAACTGCATATACTGTCTTAGTCAGATAAAGGTTAGCTGCAAGCTCCAAATTATTAATTGCTTGTCTTCCTTCTTGTACAACTTTAGGTAAAGATGCAAAGTTTGAATCAAGTAATACAAGCTGTGAAACTGCTTTTGATGAATCACTTCCAGATGCCATGGCGATACCACAGTCAGATTCTTTTAACGCAAGTACATCATTTATTCCATCACCTGTCATTGCAACTGTATGATTTTGTTTCTTAAGTGCTTTTACAAGATCTCTTTTCTGATGAGGTGTAACTCTTCCAAAAATAGTATACTCATCAACTATTTCCATATACTTGCAACTATTATGTTCAACAGTAGTCATATCAATATATTTATCATAATTATTCACTCCTGCTCTTTTTGCAGTCGCAGAAACTGTAACAGGATTATCTCCAGAAATTATTTTTATATCAACATTATTTTCTTCAAAATACTTTAAAGTTTCAGGAGCTTCTGGTCTTATCACATCTTCAAGGATTATAAGAGCAGCTTTCTTAATGTCTTCTGGTACTGTAACACCTGCTTCTCCATCATATTCTGCTAACAGAAGAACTCTCCTGCCTTTTAAAGCTTCTTCTTCAACCTGTTCTTTAATTTCATCATATTTTGTGCTATACAATATCTCTGGAGCCCCTAAATAATAGCTCTTGCCACTGTCAGTAGTAACTGCACTCCACTTTGTTGCTGATGAAAATGGAACTTTTGAAGTTATCGTAATACTGTTAGCTTCTTCTCCATATTTCTCAAGTATGGCCTGCTGTGTCTGATTTACAACAGGGAAAGCTGTTACAATAGCCTTTATTGCCTCTTCACACTGTTCTAAATCGTCATTAAAATTTCTTACTTCAACAAGATTCAATCTGCCTTCAGTTATAGTACCTGTCTTATCAAGGCATAATGTATCTACTCTTGCAAGAATTTCTGTTGCTGGCAGTTCCTGTACAAGCGTATTATACTTTGATAGTTTTACTATACTCACCACAAAAGTTACACTTATTAATAGTACTAGTCCTTCAGGAATCATACCACTTATTCCAGCTACAACACCAAGCACCGCTTCCTGCCATGGTTTTTTTGAGAAATACATCTGAGTAAATGTTAATAAAATACCTGTTGGAATAATTATTTTTATAATAACTTTTAATATTCTGTTCATTGAGCTCTGTAGTTCTGATTTTATCTTTTTGAACTTTTTAGCTTCTTTTGAAAGTTTTGATGAATAAGTATCAGCACCAACACTTGTTACAACTGCATAACCGGAATTACCGCCTACAAAACTTCCTGAATATAAAACATCACCTTCATTTTTGATAATTATATCAGGTTCACCTGTTAAAAGTGATTCATCAACTTCTATGCTGTTATCTTTAAGAACTTTAGCATCAACAGGAATCTGATTACCTGATTTTAAAAATATCACATCATCTACTACTATATCTTCAATATCTATTTCTTTTTCCTGTCCATCCCTAATAACTATAGCTTTTGATTTTGCAAGAATTGACAATTTTTCTACTGTCCTTTTAGCCTTTAACTCCTGAAGAATACCAATTATGGTATTAGAAATTATTACACCAGCAAATATTGAGTTTTTTGGTGACCCTGCTATTATAACAATTACAGCTAAAACTAAATTTATTGCATTAAACAAAGTAAAGACATTTGCTAGTATTATCTGCCAAATACTTCTTGAAGGAGATTTAGGAATTATATTGACCTTTCCTTCATGTATTCGTTTCTTTACTTCTTCTGTAGTTAATCCAATTTTATTTTTTTCTGGTATATCACTTTTTTTCGTTTCTTTTTTTCTTAAAATTTTCTTTTTCATCTTTTTCACCTAAACTTTAATCACATTACTTCTTATCATATAATCAATATTATAAGTTAAAATTGTTAATTTTTTAATATAAATTTTGTTGAAAATATTAATTCTTTCTTAAATTTTAATTTCTTTTCGATAATTATGCTTGTATTCTTCAGTATAGACAATATATTTTAAATTATCACTTTATAAAAATGTGACTTACAGGCATTATACATATGCCTAAAAATATAGAAAAAAGATATATCTTATTATAATGATACTCTCTTGCTGTAGGTATAAGTTCAGCAAATGATATATAAAGCATTATTCCTGCAACTAATGCAAAAATAACTCCTAAAATAGTATCATTAATAAATGGTTTAAGTATAAGCCATGTAAGAATAGCCCCTACTGGTTCTGCAATACCTGAAATAAATGTATACTCAAATGCTTCCTTTCTGCTACCTGTTGAATAATATATTGGCATAGCTACTGATATTCCTTCGGGAATATTATGAAGTGCAATAGCAAGTGCTATTGAAATTCCAAGCGCCACATTTTCGTAACCTGAGACAAATGTTGCAACTCCTTCAGGGAAATTATGAATCATCAGTGCTATCATTGATACATATCCAACTCGGTACAACTTAACATTCTTAGAATCATACACTTTATTATCATTCTCAACATCAGGAATAAATTCATCAATAAGTAGAGCCATCAGTGCTCCCATAACAAGAAATAAAAGAGTATATAAGACTCCTCCTATCATCCCTGCTTTTTTTGACAAATTTTCTTCTGCAGTTATATATAAATCAGTAAATGAGATAGTAATCATTACTCCGGCAGAAAATCCAAGTGAAAAACATATAAGTTTTTTATTTTTTGATTTTGAGAAAAAAACTATAAAAGCTCCTATTACAGTACACATTCCTGCTAATAAAGACAACAATAGTGGTACCAACGATTTTATATCCAAGACTTTTATCTCCTTTAATTTATTATTACTATTTTAATTTATTAAGAAGAATACGATTAAATAACTAAACAAAGAAATTTTTGTTGTATAATTTTTCATATTATTATATAATTTTCGTATTATTATAGGAAATAGGAGGTTTATTCTTAATGATAAAAAGCGATTTTAATGATGGCCTGGCAGAAGAATTATTAACATCATTAGATAAGATAAATAAGTATAATCTTACTGATACTAATTTAAAACTCGAAAAATTATTCAAGAAATATTTAAATTTTGATTCTGATTTTCTTAGTACGCTGTCTATAACACAGCTTGAAACTATCTTTGTTCATCCTAAGATAAAAGATTATTCAAAATTTACAATACTAGGTGTACTTTTTGTTAAACAATGGACTCTTTGTGAACAAAATGATAATACCTTCTACAAATTACTTAAAGGTTTCTATATCTTAAGCCATATCTATTTAAACGATAAGGATACAAAAATCCCCTATTATATAAATGATCTTATGAGTTCATGTGAGGAATTATCTCATTATGATCTTGACAATAATGCACTTTATACTTTAGTTAAGATATATGCAAAACATGAAGACTATACAAAAGTAGATGATATTTCGTTTGAACTTCTAAAGAAGGGAAAAAAATATAAGGATGACATTTTGGAAATATATAATTCAATGATGTCTCATAATGAAGATTTTCTCTCAACAAAAGAGATGACAAAAGATGAAATTCAATCAGCTATAGAAGAAATTAAAAGACTATAACTAATTGTAATTAAATTGTAATATTATTTTAACTAGCAATATTTTACATTCAGTATATTATTGTGTAAAATATTATTAGGGGGTTTGATCATGAAGAAAAAAATAATTACAGTTTTACTTATAATTACATTAGGGGTCGCAACTACAGCTATTTCATATTTAGTTTGTACTAAGTCAAAAGGAATTCAATCAATGCTACTGTCAACAACAAAAACTCCAGAGAAAGATATAAGCAGGAGTGATATTAAGGACATTGTAAATTCTTATTATTCTCAAAAACTAAAAGATACTAAAATCTCTTTTTCTTCTGATAGATTTTCAGATTCATATACAATGTATGAAACAGGCTGTATGTATGATATTGATTCCCTTACAAATGAGGCAGTTAAGCTCTCAAAAGATAAAAAAATCTCAACAAATAAAGATAAGATAACTAAAATGATTACAAAAGATAATGTGTTAAAAGCAAAAGTACTTGTAAAGAAAGATGATTTCAAACTATTTACAGACAAGCTCTCAGAACATGTAAACAAAAAAGTGAAGAAACCTTCTGTTTCTTTTGCTAATAATAAAGTACATCTCTCAGGTGGCGAAGATGGTTACAGCTTGAATAGTGATGCTTTATATCAAAACTTAAGTGATGCAGTAAAAAATGATAATACTAACTTAAATGTAAAAATCCCAATCGATACTCTTGCAGGCAGTGTTTCTGAAGATATTCAAAATAAAATGAGTGTGCTAGGTACTTATACCACAACTCTTACTAGCCTAAACGCTAACCGAACTAATAATATAAAATTATTCTTAAACAAGTTAAACGGATCATTAATACTTCCTAATGAAACTTTTTCATGTGATAAATCTGCAGGACGTAGAGAACTTGCAGATGGGTATAAACCTGCTCCAGCTTTTGCAGAGAGTAAAGTGCAAGATGCTGTAGCCGGTGGTATATGCCAGGGCGTATCTACACTATATAACGCTGTTCTTTTTGCTGATTTGAAAGTTGTGGAACGTGCACCACATATGTTTGTTGTATCATATGCACCAATAGGCAGAGATGCAACCATAGCCAGTGGATCTATTGATTTCAAATTCAAAAATAACAAAAAATATCCAATTATAGTACAATGTTATGTTTCAAATAAAACTGTATCAGCTTCAATTTGGGGTGTTAACGAAGAGCCGAATAAAAAAATAGAGATTTCAGTTGAACAACTTGGTCCAAGAAGTAGTAAGACTTATAAGAAAACATTAATAGATAATAAAGTTGTAAAAACAGAGCTTATATCAACCGATACCTACAAAACACCATCTTGATGTTAAAATACAAAAAAGACCGCATAGGAATGAATAAATACTAATTTCTATACGGTCTTTTACTTTAAGTGATATATTATAGACTACATTTCACATTGTTCAATTTCAATATCAAATTTGCAGCAGTTCACACACATGATAATACTTACAAGGAAGCTGTTATCAACTTTGCCCAGTTTTTCAAGTCTGCCATATGAATTCATTTCATAATCTTTTGATATACTGCTCGTTACTATTTCTCCGTTCTTTGTAAACAGAAAGAAATGATACTCTAAAAATGGATAACTCTTCTTATGTACTTCATCTGAATAACCACATAAATCACATTTTTCTGAATAGAACTCTCTTTCAAATTTAACGCAATCACTGTCATTTAAAATATTACATATTGTGTCTAAACTTATATTATTAATTTCCTTTTCATCGTCCTGAAGCAGATATCTAAAATTTTCTTCATTTAATTCGTATTCTTTATCTTCATAAACAAATTTATACATTTCCTTCACCTCAGAATAATTATACAATTAAACATAGTAAAATAAAAGTATGCTTTTATATTCAATTCTTTACAGCATAAAACACCACATTTTTGAACGCAATTTTTCAGATAACAAAAAAAGTGGCAGACAAAACTGCCTGCCCTATGAAAGGAAATTAAATTTATTTGTGGGTTATTTTATTTTTTATCTGAAAATGCAAAAATAATCTTTTCCGCAACTTCACTCATCTTTTGTCCACTATTCATACTAGTTTTCTGAATATATCTAAATGATTCCATTTCTGAAAATCCTTTATGCATCATTAAGACTCCTTTTGCCTTATCTATTACAATTCTTTTTTCTATTTTATCTTCAAGCTTTTCAACCTTCTGCTGCAACCTTATAAGCTTCATTCTGCTTTGGAATATAAGATCAACTGCATTAAGAAGACCCACCCTTGAAATAGGACTATTTATACAGTATATATCGCTGTCTTCATCAATAAATGAGCGATAAGTTTCATTCAGTACTGCTAAAAAGCTACACTGGTCTCCTAACGAATCGTATATATCAAGAAGAGTCATATCCGATAATTTATATCCTGTAACAATCAAATCAGGCGAAAGCTGCATAGCCCTTCTTATAAGGTCTCCGCCTGTTGTACATATTGCCAGAACATCATATCCATCTTCACATAATATATTTCTAACTTTTTGTGCTGTCTCTTCATTAGTCAGTGCTACTATTACTCCCCTTTGAATATTCATAGCAATCTCTCCATCCTAATATTTTCTTAGGTAATTATCTAATTCCCACTGACTAATCTGAGTTCTATATCCTTCGATTTCAACTTCTTTTGCTTTAATATAATTATTAAAAATATGATCTCCAAGAGTTTCTTTAACAAGTTCACTCTGCTTCATATATTTTAATGCTTCATCTAAACTTACAGGAAGACTTTCAATATTAAGTTTTTCCTTTTCTTCGTCTGTCATGGCAAATATATTTTTTTCAACACTGTCTGGTACAGTCATATTATTCTTGATTCCATCCAGCCCAGCTTTTAAAAGACAAGCTAGAGTTAAATATGGATTAGCACTTGGATCAGGGCATCTAAGTTCTATCCTTGTTTCATTGCCCCTTGGTGCAGGAACTCTTATAAGTGGACTTCTATTCTTAGATGACCAAGCAATATAAACTGGTGCTTCATAATCAGGTACAAGTCTTTTATAAGAATTTATTAATGGATTAGTAATTGCTGCCATACTCTTTATATGTTTCATTAGTCCTGCCATAAACTTATATGCAGTACCACTTAATCCAAGTTCATCATTTTCATCTATGAATGCATTTTTTCCATCTTTATTAAGAGATATATTAATATGCATACCTGAGCCATTTATACCCTGAATAGGCTTAGGCATAAATGAAGCGTATAACCCATGTCTTTGAGCAATTGCTTTAACAACAAGCTTAAATGTCATTATATTATCAGCTGTTGTTAGTGCATCTTTATACTTAAAATCTATTTCGTTCTGTCCTGGAGCTGCTTCATGATGTGAAGCCTCAATTTCAAATCCCATATCTTCTAAAATAAGGCTCATATCTCTTCTTGCATTTTCACCCATATCAACAGGTCCTAAATCAAAATATCCAGCATCATCCTGTGCCTTTATCGTAGGTTGCCCATTATTATCTGTTTCAAACAAGAAGAATTCACATTCAGGTCCTACATTCATAGTATATCCAAGTTCTTCTGCTTCCTTTAATACTTTCTTAAGTGCATTTCTTGGATCTCCTAAAAAAGGCTTGCCGTCAGGTCTATATACATCACAAATCATTCTTGCAACTTTCCCCTGCTGCGGTCTCCATGGGAATACTATAAATGTATCAAGATCTGGTCTTAGATACATATCTGATTCTTCAATTCTTACAAATCCCTCAATTGAGGCACCATCAAACATACATTCATTATTTAATGCCTTCTCTAACTGCTTATCTGTTATTGCTACATTTTTTAAAGCTCCAAAAATATCTGTAAACTGAAGCCTAATAAATTTAACACTGTTTTCTTCAACAAGTCTAAAAATATCTTCTTTGGAATATCTTTTCACCTAATTTGACCCCCTTTAGAAAAAAGGCGCACAATAGAAAACTTCTTTTCTATCGAACGCCTTTGTCCAATAAGTTTATTTTATACCATTAAATTCAGGAAGTCAACTTAATCTCATACTGTTAATATATTTTCATGTACTACCCTCATGAATTATATTATTAATTATCTATTTTTTCTTATCAATAAGCGCATCAGCACCTCTTTCTCCTGTACGTATTTTAACCGCATCTGCTACATCATAAATAAAGATCTTGCCATCACCTATTTCTCCAGTTCTTAATACTGACTCAGCTGTACTTATTACTTTTTCAACCGGCACTTCACAGACAACTATTTCAATCTTTATTTTTGGAAGCAATCTCTGCTCTACAGGCACACCTCTATAGTACTGAATTTCACCTTTCTGCATTCCACATCCCATAACCGGGGTAACAGTCATACCTGTAACACCTATCCTTCTCATTTCTTCTTTAAGTTCTTCAAATTTAGATTTCCTTGTAATTATATCAATCTTAGTTATCTTATAATCCATCTACAACGCCCCCTATAGTGTATCTGTAGTCTGAAAGTCTGCATATGCACTATCAATTCCATGTTCCTGTAAATCAAGTCCTCTTATTTCTTCTTCCGTGCTGACTCTTAATCCTACAGTAGCCTTTAATGTCTTGAATAAAACTAATGCACAAGCAATTGTCCATGCTGCTACAACAATTATACCTAATAATTGAATACCTAAGGACTTAAATCCACCACCATAGAACAATCCCAGGTTATCACCATATGCTGCAAAAAGTCCAACCATAATTGTTCCAACAACACCATTTAAGCAATGTACTCCGATTGCTCCAACTGGATCATCGATTTTAACAACCTTATCGATAAATTCAATACCAAATACAACTACAAAACCTGAAACAATTCCAATAATTGCAGATCCGGCAGGGGTTACAACATCACATCCTGCTGTTATTGCTACAAGTCCTGCAAGGACAGCATTTAAAGTCATGCTGATATCAGGCTTTTTATATTTAATCCATGTAATCATCATAGTAGTAGCTGCTGCAAAAGATGCTGCTAAGTTTGTAGTAATGAAAACTCTTGAAGCAATGTTTAAATTGTCACCTGTTAATGATAAAGTTGAACCTGGGTTAAATCCAAACCAGCCCATCCATAGAATAAACACTCCTAAAGCCCCTAATGTCAAACTATGTCCTGGAAATGCATTAGATTTTCCTTCTTTGGTATACTTTCCTATTCTAGGCCCTAAAATTGCTGCACCAATAATCGCACACCATCCTCCAAGTGAATGAACTACAGTTGATCCAGCAAAATCATGGAATCCTAAATTCTGAAGCCAGCCGCCTCCCCATATCCAGTGTCCTACTACTGGATAAATAACAGCACTAATTACAACACTGTAGATGCAGTATGATGAGAACTTAGTTCTCTCTGCCATAGCACCTGAAACTATTGTTGCTGCTGTAGCACAGAAGACTGTCTGAAAGAAAATATATGCATCCTTAGATACTCCAAGATTAAGATAACTTAAATCACCTTGTATAAAGAAGTTTGGTGCTCCTATAAATCCTGCTATATCTTTTCCAAACATAAGTCCAAAACCTAATATCCAAAATATAATGGAACCTAATGCAAAGTCCATCAGGTTTTTCATAATAATATTTCCTGCATTTTTTGCTCTGGTAAAGCCTGTCTCAACCATCGCAAATCCTGCCTGCATCCAGAATACCAATACTGCTGCAAGCAAAGTCCACATAGTATTTATTGATAATTCCATAGAAAATCCCCCTTAATATTTTGTTAACTCTTTTGCTTATTGATTATTCTGCAGAAATAATTTTTTAAATTTGACGTCAAAATAACATTAAAATAAAAAAGACGAAGTCATAGTAATGTATTATTACTAAGACCTCGTCGTCTTCATTTAACTTATTATATATAATTATACAATATTGTATTTATATGTCAACGCTTTATTTAAATAAATTTTTAATCCACTCAATAAAACCAGTCTTCTTTTTAATTGTAGTTTTTACTTTACTTTCTTTAGATAAAGGGGCCTTTATTTCTTCAGTCTTAATAACAAACTTAACTGTGCTTATCATGCTATCGTCTTTACCAGTAAAGTTGTCATACTTCTTAGACATCTTAACCATTTCATCTTTAACTTTTAGTACATTCTTTACGTCAGTAATAGCTGTAGTTCCCTTATCGTTAATCTTGTTAATTCCTTCATCAGAGAACTGTTTCATGCCATCATTTAACTGAGTTATACCATCACAAAGCTGTTTAACCCCATCTTCAAGCTTTGGAAGTGAGTTCACAAGACTTCTTGCCTGTGATACATTTCCTTTGCTTAAAGCATCCTGAGTAATTCTTAATATATCATCACTATTCTTTAAATCATTCTGCATGCTAAGTAAAGTCTTTGCCATAGAAGAAGCTTTATCTATGGAATTCTTATCAGTCTTTTTAACCAAAGCCTCTACACTATTTAATAATGGTTTAGCCTGAGCCATATCTTTTTCAAGCTTATTAACTTTTGCTGTAATTTCCATATCTTTGCCTTTTAAGCCAGCTGCCATCTTCTCAATGCTTGCAATATTCTCCTTATTAGCTTCTACATCCGCAGATAAAGTAGCAACTGAGTTCTTTAATGATACTATACTGTTTATATCATTTTCATTTAATGACAAATATGCATTAGCTAATGAGTCAATAAATGCTTTATTCTGTATATTGCTTACAGCACCATAGAACTGAGTAAGACCTTTGACTTCATCACCTTCAAGTATTTTTTTAGCCTCAGTTAATATAGGTTTAGCCTGTGCAACCACTTGTATTAATGGTTTCATTCCATTAACTGTACTAATCATAGTAGTTATATAAGTTCCGTTTGTTTTAATATCTTGAGCATCTTTCAGTATTCCATCGGATGTAAATTGCGTTGATTTTAAAGCTTGTACCATTTGAACAAGTTTTGTACCACTGTCTCCATAAACTCCATGAATAATCGCTATTGCTTTTTTCTGAGCTACAGTAAATGCCGTATTAAAATCAACCTTTTTTTCTTGTATAGTCTGTTTAATGTCATTAGCTATATATGCCTTCATCACAAGGAAACCTTCACTATAATTTGTAACATCTTTAAGCATAGATTGTAGTTGTGCCTGCCCTTTATCAGAATAGAACTGGTTTATAGCTGCAAGCTGAATATCTATCTTAGTCATAGCTTCTTCAACACTTGAAGAACCTGTAGCATTAACAATCTGAACAGTTAACTGATCAACCTGATCCTTAAGGGTGTTTCCCTTTTTCATAAGTAAATCAAGCTGAGTTTCAGCATTCTTTGCTCCTCTAACAAGCTGCTGTCCCTTTTGTAGATTTTCCTTAGTCATAACACCTGAAAGACCTTTTAGTTTCTGTTTAGTACTGTTATCTATACCATCATAAGTCTTCTTGGCTACAGTAACATCGCCCATAAGCTTTTGAACTTTTTTATCGCCTGTAAGTGCATTTATAGCAGTTACAGAACTATCTAATGTAGACTTATACTGAGATAAATCTCTTACATCTGCAAGAAGTGCATCTGCCTTTTCAAAATTACCTGATGATATTAAGCCTAATAACTGCTTTACTGCAGATGTATCCATACCCTGTGCTACAAACGCATCTTCTATAAGACGATTTGCCCTTAATACATTATTATCTTTTGTAACAAGGCTTAATTTTTCCTGTACTCTAGGATTTCTCAATATTTTCTTAGCATCTGCAAGTTTGCCTGCTGCGCTATCAGTGCCTGACTTCAATTTATTAGTACCATCAAGAAGCTTGTCACTTGAATCCTTAAGCATTTTTAATGAATCATTAAGCTTGTCTATATCATCTGCAGCATCTACCGTATTAAGTTCAGGCATCATTGTAGATGCTGCCATCATTATTGGTCCTAGTGAAAAATTTGTAGCATCAGCTTCAACTTCAATAGTATCAGTAAGATTAACATTAAGTTTTGAGCTTACACCATCGATATCAAGAGTTTCCTTCATACCTGGAAGAACTGCAAAGCTTGCAACATTTGTATTTCCTTCTGAAATTACTTTCCCTTCATTAATCTTGATATTTTTGAATGTATCAGTTGGAAGAGCCATACCGCCAGCTACTGAAAGCGGAGTATAAATTTTTCTCATCTTATCTCCAATCTGCTTTTCTTCATAGTTATTGTTTGTGAACTTTAATGATATTTTAACTTTACCTGATTTGCCAGCTATATCTTCTTTAGAAATCTCAGCGCCATCAAGATAATACTTAATGCTTACTGATATAGGAAGCTGTTTAGTTGACTTTCCCTGGTAATATAGATCATTATCTTTCAGAGTCCATGTGATGTTTTCACCATCTTGTACTGGCTTTTCCTCGCCTTTAACATTCTTTATTTCTTCAAGAGATGATTTATCTGTAACAGTTGCATTGCTGTCGCTGCTGTGAATCCAGTCAGAAACAATCTTTTCATTTTCTGTACCATCACTCTTTAATGTTACATAAACAGATTCATCTTTTTTTACTTCATTAGCATATACAGCTACTGTACTATTTCCTGCTATTATAGTGATTAATACTACTGTAGCTATTAATCTTTTAGACATTGATTTTCTCATATACCTTTCCCCCTATCTATGCAATTATACCCTTGTTTACATTTACACCTAAGTTTTTGTTCTTTCTCCAATGTAAAGAAGTCTTTGCTATAACACCTTCAAATACATAAAGCAATGATGGAAGTATAAAGATGATTACTGCCATACTAATAAGTGCTCCACGTGCTATAAGAAGACATAGACTCCTAATCAGCGCCATATCTGATATCATTGCAACACCAGCAGTTGCAGCAAAAAATGTAAGTCCACTTGTAGTTATTGATTTAGCTGATTCCTCAAGAGCAATTCTAATAGCGTCTTTTTTGTTACTTCCATTATTTAGCTCTTCATTGAATCTAGATGTTAGTAGTATTGCGTAATCAACAGTAGCTCCTAATTGAATAGTTCCTATAACTATACTTGAAATAAACGGAATTATTGATCCTGTATAATACGGAATGCCCATGTTTATTTCAATTGCAAGTTCTATCGCACCTACAAGAATAATAGGTATAGATACCGATTTAAATACAAACATTATAATTATGAAAATCACCAAAATTGATGTAACTGATACTTTCTTAAAATCAGAATCTGCGATTGTAATCAAATCCTTTGTCAATGGTCCTTCACCAGTAACCATTGCACCTTGATCATAGGATTTAACAATCTTTGTAATCTTGTCAATTTGTTCATTTTCCGAAGTCTGTGCTGATTTATAAGATGAATTTACAAGCAGTAAATTGTAATTCCCCTGTTTAAATATATCTTTAACCTTATCAGGTATAAATTCATCTGGAATTAAAGGTCCAATAAATTTTTCATATGAAAGAACACTTTCAACTCCACTCAGCTTTTCAATCTGTTTAGTCATGTCATTGACTTTATAATTATCAACTGTCTTATCTATAAGAACAAAATGAGTTGTCATCATATTAAAATTATCCTTTAGTTTATTAAGACCGACAATTGATGCCATGCTCTTTGGCAGAGACTCATCAAGATTATAATATACGCTTGCATTTCTCTCTCCAAATACAGCTGGAATAAAAGCTATTACAAAAACTGCTATAAAAGCCTTGTAATGCTTAGTAACTATTCTTGATACTTTTGCGAAATTTGGAATTATTGTCTTATGTGTAGACCTGTGAATTGGCTTATCAAAAGCTAAGATAAATGCTGGCAAAACTGTTACTGCACATATAACACCAATAATAACTCCCTTAGCCATTACTATTCCTATATCTTTTCCTAAAGTTAAGTCCATAGTACATAATGCTAGGAAGCCTGCAATAGTTGTAAGAGAACTTCCTGATATTGAAAGCATTGTTGCAGAAATAGCTTCAGCCATCGCATCTCTTTTATCTTCATACTCTTTAATCTTTTCATCATATCTGTGCATTAAGAATATAGAGTAATCCATCGTAACTCCTAGTTGCAAAACAGCAGCTAATGCTTTTGTTATATAAGATATTTCACCTAGAAATATATTTGTTCCCATGTTATAAAGTATGCCGATTCCTATACATACAAGGAATATGATTGGAACTAGTGTTGATTCCATAGATAGAATAAGAACTACAAGTGAAAAAACAACGGCAAGTATAATATAAAATGGTGCTTCTTTATCCGCAAGGTCCTTAGTATCCTTTAATATAGCGGACATGCCACTTAAATAACATTGCTTACCCATTACATCTCTTAAGCCATCAATTGAGTGCTGAGTAGTTTCAGATGCTGATGATTCTTTAAGTTTAACGACCATAAGTGTTGAATTACCATTATACATCTGTTTTTTCACATAATCCGGAAGCATTTCCTTTGGTATTGATATATCAAGTGCATCATCAAGCCACAATACATCTTCAACACCATTTACCTTTTTCATTTTGTCTTTCATAGTTACAATGTCCTTTGACTCCATACCATTAACTACAATTAACGCCATTGAAGCATCAGAATAAGTTTTATCAAGTATTTTTTCCCCTTTTGTTGAATCCAGATTCTTAGGGAGATACCCCAATATATCATAATTAATCCTAGTATTAAAATACCCAAATACAGATGGAATCAATAGTAATAATCCTATAATCACAACAAGCATATAGTGATTTGATATGAATTTCCCAAATTTCCTCATCTAATTCATCCCCTTTTAAACTCAAGCTATCATAGTTAGTATTTTTTTAAATAAAATAGGTTTAATACTATCTATGTCTGTCGGTTCATTATTGATTATGCAGTTATACGATACGCTTCCAACCAATTCTACAATCAAAAATAGTGTAATCTCAGCCTCCTCTCCTGACATACCTCTTTCTATTAGTTTTTCTATAAAAAAGGTTACAGTCTCTTCTACTTCGTCATGTTCATCCAACCTGCTGACTGCAATCTTATATAGGCTCCATGAAAAGTTCTTATTAATTAGCTTAAGCATTAGTTTATTATCTTTAAAGTAATTAATCACATATTCTACAAAAAATATACACATCTCATCAAATTCAATAATATGAGACTTCTTGGTTGCATCCATTGCTTCATCAAATATCTGTCTACTTTTTTGAAGTATTATTTTATTGATGATGTCATACTTGTCCTTAAAATACAGATAAAATGTCCCCTTAGCAACACCCGCTCTTTTTACAATGTCATCAATTGCTGTATTATTAATCCCCTTTGATATAAATAAATCGAATGCTGAGCTACACAGCTTCTCTTTCTTTAAATTTTTCTTCATTATATTTTTTTCTTTGCTCATCAATGCTATTCTCCTTTGCAAATATGACTAATAGTCATTTAACAATTACCATTATATGTCCAAAATGACTATTAGTCAATATTTTTCAGCCATTTTTTTGAATTTATTCTATTTCTTACGCATCTAAGAGTTGCTCACTTTTCATCTCTTTTTTGTTATACTCAATATAATATAAACCAATTAAATTACAGACACGTAATTATGTGTAAAAAAAGAGCATGTACAAAAATACATGCCCAATTTATATATAGAATCAATTTATACTATTTCTCTTTTGCAATTGTTATTATTTTCTTAACTCCAAATATAACAAATCTTATAGCCAGATATACACAGAACAAATAGAAAAATCCATTCATTCCAGCAACAATATCACCAAATTCCATGTTTCCTCTTTTAGTAAGCCACTGTTCTATTTCTATAGCAAATACTATAACAGTAAGCACAGTTAATGAATAAATAAATGAAATTGCAGTTATGCTGTACTTTGAAAGCCACTTAAACAATGCCTGAGTTGCAAAGAATATTACCATACCTATGATGCCAATAACAATAAAATGCAGCTGCTTATCATTGATGCCTGTCCCTAATCCCCCCACAGAATTCTGTATTGCATCATGAATATTATTTACTATATTTAAAAATTCCTTCATTATTTTTACCATAAAAAAACCACCTCACACTAATATTTATATATTATAGCATAAAGGTGGCTTAAGATTATAATAATTTTATTACATTATCACTTTTGCTACTGTTGTAGTTAAAAAACATACTACTATGGCGATAGCTGTAGGTATAACAAAACCTGCAATCGTCCATTTTATACTACCGGTCTCTTTTTTTATTGTATACAGTGTTGTGGCACAAGGCCAGTGCAATAGTGCAAAAAGCATTGTATTAAGAGCAGTAATATATGTCCATCCATGTGAAACAAGTATCTGTCTTAACTGATCAATGCTTTGAAAATCAGTCATTGATGATGTTGATAAATAAGCCATTAATAATATAGGAATGACTATCTCATTTGCTGGTATTCCAAAAATAAATGCCATAAGTATATATCCATCAAGGCCTAAACATCTGGCAAATGGATCTAAGAAACCTGAAATGGCTGCAAGCACGCTCATATTCCCAATCTTGATATTAGCTAGCAACCATACAATAGCACCTGCCGGAGCAGCTACCACTACAGCCCTTCCTAAAACAAAAATGGTTCTATCGATAATTGAAGTATAAAGAATTCTACCTACCTGAGGTTTCCTATAAGGTGGAAGTTCTAATGTAAAACTTGAAGGTACACCTTTTAGTAATGTTTTTGATAATACATATGATACAATCAGTGTCATTAAGATGCCCAGTATAACAATACCAGTAACTATTAGTGCAGGTATAACATTTAATCCTCCTGCAGTGACTTTAGCCGTAAAAAATACTGCTGCTATTGCAATAAGTGTAGGGAACCTTCCATTACAAGGCACAAAATTATTTGTTAGAATTGCAATAAGCCTTTCTCTTGGAGAGTCTATTATTCTGCAGCCAATTACCCCTGCTGCATTACATCCAAGTCCCATGCACATACTAAGACACTGCTTACCATGTGCACATGCTTTTTTAAACAGATGATCAAGATTAAAAGCAACTCTCGGTAGATATCCCAGATCCTCTAATAGCGTAAATAGAGGGAAGAATATTGCCATAGGTGGAAGCATTACAGAAACTACCCATGCAAGCGTTTTATATAATCCATCTATTAACACTCCAGTAATCCATGATGGTACTGCCAGTTCTATAAACCATTCTTTCAAAATATCCTGAAGTTTAAATAGTCCTGTACTTAAAAGCTCCGATGGGTAATTTGCACCTTCTATTGTTAACCATAATACCAATGCAAGCATAGCGCACATTAGTGGTATGCCATATTTTTTTGATGTAATGACATCATCTATTTTTTTATTTAATTCGTTTTTCTTCCCTATCTGTTTTACATATTTTCTGCTTATTTTTTCAGCCAGTTTATAATTTTTTTCTGTAATTTCATCACGTATCTCCTTTTTGCTAAGTGCTTCTATTTTATCTTTAAACTTTAGAGATATTTGATCTACTACTTTAATATTTATATACTTTTCCATTGACTTTAGCAGACTTTCATCTCTGTCGATTATTCTTAAAGCGAGCCATCTGGAATTAATTTTTATCCCTGCCTTTTTAATTTCTTGTTCTATTTCTCCTGCCAGTTTTTCTATTCTGTCACTATATTGTACTACTTCCCGTGAATTACCTTCTTTATTTAATGACATTTCTTCAATTTTGTCCTTTAATACATCAAGCCCTACATTATTTCTAGCAGCAGTAAGGACAACTGGAATACCAAGTTCCTTTTCAATGCCTGATCCATCAATGTAAAGACCATTCCTTTTGGCTTCATCAATAAGGTTAATACACAGTATAACATTCTTTGTAATCTCCATAACTTGAAATACAAGATTTAAGTTTCTTTCTAAACAATTAGCGTCTGTAACTACTATAGTAGCATCAGGATTACCAAAACAGATAAAATCTCTAGCTACTGTTTCTTCCACAGAAGACGCAAAAATAGAATAAGTTCCTGGAAGATCAACTAATATATAGTCTCTATTATTATACTTAAATTCACCACGAGCATTTGTAACCGTCTTGCCCGGCCAGTTTCCAGTATGTTGATGTAATCCTGTCAGTGCATTAAACACTGTACTTTTCCCTGTATTAGGATTACCAGCCAAAGATATTACAAATTGATTATCAGTTTTGTCCACATTAAATAATTCTTTTAACGAATCCTTACCAGTAGATTCATAAGTAAGTCCCATAAACAACCTCCATAAAAATATTTATTATATTTCGATTAACTGACTTTCTTCACTTCTTAGAGCTATCATTGTTCCACGTACGTTATAAAGAGTAAGATCGTTTAAAGGTCCTTTTCTTACAACTTCTAATACAGCTCCTTTTGTAAAACCTAAAGCCAGCATACGTTCTCTGATTAAACCATCTGCAAGAAGATTTTTTATTTCAACTTTCTGATTTATTTCTGCTTCTGTTAATTTTTTCATCATTACATTCCTCCTCGTATTATACAAGACTAATTTTTTTATCCTCGACTAACTTTTTATTAATATATAGTAGTATATATAACTATAGATGGTTCATATTTTTGAAAAAATTTCATATAAATCTTAGTATACAAATAATATGGAGGTTTTTATGGACAATGAATTTTACACATTTACGCAATATATGAAAAGTGATTATAATATTCTCAGTGCATCTGGAGAAGATTACCTAGAAATGATCTACAGACTCAGCCTTGAAAGAGGTTTTACACGTGGCAATGAACTGGCTGCAGCACTAAATGTTCAGCCTCCATCTGTAACAAGAATGCTCAAAAAGCTTGATTCTCTTGGATATATAGATTATGAAAAATACAGCATAGTAAGGTTAAAAAAGAAAGGAGTAACTATAGGGAAATTTCTTTTAGACAGACACGAGACACTAGAAAATTTTTTAAAGATGATAAATGTTTCAAAGACACTTGAAGAGGCAGAGAAGATTGAACATACGCTTAATGATGAGACAATTTGGGGGATTAAGTGTTTATCAAAATATTTTAATGATAATCCAGATTTAAAAAAAGACTTTACTAATAAATATATTTTAAATAAAAAAAATCAGACATAAAAAATATGTCTGATTTTTTAAATTATTAAAGAACTCTTCTAGCTCTTCCAATACTTTTCCACGGAACATTGGTGATTCTAACACATCCATTATGGTTCGGTGATTCAATCCATTGTCCATTTCCTATATACATTCCAACATGTCCCAAATTACTATAGAACAATAAATCTCCTGGCTTAAGATCGTTAAGAGGGACTTCTATTCCACTGTTAATTTGTGAATATGTGCTTCTTCCAATATTAATTCCAACCTGTTTAAATGCCCAATACATTAAACCAGAGCAATCAAATGCCTTATAGCCTTTTCCTACTTCTCTTGCTGCATTATCATACTTTCCAGCACTTGCATAAGAAGGGTTTTCAGCTTTTAGTCTGTCTAATAATGACGATGTTAATTCTTCTCCCGCACCACCATAAACATATGGTGAACCAATTTGCTGTTTCATTAAACTAAATACTTTTTCATAAGTAGCTGATACGTGTTCACTACTTGATTCATGTGAACTACTGCTATTTGAATTACTTGAACTTGAAGCCGTAACAATCTTAATATATGTCTTACTAGCATATCCTTTTTTACCATTCACATCAACGTGGTACCAAGAACCAGATTCTCCTATAATTTTAAATGTTGTACCTGGATAGATATATCCTAAAACTGAACCTGTTGTACTAGCCGTACTTCTAATTCTTAAGCTGCTACTCACATTATGTAATGTCCCATTCTTAGTAGCATAGTTTTGATTTGTTCCTGAGCTTGTACTATTCTGGCTGTTATTTGAGGAAGAGCCAGAAGAACTGCTGTTATTGTTTGTACTACTGCTTGAACTACTAGCTGAAGTTATTTTAATGTATTCTTTGCTGGCGTATCCTTTTTTACCATTGACATCAACATAATACCAAGAACCAGATTCTCCTATAATTTTAAATGTTGTACCTGGATAGATATATCCTAAAACTGAACCTGTTGTACTAGCCGTACTTCTAATTCTTAAGCTGCTGCTCACATTCTGTAATGTACCATTCTTAGTAGCATAGTTTTGAATTGTTCCAGAAGTTGTACTACTATGACTATTATTTGATGAAGAACCAGATGAACTACTTGTACTATTGTTTGTACTGCTACTTGTTGATAATTTTACATAATCTTTTGATACATAACCTGTCTTACCATTTACAGAAACTTTGTACCAGTTGTTTTCCTGTCCTTCTATCTTAAGTGCTTGTCCATTTCTCAAGTAATCAATAACATTAGTGCTTGTTGATGGACCTTGCCTTAATCTTAAAGAAGTACTTACATTTGTGACATATCCAGTATTACTGCTTTTAGAAGCAGTTAAAACTCTTGGCTCTTCCACAGCAACATTAATATATTCATCATAAACATATCCTGATACATTACCATGCTGTATCTTATACCAGTCTCCTTTTTTCTCTTTAATATCTACTACTGTATTATTCTTAAGCTCACCTACAATAGCAGAACTTGTTGAAGCATTTTCTCTTATTCTTAGAAAGCTGCTTACATTTTGTACTGTACCTTTAGTATTTAATTCTGCTGCATATGCATTATCTTTAGGAATCAAAATTGCTGTTGAAATCGTAGCACCCAGTATTATTCCGCGTAATTTTTCCTTTTTCAAAATTCTTTCCTCCTACGATGCGCAAATTTTAACATATAATCATTAACTTCACTATTAATACTAAAGTTTTTTGAACTTTTTTTCAAGAATAATATAGAAAAAAGGAAAATTATTATGTTAATTTTCCTTTTAACCACATTTATGTATTACTTCTCAGAAAAAGTTGCACATAATGTCTGCTCTGCTTGATGAGCATGTTCACCAGCAACCTTTATACTATCTGCAGTACATATATGACTACAGTTATATACACATTTTTCAGCTGCACATCCAACTTCTACATTGGGATTAGGATCAACTGTAAGATTTGTGAAACCATTATCTTTTTCTACAAAACTTTCACAGTCAGTATACTCAGGTTCATCGGCATTTTTACCACCTACATAAATTGAACTTATGCAACAATAATTATGATTATTATTAGCACAATTTTTAACACTACAATTTAATTTAGTCATATCTATCCCTCCAAAATCATTTTGTTTTATTTTGCTCTTCTAAAAAATAATTTATTCACCTTTCATATAGACTTTATATAGTTTTGACATAATTCTGCCACAATTCACTTTTATAATAGTAATTGTAAAGTAAATAAACAATTTCCCATAAAACATTAAAAACACTAAGTTCCCCATTAAAAAGCTCAAGAAAACCTATTCCCAAGGTTTAACTTGAGCTTTTGTGTATGCAAAAAGCCGGAGAATCAACTTCCCCGACTTCTTCATAAAATCTATAAATCAGTGCTGCCATATACTGCTGCATATTATCAGTAGTACTTTTAGCAGCTTCAAACCACCTATCACCAGTTAGATACAGTATAGGGTTATTAACTACGGACGAGAAACTATAAGCATATTTTGCACTTTTTACAAAAATCATATCAGCAAACTCTTTAAATCTGTAATCTTTATATTCGTTATACTTGGAACTATGATTTATCAATAAATCATAATTTCGATTATCTACATACTTCTCATAAAAATAATGTGTGCTATTTGCTGCTGTCAAATTTGCTACATGGTGAGGTTCATTAATATCTTGAAAATAATGAAGTGATCTGCCAAACTCTGTAATAGCATATTCATGATTAGATTTATAATTGTCAAGTGCATTATTTAGATGCTCCCTGTACTTTTTATATGCATTTTCCTTACTGCCTTTAAGAAACCCAGCAAGATAGCTTTTTCCACTGTATGGATTATAGAAATGACTGCTATATAAATTATCTTTTTCATCCTTATCAGGAAGATCACTAGAAATTACAATTACATACTTATCATTTAATATAGGCTGTATGTTTTCTCTGCCAAAATCATTACATAGTATATTAAATGCATTGTTGCAGAATATCTGATGAGAATGATTTGATCCACCCGATTCATATCTATGATTATCTTTTGCATATATACTTTTCACTGTAAAAAGATTAAGTATTACTACTGAAATTAAAAATACACTTAAGCTTTTCTTCATTATTATTTAATTCCAAGTGTGTTTTTTGCGTCATTTATCATTTTTGTAAGTTCATCTTTTGCTGCTCTGGGTGCTTTTTCAATGTCCTTCATAGTTGATATAAAATCATCCTTACTCTTCTTTAAAAGACTATCACTATCCTTATCTAATGATTCATGTGCTTTATTTATCTCAGCGAGATTTTTATCGATGCTAGCTATAACATCTGCATTCATCTTTTTAACTTCTGCATCATCGCTCTTTACATTTGTCTCAAGGTCTGTCTTTAAGTTTTCAAGTCCCTGTCTTAAATCTTCATATGAAGTTTTTGTGCCTGTTACCATATCTTCAGAAACTTCTACTTTTGCTTCGTCTAACTTGTTAAAATCATAATCTGTGTCTATCTTCAAGTCAGTAAGATAGACATTTGCTCTGTCTTCAAGATAATTTGCATAATCTTCTTTACTTGAAATAGACGCTGCTTCACTGCTCTGTGCACCAGTTCCTGAGTTTTCCTGTGGCTGTACTGTCTTTTCTTCTCCACATCCATAAAAATTAACAACCATTGCAGCAACCGCTGCTAAAGTCAATGCTTTTATTCTTTTGTTCATTCTCTATTCCTCCCAGGCATGAATTGAAAACATCAATTCAAATATTAAATTCTAATATTATAATGCCTTATTTAAAATTTAATATTCCTAGTTCATAAAGCTTATAATAAAAGTAGTACCTTTATTGAGCTCACTAAATACTTTTATTTCGCCATTCTGTGCTTCTATAATGCTCTTTGAAAGTGAAAGCCCAATTCCTATACTATTTGGATCTACACTTTTATTACACTTATAGAATCTCTTAAAAATATTCTTTCTTGTTTCTTCCGTCATTCCTTTTCCATTATCACTTATAAGAATCCTTGTAATAAGTTTTCCCTGTAATACTGTAACTTTTATTATTCCGTCATCATCAGTATGTTCTACTGCATTCTTTATAATATTGGAAAAAGCTTCAGCCAACCAATCTTTATCGTGATTAATATCGGCATCAAGATCACCTTCAGCAATGATACTTTTACTGCTTTTTATATTCTGCATAAAAGGCGCTATAGCAATCTCAACAGCTTCTCTTATTGGCTGCTTTTCCATATCGAACTTTACAGCCCTTGCCTTCAGTCTACCCATCTTTAAAAGATTCATGATAAGCCATTCCATCCTCTGCAGCTGTTCATCTGATTTTACTATAAACTTATTCCTGTCCTCATCTGATAATTTTTCATTAGTCTTCATTATATCGTTAAACATAATGAGAGAAGAAAGTGGAGTTTTAAGCTGATGTGATATATCAGCAAGAAAATCTTTAAGATTGTTCTTCTCTTTCTCCAGCATGCTTATAGAATTATTTATTCTCTCACCAAGATAATTTATTTTTGAGATAAGGATAGAAATTATTCCTTCTTCAAAGTCTCCATCAATATTTCTATACTCACCATTAGTTATCTTGTCAGCTGAATCAATTATTTTATTTAACGAATCAAATACTCTTTTTATATCTCTTACTGAGATAAAATAACAAACTGCTGTAATCAAATAAAATATAGCAAGGAACACGCATGCTGTCATGAAAAACAATTTATAAAACAATCCATTTGCTGCAAAAGAAAGGTTCTCATCATAGCCATAACTTTTTAAAACTTCCTTGGCTTCTTTAAGTTTTCCCTTTGATACATCCTGGCTAAAATTTTTTATAATATCTATCTTATTGTTATATTCAATAATATCAGCATAAGTCTTTATATTGCTGTTAATTATATCATTATTTATTTTTTCTGCGATAATAAATGAAGAAAGCATTATAATAATGCTTCCTACAATTGCTATCAATATATATCTTTTATTTATTCTCTTTATTTCAGGATTTCCATACAATTCTTTTATTTTCATCATTATACTCCTACAATCCTATAGCCAATGCCTCTTATAGTTTCAATATATGGACAATTCTTGTCTTCTTTCAGCTTTTCTCTCAGCCTTTTTATGTAGACTGTAAGTGTTTTTTCTTCAATAAAATCTCCATCTACATCCCACAGACTGCTTAAAAGCTGTTTTCTTGTGAGAACATTTCCTATATTTTTGATCAACATAAGCAGTAGCTTGTACTCCATTGTTGTAAGCTGTATCTTTTCCCCATCCTTATAAACCTCATATTTTAGAGGATATATGGTAAGGTTCCTGAATGTTATCATATCGTTAGATGTGTTTTTGCTTTTTCTTCTTGCTACAGCCTTAATCCTGGCTGTAAGTTCTCTTATTCTTACAGGTTTTGTGATGTAATCATCGGCTCCTATGTCAAGTCCCAGTACTATATTTCCCTCTTCATCACATGCTGTAAGAAAAATAATCGGCACTTCGCTACTCTTTCTCACTTTCCTACATAAATCATAACCTGTTCCATCAGGAAGAGTTACATCAAGAAGTATCATATCTGCGTGTTCATACTTTTCCTCAGCCTGCTTTAGAGTATATGCACATTCAACTTCAAAGCCATCATTCTTAAGTGAGTACTCAATCCCCATAGAAAGTGTTTCATCATCTTCTACTAATAATATTATCATCACATCACCCCTTATAGTCCTAATCGTCGTCTCTTATCCCTTCTACTATTGTAATAGTCTTTAGTTTTTTTAGTGGTGCTAAAGTTGCAGCATATGTTACAAGAATTGTAACTATAATTGATGATATAAATGGTATTACTGCAAATTTATACTGTACTTCGCCAAGTCCTCCGCCTAACTTTATAAGCAGAAGAAGTAATGCAACAGAAATTGCTCCACCAATTATTGATGATATTATACCATATATTGTACCTTCAAGTATAACACTCTTTCTAAGCTGTTTCTGCGTCATGCCTATAGCCTTCATGGTTGAAAATTCTTTCTTTCTAAGCAAAAGATTTGTTGAGATTGTATTAAGTATATTAACAATTGAGATTACAGATACAATTATGATAAAACAGTATACAAAGAATGATATCTGATTATAAGTATGAGTGATAAGATCAACTGCCTGCTGCTTATCCACATAATTATACATAGCATTATTATCATTCTTACTAAAATAATCAAGAGCTCTAGTTCTGTCATTATCATTATCAAAGTTGATTCCTATTCTGCTTATCATCTTAGTTCCTTTTATTACATTTGCGGTTTTATTATTCATAAATATCTGTACTGCATTATCAGATGAAAACCCTGAAAAAGGATCTCGGTTAGCTATAGCCATTATAGTAAACTCATAATATTCATTATTTCTTACTGCCTTTTTTGCTGCATTCATATATTTATCATGGTAATTTTCTTCTTTACGATCTAAATCAAGATTTACTTTTGGAATTCTTATTTTGTCTCCTACCTTATACTTTGCAGGATATACTGTTTTAATCTTGCCATTTTCATTTTTATCCTTGTAGCCTGCTACAATTATCACCTGGCCTTCATTTATTTTCTTTTTATCAATCTTACCTTCAACAATATAGTCCTTTAATATATTTAAAGAATTATTGTCTGTTGAAATTACCCTGGTTAACAAATTAACCTTATCTTCACCAAAGTCATGTTCAAATTTATACCTTTTAGCTGCTGTATTTACTTCATTTTTATCTATTACCGAATATATAGTATTATCAGTCCTAAATACAGACATATTTTTAATGAAGCTGTTTTTCTTAAATTCATCGATAGATTTTTCGTCAAAATTCAATGATGGTTGAACTTCAGCCTGATACGCTACATTTCCATACTCTTCTCTTACCATCTGCTTCGCATAGTCCATGAAACCATAGAACACATTAAAAATAACTATTGAAACAGTTAATGCTAAAACTGTTATGATAAATCTAAGAGGTGTTCTCTTTATGTTCTTATATGCAATATCTCCTTCAATACCAAAGATCTTGCCAATAAGCCCACTCTTTCTTTTCTTAAGCTTACCCTTTTTAATTTCGTTTGAGTTTTTCATAGCCTCAACAGCTGGTATCCTCTTAGCTTTTTCAGCAGGAAAAATCATTGAAAGGAAGATTGTCACAGCTACTACTACTGCTGAAATGAGAATTGCTTCCCAATAAAATTTTACTGTGAAGTTATCCATTCCTAACAGATCTCCGCCAACAAAAATCTTTATACCATACTTTAGCGCAAAGAATCCTACAATACATCCAACTGGAAATGCAATAAGCCCCATCTTGATTCCTTCATTAAAAATTATTCTCTTAATCTGTGAAGGCGTAGCCCCTATAGCCTTAAGTATTCCGAAATACCTGATTCTTTCTATAACAGACATGTTAAATGAATTGTATATTACTATAATTGTACATACAACTATTATTGCAATAACAAATATTGTTATATATTCTAAAGCAATATTCTTGTCCTTATTACTACCATTGCCTGTTAAATAAAGTATTTTACTATTACCGGTAAGATTATCTGAATTTATTGTTACCTCTGCGTTAGATGCTATTTTCTTAATTATAGACTGTTTATTCTTATTTGATTTTAGGTTAACTGCAACTGTATATTTTTCATCACTAGTCATCCTAGATGAATCAAAATATGTCGCAATATTAAGTCCTAAGTAATAATCTGATTTAGATATACCTACAACTTCAAACTCTTCATTCTTGCCTTCTGAATTCTCAAGCTTGATTTTATCACCAATATTAGTTTCAAGGTACTTCTTTGTATAATTATCAATTACAATCTCGCCATATTTTTCAGGCATCTTTCCTGAACTTAATTTACTTCTATAAAGTCTTTTAAAATACCCACTATCACCTACTAAAAGATAACACTCTTTATTATTGACCTTATAACTTTGTTTATCATCAGTGGACCTCTGTACTGAAAAATTTGCTACTTCAACATTCTTGATGATCTTTTCAGCTTGCTTATCTGTTACATCAATAAACTTAAATTCAAAATCATTACCTGTACTTCTTTCATTAGCTATCATAGAATCCCTGAAACTTAAAAGGAATGTACCTACAGCAAATATAAGAACTGTTGCCATCATTATACCAAAGATAGTCATCAATGATCGTTTCTTATTCTGTTTCATGTATCGGTTTGATATTTCACTATAACTTTTCATGATACTTCCTCCTATTCAACAATTCTGCCATCTTTGATTTTGATGATTCTATCAGCATTTTCTGCTATGTTTAAATCATGAGTTATAACTATTGCTGTCTGATTATATTTTTTAACAGAATATTTAATCATCTCGATGATTTCTTTTGAATTTTCACTATCAAGATTTCCAGTAGGTTCATCCGCAAGCACTATTGAAGGCTTATTGATAAGAGCTCTTGCTATTGCAACTCTCTGCTGCTGTCCACCAGATAATTCCGATGGCAGGTGATTAAGCCTTTCCTTAAGCCCCAATGTTTTTACAAGATCATTAAAATATTCTTCATCTACAGTTCTATGATCTAGAAGTGCCGGCATCTTAATGTTTTCTTCCACTGAAAGAACTGGTATCAGATTAAATGACTGAAATATAAAGCCTATTTTTCTTCTTCTAAAAATAGCTAATTTTGATTCATTAAGTTTATATATATCTGTATCATCTATAATTACCTGACCACTAGTTGGCTTGTCTACGCCTCCTATCTGATGAAGAAGTGTACTTTTTCCAGAACCACTTGCTCCTATTATCGCAACAAATTCTCCTTTCTCTACATTCATATTGATGTTATCAAGTGCAACAACTTTATTTTCACTTTTCCCATATACTTTTCCAAGGTTCTTAGTTTCTATTACTTTCATACCTATATTCCTCCAAAATTTTCTTCATGAGTTTATAATAAACTATCAATATTACAGCAGAGTTAATTACTTTATTACAATTTTGTAATAAAACTATTTTATGTACTCACTTTCTATTGCATGTACAAGGTCACATATCATGCTATTATATGGACACTCAATGTTATACTTGCTGCTAAGTCTTACAACTGTTCCATTTATTTTATCTATTTCAGTTTTTGCTTTTCTTAAAGTATCCTGATACATTGATGATTTGCTTAATCTTGTTTTATATGATACATCTAGTGCATTATTAAAGGCTTCTTCAAAAGTAAAATTCATTCCTTCTTTATTAGCCACGATCACAGCTTCTTTTACAAGCTTTGCTGCTATTTCTTTTACGCTGTCATTTTCAGCAACTGCACCATTATTCATTTTAAGAATTGTTGTTAATGGGTTTATAGCTATGTTAACAAATAGCTTACTCCATATTAATCTTTTTACATCATTATTTACTTCAGTAATGAATCTAGCTTTATTGAATATTTCTGCAACTTTTTCTGCATTATCCTGATTTCCAACTACTGTACTAATATGTGTTGTACCACAACCAGCATGTTTTGCATGTCCTGGTCCTACCATTATAGAACTATGTGAAGAAGTTCCAATAATTATGTTCTCTTTCTTTACAAACTTCATTATGTCTTCATCATTTCCATATCCATTTTGAAGTGTAAGCACTATTGTGTCTTCCTTAAAAATATTTTTATGTTTATTTAACTCACTTATTGTATTAATTGATTTCACAAAAACAATCACAAGATCAACATCATTAATATCTCTTGAATCCTCGTATGCCTTTGCTTTATATGTATATGAACCATTCTCCTCATCTAGCGTTATCCCATTTTCATTTATTTTTTCAACATTATCCTTCCATCCATCAATCATTATTACTTCATTGTCTTTTGAAAGATATGCTCCGTATAAGCACCCCATAGCACCTGATCCTATAACTGCAATTTTCATAACATCCTCCTATATTATACATTATTTATCTTAAACACCATTATAATTTACCATTTTTGATATTAACTATCAAATCATCAAATAATAAAATATAACAAATGTAATTATATAAATTCTTTTACAATATTATTATCATTAAGCATTTATTACATTTAAAACAAAAGCGATTTGTCGTATAATAATTATATCAATAAATTGTATTTTTAATACAATTAAGGGGGGATAAAACAAATGTTATTAATAGATGAAGCTAACAGATGTCTACAATGCAAAAATCCAAGATGTAAAAATGCATGTCCAATAAGCACATCTATACCTGAAGTAATTGCACTTTATAAAGAAGGAAAAAATCAAGAAGCTGGCAAAATACTTTTTGAAAATAATCCACTTTCACTAATATGTTCAATAGTATGTCCTCATGAAAATCAGTGTAGAGGAAACTGTGTAAGAGGACTCAAAGGCGAACCAGTTAAATTCCATGAAATCGAAAAGGAATTATCAACAGAATACCTTAATTCACTTCATTTTGATAAAGCTGCTAAAAACAAGGATAATGTAGCAGTTGTTGGTGCAGGTCCTGCTGGAATTACTATTGCCATGATACTTGCTTTAAAAGGATATAAAGTTACAATTTTTGATGCACATGAAAAAATAGGCGGCGTTCTTAGATATGGAATTCCAGAATTCAGACTTTCTAATAAAATAGTTGATATGATGGAAGAAAAACTTCTAGAATTAGGAGTTACTATAAGACCAAATACTGTTGTAGGGCCAGTACTTTCTTTAGATAAGCTTTTATCCGATGGTTATAAGGCAGTTTTTGTTGGTACTGGAGTCTGGAATCCAATGCCTCTTAATATAAAGGGAGAATCTTTAGGCAATGCTCATTACGCTATAGACTATCTTTCTTCACCATCTGTATACAGATTAGGAAAAAGAGTTGCCATTATCGGTGGTGGAAATGTTGCAATTGATGCGGCAAGAACTGCAAAACGTTCTGGAGCTGATGAAGTATATATACTTTACAGAAAAGGTGAAGAAAATATGCCTGCTACTAGAGATGAAATACGTGAAGCTAAAGAAGACGGTGTTAAATTTAAATTCTTCCACGCTCCTCTTGAAATTACAGATAGCGGTGTGAAACTTGCAAAGACCCAAAACGTTACTGATGAAAATGGTAGAATTTCTACAAAAATATTAGATGGAGATGAAGAATTCTTTGAATGTAATTCAGTAATAATAGCTGTAAGCCAGATGCCTAAAACTAATATTGTTTCATCAAACACTGATATAGATACTAATAGACGTGGATTTATTATCATCGATGAAAGTGGCAGAACCACTAAAAAAGGTGTCTTTAGCTGTGGTGATGTTGTAACTGGCGGCAAAACAGTAGTTGAAGCAGTTGCCTCTGCAAAAAAAGTTGCCAAATCAATAGACGAATACTGTAATAATTTATAATCGATGATGGAACTCCTTCGGAGCTTCCAAAATAAAGATGAAATTGCCTCTTTAAAACTCTTCTAAATTCATAAATAAAATAATTTATAGACTTGGAAATAAAGCCTCTATTATCAATAAAAACAGCAGTCATTAAAATGCCTGCTGTTTTCAAATTCAATTTTAAATTTAAAATCTAAATTTAAAAATTATTTTTCTTGTGTCCAGCTAACCTTCTCAACTCATCCACTTCCTGTTCTGTTATATATATCCACTTTCCTTCTTCTATATTATCTATTTTTATATTTAATATTCTTATTCTCTTTAGCTTATCTACTGTGTATCCAAGTGCTCTACACATTTTTCTTATCTGCCTGTTTAATCCCTGTGTAAGAATTATCTTAAAAGTAAAATCATCTACTCTCTTAACTATACATTTTCTTGTAACTCCACAGTTAATATTAACTCCACTGCTCATCCTCTCTATAAACTCATCATCATATTTTTCTGTAAGTGTTACAATATACTCTTTTTCATGATAATTATCGGAATTTAAAATATCGTTAGCAAGATCACCATCATTTGTGAGAATGATTAACCCCTGTGACTCTTTATCCAGTCTTCCTATAGGAAAGATATAAGCTCCATAACTTATATAATCTATTATATTATTATGTACAGTCTTTTCAGCAGTACATGTTATTCCCCTTGGTTTGTTAAATGCTAGATACACTTTTTCATGATCATAAATTTCCTCATTATCTATTAATATTTCATCACTTTCTTCTACCCACTGGCCAGGTATGCACTGTTTTCCATTTACAGTTATTCTACCTTCTTCTATCATTCTCGCTGCATCTTTTCTAGAGCATATGCCCTTGTTGCTCAATAACTTATTTATACGCATATAAACTTTCCTTTACAATATAATTAATACTCTAGATTTTATCATATAAAAAAGAAACTGTCATAAATCCACACATAATTTATAACAGCTTCTTTTCTATCTTAATATTAAATTAGCAAAATCTATTATTTTATGCTTCTGCTACATTATCAGCTTTTACATTCTTAGTTCCAGACAACTTTTTTGCACAAGATAAAACTACAATAACTCCAAGTGCCATAAGCATTATTGCAATAATTAACTGTAATCCATCTACCATGAATACGAAATTTCCTGTAACAAAAAGCTTCTTTAATAGATTTACTGTAGCTTGTAATAATGCAGTAAATGTAACTGCCATCATTACAAGCATAGGAACCCATAGCATAAATCCTTTACGTCCTGTTGCTCTAAGGAATACAACAAGTGTAATTAGTACAAGTGCTGAAAGTAGCTGGTTTGCAGCTCCAAATAATGGCCAGACATTATTATATCCTCCAAGACATAATACAAAGCCAGGTGCAAGAGTAACTGCTGTAGCAAAATACTTATTTGTTAATACTTTCTTAACTCCTGTTACTTTAGATAAATCATCCTCGCCATCAAGAAATAATTCCTGGAATGACATACGTCCTATACGTGCAACTGAATCTAATGAAGTAAGTGCTAGAGCTGAAACGCACATTGTCATAAAACATACAGCAACGTGATTAGGTACACCAAGCTTGCCTAAAAATCCTGCAACTGAACCTGCAAATATTGAGAATGGTGTTCCATCTGGAAGCTTTCCTCCTACAGAAACAGATCCTGCAACTACAAGTGCTATAACACCAAGTAGTGATTCTACAAGCATTGCCCCATAACTAATTCCAAGCATATCTTTTTCATTTTTGACAGTCTTAGATGAAGTACCTGATGAAACAAGACTGTGGAAACCAGATACAGCACCACATGCTATAGTAACAAATAATGTAGGAAATAAGTTTTTCCCACCAACATTAAATGCAGTAAATGCAGGAAGATTCATAGCTGGATTCGCTACTACTACTCCAACAACTGCTCCAACAATCATTCCTATAAGAAGGAATGTACTAAGATAATCTCTTGGCTGCATAAGAAGCCACATAGGTGTAATAGATGCAAGGAAAAGATATATACATACTACTACAAGCCATACATTTTTGCTGAAATATAACGGACATGCTATTCCAAGTGCAAGCATTCCTACAAGAAGTACAACTCCAATAATAAACTGCTGTTTAGAATTTGGCTTTCTATATTTTACATATAATCCAAAAATCATTGCAACAACTATAAAAAGCATTGAAATAGATGCTGCTGCTGCATTTGGTGAGCTTTTGGCACCTGTTTTTGTGAATCCATTAAATGTTGTAGCAACCATATCTGAGAATGCTGCAATTACAAGTAAGGTAAAAAGCCATGCAAAAAGTGAAAAAATCTTCTTACCTGTTTTACCTATATACTGCTCAATTAGAAATCCTATAGATTTACCTTCATTCTTAACTGATGCATACATTGCTCCAAAGTCTGTTACTGCTCCAAAGAATATTCCTCCAACTAGAAGCCATAATAATACTGGAACCCACCCAAAAACTGCTGCAAGTATAGGTCCTGTTACAGGGCCAGCTCCTGCTATTGACGAGAACTGATGTGAAAATACTACTCCTTTTGATGTCGGAATGAAATCCACACCATCTTCATGAGTATATGCAGGTGTCTTAGCTTTTGCATCTATGCCCCATTTATTCGCAAGCCACCTTCCATAAAATAAATATGCACTGCTTAAAATAACTATAGCAACACCTACCATTAATAATCCATTCATAATAATAACCCCCAAGTAAAAATAATTTCTTATTTTTAATATAAATTTATACTAAATATACCGGCTAGCACTTGATATATTTTATACATTTTACATATAGATTATATTTTGTTTTGCAAATCCAATATTTCATTATTTAGATAATAATACCAGAGTGATATTTTGTCAATATTTTTTAAGTTTTATTGTGCATTTTCTTTATTTTATTAGTTTTTACATGTTTCTTATCAAAATAACTCGTCATTTATTATTTTTTTATCAATTGTATTTACAACCAATAAGAATTATTAGATAATAATCAATATAATCTATGGAGGTATACATAATGAAAAATATAATAATAAAAGAAGGTATGAAAGCACCAGACTTTACTTTGAATGGATCAGATAAAAAAGAACATAAACTAAGCGATTACTTGGGCAAAAAGATAATATTATACTTTTATCCTAAAGACAACACACCAGGATGTTCTGTTGAGGCTCAAGATTTTAAAAACTGCTTCGATGATGTAAGCAACAAAAATACAGTGATACTTGGCATAAGCAGAGATTCACTAAAATCTCATGACAAATTCATAGCTAAATATGATCTTCCTTTTATTCTTTTATCTGATGAAGATGAAACAGTATGTAATATGTATAATGTAATGAAAGAAAAGAAAATGTTTGGTAAGATATGTTACGGAATCGAAAGAAGTACATTTATAATCAACGAAGAAGGCATAATTACAAAAGCATATAGAAAAGTAAAAGTACCTGGACATGTAGATGATGTACTAACAAATATTTAAATAAACAAGAGTCTCCATACTATTTAAAGACTAGAAATAATTAAGAATTTAGATTTTAAAATTTAGAATTATGGATGGAACCAGCTAGTTTTGCTAGCTGGTTTCTTATATTTTAATGAAGCCAAAGCCTCCAAACCTCTATGTGCAGTATATTATTAATATAAAAAAAGTTTCCCACAAACTCTTTTTGTGAGAAACTATATTCTACTATTTCTGAGCTAACTTAAACTTTTTCCAGTCTCCGTCTGCTATGTATATTGCGTCTTTTTCAAATCTTTCATCTATTGATGGATTATAGAAGTAAACATAACACTTTTCCTTAGTTCCATCTTTGTGTTCAACTTCAAGTAAAGTTTTATGATATTCATTTTCAGGATTTCCTTCTCCCTTGAAGTTTTCCATTACATCGATAGCATTTATAGTATCATCATAATTTTCAACTTCAAAGATTTCTCCCTGAACTATTCCAGTTCCTTTAGTTATAGCTGGGTAGCCCTTATATGGAAGATCATATAAATCCATGTTCTTTAAAACTGCTGGAGTCATCTTGATAACTCTTCCCTTTAGATACTTGTCATAATTGTAAAACCCTTCTCTTAAACTTCCATAAACAAAAATATTAATATTACTCATTAGCAAATTGTACCTCCTATTACTTTGATGTCTTCGTTATTCTCTACTGCTGCCTTGATACAAAGTTCTAATCCTTTTGCTATATCATTTACTGACATTGATGGTTTTTCAGGCTTATCAATAACTTGAGCTGGTGTATATGGAACATGGATGAATCCGCCCTTAACTCCAGGATACTTTTTATCTATCATATATAGTATTCCATACATAACATGATTACATACAAAAGTTCCTGCAGTATTTGAAACAGCACTTGGAATACCATTTTCCTTCATTTCCTTAACCATTGCTTTTATTGGAAGGTTTGAGAAATATGCATTTTCGCCATCTTCAAATATAGTGATATCTAAAGGCTGATTTTTTTCATTATCTTCAATTCTTGCATCATCTATATTGATTGCTACTCTTTCAGGAGTAACACCAAATCTTCCACCTGCTTGTCCAACTGAAATAACAATATCAGGATTATATTTTATTATGTTTTCTTCTATTCTTTCTAATGATTTTCTGAAAACTGTAGGAATTTCTATTTTTATTACTTCGGCTCCAGCGATGTTGTCTGGAAGCGCATTAACTGCTTCTAGAGCAGGATTTATCTTTTCTCCGCCAAACGGATCAAAACCAGTTATTAATACCTTCATAATATCAGCTCCCTTAATTTATTAGTTAGTGTAAAGTTTCTTCACACTTTTTACTTTAAAATTTATTTATATATCAAGGTTTCGGAAGTTTTTTTGTATAAAAAAACAACGACCCCCTAATTTCATGTTACAATTGAATCTCCTACAATACAAAAATAAACACGAAAGGATGTCGTTATTGTGGATTCAATTATAACTTATTTACTAATATATAATCAATATCGAATTAAAATTATTTATCAACTTATAGGATTTATTGCTCAGCATATACCACTTAAACAAATGCAATTTGATGATTCTAACAGTCCTAAATATCAAAAGTTCAAAGTTGATAAACTTCCTATAATCAAACGTTTTGAGCAGGTTGATTACAAACTGCTTTTAGCGTATTACAAGCATAAATATAATAAAATTATCAAGCCCGTCCAAAGACGTAACGGTAAAACTATATCCCACAAAATTGTCTGTCCTAAATGTGGTGCCACTCATGAATACATCTATGATAACAATGGTAGTAAAGGCCAGTATCAATGCAAAGTTTATGGTACTGCATTTCAAGAGTCTAATTTTGTTACTAAGCCTTTAGTTTTTAAATGTCCATACTGTGGCTCGACGCTTACGGAACGTAAGGAACGAAAACATTTTAAAGTACATAAATGCACAAATAATAAGTGTTCATACTATCTTGCTAATTTAATTAAAAACTTCCCAAACAAAACTCTTAAGTTCATTGCTGATGGCTATAGTGCGTATCCATTAGCAAAGCAGCAATTTGAATTGGAAGAAGATAAAATCTTTAATCTAACCCAAGTCATTGGATTAACAAATGATGATCCTGTCTCAACAGAATTCAGATGGGTAAAACAAGTTGTTGAGCGATTAAACAGGACTTTCAAATCATCCTATCGTGTTACTTGCGGATACGGCAGTGATGACGGTGCCCTTTACGGTTTTTCTTTATGGACTGCATATTACAACTTTTTAAGACCTCATCCTTATAATTACTGGAAGCCTTTAAATGAGCTTAAAGAGTTTGAGTTTGCCGAAAACATGCCTGCTAAATGGCAGATACTCATTAGCTTAGGTCAACAGACAATTCTTCAAATGCAAGAATCAGATGCTTCCTGACAAGTAATTTAACTAAATATTTATTGTTATTTTTTGCCTCCGTCACCGAAGGCCTATTTGCTATATTCAATTTTAAAAATCAAATGAAAGATTAAGTTCATATTTCTAAAATAAGTAAGAAATATTTCTTCTTTATTTTTTCATACGAAACTTTACACTATCTTTCACAGATACTGCTGATGAAACCTCTCTAATGAATAAGTATCCAGTTAGCAACTTACCAGTTGATAATCCTTTTGCCTTTTTAATAAGCATAATTGCCTTTTCTTTAAGTCCATATCTTTCACATAATCCGATTACAGGAAGTGTTAATAAATATAAACACATTTCTCTTTTAGCAATAAACGTTTCTCCTAAAGTATTAAGTATTTCAAAAATACTCATATCTGCAACTAATCCAGTTGCAATACCCGCACTAATAACTACTGCTATAGTATTAAGATTCAGTGCAAATCCTATAATAATTATTAAAATCCCAATTAATGCTATTGTTTTTCAATTCATTTCATCTGTTTTTTATAATTATACATTAAATTTAATTATAATTCTATGGAAATTATTAACAATTTTATAATTATCTTTGCTTTTGATTAAAAGATAACGTTTTCTTATTTATTTCTTGCATTTTTATGTCGAATATGCAGGATATATTTCAAATATTTTGTCGATATATAATAAATCTGTATTCACTTGTCTCTAATATTAAATTGCAATATTAGAGCAAATACAGTAGACTAATCTTAATTTAAATATTAGGAGGTTTAAAATGATTTTAGGAAAAAGCATTGATTATAATTCTTTCAAAGCCAAAGCATCGAAAGAAAATCTTGATATGATTGTTCATAAGGAATCCCAACAGATCAGTTATTTTAACAATTCTAAAGATAAAATTCTCGATAAAATATTAAGTATAAATATAGAAACAAATATAGCAGTCTTCTCGTCATCAAGATGCCCTGATGCCGCTACTGCAACTCCTATACTTGTAGAGATAAGCAAAATTAATCCTAATATACATATTAACTTTTATGATATAGAAGAACATAAAGATTTCTTAAACAAATGTCTTAGTGAATCCAAAATACCTACATTTATTAATATGGACACTAATAGCAATGTTATCTCAAAATACTGTGAATTTCCTGTGGCTTTTAAAAAAATCTTATCAGATGTACAATTTAGAGAAGATGCTGACAGCATCATTACAGACTTTAGAAATGGTGAATTTAATGACATTCTTTTAGACGAACTTATTGAATTGATTCTTGGAACAGAACAGAACAATTATATTTCATTTGATAAAACAAAGCTGCCATATAAATCTGAATCTTCATCCCCTCAAGATTAATTCTGAATGAATATTACAAAATGATGAATTATGAATGAAACTCCATTAAAGGAGTTTCAAAATAATTTAATTCTATATTTTTAGATAGTACACTGAGCAATCTGTGCTTCTTCCTAAGAATCCATATTCGATCAAAGCTCTTCGTACTGTAGCATAATCTTTATATATCCTTTCTATTATTTCGTTGACCTGCTGCTCATTATAATTTTTATTCTTTTCAAAGCTTTCGCAGATTTTTTCAAGAATTATTATCTTCTTCTTCTCTTTTGATGGGTAATTCTTTAATGTACCATCTTTATTAAAATAAGATGCCTTTACTTTTGTTTTTTCAACATCAGTAATATTAAATCTATCATCTAATGTAGTAGCTGTTTTATGAGCATCACATATAAAGCCATTATCAAGAATATTGATACCTTCCTTAGTATCCTCTGATAAAAGCTGCATTATAGATAAGAATATCTTAGCCTGCTTTTCTTTTTCTCTAAGTTTGTATCGATGATTTCTAATTGTTGACTGCGCAACATCTAATTTTGTAGCTATCTCTTTATCTGAAATGTTCTGCGCAAACATCTTTATAATTTCAGTCTGAACAGCTGAAAGACCAGTAAAACTTGAATTCATACTTAAAAGATACTCAAGCATAGACTTGTGCTCTTTTTGAATATGAATTTCTACTGACTTTTTTGAATCATATAGTTCATCAACATATTTGTATATTCTACCTTTAATAAATTTTTTATTGCATATAAGACATGTATAACTGTTGTCATCTTCACTGTAACCTTTTTTTATATCATCAACCGATGAATTCCAGAATCTTTCATTATCCTTATACATATTTATTCCTCCATTTGTTCTTTCCAATACCTAGAACCATCTCTTGTTCTCTTCAGCATCTTATAATCGATAAGCCCTCTTCTAAGCAGAAAATAATCATTAAAGCTATGATATTTATCAATAATGCTGTTTACTTCTTTTTCAGTATAGTCCCTGTCTTCTTCAAACTTAGTACTCAAATACTGTAAAACAGCTTCCTTTGCTTCATGCTTTTTAGGCCATACATTAATTATACCATTTTCATCGATATACCTTTCTAATTTTACCACAATATCGTCCCCCATTAATTTCATAATTATATATTACAATCTTTTCTTGAATTTGTCTATACAGTGGCAAACATTTTA
The DNA here is from genome assembly GCF_009696465.1 of Inconstantimicrobium porci. Classification (GTDB taxonomy): domain Bacteria; phylum Bacillota; class Clostridia; order Clostridiales; family Clostridiaceae; genus Inconstantimicrobium; species Inconstantimicrobium porci. The sequence goes on along the minus strand of NZ_VULX01000003.1, from coordinate 89,927 downwards.
CATTATTGTTTGTTATATGCATGTAAAAAAAGCTTCTGCATTTAATACAGAAGCCTTTTTATTTTAATACTTACTTTTTGTGTTCCAATCTATATCCTATTTCTTTGTTTGCAATCCTGTAACCTTCCTCAATCATTTCTTTTTCAGTTCTTTTCGTTCCAATTAGATCCTCAATAGTAATCTGATTTCTGTCTGGAAAATACTTTTCAAGAAGCATGTGTTCTATTTCTACCTGAGTCTTAATTTCCCCGCTATGAACAATATGTTTAACTCTAATTCCTATATCCTCAAGATATCTTCCAAGAAGAATGCTCCTTGGACATCTTATCGGTTCCTTCATTGCACCAAGCAGTGCTATTTTATATCCTTTCTGTAACCCTTTTTTCAATCTATCTATGCCTTTTAAGAATTGATCATCAAATATCAGCTTATTAAAGTCACAGTATCCCATTTCATTATATGTGGATCTATTATCTCTTTTTGCGCCAAATTCATAACCCATATAAATATATGTTAATCCTGCCTTATTTAAAGAATACTTTATTATTTCCTTATCAAAATGATCATTGTATTTTGAATACGGAACAGCTCTTATATCAATGACACAGTTAACTTCATACTTTTTTAGCATTTCTACAAGTTTATCAAAAGAATAATTAGAATGTCCTATGGTATAAATTTCCGACAATTTCAGTATAATCCTTACCTATTTATTACTTTAACCTGCATTGCTGACATAACATCAAGAGCCTTTTCATGAAGTTCATCATCAAAACTTGCACATAAAGATGCATCTACTATAATTTCTGCGTTCATATATTGAGACTGTAGTACTACAACATTGCTGATTACACACATATTGGTAACTACTCCAACTATCTCTATTTCATCAACATTGCTACCAATCTGATTTGATAACTCTTCAATGTTTTCAGATGACATTCCAAAAGAAAATTTGTTTATATGAATAGTATTTTCTGCATCTTTATATTGATTAAGTTTTCCATACAATTCATGTCCATAAGTACCTTCAACACAATGAAGTACAGAGAGTTTCTTACCTTCCCTAGTATTCAAATAATCTTCATGATGAGTATCATAGGTAAATAAAACACTATGACCCTCATTCAAATACTGTTGGATTTTAGTAACGATACCCTTTTCTAAAGTGGCTGCTTTCTCAAATCCCAATGATCCATCTACAAAATCATTCTGATAATCTACAACTACAAGTAACTTTTTCATTTATATTCTCTCCTATCTCTTAACTATTATTTTATAAATTCTTTGAAATTTTTATTATTCTACAGATATTCTCCATTGTCCTCGTTATATTAATTTTACCATTTTTAAGTGCATCTTCAAGAGCTACAGCTCCCGGAACTATACATACAATTGAATCAATCTCTTCATATAATTCTTCTATTCCTTCTCCTGATCTGCCACATAATGCTATCACAGGTATATAAAACTTCTTAGCAGTTTTTGCAACTCCATAAGGTGTCTTGCCCTCTTTTGTCTGTGAATCAATACTTCCTTCACCTGTAATGACGAAATCTGCATTTTTCATCTTTGATTCTAAATTGCAGCACTGAGAAACTATACTAAAGCCATTTTCTAGCTTTCCGCCTAAGAATCCAGTAACAGCAGCGCCTAATCCTCCAGCAGCGCCAGCACCTTCAACATTATCAATGTCAATTCCATACTGTTCTTTTACCACATTCGCATAATGTTTTAAATTATTATCAAGCATAACTATGTCTTCCTCTGATGCACCTTTTTGTTTCGCAAACACTCTGCTTGCGCCCTTATCTCCAGTAAGATGATTTTTAACATCACAGGCTGCCTTTATCTCAATATTCTTAATTCTCTTATCAATCATGCTAATATCAATTTTGCGTATCTTAGAAAGGAAAGCCCCTCCAAATGATATTTCTTCATCTTTTTCATCAAGAAATTTGACACCAAGAGCCTGAAGCATCCCTACTCCTCCATCATTAGTTGAGCTCCCTCCAAGCGTAATGATTAATTTATTGATATTCATATCAAGCGCAGACTTAATAAGCTGTCCAACACCATAAGTTGTTGTAATTAACGGATTTCTTAATGATTTATCTACAAGCTGCAAGCCACATGCTTCTGCAGCTTCAACTATTGCTGTATTCTTATCGCCAAGTATTCCAAACTGTGCCTTAATATCTCTTCCTAACGGGCCTTTTACTATTTCAGAATAAATCGTTCCATTTGTACTGTCAATCATAGACTGCATTGTGCCTTCACCACCATCAGCCATCGGAACTGCTATTATCTCTGCATTGCTAAATACTTTCCTTATTCCCTCAGTAATTGCATTACAGACCTCTTTAGATGTCATGCTCTCCTTAAATGAATCTGGCGCTAAAACAAACTTCATAATTTATTCTTCTCCTTTAAATAACTTATTTTCTATGCTCTCCACTTAAGCTTCATTTTTTTCTTTCTATTGTTGAATTCTCTTGATTTAAGTTTTCTTTTTTCTTTCTCCATCGCAAACTTAACTTCTTTCTGAAGCTTCAAATAATTTTTAAATCTTTCTTTAGATAAAGTGTCCTCTTGTAGCGCCTTTCTCACTGCACAGCCTGGCTCACTGTTATGAGTACAATCACTAAATTTACAATTATGTGCCAATTCTTCAATATCGCTGAAAGTCTCATCCATACCATTTTCAGCATCCCATAATCCCATTTCTCTCATCCCAGGAGTATCAATTACCATATTTCCATCGCTAACAAAAATCATCTGTCTATGTGTAGTTGTATGTCTTCCTTTACTATCATCTTCTCTTATATCATTAACTTTCATTATTTCTTTACCTGCCAATGTATTAGTTAATGATGATTTACCAACGCCTGACGAACCAAGAAGTACAAGTGTCTTATTGCGCTTTATATATTTCTTAAGTTCATCAATACCGTAACCAGTATAAGAGCTTACTGCAAATATATCTATACCAAAGGCTATTTCATTAAGTTTCTCTATCATTTCAGAATAGTCACTGCATAAATCACACTTAGTTAGAATTATAACAGGAGTTCCTCCGCTCTGCCATGCACAAGCTATATACCTTTCTATCCTCTTTATATTAAAATCATAATTCATTGATACAACTATAAATACATAATCAAAATTAGCCGCAACAATCTGTTCTTTCAGATTCCATGAATCAAGACGAGAAAATTTACTTTTTCTCTTTAACACTTCATAGATTACGTCATCACCCATAGGATTATACTTTACTAGAACAAAATCTCCAACAGTTGGATACTCATTCTCAAAACTGTCATTATAAAATAATGAGCCCTTAAGCTTTGCAGACTTTTCCCCAAAACGGCTTATTACTTTATACTGTTCCTTATGCACTTCAATTACTCTTGCTGGAACAATATCTTTATCATCTATATTCATTTCCTCAACTTGTCTTTTATAAAAATCACTATATCCAAATTCTTCTAAATTAATATTATTCATCAAATTCCTCCATAAAATTAAAGTATCTCTTTTCTATACAAAAACTAAATTTTCTCATAATACACTCCTCCTTTAACTAATAAAAATGGGTATAAAAAATCCATAGTAAACAGCCCTCATTAAATAGGCTGCCAACTATGGATATTAACCCCATTTTATTTTTCTTTTTACAGCATTTATTTGTGAAAGGTCTTTAAACACAAAAATACAGCTTCATTCCGTATTTCTGTAAATATTAAGTTTTAGATATTAATCACCTTTATATTCTTTTTCATTCTAAAACAACTCCTTTCAAGCATCATCTCTAATGCTATAAAATAAATACAATTTGATTTTACCACCTTTAACATATGATGTAAATACATTTTTTGCTATATCTTAAATCAAGATTAATTTTGCTGCTACCGCAAATAATATTAGGCCCAAAAAATTATACAGTGAAAATACCCTCATATACTTTCCTGAAGTTTCACCATATTCTTTAACATAAAGCTTGTACGAAATTACACTGGCAAGCGATGCAATAAGCGTTCCTAATCCTCCGATATTAACTGCAAGAAGCAGTTCTTTATAATAGCCGGTGAATCCTGATAAAAGCATAGTTGCCGGTACATTGCTGATAAACTGACTGGAAATAAGCCCTGCCCAGAAAGTATTATCTGCACTTTTGAGAATTCCCCCCATAAATGATTTTACTGCAGGCATATTTGAAATGTTGCCGACAAAAATGAAGAATCCCACAAATGTTATCAACAGTGAATAATCAACTCTTGTTATCAGTGACCTATCCATAATAAGTACAGACACAACTGTAACAGCAAAAGCTATTCTATAATCTAATACATGAAATACAGATAACAATATTATAATTAAAACAACTGAAAAAATAGCTAGCTTTGACTTACTTTTAATGTTTATTTTATTAAATGTCAGTTCAATACTTTCATTCTTTCCCCTGAGTATAAAGAATACTAGAAAAATCACTGATAATAAGACTATTACTGATGTAATCCTGAAAGATTCAGATGTTTTAATATTATAGAAATTATATACAAAAATATTCTGTGGATTACCCATTGGTGTAAAGCTGCTGCCAAGATTAGCTGCTATTGTCTGCAGCACCACAGTCTTAATAACATCAATATCTATTTTCTCACCAATGATCAGTGTAATCGGCACAAATGTCAGAAGTGCCACATCGTTTGTAACAAACATTGATGATATAAAAGTTATAAAGACAAGTGATAAATACACCGTCCTGTAACTTTTACACCTGCTAACTACTGATACTGCTATATAATCAAGCACATTCATTTTCCTGAATGCCGCAACTATTATCATCAGGTTAAAAAGAGTAATCAGCACTTTGAAATCTATGTATTCAATTTTGGGCAACGAAAACACAGATGTTACACATGCCAAAAGGACTGCAATTACAAGTACAGTTTCGTCTTTGATATATTTTTTAATTTTTTCTATTTTCATATAATCCCTCTTCATTACTCTAATTTAATGTCTCTGCCAATAACAATACACTTTGAATCTGTGCCATGGCCTATCATTTCTGTTTTTGCTATAGGTATGTTTCTCTCACCAATAGCTTCTAGAACAAGTTCTTCTATAGAAGGTCTATATTCTTTTCTCTGCATTTCTGTATATGTTCCAAGTATTATTCCCTTAATCTTATCAAAGACACCCATCATTTTGTATTGTGCAAGGAATGTAGCCATCTTCGCTACATCTCCGCCAAGACTTTCAATAAATAATATTTTGTCTGTAAAATCAGGCATATATTTTGTACCAGCAAGCTTTAAAAAACATCTTATATTTCCACCTACAACTACCCCATGCATAGATTTTCCTTTAAGCCATTTATAATCAAAGTCTAAAAGTGTTTCCTCATCATTCATAAATGTCTTTTTGAATTCTGCTATCTGTTTTTCTGCGTTATCAGAAACAAGATTCCTTATCTGATACAGATAAGTTTCCAATCCACATTGAGAATATAATGAATTCAATATTACAGTAAGATCACTATACCCAAAAAACATCTTTTTGTTATTTTTTATTTTTTCAAAATCAAGATATCCAATAACCTGGTTAGCAACATCACCACCTGAAATATCAAACACAGCTTTTATACTGTTATCCTCAAAAAAACTCATAAGTTCAGATGCTCGTTCTTTTCCTGTTCCATTAAAAATTGAATTTTCAGCATAAATATACTTTGATTTCTGAACATCAAGCCCCATATCAGTAAGTACCGCTGTCAGTCTTTCAACCTTTTCAGCATTTTCTTTATATAATCCATTAGAATTAGCTACTAATGCGACTTTATCGCCTATATGCAGTTTCTTCATATTATCTCCTCCTAAAACAATCCATTTATTATTTTACATCATATACTGACTAAAGAATATACATAAAAACATTAATTATGCAAATCATAAAATTGAGAATACTTAGCCAAAATATATAAATAAACAAGAAATTATTTTTTAGGAGATGAAGATTATTGAATAAAAAGAATAGGAAAAAAATAATCGCATTACTATCATGTATATTTCTATGCTTATTCTTATTAGGAGCTGCTTCTGAAGGCAAAAGCAATAATCTAAGTGATACTAATAGTGATGAAATTCATCTAATTCTTGATATAATGCGTTTTGACCAACTCCCAACACATTTCAGGACTACAGCTGACTTATCAGTATTTAATAACACAAATATCAATACCAAGGGTATGAGCACATTAAATATATCAGGCAGTGAACAGTTTTCAAAAACTAATCTTCCACTGCTTGTAGATGCTATAAAATCACCTTACAAAATTACAGATATTGATTTAAGACAGGAATCACATGGCTTTATAAACGAACTTCCTATAAGCTGGGCTAATGCACGTGATAATGCTAATGCTGGTTTAAACCTATCTCAGATAAATATGAGGGAAAATAAACTATTAAAGAGCGTTCCGCTTAATAAACCACTCACTTTCTATAATCGTCCCGATGTTACTATAACCCCAACAGTAACATATACTGAAGAAACACTTGTTAAAAGTAATGGCCTTTCCTATATAAGAATACCTGTTACCGACTTTGATTTGCCTGATAATTCAGCAGTCGATTATTTTCTTAATCTAGTAAAAAACCAGTCAAAGAACTCATGGCTTCATTTCCACTGCAAGGAAGGCGTTGGCAGAACAACAACATTTATGATCATGTATGATATCATCAAAAACTGTAACTATGTATCTCTAGATGATATTATTACAAGACAGGTTAACTTCCCAGTTTCATTTAAAGAAGAAACTAAAGCAGAATTCAGTCAGGGTAAAGAATTTGTATTTTTATCAAAGTTTTATGAATACTGCAAATCAAATGCCAAAGATAACAATCCATCATGGAGCAACTGGATAAAACTACACATATAAAAAAGAGTTGTTTACAATGTTTATGATTGTAAACAGCTCTTTTAACTTTATTTATTCCAGTCAGCTTTGGCTTCTTCTTCAAGCTTAGTAAGCCTTGTATAATAATCTGGAAACTCCATAAGATGTGCCAGTGCAATCTTGCCAGTCAAAATAGGATTATCATTAGTAACATTTGTTTTCTCAGATTTCCTGCCATGTTCTAATTCTACGTTAACCCCTATTGTAAACTGTGAAAGATCAAATTTTTCCTTTGAAAAATCTATTCCTAATTTCTTGGCAATTTCTTTAGCTTCTGAAGTTGTAAACATCTTACTCTGAGTCTCTTTTCTAAAAAGATTACGCATCCTCATATAAATTTATCCTCATAATTGTTATATTTCATGTTATGATTAACTTAACACCACTTTACAAGTAATTAAATTACCATAAAATACAACGAACCAAAAACCGTTTCCTGTACAAACTAAGCATAACAAACAAACTCTTTTGTAAGGACGGTGTTTGGTTCTATGAATAGTATTGGTAATAATTCACTAATTAATACATTAAAAAAATATTAACTGCATATAAAAGTATTTTTTATAAACGAAGCTTTGATAACTTTCAAATAATAGTAATCTCAATTCTATATATGCAAGAAGCTAAGTCTATAAAATTACTTTATGATAAATTTATAAGAAAGTATTGGAATGTCTGCTTAAATAGATTTTACTATTTCTTATCAGAAAAGAATTTTAATATAACCGAGTTAGCGATAGCAACTATCAACATTTTAATAAAGCTTATTCCAAATGAATTAAAAGATAATATAACTATTTATTTAATAGTTGATGATACACTTCAAAGTAAATTTGGAAAACATTTTGATTGTTATAGTAAGCTATTTGATCATACAAGTAAAAACGGATCTAATTATTTAAATGGGCATTGTTTTGTATGTTTAGCTATGGCTATTCCAGTAATGTATAATAAAAAAATTCATTATATTAAAATTCCAGTGCAATACAAACTCTACGATAAATCAAAAACAAAATTAAAATTAGCTGCTGATATGGTAGCATCCGTTGCCCCTGCACTTGAAGAATATCAAGTCATAGTTACATGTGACTCTTGGTATACTAAAAAGCCATTTATAGATGAAATTGAAAAATTTGCAAATATAAATGTTTTAGGTGCTTTGCGTTCGGATACTGTGATGTATGAAGTTTCATATGAAAAACATACAGGAAAAAGAGGCCGTCCTAGAAAAAGAGGTCATAGAATTAATTATAAAACTCTTGATTATGTTAAAGACGGCAAATATTTTATAGCTCATACACAAGCAAAAACAAATTTGACAGATAAAATTGTGTATATAACAGTTACTACTACCGACATAGAGACTTTCAAGTCTGTACGTTTATATATGAGCACAATAAATCCTGATGATATCAATAGTTTTGATAATTCAACAGCAAATGATTCTGATAAACTTGATAAAACAATTTATAATATTTACAAAATTCGTTGGAATATTGAAGTAATATTTTATCAACAAAAAACTTTTTGGTCGTTTAGTAATTATATGGTAATAAGTAAAGCTGGTATAGAGAAGTATGTCAATTTACTAGGGGTAGCCTATACCATGTGTATTACTTTACCTTTTATAAATGAGCAATTTTCTAAATATCAATTTCAAAGTCCACAAGAATTTAAATATCACTTGTCAGAAGGCATTCTCAAGGAATTATTTATTGATAAGTTGTTGAAAACACTACAATCTGTAAAAAATATTATAACAATTAAAGATGCTATTAATTACTTTGCTTTGCAAGACGAAGTCAGCTAATTTTATTGTAAAGTGGTGTTATTTCCACATTCTTTTAATTTATCAAACTCGGAATCTTTAAGTTTCTCTCCATCAAAAGATTTTGAGAAAATCTTTCTGCCTTCATTAAGGATGTTTTTTATATCCTGATCATAAATAATAGCATCAATAGTTCCCAGTGCATTTTCTACTTTAATTTCATCCTTGTTCTTAGGAATAGATACTGTACATGTAGATGTTGGATTCCTGGACTTCACATTTTTATAGCATCTATCTCTGAGGTAAACTTTCTGCACCTCCTTTATCGAATCATAATTAAGTCTTTCCATATAATTCACATAAAGCGATGGAAGCATCAATATAAAATACCCCAGAACTATTACTACAATACACGCTGCCATTATACTGCTGTAGGTAAATGTTTTTTTAGACAAATTCATATTATGCCTCCTTATTAAACTGGTATCCTATCCCGTTTACAGTTTTTATATAATTTTTAGGAAGTTTTTTTCTAATATTTTTTACATGTGCATCAATAATCCTATCATTACCACAATACTCATCATCAAATATCCTAAGTATCAGTTGTTCTCTTGTAAAAGCACGTTGAGGTTCCTTCATTAGAGTCTGCAAAAGAAGAAATTCACTTAATGTTAACTTTAAAGACACATTATTATAATATACTTCATACGAATCATCTTTAATAAATAAACCATCTTTCTTAAGAACCTCACTGTTTTGATTAATAGTTCTTCTCAAAACCGCCTCAATCCTTTTCAATAGTAAAATAGGTGAAAAAGGTTTTACAACATAATCATCTGCATTCATATTAAATGCTCGAATCTGTGTTTCCTCATCACCTAATGCAGTAAGCATTATAGTTGCTGTGCTACTGTTGCTGCTTTTAATATACTCCAGCACATCCAATCCACTTCCTTTGGGTACATTTATATCTAAAACTGCTAAATCATATTTATCATTTTTTATCTTATAAAGTGCTTCTTTAGCATCTTTTACACAAGTAACATCATAATTCTTCATTTTCATATACTCAGCAGTAACATCCTGTATGGTAGGTTCATCCTCTAAAAACAAAATTCTAATCATAGTATATCCTCCTCTTATTTCTGAATACTTAACTACATTTTACCAAAGAAATCCACTTTGACAATAAAAAAATGATAAAATACAAAAAATCCCGATAAACAGGAATTTGAAATAATCTACAAATTCACAGTTATCGAGATGTTAATTTTATTAGTAGAATAAAATTATACCGATAGCTCAAGTATCTGACTGATGTTATAACATTTTTTCTTAAAATCAGAGTTAAGATACTCTATCCTGCTTATCTTAACCTTTATCACATTAAGTTTTACAGGAAGCTTTTTTAATACTTCTGCTTTCAAGCCTTTTAACTTAATAACATTATTATATTCATCACTTAAATATTCAACATTTTCTGCTATTCCTGTCAGCTGCATACCCTTCAGCTTTCCCATTCCTTTATAGCTTTCAAATACAGAAACACAGACATTCTTATTCTGAAGCATACCATAAAACTTCATGCCACCTTCTGTAATCAAATAAAAATCTTTACCTTTTAAAAGATACTCTAAAGGTGTACATCTTACAAAGCCATTAGTTCCAGTTGCTAAAGCACATGTGTTATGTTCACTTAAATACTTATAACATATCTTTAATAGTTCTTTTTCTTCTATTTTTCTGCCTTGCTCTTTTAATAAATAATAAAATTTCTGTGCAATATCACATACTTCACTTACTTTAAACTTACCCATATCAGTTAAAATAATATTACTCTCATTAAAGAAGGCTTCAAGTATATCCTTATCTTCAGGCGTCAAATTTTTCATTCTTAACTCGCCATGTATAAAATCTATATAATCAGCATCTCTACCCATTATATTTGTAATCTTTTTTATATAGTTCTTTAAATCACTTTTTTCAAGTCCGACTCCTATTAATATTATTTTTTTATCCTTTATCCTATCTTTATTAGCTGAAATGTAGCTTCCTATTTTATCTGCTGTGTCATTTCCATGAAACCCAAAAATAAATATTAATCTTCCATAATCTTTACAATCTCCATTATAATCTTTAATATCATATATTTTAGAATGTCCTAATATTAAAGAAAATATTTCTCCTGCTTTCTTTGCAGAACCATAATGAGTTTCATATAATATTAAGTTATTATCCATAATACTTCCCCATCCTCATAAATATTTTTAAATTATATTGATATTTAAGTATATTATACCATTATTCTGCACAAAAGATATGATGCCATTAAAAATGGGTTTTATTTGATAAATAAATGAAAAATTTAATATTAAATGATATAATTATAAAATATTAAATAATTCATTCCGAATTTTCAAAAATGATTGGGGGATTATATATGTATAGTTTTAAAAATGACTATAGCGAAGGTGCTCACAAAAGGATTCTTGACGCTATGATAAAATCAAACATGGAACAGACCGATGGTTATGGTACCGATGATTACTGCTTAAAAGCTGCAGAATACATAAAAAACAAAATGGACTATAATGATGCTGATGTACATTTTCTTGTTGGTGGTACACAGACAAATCTTACAGCAATTTCTTCTTTTCTTAAACCTTATGAAGCAGCAATTGCTGTAAGCACAGGTCACATAAATACTCACGAAACAGGAGCTATTGAAGCTACAGGTCACAAGGTAATTTCAGCTGCTGATACTTACGATGGCAAACTACAGGCATGCCACATTGAAAAGGTTCTTGCAGAACATACTGATGAACACATGGTAAAACCTAAGCTTGTGTATATTTCAAATCCAACTGAAATTGGAACAATCTATAGTAAATCAGAACTTAAATCATTAAGCGACTGCTGCAGAAAACATAACCTTTTCTTATATCTTGATGGTGCAAGACTGGCTTCTGCTTTATGTGCAGATGGAAATGATATTGCTCTTTCAGATTATCCAAGATTATGCGATGCCTTCTATATAGGTGGAACTAAATGTGGTGCACTTATGGGTGAAGCACTTGTGATATGCAATAATTCACTTAAAGAAGATTTTAGATATAACATAAAAAATAAAGGAGCTTTATTTGCAAAAGGAAGACTTCTTGGTATCCAGTTCTTAGAGTTGTTCAAGGATAACCTTTATTTTGAATTAGGTGATTTCTCAAATAAAATGGCTAAGAAACTTAAAGATGGTATAACTAAAGCAGGATATAAATTCATGATAGACTCAGATACCAATCAAATATTCCCTATTTTCCCAAATGATATCGTTAAAAAAATAAGTAATAATTACAATTATACTTTATGGAAAAAAGAAGATGAAAATAATTCTGTTTTGCGTCTTGTAACTTCATGGGCTACTGATGAAACTGAAGTTGAAAATTTCATTGAATTTTTAAACAATCTTTAATGTTTTCGATTTTCTTTCCTTAAAGCTTCAATTGCATATGCAACATACAAGGCAGTACTTATTAGTACTGCTTTTTCATCAATATTAAATCTTTCACTATGATTAGGGTAATCCCTCCCAAGTTCTTCATTGCCAGCACCTACAAAAGCAAATACTCCAAAAACTTCTTACTGTTCCTTCTATAAAAGCCTCGCCTGAAATTACATTATGACATTTTCCAGAGCTTACATGTCCTATCGTTACTACTGCTGAATCTAAAGGATTTATTTCTCTGCTTATTATAGTTTGAAGATTCATTATAATAGCCGCACAGACTACTGTTGCATCAACACATTGATTAGGTTTTCCTGCATGTCCAGATCTACCCTTTATTCTGATACCAAACTTATTTGATGCAGCCATTCTCGGCCCTTTTTCAATTGATATTTTCCCACATTCAATATCACCAAAAACATGAAGCCCAAATATTTCATCTACATCATCAAGAACTCCCTCTTCTGATATAAGTTTTGCTCCTAGGGAGCTTTCTTCTGCTGGCTGAAATATAAGAACAACTCTTCCTGGAAGTGTATTTTCATATTTTTTAAGAATTATTGCAGCTCCTAATAAAGATGCCATATGTGCATCATGGCCGCATGCATGCATAATTCCTTCATTCTCCGATTCATATGGAAGTCCAGTCTTTTCATTTATTAAAAGGGCATCCATATCACTTCTCAGCGCAATAGTACGTCCGTTACCATTTCCTATAAATGCCGCAACACCTGTACCTGCTGTCTCAATATACTGTACATTTATTTTGTCTAATTCTGATTTTATTTTTTTTGATGTAACAAATTCTTTAAGACTTAGCTCTGGATGTCTATGGAAATACTTTCTTAACGCAATAATATAATTACCTATTATTTTTGTCTCCTTAATAATATCCATAGTATTCTCCCTTAAAATATTCTACTCAATTAAATAATCTTTTAAATACTCCAAGGCCAATAACTTTATTTCGCCATGTATCATATTTAATTGATTAAGTTCCCCTGTTTTTAATTTATACACCTCTTCTGCAATATATGATATTTTATCTACAAAATCTTTATACAGTTTATTATTCATATTATTTATTCTATTCTCTATGGCTATTGGAAGATCTATTTGTTCATCTTCAATACCATAAATTTCTGTTTTCTCAATATTTTCAACAAAACTCATTACTATTGTTATTATTTCACTTATGGAAAATCTACTTTTTATCATATTTTTCTCCTTTTAATATAAGACTATTACTTATTATAACTATAGAATCATTATGATACTACTAAAATGTATATTTTTTAATTAAATACAAGAAATATAATAAGGAGGTGCATTAGCATGGATTACAAAATTGCAGACATTACTGAAAAAGAAAACGAAGCAATCAAGAAAGCTGAAGATCTTGTAAAAAAGGAAACAGACAAAGACTACGTATTAATAGCCTGGGAAAATAAACAACAAGAAAATTCGTAGGTTCATCAAGAATTAAGATATCTGGTTTTTCAAGCAGAAGTTTTGCAAGAATCACCTTAGCTCTCTGTCCACCACTGAGTTCCTTTAAGATTTTATCCATACCTATTGCTGTTATACCCAGACCTGTAGCAACTTTAGCAATGTTACTTTCTATATTATAAAAATCTTTTTCTTCTAGAACATCTTGATAATAAGCTGCTTTCTTCATTAATTTGTCGTTCTGGATAGATGCCATTTCCATATAGACATCATTAAGTTTTCTCTCAACGTCATATAAATCATTAAATGCAGTTTTTAGATACTGAAATACAGTATAATTTTCAATTATATGAGCATACTGATCCAGAATTCCTACCTTGATGTTTGACTGCCACTTAATATAGCCATTATCAGGTACTACTTCTCCCATTAATATTTTGAGCAGAGTACTTTTTCCTGCGCCATTCTGTCCTACTACTCCCATATGCTCTCCTTTATATAATTCAAAGGATGCATTGGTATACAACTGCTTATCACCATATGAGTGTGATAAACCCATTACTTCTAATAAACTCATATTTATTATCTCCCTTCATAATTAAAAAAGCAGAAGATTACACGATTTCTCATGTATACCTTCTGCTTTACATAAAATATTATATAAAAACAAAAGGCCGAAAGCATAATACACTGCTTCCAGCCTTTATATCTCATAAGTACGCCAGTAAAAAAATGTACAAAAACTAAACTATAGCTAGACAATTATATTATAATAGAATTATACAAATTTTTACTCTACCTCAAAGAAAGGCGACTTATGATACGCTCCGCACAATGCATCATACTTGAATCATTGTTTGGAGCCTTTACCACTGCTAATGGCATCTTAATCTGTATCATAATTTTCACCTTCCTTTCAACATTATATTGTATATATTACACTACATTTCATATTATGTCAAATATTGTGGTAAAAATAATACTTTTCAATAATATTACAGTTTAATTAGGATTATATGAACGATATGATATCATATAAAAAAATACAAGAATTTTAACCCTATTTACAGTTAGAGTCAAAAACAAATCTTATTAGATTTTCACATTCATTCTCAATATCATCAATATATTCATGAATAAAAATACCATCACCACATGCATATATATTTTCTCTTGAAGTCATATAATTTTTATCGACTCTTGGCCCTGTGGTTAAAGGATTTAAATCTATTCCGCTTCTCATAGCTACGATTCCATCTGAAATTCTTGCGTACGCAAAGATAACAGTGTCACATTTTACCTTTAATGCTTCATCTCCCTTTGTGAGAATAGCTTCTTCTACTCTACCCCTACCATTAATTCTTGATATTTCATAACCATTAAAGATGTTGTCAGTCAATCCATAACTATTTTCACCAACAACTCCTACAACGTTAACGTTGCTTTTCTTTATCTCATTGATAATTCTTTTTATGCCATCATCTCCGCAAAACAATATATTCTTTCCTGGAATCATGTTCATGGCAAAGATTTTTTTAGCCATTGTTACATTTAAAATACCTGCACATCTATCTCCTGTAACTGCAATTGAGTTCCTGCCTTTTTCTTTTGCTCCATTGCAGAGAATAATATTTTTAGCCACAATCTTATGTAATCCCTCTGTGCTGTTTAAACATACTGCACTTCCATGTTCATCAATCTTAAGCACCATAGTATTACGTAACACCTTTATATCATGCTTTTTAAATTCTTCAGTTAATTCTGCAAGATATTGATTTCCAGTAATCTTTCTATCTTTATCTATAGTATACGTACAGCCGTTTAATGAGCCTCCTAAAACAGGATCTTTATCAATAATCAATACTCTTTGAATTCCATGCTTTTTGGCATTTACTGCACATAACATACCAGCAGCACCAGCCCCTACTATAACTAAATCATATTTATTCATATACTAAACCTCCCTGAATCCAACTGCTGGAGAATATGCACTATTCTTATTTATTTCACTTATATCTACATTAAGTTCTCTGCTCATTATTTTGCATATAGGAAGCATACATCCCATTCCCTGGCAACCTCCCATCATTGCACGTGTTCTTCTCTTAACACCATCTAATGTAACTGCACCAGGAACTCTATGTATTGCATCTATAATTTCTCCTTCTGTAACAAGTTCACACTTGCAGACAATTCGTCCATATTCAGGATTATCCTTGATGAGTTTATTCTTATCTTCTACACTAAGTTCAGCAAATCTTACCATCTTGTGTCTCTTGCTGATAAAATTATGTTTTTTTATCATGATTAAATTTTTTGAAATCATATCTGACACGTATTCAGCTATAGCAGGCGCACATGTAAGCCCTGGCGAATCTATTCCTATTACGTTTATAAACTGTTCATTATCCTTAAGTGCTTCTATGATGAAATCACCACTTTCTGTTTTAGCTCTTACACCACTGAATGACGTAATAACTCTTTTTACAGGCAGTTCATCAATAACTTTTGATGCTTTTTCTATAATTTCATCAATACCTTCTCTTGTAGTTGAAACTGATTGTTCTTTCTGCGAATTAGGACCAACAATAAGATTCCCATCAGTAGTAGGTGTTACCAAAACACCTTTTCCTTTTTCTTCAGGTACACGGAATAGAGTGTTCTTAACTGCTGCTCCTGCAATTTTATCAAAGAGACAGTACTCACCTTTGACTCCTCTTATATTATATTTTTCTTCGTTCATCATGTTATTAATTTCTGCGCCAAATAAACCAGCAGCATTAATTACAAATCTTGATTTTATGTCTTCACCATTTTCTAAATAGATAGTGTGAATATCTCCATTCTTTTCAATATTAACAACATTAGCTCCAAATTTAAAATTAACTCCATTCAAAGCAGCGCTTTCTGCCATAGCAATAGTCATATCATATGGATTTACTATTGCAGAAGTTTCTGCATAAAGTGCAGCTTTTACTCCTTTAGTTATATTCCCCTGCTTTCTTTTTACAGCTTCCGTATCTAAAATTGAAAGCCCTGTAATGCCTAGTTCTTCCCCATTCTTCTTTAACTGTTCTATCTTTCTAACATCGTTATCGTCATATGCTAATACAAGTGCACCGTTTCTTACCATACTAAACTCCAGCTCATCTGAAAGTATGTCAAACATTTTATTAGACTTAGCAACGAGACTACCTTTTAGCGTATTTTTCTTTTCAGTAAAACCAGCATGTACTATTCCACTGTTTGCTTTAGATGTGCCCTCTGCTACATCTAAATTTTTCTCAATTACAGTAATATCAAGCTGATATTTTGATAACTCTCTGGCAATGGAGCAGCCAATAATTCCTGCACCAATTATTACAATATCATTCACAATAAATACTCCCTTTCCATCTGTTCAATTTATTATTTAAGTATATCCAAGTTTTTTAGATAAGTAAAATTCATATTGCTAATGATTACTATCAATTATTTTTATAGTTATTATAATGTAGTTACTCGTCCCAAATCATAATGTCCATAATACCACAAGTTAGAATTATTCAGTATACCTTTTACAACAGTCCTTTCACAATTTTTCTTTTTTATTATTAATGAAAGTTTTCCGTCTCTACTTTTTCTTAAAAAAACAATGTCCTGTCCATCATTAACATACCTAGGCGCAAAATCCCAGTATCCTTTTTTATCTGTAAGTTTTTCTATTTTAGACTTTTCTATATCATACTCAAATATATTATGATCCATATTGTTCTGCCACCTAATAATTGAATCACTGCTTAGAGCAGAGGAATAAAGAATTCTTTTACCATCATGAGAGTAATATGGAGTCATAATTGTCTCATCAATTGGGGATATTTTTTTAATTTTCTTTTTTGATAAATCAATTACATCAAGCGATTTGTTTAGATTCATATCTCTAATATATCCATTAACTATAGCTACTTCATTATTGTTAACTGGTGAAATCGCTATATTATCTGTGTAAACAAGTGATATTATCTTAGATCCTGATATCCTTGAAAATATCCCTGTATTAACATTATATACACCAAGTTCCACACCATCAGCTGAAGCTGACTCTGAATTTGGTTTACACCAAATAAAAAGATTTATGCCATCATATGAAACTGATGCAATCTTAGGATTTAAACCAAGATCTCCTGTAACATAATCACCAGGTTTTCTTTCCACAATTAATATCTCATCATTATTCTTAAGATTCATTTTTACAATTCCCAATTCATTCTGATAATCATAGCCATTAATATTTTTTATGCCATTCTTCTCTGCAAATATAATACCATCTTTTCCTTCGACTATCTTTGCATATGATTCTTTGCCAAGCCTTAATATCTTATTCTTATTATTTTTCACATCCTTAACATATAATCCACCACTGTCCTTTGAATAAAGAAGACTTCCATTACTATGCCAGATATATGATAATACATCGTCAGTAACTTTATATGTTGCACTCTTATTTTTAAAATCTATCCTACTGACATACAGATCATTATTTTTTCTATAAGCTATATATCCAGTTGAAGATATAAGTGGATAGCTGAATTTTCCTCCCTTATCTACTAGAACTTTATTTTTTTCATTGTTAACATCAATAGCCCATATCTGATTTTTTCGTATAACTGCAACCACATGTTCTTTTGAAAATACACTGTTGTTTTTAATTTCATAAGCATAAACATCTGCATATGATAAAATAAATAAAATAAAAATGAATGCCATATTTTTTAGTACTCTCTTCATGCTAATCTCCTTATATTATCTTACATATTAATATCTACAATATAATTTAATATACTGCTACATTAATAGTATTCTGACTTTATTCATATTTATACAAATAAATATTATTTACGACTTTTGGTTATACTTATCATAAATGAGAATCATGCGGAGAGGAGCACAATATAATGAGACTTCCTGAACATATAGCAGTTATTCCTGACGGAAACAGAAGATGGGCATTATCTAAAAATATGGCGAAAGACGAAGGTTATGACTACGGAATAAATCCTGGACTTAAAGTATTTAAATTATGTGAAAAAGAGAAAATCAAAGAAGTCACTTTTTATGGTTTTACAGTAGATAATACAAAAAGACCTTCATATCAGAAAGAAGCTTTTACAAAAAGAAAATTATTTGGAACTGGAGGAGTTAAAGTCAATTTTCTTATAAACTACGGTTGGGAATGGGACTTATATGCACTAAAATCTGCGGATTGCAATCACAAACATATTCAGCCATACATACACTCACACGATATTTCAAGAATTGATCTTGTAATAAGATGGGGAGGAAGAAGAAGACTTAGCGGATTACTACCAGTTCAAACAGTCTACTCAGATTTTTTTGTTCTTGATAATTACTGGCCAGATTTTAAAGATGAGGATTTTTATAAGGCATTGGAATGGTATAACAACCAGGATGTCACTCTAGGAGGCTGATTTCAAATAAATAATTTTTAGATTGAAAATTTATAAGTTAACTGTTTAAGCGAACATACCAAATCTTTGATTTGATATGTTCGCTTATGTCTTTGCTTTGAAACTCCCCATAGGGAGTTCACTCCTATAATTATACTTTATACATTTTACATTACCTATTGTTTCTCATATTAAACGCTGCTAGTTCAGCACCATAATCACTCAACCCTTCTTCTTTCTTTTCTTTGATCAATTCTATCATAGCTTCATAATCCTTTGGCATAATCTTTATGAATTTTGTAGTTTCCTGATCAAAATTTTCAAGTATTCTAAGAGCTTTCTTTGATTTTGTATTACTGTAATGATTTTTGATCATCTTTAACACAATTTTTTCATCATTTTTGCTTAACTTTTCTATATATATCATATCCGTATTTACATTGCTTTCTGCATTTCTATCCTCATCATATATATAAGCAATACCGCCGCTCATACCTGCTGCAAAGTTCTTTCCGATCTTTCCAAGCACAACAACAACTCCTCCAGTCATATATTCACAGCCATGTTCACCTGTTCCTTCTACTACTGCATGAGCTCCTGAATTCCTAACTGCAAATCTTTCGCCAGCTATTCCCTCGAAATATGCTTCTCCTGATGTAGCACCATACAAAGCAACATTTCCTACTATTATATTTTTATCATATTCAAAGCCAGCATTTTTAGGAGGATATGCTATAATTTTTCCACCAGATAAACCTTTGCCTGCATAATCGTTAAGGTCTCCCTCAACTTTCATAGTTATACCTTTAGGAACAAAAGCAGCAAAACTCTGGCCAGCTGAACCTTGGCAATTAATTTTTATAGTATCATCCTTTAGCCCGTCTGGATATCTCTTTGTTACTTCATAACCTAAAATAGTACCTGCTGCTCTATCAGTATTACTTATTTCAGTATCTATTTCAACAGCTTTCTTATATTCCAATGCCATCTTTGCCATTGGAACAAGTTTTTGCTCATCAAGAGTATTTTGAAGTTTAAAATCGTATGCTTCGCTGCTACTATAAATATTAGAATAGCCTTCTGCAGTTTCCTCTTTATGAAGAAGAGATGATAAATCTAATTTGCTGCACTTTGATACATTTAGATCTTTTCTCTGGAACATCATATCCACTCTACCAACCATCTCATCAACAGTTCTAAAACCAAGCTTTGACATATATTCTCTAAGTTCCTCAGCTACAAACCTCATAAAGTTAACAACGTATTCTGGTCTTCCTTTGAAATTCTTTCTAAGTTTTTCATCTTGTGTTGCAATTCCTAAAGGGCAAGTATTTAAATTACATACTCTCATCATAACGCAGCCAAGTGCAATAAGAGGTGCTGTTGCAAAGCCAAACTGTTCTGCTCCTAATAGTGCTGCTACAGCAACATCTCTTCCAGTCATAAGCTTTCCATCTGTTTCAAGGGATACACGGCCTCTTAAGTTATTTTTTATCAGAGTCTGATTTGTTTCAGCAAGCCCTAATTCCCATGGAAGACCTGTATTCTTAATGCTTGTTCTAGCAGCTGCTCCTGTACCACCGTCATAACCTGAGATAAGAATTATCTGAGCACCTCCTTTAGCAACACCTGCTGCAACTGTGCCCACACCTGCTTCTGATACAAGCTTAACTGAAATTTCTGCCTCTTTATTAGCATTCTTAAGATCATAAATAAGCTGTGATAAATCTTCTATAGAATATATGTCATGATGAGGTGGTGGAGATATAAGTCCGACACCAGTAGTTGAATGTCTTGTCTTTGCAATCCACGGATAAACTTTAGCTGCTGGAAGATGTCCTCCCTCTCCAGGTTTTGCTCCTTGGGCAATCTTAATCTGTATTTCCTTAGCATTAACAAGATACTCTGATGTAACACCAAACCTTCCT
Organism: Inconstantimicrobium porci; assembly: GCF_009696465.1. GTDB lineage: Bacteria > Bacillota > Clostridia > Clostridiales > Clostridiaceae > Inconstantimicrobium > Inconstantimicrobium porci. The sequence continues at coordinate 68,872 of NZ_VULX01000003.1, read as the reverse complement.
GAAGCCACCTGCTTTATTGCAGAACACATATTATCTTCTGAATTTCTGCTTTCAAATCTTTCCTTGTCTTCTCCACCTTCACCTGAGTTTGACCTTCCGCCTATTTTGTTCATTGCTATAGCAAGAGCTTCATGTGCTTCCTTTGAAATTGAACCATATGACATTGCTCCAGTCTTAAATCTCTTTACTATAGAATCAACTGGCTCTACTTCATCCATAGGTAATGGCTTATCTACATATTTAAAGCCAAGTACATCTCTTAATGTAACAATGTTGTCATCACTGTCAATCAAAGCTGAGTACTGCTTATACATCTGGTAGTCACCAGTTCTTACCGCTTTTTGAAGTGTACGAATAGCAATAGGATTAAATAAATGCTTTTCTTTGCCAAGTTTAAATTTAATGCTACCATCATTTTCAAGTTTTTCAGATGTATCATTAAATGCAGCATTATGCTTTTCAAGATATTCCTTTTGTACTTCCTCAATACCAATTCCTTCTATTACTGACACTGTTCCAGTAAAATATTTATCTATAAACTCCTTATTAAGTCCAATTGCTTCAAATCTCTGCGCAGCCTGATATGACTGTACTGTTGATATGCCCATCTTAGAAAGTATTTTTACGATACCGTTTAAAGCAGCCTTGTTATAATTATTAACTGCAGTTTCGTAATCACACTCAATAATATTCCTTACTGATAAATCCTTTATTGTTTCATAAACAATATATGGATTTATTGCAGAAGCACCATATCCTAAAAGTGCTGCAAAATGGTGAGATTCTCTAGGTTCACCGCTTTCAAGCACAATTGATACACTAATTCTTTTATTCTTCTTTATCAGATAATGGTGAACTCCGGATACAGCAAGTAGAGAAGGTATTGCTGCTTTTTCCTTTGAGACTCCTCTATCTGTTAATATAAGAATATTATTTCCCTTACCTATTGCATCATCAACAACTTTGAATAGATTGTCCATAGCTTTCTTTAAGTTTCCCTGCTCATTATCATTATCAAATAGTATAGAAATTACTGAAGCATTAAATCCATCTCTATGAAGTGATTCTATCTTTTTCAGTTCATCATTACTAATAATAGGGCTTTCCAGTTTAAGCTGCCTGCAATTCTCCTCAGTTTCCTTTAAAATATTACCCTCTGATCCTAGATAAGTCTCAGTTGATGTTACAATTTTTTCTCTTATTGCATCTATAGGTGGATTTGTTACCTGTGCAAAAAGCTGCTTAAAATAGTTAAACAGTAACTGTGGTCTATCAGTAAGAACTGCTAAAGGTACATCTATACCCATAGCCCCTATCTGCTCTGCTCCTTTTGTGCTCATTGGCACTATTGATGCTTCTATATCCTCTACATGATATCCAAAACACTTCTGTATAGTAACGAGGTCTGCTATTTTCTCATAATTACTACAGCATTTAATATCGCTTAGTTCAAGCATATTATCATGAAGCCATTTTCCATAAGGATTTTTTTTCATATATTTATTCTTTATTTCTTCATCATCTATAATCTTTTCTTCTTTAGTATCAACAAGAAGCATTTTTCCTGGTCTAAGTCTATCTTTAATCTTTATATTTTCTTCATTTATATCAAGTACGCCTACTTCAGATGACAATATTAAATAGCCATCATTTGTTACAAAGTACCTTGCAGGTCTTAAACCATTTCTATCAAGTACAGCCCCAAGTTTAATACCATCTGTAAAGACAATTGCTGCTGGTCCATCCCACGGTTCCATCATATTAGCATAATATCTGTAATAATCCTTCTTATACTGAGCCATATTATCTACCTTATCCCATGGCTCAGGTATAGTCATGATTACAGCTTCCGGCAGTTCTCTTCCATTCATCATGAAAAATTCTAATGCATTATCAAGCATTGCAGAGTCAGAACCTTCTGCATCATTGATTACAGGCAGTACCTTTTTTATATTATCACCAAAAACATCAGACTTGAAATTATTCTGCCTTGTAGCAAGCCAGTTCGAGTTACCCCTTATCGTATTGATTTCCCCATTATGTATCATATATCTATTAGGGTGAGCCTTTGACCAGCTTGGAAATGTATTTGTACTAAATCTTGAATGTACTAAAGATAAAGCACTTGTAAATCTCTCATCATTAAGATCATTATAGAATCTTTGAAGCTGTGATCCCCTAAGCATACCTTTATACACAATAGTCCTTGAAGAGAATGATTCAAAATATACTGTGTCTTTTTCAAAACCATCAAGTAATGATAATTTTTTCTCAGTTTCTCTTCTTACCATATAAAGCAGTCTTTCAAAATCATCCTGATCTGCTATATCATCAGGTTTTTTTACAAATACCTGTTTAAAAACAGGCATACTAAGTAAAGCAGCCTTTCCTATTCTATCAGCAGTAACAGGCACATCTCGTATAGTAATGATTTCTAGATTATTATCAGCCAGACAGCCTTTTAAGCATGATATCGCCATTAAATTTTTGTCTTTATCATTAGAAAAAAACATATTAGCTACTGCATATTTACCTTCTTCAGGCAGTTTTATACCTTTTTCCCTCAATACCTCTTTAAAAAATCCATGTGGAATCTGCACAAGTATACCTGCACCATCTCCACTATCCTCATCAGCTCCAATACCTCCTCTATGATCAAGCCTTGAAAGCATTATTAACGCATCTAATACAACTTTGTGACTTTTTACTCCGTGTATATTGGCTATGGCTCCAATGCCACATGCATCATGTTCAAATTTAGAATTATATAGCCCCTTATTACTAAACATACTCTTCTTCATCGCCCTTCATCGCTTAATTTTAATATATGATTATTTTTATCACCAAATACGTGATATTGTGTCATAAAAACATAATTTTATTATCTAATTATCAATATTATATCACATTTATTATATTAATAATATATATGCACAAGCAGATTCCAATAACTTTTTTAAGTAAATTAGTATATTTTTTTGTTTTTTTTCGTTTATTGATAATAAAACTTAATTATATTAAGTGCATCTAGGTTTTATATTTAATTAAAGTTATAATAAAACTTACTTGTAAAATATATATCATTATTGTATAATAAGGAAGTAATATGATTTATGCAGGTGTGGCGGAATTGGCAGACGCGTATGGTTCAGGTCCATATGGATGTAAATTCGTGCAGGTTCAAGTCCTGTTACCTGCACCAAAGTACTACAAAAAAGCTTCAGTATGATTTTTTCATACTGAAGCTTTTTTAATATCTATCTAATATATCCTGCATTCTTTTAATATTTCTGCCAACATCACAAGGATAATGAGCATCAGAAGCAGTAAGAACTGTAACATGATTTTCTTTCATGGATTTTATCATATCTTCATTCATGCCAATCTGAGGATCATTATAGCTCATTGCAAGACCACCGCTCTCTTCAACATACATGCTTCTCTTATGAAGTTCACAAGCAAGCTTTTTATAATAATCACTATAGTTCTTTGGCGGATATGCTCCAAAACACTGCAGCAAATTAGGGTGGCAAGTCCACTAAAAAGATTACTTTTTACAAGCTTAATCATTATGCTGTAGTATCTGTCATAAAGCTTATTGATATCAACATCATTACTGCTCCATCTCTGTTTTAGATGACTGAAAGCAAAGCCGTCTATAAATTGACTTAGAATCTTTTCCAGCAAACCATTTTGACTGATATTCATTATACTGTGACATTTCATTATAAAGACTTCTGCATTCCTTATAAATATGAGTATGCTCAAGAAAGTATACTTCATTTATGTTTCTCTTTACAGCTTCATCAATGAACTTATCTAGCCACTATCTATTATATGGACCTTTTTCTAAGTGTATATGTGCATCAAGCATTTTACCGCCCCCTATTTATATTACTATTTTATATCTATTAAAAGAATATATAAATAATGAGGCGGTAAATTCTTATTGCATATTATTCACTTATTAATCTGTTAGAAAGGATAACAGCATCTTTAAACTTTCTATTAAATCTTTCCTTGCCAAGCCTCTTAACCATACCCATATTTTTCATTACTTTATAAGGTTGGTCATTTACACCTGACATAACAAGTTTTATATTATCTTTATTACACTTCTCTTCAATATTTTTAAGTACTTTATATCCAGTAGCATCAAGCATAGAAACATGTCTCATTCTAAGAATTAGTACACTTGATTCTGAATCAATTTTTTTTATTGCATCCATAAAAGTATCTACTGCACCAAAGAATAATGCACCTTCTATTTCATATACAACTATACCTTTACCGATGTTTGATGTATCAATACCATTAAGTTCAGTAAATTCTGCACACTCATCGCTATCCATCATATTTACTTCAAGGTTATTAGCCATTCTTCTCATAAATAAAAACATTGCTATAACCATTCCTATTTCAATTGCTACAACAAGATCAAAGATAACTGTTAATAAACATGTAGTAATAAGAATTATAACATCACTCTTAGGTCCTTTTAACATTGCTTTAAATACTTTTAATTCACTCATATTATAAGAAACAATCATAAGAATTGCAGCAAGTACTGTTAATGGAATATATTTTGCAAGTGGCATAAAGATAATCATGATTAAAAATAAAGTTACTGCATGTGTAATTCCCGCTATAGGGGTTCTTCCTCCATTCTTAACATTAGCTGCTGTTCTTGCTATAGCGCCAGTTGCAGGTATTCCTCCAAACAAACCGCTAGCTATATTAGCGACACCTTGTCCAATAAGTTCCATATTAGAATTATGTTTTTTACCTATCATTCCATCAGCAACTACAGCTGAAAGAAGTGATTCTATACTTGCAAGAATTGCTATTGTAAATGCTGGTTTGATAAGCTTAATAACTGTTTCTAGGTCAACTTTAGGCACTGTTATTCCTGATATTTTTGAAGATATTTCTCCAAATGTACTTCCAATTGTAGGAACATTAAGCTTAAATAAATAAGCAGCTAATGTTATAACTATCAATGCAACTAACGATCCTGGAATCATTTTATTAATTTTAGGCCATACGATCATTATTATAAGTGCAATTGCACCGAGTAAAAATGCCATATAGTTTATTGTATTAAGATGAGCAAAATAAGATGCCCATTTAGGTAGGAACTCTGAAGGTACTTTATCAATCTGAAGTCCTAAAAAATCCTTAACCTGTGTTGTAAATAAAGTTATCGCTATACCTGTTGTAAATCCAACTGTTATTGGGTATGGTATGTATTTTATTAATGAGCCAAACTTACAGATACCAAATATAACAAGTAAAATACCTGCCATAATTGTTGCCATAATAAGTCCGTCCAAACCATGCTTTTGTATTATACCAAATATAATCACTACAAAAGCAGCTGTAGGTCCACCAATTTGTACTCTGCTTCCCCCAAGAAATGATATAAAGAAGCCTGCTATTATAGCTGTAATAAGTCCCTTCTCAGGAGCTACACCAGATGATATTGCAAGAGCAATTGATAATGGTAGTGCTATAATAGCAACAATTATCCCTGCAATAACATCTTTAAAGATTTGTCCATTTTTAAGTTCCTGATCCCTATGTTTAATAATTTGTAATAGTTTTGGTTTCATATGTATCCCCTTTTAATATGTATATTTTATGTAAACTATTTCTAGAGTTTACCCACAGAAAACGCCTCGTGGGTTTCAAAAAAACCACGAGGCGAAAAATATATAAAATTATTTGCTTTCTAAGTATTCATCATATGTCATTCTCTTGTCTACGAATGAATCATGATTAACTTCGATTATTCTGTTTGCTATTGTCTGCATAAATTCATGGTCATGAGTTGCAAATAAAACATTGCTCTTGAAATCTATAAGTCCATTATTTACAGCAGTTATTGATTCAAGATCAAGGTGGTTAGTAGGCTGGTCTAAAATAAGTACATTTGCATGTGAAAGCATCATTCTAGATAACATACATCTAACCTTTTCTCCTCCTGATAAAACATTAGCTTTCTTAAGAGCCTCTTCCCCTGAGAATAACATTCTTCCAAGGAATCCTCTCAAGTAACTTTCAGTCTGATCATCAGAGTACTGACGAAGCCAATCAACAAGACTTAATTCACATCCGTTGAAGTATTCGCTATTATCCTTAGGGAAGTATGACTGAGAAGTAGTAACTCCCCACTTGAATTTTCCTGAATCTGCTTCAAGTTCTCCAACTAAAATTTTGAATAAAGTAGTAATTGAGATTTCATTTCCAACAAATGCAATCTTATCTCCCTTTTCAACTCTAAATGAAACATTATCTAGAACTTTTTCCCCATCTATAGTTTTAGTTAATCCTTCAACAGTAAGAACTTCATTTCCAACTTCTCTTTCCATACTAAACCCTACGAATGGATATTTTCTTGAAGAAGCTGGTATTTCGTCTAATGTTATTTTATCAAGTAGTTTCTTTCTTGAAGTAGCCTGCTTAGATTTTGAAGCGTTAGCTGAGAATCTTGCAATAAAGTTTTGAAGTTCTTTAATCTTTTCTTCCTTCTTCTTGTTCTGATCTTTTGCCATCTGCATTGTAAGGCTGCTTGCCTGATACCAGAAATCATAGTTACCAACATAAAGCTTAATCTTTCCAAAATCCACATCACAAATATGCGTACAAATCATATTTAGGAAGTGTCTATCATGTGATACAACTATAACTGTTCCTTCAAAATCAGCTAGGAAGTTTTCAAGCCATGCTACTGATTTAGCATCTAAGTGGTTTGTAGGTTCGTCTAGTATAAGAACTTCAGGCTTACCAAATAATGCCTGAGCCAAAAGAACTTTAACCTTTTCTCCACCTGTTAATTCTGACATCTTCTTATCCTGAAGTTCAGTACCTATTCCAAGTCCCTGTAAAAGCATTGCAGCTTCAGATTCAGCTTCCCATCCATTAAGTTCTGCAAACTCACCTTCAAGTTCAGATGCCTTTATTCCATCTTCATCTGTAAAATCAGCTTTAGCATAAAGCTCATCTTTTTCCTTCATTATCTGATATAATCTTTCATTACCCATAATAACTGTTTCAAGAACAACATTTTCATCATACTGATAGTGGTCCTGTTTTAAAACTGAAAGTCTAGCATTAGGATCTAATGAAACATCTCCAGTGTTTGGTTCTATCTGTCCTGAAAGAATCTTTAAGAAAGTTGACTTTCCTGCTCCATTAGCACCAATAACTCCATAGCAGTTTCCTGGTGTAAATTTCAAATTAACATCTTCAAATAATCTACGTGCACCGTATCTTAAACTTACATTAGTTACTGTTATCATTAATTTACTGCACTCCTCTATATAAATATTTTCTATTTAAACGCAAATGAGGCTGCTGCATAATAGATGTAATATAATAATTAAGTAACCATATCTATAGGATAATCCCTTGAAATATGTACATTTTACATCTACATTATAGCAACGGTCTCATTATTCTGTGTATATTATATCAAATTTACTCTGTAATGACTATTATTTTTCTATGGTAATTTAAAATACATATTATTCTTTACTTACAATTCCAACATTTCTCTTCTAGATGATGATTTTTCAAACATATCCTTAAGTGATTCAGCATCGTTTTCTTTTATACTTTTTTTAAGCATATCAAGCTGATTTTCAAAATTGTCAATACAATGAAGAAGATTCTTTTTATTGTGCAGAAAAAGTTCTGTCCACAGAGGTCCATTAATATTTGATATTCTTGTAAGTTCCCTGTAGCTATCTCCAATAAACTTTCCTGTATCATATTTTTCATCATCACTATTAATAAGTGCTACAGCTAATACATGCGGAAGCTGTGATGTAAAGGCAATAAGTGCATCATGCTCTACAGGAGAAATTCTCGTTACTCTTCTAAAACCAATACTGTAAGCAAGCTTTTCAATCATGCTCATTGCTTGCTCACTTGTCCTTTCAGTAGGTGTTATTATATAATTTGCTCCCTTAAAAACTTCTCCACTTGCAAAAAGTATACCTTTTTTCTCTCTTCCCGCCATTGGATGTCCAAAAACAAATTCCACATCATCTCGTAAACATTTCTCTATTTTATCAACGATACTTTCTTTTATTCCTGTAGCATCTGTTAAAACAGCACCATGTTTTAAGTATTTTTCATTATCACGTATAAAATTAATAATTGAATTTGGATACAGACTTAAAATAACCACATCACATTCATTAAGTATTTCACCACCACTAGTAAATCCTTCAATTATTATCCCCATTTCCTTTGCAGTCTTTAATGTTTCTGTATCATTATCAATACCATACACCTCTTTATATCCTGCTTCTTTTAAAGCCAGTGCATAAGATCCACCTATAACTCCTAATCCTACAATGCATATTTTCATAATAGCCCCCTAATTTTCTGCAGTTTTTACTGCTCTTTTATATTCTTTACTGCCATTAGCGCAAGTACATATCCATATATGCCAAGGCCTACAATCTGACCTGAACATGCTGCTACAGTCACAGATGTATGTCTAAACTCTTCTCTCTTATGTACATTACTTATATGTACTTCTATAACTGGCATCTCTACACTTTTTATTGCATCCATAATTGCATATGAATAATGAGTATATGCACCTGGATTGATTACTATTCCATCATAATTATTAAGATAAGCTTCCTGAATAAAGTTTATAATCTCTCCTTCAATGTTACTCTGTCTACAGTCAGCAGTAACATCGATTTTATTTGCTTCATACTTGATGTACTCTACTACATCTTTAAAGCCCTTCTTACCATAAATGTTTTTTTCCCTGATACCAAGGAAATTAAGATTGGCTCCATTTATAACCATAATCTTCAATATAATCACCTCTTCCCAAGATTCATTTCTCTTATAATATCATCTGCGCAATGCTCAGCAGAACTCTCATTTTTGATATGATAATCACAGTAAAGTTCATAAAGTTTTCTTCTCTCATTATACAACTTATAAAGATTATCTTTACCTGATTTAAGAAGAGGTCTTCCTTCTACATTTATATCATTTAAAATTGATTCTATGGGTCTGTCGATATATACAATACAGCCATTCTCTTTAAGGCAATCGATATTTTCTTTCTTCTTTATTATTCCGCCGCCACATGAAATAACTACATCCTGCAATCGGCTAACATCCTTTATAGTATCGCTTTCACATTTTCTGAAATACTCTTCTCCATAATCAAACATATCTTTAATTGACATATTATTTTTCTTTACAACGTAATCGTCTGTATCAATAAAAGTTCTGTTTAATCTTTTACTCAAAATTTTTCCAACGGTTGTTTTTCCTGCTCCCATAATTCCAATTAGAACTATATTCAATTTCTCCCCTCCATAATATCCTTAAGTTTCTTGTAAATAATCATTTCGTCCTCTTCACTGATTTCTTTACCAAGCCATATTTCTTCTGCTTTAATAGCCTGGCCAACAAGCATATACAGACCACCTATAGTCTTTAGCCCTTTTTCTCTAGCAATCCTTAAAAACTCAGTTTCAAATGGGTTAAAAATAAGATCAATAGCTATATTAAATTTTTCAATTACACTGCCATCAACGACGCTGACTCCTGCTTTAGGATACATCCCTACTGGTGTAGTATTTAATATAATATCTCCCCTTATATTTACAAGTTCATCATAATTTATAACATCATATTTCTTGAATGAATTTTTAGCTTTAACTTTATTTCTTGCTACTATTAGTATATCTTTAGGATTCTGATCAGCTACATACTGTACAACAGCCTTTGCTGCTCCTCCGTTACCTAAAACCACTACAACTTTATTTTTTAAATTCACATTGAAATTTTTAAGCATTCTTCCAAATCCATAGTAATCGGTATTATAGCCTTTAAGTACACCATCTTTATTTAATATAGTATTGATGGCGCCTATTTTCTCAGCTTCCTGTGATAATTCATCCACAGAATTTATAAGTTCCTCTTTATAAGGAATTGTCACATTGATACCTTTGATATTAAGAACTCTTAAAGCATCACCAACTTCTGAAACATTATCTTCATCAACTTCAAAAAGATTGTACACTGCATTTTCTTTTAATAATTTAAAAATTTCATTATGAATTTCTGGTGACATACTATGAGATAATTTTTCACCAACTAAACCAAAAATTTTCATATTACACCTCTAAAATAAAATATTATTTCACTTCGCATGATGCTTTATAACATCCTAGAAGTCTAAAATATGATGAACTTGTTTTTAGCTCATTAATTGCCTTATCTATAGCTTCATTATTTAGATTTCCTTCAAAATCTATATAGAAAAAGTACTCCCAGTTAGTTTCTTCTCTAGGCCTTGATTCTATCTTTAATAGGTTTATCTTATTCTCAGCAAAATATTTAAGTACACTGTAAAGGCTTCCTGATTCATGTTTTAAAGAAAATACTACAGATATCTTATTATATATATCATCATTTTGAAGCTTCTTCCCTACTATTATGAACCTTGTAGTATTATTTCTGTTATCATTTATACCTTCCTTGATAACCTTTAACCCATATATCTTAGCAGCTTCTCTACTTGCTATGGCAGCTTTATGCTTGTCATTAAGTTCTTTTACATGCTTTGCACTTGTTGCTGTATTATGATAAGGTATAAGCTTCCACGTCTTATGATTCTGCAGGAACATTGTACTTTGTTCAAATCCTTGTGTATGAGAGTATACTTCTTCTATATCAGTAATTTCAGTACCATCAATACCAATAAGATTCTGATCTATGGATATACACTGTTCACCTACAATATAAAATCCATACTTCCTAAGCAAATCATAAACACTGTTTATTGCACCTGTTGAAGAATTTTCAATTGGCAGAACTGCATACTCTATTTCGCCATTCTTTAAAGATACGAAAACATCTTCAAAATCATTATAATTCTTTGCATTTTTTTCTGTTTTAAAATATTCCAAAAGAGCCTGATGGCAAAATGAGCCTCTTACGCCTGGATAACCAATTTTCACATAATCATAAGTACTAGTATTTTGCTTGTTAATTATCTTAGCCTGATATTTTCTGCTTACAGCCATCATTGCTTCAAGAAATTCTTTTCCTTCTTCCTTAAGACTGTCATCAAGCAGCTTAACATTTTTTTCGATAACCTGGTTCTCTCTACAAGTATTAAGTATTTCAATATTATGTTGTTTTTTATATAGCCCAACCTTTGTAACAGTTTCCATTCTGTCCACAAAAAGTTTCATAATCTGCTTATCTATGTCATCTATTTTTTTTCTATATTCATCTAATCCCATAAAAAGCAATCTCCTATTCTTTAATTAAATCATAAAGAGCAATTGCAGCTACAGCTTCAATAACAGGTACAGCTCTCTGTACAATACATGGGTCATGCCTACCTACAATCTTTAATTTATCATTTTTCTTTTCCTTGATATTGATTGTATTCTGCTCCTTATATATTGATGGTGTAGGCTTTATTGCAACCCTGAAGACAATATTCATTCCATTTGTAATGCCGCCAGTAATGCCACCATTATTATTTGTATATGTTTTAACTTTATCACTATCATAGTAATACTGATCATTAGCTTTTGATCCAGTCATTTTAGTTATATCAAAACCTTTACCAAATTCAATTCCTTTTACTGCTGGTACCGAAAATACAAGATGCGAAATTGTACTTTCTACAGAATCGAAGAATGGATCTCCTATTCCACCTTCTACTCCTGTTATAATGCACTCGATAACTCCACCTACAGAATCGCAGTCTTCCTTAACCTCAAGAATTCTATTCTTCATCTTTATCATAGTCTCATCATTTAAAACTGCCATTTCTTTTGACTTCAGATTTTCAAATTTATCTTCATTGATACAGCATAAATCAATCTCATCATCATATATATTACTTATTGATTTAATATGTGAATAAACCTTTATATTTTTTTCTAAAAGCATCTGCTTAGCAATTGCACCTGCAAAAACAAGAGGTGCTGTAATCCTGCCTGAAAAATGTCCTCCGCCTCTGTAATCATTGAAACCATTATATTTTAAGTATCCGGGATAATCTCCATGACCAGGCCTCATTAATACAGCTTGTGTGCTGTAATCTCTTGATTTTTTATCTTCATTCCTGATGATTCCACATAATGGAGTTCCAGTAGTAACACCATTAAAGATTCCACTCATTACTGTGACTTTATCGCCTTCTTTTCTGGCAGTGCTTATACTATTTCTTCCTGGTGCTCTTCTGTCCATTTCCTGCTGCACCTTCTCAAAATCAATCTTAAATCCTGGTTGAAGACCGTCTATTGTTATTCCAATTCCTTCTCCATGTGATTCGCCAAATATGGATAGTTTAATTTTACTGCCCCAAAATCCACTCATCTATATTACCTCCAAGTAACATTCATTCATGCAAGATTCCTAATAATCATTTATATTACTATTATACTTATATAATTACTTAATGAAAAACTGCCTGCTTTCTTTTATAATTCTACAACTGCCTATTTTATCCAAAACAATTAAATTAAGTACATTATTTAGATTCTTTTTATCTAAAGATATTGTATCGATAATTTCTTCTTTATTATCTATTTTAACATCATAAGGAAGATCATATTTAACAAGAATATTTATTATTCTATCTGCAGTTCCCTTTTCAGTAAGACCTTTCTCTTCACTTATTTTCGTTATTTCATACATACCAATAGAAATAGCTTCTCCATGAGTGTACTTTTCAAAATTAAAATACTTTTCAATTGCATGACCAATCGTATGTCCAAAATTAAGAATCATTCTAAGTCCTGTATCTTTTTCATCTTTTTCAACGACTATTCTTTTAATATCACAGCACGTATGTATAACATCGTCTATGATCTTCATTACATCGTTTCTGCCACCTGCATTATAAAGTTTATCAAATAATTCTTTATCACCAATAAGTCCATATTTTATTACTTCCCCCATACCATCATTGAATACTCTATCTGGTAAGGTATCAAGCATTTCGCTGTCTATAATAACAAGAGATGGATGATAAAAAGCACCAACAAGATTTTTACCTTTTTCAAGATCAACTGCTACTTTACCACCAACAGAAGAATCTACCTGTGCAAGAAGCGATGTGGGAAACTGCACAAACTTAATTCCCCTTAAATATGTAGCAGCAGCAAATCCACCAAGATCTCCAATAACTCCACCGCCCATTGTTATAATAAGGTCACTTCTTGTAAGATTAAAATCGATAAACTCATTGTAAAGTGTCATCAGACTGTTAAAAGATTTAGTCTTTTCACCAGCCTTAAGTACTATTTTCCTAACATCAAATCCCTGATTCTTCAAAGATTTTTCTGTTTCACTTCCATAATATTTATCAACATTTTCATCTGTAATAAGGGCTATTTTTCTGCCATTAAAAATATTTTTTATTTCCGTTCCTATAGTATGTCTTAATCCTTTTGCTATTTTTATGTCATAACTTATATTGCCTAAATCAACATGCAGTTCTTGCATTATAATCACCCTTTGACTTACTAAATTTCTTTACCTACAGCTTTAGCAATCATTTTTAATTCCTGAACAAGGCTGTCAAATTTATCCGGCTTAATTGACTGCTGTCCATCACATAAAGCATTTGCAGGATCATTATGGACTTCTATAATAAGGCCATCAGCTCCTGCGGCTACAGCTGCCTTTGCTAATGGTTCAACAAGCCACCACTTTCCTGCTGAGTGAGAAGGATCAATAATAATTGGAAGGTGAGACAATCTCTTTATCACTGGTATTGCAGCCACATCAAGAGTATTTCTAGTGTAAGTTTCAAATGTTCTTATTCCTCTTTCACAAAGAATTACATTATCATTTCCACCAGCCATTATATATTCTGCTGACATTAGCAGTTCTTCATAAGTTGCACTTAATCCTCTCTTTAAAAGAATAGGCTTTCTAATCTTTCCCAATTCCTTTAAAAGTTCAAAGTTCTGCATGTTTCTTGCTCCAACCTGTATTACATCAACATCATTTGCGAACCTGTCAAGATAATCGGTAGACATGATTTCTGTTACAATAGGAAGTCCTGTAGCTTTTTTTGCCTTAAGAAGTAAATCTAGCCCTTCGTCCTTTAATCCCTGAAAAGAATATGGTGATGTTCTAGGTTTGAAAGCTCCACCTCTTAACATTGTAGCTCCTGATTTCTTAACTGACTTAGCTATCTCAATAATCTGTTCTTCACTTTCTACTGAGCATGGACCTGCTATTAGTCCAAAATGGCCTCCACCAATCTTGACACCATTTACATCTACTATTGTATCTTCCGGTTTAAACATTCTATTAGCCCTCTTAAAAGGCTCCTGAACATGTAAAACCCTCTCTACACAATCATTAGCTTCAAGAATTGTTGAGTCTACTTTGCTTGTATCCCCAATAAGTCCTAATACTATAAGTTTATCGCCAACTACAGTACTGACTTTCAGACCACGTTTTTCAATATTTTTTGTTATTTTTACTATTTCATCTTTTGATGTTCCTTGTTTTAAAATAACTACCATAAATAAAATTCCTCCTCTTTAATAAATAAATTTATTGAATATAATAAAAAAAGAGAACTCTATGAGTTCTCTTAAAATCCAAAATACTTAGGAAATATTGTAATAACAAAATATGTTAATAAAAACTCATTTCATAAGGTTTATTATTTATTTTTGAGTACGCAAAAAATCTAGTACAAAAGTTAAAGTACCAGCTAAAGTAATAATATTTATAAGCTTTTTCAAATAAACCCTTAAAATTCATTAACATATTTGTTCCTCCTCATATTTCATAATAACACATTATAATAATAATATATGTTTTTTTTCAATTTGTCAACATATTATTAAATTTGTTGAATTGTTTCTATTTTTCTTCTTCATAATTTATCTTTTCGTCAATAATATATAGTGGTCTTTGTTTACTTTCATCATATATTCTTGCAATATACTGCCCAATAATTCCCAAAGACAATAGCTGTACTCCGCTAAACAATGCAACTGCACAAATAAGTGATGTCCATCCTTGAACTGTGCTTCCTTTAATAATCTTTTCTACAATAGAGTATATGAATAATATTATCGAAAGGACAATTGTACATCCACCCACAAAAGATATCATCTTTAGCGGCTTTGATGAAAAACCTATAATACCATCAGATGCAAATTTCAGCATCTTCTTTAATGGATATTTAGTCTTACCAGCAAATCTTTCCTGTCTTTCATATTCTAAAGGTATCTGCTTAAATCCTACCCAACTGATCATACCTCTAATAAATCTGTTTCTTTCAGGCATGTTCTTAAATACTTCTGCCACTTTTCTATCTATAAGCCTAAAATCTCCAGTATCTTTAGGTATTTCTACATCTGACATCGCATGAAGAAATTTATAAAAATATTTAGCTGTTACAAGCTTGAATATGCTTTCACCTTTTCTCTGCTTTCTTTTTGCATAAACGACATCATAGCCCTCCTGCCATTTTGCAATCATATCAGGAATTAATTCTGGCGGATCCTGAAGATCAGCATCAATAATTACTATTGCATCTCCACTAGCTCCAAACACTCCTGCAGTCACAGCATTCTGATGTCCAAAATTTCTTGAGAAGCTGATTACTTTAACTTTTTTATCATTTAAAGCTATTCCTTTCAAAATAGGTAGCGTTTTATCTGTTGAACCATCATTAACAAATATAAGTTCATAATCTGTGTCACCTTTGCTCATTACATCTGTTAATCTATGATAACATTCATATGCAACCTCTTCTTCAAAATACATCGGAACAACTACCGATACAAGTTTCTTCAATCTAATCATCCTCCATTACATTTGCAATTTACTTTTAAATTATAGTACACCTATTTTCCAAAGTAAACAAATAAGATTTTTTATCATAAAAACTTAAGAAATGATTATAGTGCTTTATAAAATTTCAATGTATAATTGTAGTGACATAATTTTAAAAAAGGAGCTTATAAATATGATCGATATTTCTGTAAAAGAAGCTGAAGAATTGATATCTACTGAAAAAGATCTTTTGATTCTTGATGTAAGAACTCATGAAGAATATGTAGATGGCCATCTTGAAAATTCAAAGCTTATACCTCTAGGAAAACTTCCTCTTGATATAGATGAATTATACGGTTTAGAAGACACTCCTATTCTTGTATACTGTAGAAGCGGTGGAAGAAGTTATCAGGCTTCATTAATACTTGAAAATAACGGATTTCGCAAGATATATAACATGCTTGGCGGTTACACTAAATGGGAACAGCATTTAGGTAATAAATAATTTAAAATAAAAAAGTAAAACCCGGAAAACCAGGTTTTACTTTTTTATATCTTACTTTTCTATCTTAAAGCTTGGACTCTTATAATAAACTCCATCTTTCCAGTCGATATAGCATGCTTCAATAGTATCCCCACTGCTAATCTTTTTCTTATCTACTTCAAGAGTTGTTGTATTAACAAAAGTAGTATCAACTATCTTATTATTTTTTAACACTCTGCTCTGTTCTGTGAACCCAGTACCTTTAATTACTGCTTTATCACCATCAAACTGTACAGAAGTAACCTTAAGTGGTGTAAGTCCTATAGCTATATCTTTAACCTCAAATGGTTTAGATTCATCATATAAGTAATCTTTACCATAAAGGATATCGTACTCTAGTAGTTTAAAGTCTTCTTCAGATGCCTGTCCCTGTTTATACTTTCTCTGGAACTGAGCCATGGATGTTCCTTCCATACCTAAACAGTCAAATACTTTTGGAGCAAGTTCATATGCATTTATATCTTCATCCTGCTTCTTCTCACCAATATTATTCCATATAACGTATGGAGTCTGATACTTCTGAGTATCTGAAAGATTAACTTTGCTATAAACACTTAAGTTATCTCCTAATGAAGGAAGATGATCTCCATACATAAATAATACAGTAGGTTGTCCACTTTCATTAATCATGTCTATTATTGATTTAATAAACTTATCTGTCTGTTCAAGCTGATAAGCATAATTTTCTACTTGAATTTTTTCTCTTTCACTTAGTACATCAGATGTTACTCTTGGGCAATCTTCAGTAATAAGCTTATCACCATCATATGGTCCATGAGTCTGAACTGTAATTCCAAAAATAAAGTTGCCACCCTTCTGGCTGTTAAATACTTTCTTGATTGGATCAAGCATTACCTTATCTTCAGTCCATCCTCCAATTTTAGTCTTATTTGCGATAGTTTCACCACTTATAAATCTATCAAATCCAATATTTTTATAGACATCAACTCTGTTATAGAAATTTCCCCAGTGATCATGAACAGCAGTTGTAGTATAGCCGTTGTTTCTAAATACACTAGGCATAGATTCAACTGACTTAGTTCTTAGAGTCTGAACATATGGTGTATTTCCTGGACTTAAAAGCTTTGTGCTCATAGAGGTAAATACTTCAAACTCAGTATTTACTGTACCACCACCAATTACAGGCACTGTCATTTTACCCGAAGTATAGTTTTTCATTAATGCTCTAAAATTCGGAATTGGATCTCTTGAAAAAGTCACTCCTGGAAGTGTTGTTGGATCAAAAAATCCTTCTAATAAAAAACCTATAACATTAGGTTTTATCTGTGCATTATTTAAATTTGATGCTTCTACTGACTGATTCTGATCCTTGGCAGTAGTTTTTTCAATATTATTTTTTATTGATTTAACAGTTTCTTTTGAATATTCCTGTGGTTTTTCCGGTTTCAATGACAGCACAGTTTCCGCAAAAGAATATGCAAAACCATATTTAAAATATGAACCTTTCATATCCCATCTAACAGGATTTATGTTTAATACATTAAGTATTCCCTTTGATGCAACAGGGAATAAGCATAATAACACTAATGCTGCAATAACAAAATATTTGCTTTTAAATCTTTTGCTATACTTTTCTTTTTTCCACACATAAACTATTGCTGCAACTGAAATTAAAGTCAGAACTATTATTAATATAATTCTTCCCACACTCAAATATGAGCCAGCAACGTCTCCTGCTTCCTTAAGAAGGAAAAAGTCCTGAGCCATTAGTGGATCTCCTCTAAAATCAGCTTTTATACCGCTTGCACAACTTAATCCTATCCATACTATAGAATAGATTACAAATCCAAGATTTTTTCTTTTTAAAAATAAAATAAAAAAACTTAAAAATACTAATAAAAATATATTATAGATTGAAACTAACGGATTCTGAAAAATATAAGTTATTCCTTGCAAAACGCTTGCTCTTTGAAAACATTCAACTACAAGAAATAATCCAAGATATTTTGCTATCCATGTCATTGTATTTTTATGCGCTTTTAAGAAATCTAACATACGTTCCTTCATCTGCATAAATCTCTCCTTTATCTATGGTATTTTATAATAAGCTTGTCCACACTAAATATATACCTCATAACTTTTTCTATTATACGCTTTTTTATTTAAAAATTATACCCTTTTTCTAAATGAAATTATGTGAAATTCTTCATATTTAAAATATAAAAGCTGTCAGAAAATATTCCGACAGCTCTTATTGTTTTTTATTTATTTGATTTTCTTTTCTTTGAAACGATCAAAGTAATTACTCCTGCTGCTATTATGACAAGTGCAACCACAATAATTGTCGCCATATTTATCACACTTCCAGTCTTAACAAGAGCAGCATTGTTCTTGTTACCATTAGAAGTATTATTGTTATTTTGTGGATTCTTGTTGTTATCTGTTTTTGCAGGATTTTCTGGATTAACAGTAGTTCCTGGCTTCTGCTGTGTTCCTGGTTGATCAGTAGTTCCTGGGTTTCCAGGATCACCTGGTTGTTTTCCTGGATCTACTGGCTGATCAGTCTTAATGATATTTTCAATCTTATCATCAAGCAGTACAAAGTCAGTCAGCTTATCAGTTGTAAACTGAACCTCTAAATTATCTTTAACATTTATGCTTTGAATAAATGAATATTTTCCATCCTTGTCTACTGCATAAACATATAATGTTCTGCCAGCATATTTCTTATCTACTTTTGCAGTTATAACAACTTTAGTGCCAAGCTTTCCATCTTTAAGATTTGTCTTAGTCCCCATCTGCAAAGCAAGATGATTATTAACTTTCTCTACTAAAGATGAAGATGCAATCTTATCAATTACAATACATTCAAAATCATTATAACCAATACTGTCTAAAGCTTCTTTCAACGCTTTAACATCTTTAATGATAAATTTATTGTCTCCTCTTAATATTACAAAAGTAAGGTTCTTTTTGCTATTAGCAGCCTTTTCTAATACACCTTTACTTATGCTGCAATTATTATCAGAAATAACAACTTCACTGCCATCCTTAGCGTTCTCAATTTCCTCACAGATAGCCTTCTGAGACTTAGGAATAGCTCTTTCTGCGACCTTGTCTCCCTCATAAGCATCCTTTAAGCCATCGTAGTTTACTTCAATAGTCTTAACTTTATCAACTAAGATTACACCACTTAAAGATGGAATCTTAACAGTTACCTTGCCATCTTTAACTGTATAGCTTTCAGCAGAGTTTAATATATTAGTAAGTTTAGTTCCATCCTTAACACCAGGAGCACTTATAGTTACAGTAATATCTTTCTGCTGTCGATTTGCTGCAGCTAGTGCATAAGAATCATTGTCTTTTCTTGCATATGATATAACATCATCCGCAAAAGCTTTTTCAACATCTGAAACAAGTACATCACCTGTTCTTAATGAAGAATACTGACTTCTTACAGCTGCAAGTTTTGCATACCATTCTACCTGAGCTTTATCTCCTTTACCCCAGATAAATGCTCTTCTATTATCAGGATCATCACATCCTACCATTCCAGCTTCATCACCATAGTAGATAGTTGGTGCACCTACATAAGTCATCTGTAAGAAAGGTATTAATCTCATTTTCTGCTTTGCAAGATCAGTAGCTGGCTTTGCAAAATCTCTCCTGCTCTTCTGATATCCATCAAGAGCAGATAAAACTCTCTGAGTATCATGTGAACCTACAAGATTCATCATAGCTTCAAGAGCTTCTCTTGGATACTGCTCTCTCATCTTTTCAAGTTCATTCATAGAATCCTTTGCAGAAACTGTAGTAACATTATCATCTGTAGTTCCTTTTACGTAATTAATAACAGCTCCTCTGAATCTGTAGTTCATAACTGAATCATACATATCACCAAGGATATAATGAGTTGCATCTTCCCATATTTCACCGATAACTGCGTTATCGCCTTCACTCTTTACAGCTTTTCTAAATGCTCTCCATGTTTCGTCAGAAACTTCGTTGGCAACATCTAGTCTCCATCCATTTGACCCATTTCTAAGATATTTTCTTGAAACAGCATCTTTGCCATCAATAACTTCATCAGCCCATGTTTTAACATTATATTCTGAACCGTTTAAAGCCTGAATAACTGGCATAGAATCAAACCCCCACCAGCCTTCATAAGTGTAATGCTGATCTTTCACTGGTATAGGCTTCTTATCTGCATCTACAGTAGGTTTATCATTATTAATAATAAACCAGTCTTTGTAATGAAGGTCTGTAATGCCTGCTTTCTTTAAATCTGCAGTAACCTGCTTTTCTGCCTCCTGCTGATTTAATCCTTTTTCATTCATCAAATCATATACTCTAGACCAGTACTGATAAGCTCCAAGTGGCTTTCCTTTAGCCATGAACTTGCCATATCTGTCAAAGTATACCGAATCATCTGATACATGGTTATATACTCCATCAAGAATTATATGCATGCCATTTGCTTTTGCAATTTTGGCAAGACTTACAAAATCGTCCATTGTTCCAAGTAAAGGATCTACTTTGTTATAATCAGAAGTATCATATCTATGGCTTGAAATAGACTGTCCAATAGGATTTAAATAAAGAATAGTAACACCTAAAGATTTTAGATATTGAACTTTCTTTTCAATTCCTTTTAAGTCACCGCCATAAACATCATTTGACCATACTGAAGTATCTCCTACATTTGCGTTTTCTGGATACTTAAATCCATCTTTTAGCTTTAATTCAGGATCTTTAGGAAGTGAATACCAGTCCTTAACAAATTCATATTCAGAATTTCCTCTTGAATATGTCTGAAGATAATCATTTGTTGTATCTCCATTAAAGAACCTGTCAGGATAAATCTGATACATAACTCCATTCTTTAGCCAGTCTGGAGTCTTAAAGTCTTTTGTATGAATGTTAAATTCATAATTCTTTACTTCACCGATATTTCCTGCTGTACCTTTTCCAAAATATCCGTCATCATCACCATAAGCTTTTACATCTGAGCCATTGCTTACTACAAAATAATATTTGTAAGTACCTATAGCTGCTGGTGTATAATTTAATGTCCACTTATCAGTTCCATCACTGAAAGTACCGTTTTTAGTCATATTTTTTACAGTAACACCATTGCTGCCACAAATAATCATCTTAGCTTCAGTAATCATATCCTTTTTTGTACTCAAATTAAAAGTGATTTTTTCACCTTCAGCAGTTGATCCATAAGGTTTCTTATAATCTTCTACTCTTGAATTATACATTATACCAGTTGTATCAATCTTTATATCTGATGCATCATTATAGCATAATTCAGTTGTTGGATCTAAATAAAATGTTACTATTTTATCCTTATTTACCTTTACAGAATCAACCTTTACAGTCTTGGTATCATCTTTATCTTTTATAATAAGCGATAAATTATTGTAAGTGCCTGCCTTTAAGCTTATACTTCCTGAATAAATACCATTAAGCTTTTCATCTGTAATCTTAGTTAATTCTTTTTCACCATCTTTTAAAGTTATATCCAGTACCTTATAAGTAACGCTGTTTACAACCTTATGAGAATCATCATTATATAAAAATGTTACATCCTGTTTTTTAGGATTAACAAAAGGTATATTGTCACCATGATCTACTCCATTTAATCCATAATTTTCAGGATCCCAGCTGTGATTAACTGCAATCTTATATTCATATGATCCAGCTGCTACATTCTTTAGAACCAATTTATAGTTTCCGTTTCCTGTATAAGTGAATAACATCTTGTCGTCTTTAGGATCCCATGATGCACTTGAACCTACTGCTGTTTCAATAGATCCTGGAAGAGTAATTATTCTTCCCTTATACTCTGGAAAATCAATTGTTGAATTGCCATCTTTATCTGTTGTTGAATTAAATGGATCCACTGTCCATTTTCCATCAACTATAAACTTATATGATAAAGTTTGTGCTTTATCTCCTACTCTTAATGTTTTTGACCATACGCCTTCAGCATCTTTTGTCATCAACTGTTTTCCGTCTCCCCAGCTTGTCATATTTCCTGCCAGGTAAACTTCTTTAGCATCAAGAGCCTTATACTTAAATGTAACAGTTCCGTTGCCATTAATTACTGGTCCAGTTACAACTTCAGGCTTTTTAGCTAATCCTAAAGCAAGGTTAACATCATCAGCATTGTTAACAGAGTCGTAAACCTTTCCATCTTTAACATCAGCTATAAATACTACATTAGTATCTTTAGCAATCTTAAGTTTTGCATTATCTCCTGGGTATGAAACTTTCCAAGCATGATTTAAACATATCTTGTACTCATACTCACCAGTTTTTAAATACATTGTATAAAGGAACTTTGTTGCATCAATCTTATGCATATCAAAATCTGTATTAGTCTCTTTCCAGTTAATAGCTTCATCTCCTCTTACAGTTCCTATAAGTGAGGCTTCATTAACTATTTCAGGAGTTTGTATACTGTCTGTTACATTACCTGTAAGATAATCACCAATAAATGTTATCTTCTTAGTTCCTTTTGGAATTTTTACACTGACATCCTGTCCTGGAATTTCACCATTACCCCATGCACCATTAAAGGCAATCTTATAACTTAAATCATACTCATTAGCCTGTGCATCTTCTTTGATGTCAAAAGTCTTTGCGTATATTCCACCGCCAAGATAATCCAGCTTAAAATTATCATCTTCTGGTTTCCACGCCTGGCCTTTATCAAGCAAATTATCTATATTACCAGTAACAATTGCCTTCTGCTTAAAGCTTTCTGGATTGTTTACTGAATCGTAGACTTTTTTGTTTTTAAGGTCTAATCTAAAATATACTTTTGTATCTTCTTTTAATTCTAATGCTGTTTTGTCATTTTTAACATTTTCACCACAATAACTTTCATCCCAAGTACCATTCATCGCAATCTTATATTCATAAGATCCCTTCTTAAGACTGAAAGCTTTTTCATAAATACCATTTTTGTATTCTGTAAGCTGATTATTATAGTTTGCTGGATCCCAGTTCTTTCCGAGATTATTACTTTCCATACAATCACCTACTAATACTGCTACAGCATTAGATGATACAGCTGACTGTTCTTCTGCCTTTACTGATGCAGGTATAAAAACGCCATTAAATAATGTAAAGCAGAACAAAATCAGTGTAAGCCATGTTAGTCTTTTGACTTTTCTCTCTTTCATTCATAAATCCCCCTTAAGTTTAGAAAACGTTTCCATGATTGCTTTGTTATTATTTCCATATAAAATTATACTACTTTCATTTTCTATTTTCCATATATTTTAAATTTATTTTTTAATTTGTTCACCTTAATTTTTAGCTTCATGTTTATATTATAAATTAATCATTAAACCAAGATTAATTTTTTAAATTGTAATTTTCCACAAAATAGAAAATCTCGATAAACTAAAATTTTTATCGAGATACTTTACTTCAATTTATTAATTTTATTCTAATATATATTTTTTCAACTGAGCCATATCTTCTGCAATATAATCAGCACCTTCTTTTACTAGCTCTTCTTTGCTTCTGAATCCCCATAGCACTCCTACCGATTTAACTTCAGAATTTCTTGCTGTTATTATATCAACATTTGAATCGCCTACATATAAACATTCGCTTTTCTTTAAGCCTAGCATCTTAATAACTTCATTTACACTATAAGCATCAGGTTTAGTCGGGCAGCCAGGCCTATGTCCAAATACCACTTCAAATCTATCTCCAAGGAAATCCTTGACTATCTTTGTTGTAAATTCATGAGGCTTATTTGAAACTACAGCTGTTTTAATGCCCCTAGTTCTAATTTCATCTATAAGCTCTATAGCACCTTCATATGGTTTTGTATTATCAAACATATGAGCACCATAATATTCATCAAATAACTCTAATAACCTGTTTATATTTTCTTCAGTTCTAAGTTCACTTGATATCATTCTCTCTATAAGTTTATATCTGCCATCACCGACAAAAGTTTTATATTGTTCAACTTCATGCACCGGAAATCCGCATTTTTCAAGACCATAGTTACATGCTGCTGCAAGATCACCTATAGAATTTATAAGCGTTCCATCTAAATCAAAAATTACTCCTTTATACATCTTTATCTCTCCAGTCATACTTATTCTAAGATATATTATACAGTAACTCATATATAAATCAAAATAGATTATAACTATGAGAGCAGAGATTAGAGTACAGGATTAAATTTATTCGCTTCGCTTATAAATTTATTATTTTAATGGAGGCAATGCCTCCAAACCTCTCAAATTAATAATTATAGAGGCTTGGAGGTGAAACCTCCATTTTTAAACTCCTACTGGGAAGTTTCATCCTTTTCTCTGCTCTCTTCGTTCTGCTCTCTTAACTAATCTACAAATCCTCATTTATCATCACATTCACTTAAACTTATAGAATTTTATTAAACGTAGTTCTTTATTTAACTGCGTCTTTCAGGTCATAAAGATTATTGTAACTTTCTACTGCTTTACCGTTTTGCTTAATCCAGTTCATGATTTCATTATTGCCTGCTCCAACCTGGCCGCTTGTCATTGCAAATCTTACTTCACCGTTTTTAACCATAGTCTTAAACTGATCCAGAGTTATGATATTGTCATTTCCTGAAAATCCGCCAAGTGCCATTACATTTTCACCAGTTTGAAGAATGATATTAGCAAGACTGTTTGAAGACTGTGCTATGAGCAGATACTTAGCATTTCCTTTATTCTGCTGAAGATACTTAATCATAGATGAACTTGTTTCACCAAATGCTTCACCCTGCTTTCCATCATTATTGTTACTATCTGGCATCATCTGCATGATACCATCTGTATTATTGTTGTTATTTGAAGGCTGATTATTTTCATTATTCTTACTGCTACTATTACTATTATTCTGTGGCGGTGTAGCTCCATCATTCATAGGAGGTTGATTGTTACCTTCCATCATACCCATCTGATGCTTCATATTACCGTCGCCTTTTACGCCCATTCCTTCTCTGCTGCTAAGAAGGCTTAGTCCTGCTGAAGGGAAAGTGCCCTGCATAGTCTTAAACAGTGTCACAGATGAACATACAAGCGGAGTTATCAAAAGTCCTGTAACAGCTGCCATTATCAGTTTTTCTTAATGATTACTGATACATCATTCTTAACATTAAATATGCAGAGAACTGCTGCTGATAGTAATGTTATTACTGCTATAATAACTATAAGTATTTTAGCTACAGTCATATCAAAATTATATGATAATAAAAGTATCTCCAAAGCACCGTCTGCACCTAATGCTGCTGGTAAAAGCCACTTCATCCAGTCCTTGTTTTCTTTATACAATCTCCACATTGATACAAGCCCTATACCAGTCAGAGCTGATATTGGTGCTGCCAGCATTGTTAAGTAATAAGGGTGGAATGTTCCTGTAGTATAGCTGAAGAATATAAATACAGGTAGGAACCACATAAACCATAATGTTAACGATACTCTCTTCTTATTATCCATTGTTTTTTTAGATTTTTCGCAAAGTATTGAAGCTATAAAACCTATTAATGCTAATGGTATAAGATACGAAATCTGATCAAATAATCCATTGCTTGAGAAAAGTCTTAGTATACTAGCTTCTTCAGAGCCGCCAAAATTTGAATTAACTCCACCATGATTTCCGTTTTTCATATTTTTCATGTCCATACCATCGGGTGGATTTCCCATGCCCTGTGGCATATTATTTCCTTGTGGCTGATTTTGATAATTATCTTTTCCTGGATCATTCTGTATCTTATTATCAGTACTGCTATTATTCTGATTCATATTTCCATCAGGTCTTTCCATTTTCCCATTTTTCCCTGATGGAGCTAAACCTGGCTTACCGCCGCCTAATGATGTAGTAAACCTTTCAATGCCATTATGCCCAAAAATAAGCTCCATGACTGTATTATTAGTACTGCTGCCTACAAACGGTCTATTTGAAGGTGGTACCATATCAACCACAAATGCCCATGATAATGATACAACTGCTAAAACTAAAGTACCGCACGCAAGATTAATTATCTTCCTCTTCATTGTTAAGTTTTTAGACACAAGATATGCAAGATACATTGCAGGAAGTATCATGTACGCCTGAAGCATCTTAATATTAAAACCAATACCTACAAGCACAAGACTGAAAATAAGTGTTTTAGTTTTGCCATTCTCAGCCGCCTTTGACAATAGCAAACATGCTAATAATAAAGCAAGGACTAATAAATTATCTATAGTATTATTTTTGCTTGCTGCAACAAATATTGGTGTAACTGCCATGCATAAAGCTGATATAAGACCAGCATTCTTGCCAAACGCTCTCTTAACAATCATATATAAAATTCCTACTGAAATTACCCCGGCAACTGCCTGTGGAAGAAGAAGCCCCCAGCTGTTAACGCCAAAAATCTTTGCTGAAACAGCCTGTATCCAGAATCCCAGTGGCGGCTTATCTATGCTCACAAAACCAGAAGGATCAAATGAGACAAAGAAAAAATTCTTTAAACTCATTGTCATACTCTTAACTCCAGCTGCATAGTACTGATTGCCATAGCCCTGAAGCCCTAAATTTCCTATATTTAATACTGCTGAAAGCATTAATATAGCCACTAAAAGAAAATTAAAAGATATTCCTACATTCATACTGAAAATTGATATACCATTTACTATATTTCTAATAGTCTGCTCATAGCCAATCCAGCTTATTAGTCCTCTCACATACCTATTCTTTTCTGGTAGAACCATAAGCTGATTGCATACTTTTCTGTCAATTAGCCTGAAATCACCGGTATCTACTGGTATATCAATATCTGACATGCTTCTTAACAATCGATAGTACATTTTTGAAGTAAACTTTTTAAAGAAAGTTTCGCCTTCTCTTTTTTGTCCTCTTGCCATATACTACATAATATCCTTCTTTCCATTTTTCAATCATTTGAAGAATTACTTCAGGTGGATCCTGTAAATCTGCATCTATAACCACAACGGTTTCTCCAGAAGAAAGCTCCATCCCTGCTGTAATAGCAGCCTGATGGCCAAAATTTCTAGAAAAATCAATAAGTTTGACTTTTTTGTCAATCTCACAAATCCTCTGAAGCTGTTCTTTGCTCTTATCACGGCTGCCATCATTTACAAAGATAATCTCATAACTTTCCTTTGTTTTGCTCATAACATTACTAAGTCTGATATAACTTTCTTTAATAACAAGTTCTTCATTATATACCGGAACTACAATCGAATAAACTACTTTATCCATTAGTTACTCCTCCTTTTTTAGCAATTCACTAACAACATTACATAATTTTTTATCTATGTATTTATATTACAAGGAAAATATAGGAGAAGTATCAAATCAATATGTTAATATTATGTGAAGTGAAATAAATACATTTATTACAAAATAAAAAAACTATAACCTCAACATAACTTGAAATTATAGTTCATAAAGTTTTATCTTTACCTTTTAATTTTTATGACAAATGTAACACCCACATCTTCGTTCTGTGCGTATACAACACCTCGATAAAAGTTAATTACTTTTTTAGAAATAGCAAGACCTAATCCAAAATTCCCGCTTTTATCTTTATACTGATTATCAAAAATATCATTAACAGGTGTCTTTAAGTCATGAGATATACTCTGAAGGAACATCTTTTCCTCTTCATCTGCACGCCTTAATTCTATTTGCATTTTATTCATAGACTCAGCAAGTCTGCCTATTTCATCTTTACTGCTAATTTCAATAGGTGTTTCCCATTCCTTCTTAGCAATTTTCACTGTATAATCCTCCAGTTTTTTCAATGGCTTGGCAATCGAACTTGCAACAGTATTAGATGTAATAAAGTCAATAATAATAAAAATTAATCCAATTACTATTTCATAGTAAATAAGCCTGTTATCTTTTGATTCAGGGCTATATGATATTAAATATATACTTCTTCCTTTGTCTTTCTTTACATAGCTTATAATAAAATTATACATTTTGCCATTAAACCTCTTCTGATATTTTGTATCATTTAGGTTTCTGCTATTTGCAAAGCTGCACATCCACTGATGTAGACTTCTCTCTT
This sequence comes from Inconstantimicrobium porci, assembly GCF_009696465.1. GTDB lineage: Bacteria > Bacillota > Clostridia > Clostridiales > Clostridiaceae > Inconstantimicrobium > Inconstantimicrobium porci. The sequence continues at coordinate 40,460 of NZ_VULX01000003.1, read as the reverse complement.
TGCTAAATGGCATATCATAATGCATCTCTTTATTTGCAAAACTCTTGTCTGTAAGACTTTTGTTTACTGGAGCTTTATCCTCTATACCCTTATCAGGCATAAGTATTTTATTCTGTATTGGTACAATATTAACGCTTTTATCATATTTTTCAACAATAAAATGTCTACTCTGCATTAAGTTATGAAGCTCATTGAGCCTGTTAGGCTCATAAATATTATCACTTTCAACAATCATATCATGAGCTACCTTTAAGTCATTCATTTTTGCTTCATTATTGATTCGTCTGAAAATAACAAGGTATATAAAAGAAATACCAAGTATAATCACAAGAATTATTACCGTAAATGTTGTCCAAATCCTCATTGTTAATGAACGAAATTGAAAAAGTATCTGGTCTCTGGAAACAAGATTGTTTTTATTTTTCACAAAATAACTAAGAAGATCAAATTCCTTATTAGTAAGCTGAATTTCAGAAGTATCATAATACACTATTCTTTGATTGCTGTCGATTAAATAACCATTCACATTACATATATTTTTGAAGTCTTTTCGTCATTGCTTCCATATATTCTCTGCATAAGTTTGTTTGTTCTAATAACAAGTTCTCTGGGCAGGAATGGTTTTGAAAGATAGTCATCACTTCCAAGTTCTAGCCCTACAACCCTATCAAGCTCTTCATTTCTTGTAGACATGAAAATAACTGGCGTTTTGCTACTATGTTTCTTGATAGCTTTAATTAAATCATATCCACTTATATCTGGAAGCATTATGTCTAAAATCCACAGCTCTGGACAATCATTGATTGCTTTCATTGCTGAATTTCCATCAAAAAAAGTAGTAACCTCATACCCTTCAATCTGAAGATATTTTTCAAGAAGTACATTTAGACTTCTCTCATCTTCAACTAGACATATCCTCATAGAGGATACCACTCCTAACATATATTTTAGTACATATTATATTACCATAGAATTTTGTGTACATTATGTGATTATTATATCATACTAATTTTAAAATATAATCAGTATGAAAAAATGCCCTGACATCATAACGCTGATTTCAGGACACCTTTTAATCTTTATTTCTCTTTTCCTTCTATATATGCTGTTGATAAATCATAATAAGGTCCAAACTTTGGTACTGTAAAGTTTTTAACATAATTCTGTCTAAACTGATTTAGTTCTGTATAATAAGTAGGCATTACAGCAGCATCTTTTGCAATAAGCATTTCTTCTGCCTTTTTATATAAATCTAATCTCTTTTCATTATCATTTTCTATACCTGCTTTATTTATAAGTTCATCATATTCTTTGTTTGAGTATTTACCATCATTATTGGCATCACCAGTTCTGAATACAGTGAAAAATGTACTTACATCATCATAAGCTGCAGCCCAGCCACCATTGCATATATCAAAGTTGCCATCAGTCCTATCCTTATAATAAGTCTGTGCATCTGGTGTAAATTCCTGTTTAATATTTATACCAAACTTATCTTTATAAAGCTTAGCCAAATAATCTCCTGTTGCTTTTGATTCTGCAGTCTGCACACCTAAAAGCAGTTTTAAAGATACTTTTGATGCATCGTCTATGCCTTCTTCTTTTAATCCTTCTTCAAACAATTTTTTAGGATCATCCTTAACATTCTTAAGTGGTTCCTGTACTGCTTTTCTATATTCCTTATCTCCACATGAAACTCCATTGCCTATATATCCGTTAGATGGAAGATAGCTCTTATAAACTACATTTAAGAACTCCTGTCTGTCTAAAGCAAGTGACAGTGCAAGTCTTATCTTAGCATTTTTTAGAACTGAACTTGTGACATTATAGTAATTAAAACATGCTCTTGATTCTTTTCTTGTAACATATTGATACTGTCCCTTTTTTGATTCTTCTTTTAATTTATCAAGATCATCCTTGCTGGCATTAACCACATCAAGTTCCTTGTTCTCAAAAAGTTTTACAAGCGTAGATGGTTCAGTAACGATAGTTCCATTTGCCTGCTCTAACTTAACATTTTTAGCATTCCAGTATTTATCATTCTTTTTATAAACAATCTTAGATCCCTTTGCATATTCGCTGATTACAAATGGTCCGTTATATACTGTACTTATTGGATCTGATCCAAACTTATCTCCCTGTTCCTTTACTTTATCTTCTCTTACTGGTGCAAGGCTCTTAAAGCATAAAACATTAGTGAAATATGGTGTAGGCTTTGACAATGTTACTACAAATGTATAATCATCTTTTGCCTTTACTCCAAAATCAAGAAGAAGCTTGTCTATTTCTGACTTATCTTTCTTAGCGTTAACTGCTTCAATTATTTCTTTAGCTCCCTTAACATTTATATCATCCATCAAATTCATATATGGTGCTGCTGTTTTAGGATCTATTATCCTTTTCCATGCATATACATAATCTTTGGCAGTTACAGGCTTTCCATCAGTCCAAACTGCATCTTTTCTTAAATGGAAAGTGTAAGTAAGCTTGTCTTCACTTATATCAACTTTTTCTGCACCGGCAAATTCATTGTGTGATTCTCCCTTTTCATTTACAACTTCCTTCATAAGTCCCTCATAAACATTAGTCATAGCTGTAAATGACTGTGCATCAGCAACTTTCCCTGGATCAAGTGAATTAAAATCATACCCTATGATATTTAGTATCTGTTTTTCATTAGTACTCACCTTAGTAGTTCCTGTAGGACCCAAATTTCCACATCCTGACAAAGCAATAGATGCTGTTAATGCTGCTGTAATAATTGTTGTAATTAATCTTTTTCTCTTCATTATTAACCCCCAAAAAGTAATTTGCTTAAAATCCATACATGATGCCCCTATGTTAATAATTCATTCCAACAAAAAAGCACTAGAGAATAAATCCCTAGTGCAAAAAATCACTATAATTCACACTCTCATCTATCAGCTAAAATATAGCTGCAGGAATTAGCACCGTAATACTTTTAGTAAATGAACTAAAATATCGGTTGCTGGGCTTCACAGGGCCAGTCCCTCCACCACTCTTGATAAGACACCAAAATATAAAATTTTATATTATTTTCTAAATTATATATTACATTTTATATTATGTCAATTATTTTTTATTCTAACAAATAAGCAATCTACATACATTCGTACTGTATGAATGAAAATTAATCCAATAATTTTATATTATAATTTTATTTTTAATGATTATTTTTTGCATTTATAATATAATTATTTACATAAATATATATTTAAGGGGGATTTCTAATTTGGAAAAAGAAATGGGATTTTTTCAGAAGTTCATTAACAGCTTTTATAATTTTAAAGCTTATAATGAATTCAAAAAACAATCTATAGAAAAAGCTATTGTTTATATACTTTTTGTAAGTCTTATATTTACTACTTTATCAAGTATCTCTAATTCTATCAAGTTTATAACTACATCATCAGTTATAAGAAGCGAAATGGAAACTAAAATGCCTGATTTTGAGTTTAAGGATGGAGTGCTTAAAGTTGACAGCAATGAACCACTAAAATTTGTTGATGATGACACATTATTTATGATTGATACATCAGGCAACACATCTGTTGAAAGCTTGTCATCATATAGAACTTATTTTCTTATTACTAACGATACTGTTTATTTTAAAGACTCTAGTTCTTCTATGCAGCAGATAGATTTAAGTACATTTAGTACACTTACTCTAAATAAACAGACTGCAAAGAATATTGCCAGCAAACTGCTTACTACAATATTGATAATTACTATAATATTCAGTCCGATTATTGCTTTCTTAGGCAAACTATTAAACTCATTTACAGTTATGGCTCTTGCAGGCCTTGCTCTTAGTGCAATAATGAGTAAAAAACTCAAATACGGTGAATGTGCAAAATTATCAATTTATGCTTTAACAGTTCCGTTTGCCATCAAAACAATCTTAAAAGTATTTAGTATTACAATTCCATGTTTTACACTTGTGTACTATGCAATTGCAATACTATATCTGGGATTTGGCATCAATGCTCTTACAGAAGAACAGAATGCAGATCCAGAAAATAAAGATACTGCTTTACTTAATAACTAATCTAAGTATCTGTGCCAGATCTAAGGCCTGCATAGTTGTTACTACTGCACCTTCAAGATCTGGTATTTCTGCGTTCAGACCATTTATTTCACATGTAGTAAAATCTATATTTTTTAATGATGTTTTATTAAAATAAGCATTATTCATAACATTATCCATAAATGCAATATTTTTATGATTCACTTCCTGAAATACCCCTTCTTCAATTCTGCACTTTTCAAACATTACATTCTGCAGCTTAGAATATGAAAAATTAGCATAGCTACATACAGAATCCTTAAACAATACATCCTTCATATGATTGCTATCAAATTTCGCTCCCATAAGCTTACACCCAATAAACTGAGTTCTTGTTATGCTTCCATCTGTCATTTCTACATTAGACATATCACAGTTTTCAAAAACCACATCAATAAAATCTATATTTTTAAATGTACACTCCTGAAATATAATGTTCCTAAATATGCATGAATCTAAAGTAGTACCTCTCCCATCTTTATAACGTATAGCCTGATTCTCAATTACTTTATCTGCTATTTTATCATCAAAATCATATTCATCTATTCTGCTTTCTTCTTCAAGTTCATCAATAAATTTAGGCTGTTGTATCTTTATTTTCGCCATATATGCTCCCTACTCTCTATATGAATTATAGCACTATTATTACATAATATATTACATTTGTAAAAACATCTCTTTCTATTTCGGACACTTTAAATGTATAAACATACTATATAATAAAAATAATCATTGGAAGTGATCAGCATTTGACAGCCATTATATTATATAGTCTTTGCTTATTTTTACTTATTTTATCATTTTGTAAAGACAAAAACAAAACAAAAACCGCATTAAAAAAGGGTTACAAAAGCTTTGAGATAATGATGCCTCAGTTTCTAGGAATAATCATGACAGTGGGCATTCTCCTAGCAGTAATTAAGCCCTCTGTCATATCAAAATTAATAGGTTCTTCATCAGGTTTCTTAGGCATTTTGATCTCAGCTATAGTTGGTTCAATAACTATTATGCCCACATTTGTAGCATTTTCAACCGGCAATACTCTTTTAAAAAATGGTGCAGGTTATGGTCAGGTAGCCGCTCTAATTTCTACTCTGACTTTAGTCGGTATAGTGACTATTGGCCTGGAGTCAAAGTATATTGGCAAAAAAGCAGCCTTACTCAGAAATTTTGTATGTTTCTTATTCTCAATTGTTGTAGCTGTATTTATTGCATTTGTTTTCGAATAATAGGAGGTTAAAAATGAGGAAATTAATTATTCGTTATAAATTTTTTTTAATCATGATTATATTTACACTTATTATCTTTATGATCAATCATGATATTGGGATAAATGTACTTAATACTGCCTTTTCCAGCTTACTGCAGATGTTAACCGTCGTACCTCCAATCATGATAATGCTGGGACTTATGGACGTCTGGATTCCAAGAGAAAAATTCATGAAACACATGGGAGAAAGCTCAGGTATTAGTGGAATACTAATAACCATACTAATTGCCAGCATCGCAGCCGGCCCTATGTATGCAGCATTTCCTTTCATACCAGTGCTTATGAGAAAAGGTGTAAAATTCAGCAACATACTGCTTTTTATGAATGCATGGTGTGTAATTAAAATATCAACACTTTTATTTGAGATTTCAGGAATAGGCATAACTTTTACATTCTGGAGATTTGTAATAGATCTGCCTGGAGTAATAATTATAAGCTTGATAACAGAAAAAATGATGAAAAAAGATGAGATAGACAACCTATACGCTCTAGCAGAAAACCTATAATTTGCAACAAACTAAATTTAACATTAAAAACCTGATAAACTGAAATTCAAAAAAGATTAGAGAGTTGAAATTAGAGATATGAGAACTGGATGGAATTTATTCGTTACACTTTCTCTGCTTTCTTATCTTATCTTCAAATTAACATTTATCGAGTTTGTTATTTCTAAACATATATTATTTAAAATATTTTATGCAAACTGGCTCTTGTAGATTGATGCGTAGACACCGTCCTGCTTTAATAATTCTTTATGTGTTCCTTTTTCAACTATGTTTCCATGATCCATTACAAGAATCATGTCTGCTCCTTCAATTGTTGAAAGTCTGTGGGCAATTATAAAGCTTGTTCTGCCTTCCATTACTTTTTCAAAAGCAGCCTGTATTTTAAGTTCAGTTCTAGTATCAATATTGCTTGTTGCTTCATCAAGTATGACAATCGGTGGATTCTGAAGCATTGCACGTGCTATTGTAAGCAGCTGCTTCTGTCCCTGTGATAAATTTGAACCTGAATCACTGATAACTGTATCATATCCATTTGGCAGCTTTCTTATGAAGCTGTCTGCATCAGCCATCTTAGCTGCTGCTATAATCTCTTCTCTTGCTGCATCCCTGCTGCCATAAGCTATATTATTAGCAATTGTATCACCAAAAAGGAATGTTTCCTGAAGGACCATGGCAAAATTTGATCTTAAGCTGTCCCTTGTAATCTTTTTTGTATCCACTCCATCTAAGTATATATGTCCATTGTCAATATCATAAAAGCGCATAAGCAGGTTAACGATAGTTGTTTTTCCTGCCCCCGTTTTACCGACAATCGCAATCTTATGACCACTTTCTGCTTCAAAGCTGAGATTAGTAATTAATTTCTTACTCTTATCGTAAGAGAATTCAACATCTTCAAACTTTACATTACCAACGCATTTATTAATACTTGCTTTCTGAGATTCATCTTCTTCACTTTCCATATCTAGTATATCAAATACACGCTGTGCTGAAGCAGCTGCAGACTGAATCTGCGTAAATACTCCTGTTATTTCGTTAAATGGTTTTGAAAACAGATTAGAGTAAATAAGGAAACTTGAAATATCTCCAATTGTAATCATGCCTAGTATTGAAATAACACTTCCTATCATTCCCACTACTGCATAGACAACATTATTTATAAGTCTTGTTGATGGATTTACAAGTGCTCCAAAGAACTGAGATTTAACTCCAACATTATATAAACTGTTGTTCACTTCTTTAAAATTATCAAAAGACTTCTTTTCATAACTGAAAGCTTTAACTGTCTTCTGACCACTAACTATTTCTTCTACATAACCATTTAATCTGCCAAGCTCTGTTGCCTGAGCCTTAAAATATTTCTGACAGTTTATTGTAATGTACCTAGCCATAAAATAAGTTAAAGGCGCTGATAAAATAACTATTAAAGCCATAATCCAGTTTATAGATACCATGAAAGCTATAGCCCCAATAATTGTAGCTATACCTGTCATCATTGTAGTTATCCCCTGCAAAAGTCCGTCTGATATAGCATCGGTATCATTGATAAATCTGCTGATTATATCTCCATGTGCATTAGTATCAAAAAAATAAAGCGGCAGAGAATTTATCTTATCGAACAAATCTTTACGCATACTTCTTACAGTATTATAGGAAATTGTATTTGTAAGATAAGTAAGTATCCATGTAAACAGAAACCCAAAACTATAAACAACTACAAGCTCAATAAGTATCATAATAATACTTTTAAAATTAACATTACCTTTTGTAATCATCATATCTATAGCATGTCCAATAAGAATAGGACCTATAAGACTTAGAATTACACTAATGACTGCACATATAAAGGCAGCTATTAGATTTCTTTTACTTTCCTTTAAGTACTCAAATATTCTCTTAAATGTATTCTTATTTTTCATAACTTACAGCTGCCTCCTCATCTGATAACTGTGATCTTACAATTTCATTGTAGACTTCACATTGCTCTATCAGTTCATCATGTTTTCCAAAGCCAGCTATCTTTCCATCATCAAATACGATAATCTTGTCGCATGATTTTACAGAGCTTGATCTCTGAGAAACTACGATAACTGTAAGGTCCTTAAAATTATCACTGATGGCATGTCTAAGTGCAGCATCAGTAGCAAGATCAAGTGCACTTGAAGAATCATCAAGAATAAGTATGTCGCTTTTTTTAGCAAGGGCTCTGGCAATTGAAAGACGCTGTTTCTGTCCTCCTGAGAAGTTTGCTCCACCACGTTCTACAATAGTATCATATCCGTCTTTAAGATAACTTATAAATTCAGACGCCTGAGCTATTTCTGCTGCTTTTTTAATTTCATCATCTGAAGCATTTTCATTGCCAAACTTTAAATTTTCAGCTATAGTACCTGTAAATAATTCAGTCTTCTGCGGTACAAGGCTGATCATTTTTCTAAGTTCTTCAAGACTGTAGTTTCTAACATCATTATTATTAACTAATACACTTCCCTGCATAACATCATAGAATCTTGGTATAAGATTAATCATAGTTGATTTTCCGGAACCTGTACCTCCTATTACTCCTACAGTTTCGCCCTTATTAATTATAAAAGAAATATTCTGAAGTACTGCATCACCTGAATCACTATATCTAAAAGTAACATCATTAAATTCTATCATTTTATCACTGCTATTTACTGAAATATCATTGCTGTTTTCTACTATTGATGACTTCATCTCAAGCACTTCATTTATACGCGAAGCAGATGCAGATGCCTTTGTAAACAGTATGATAAGATTAGATACAACAAGTAGTGCAAGCAGTATCTGAGTTATATAATTAATGAATGTGATAATAACTCCTGGTGACATGCTGCCAGCATTAATTTCTACAGCTCCTGTCCATAAAAGCACGATTATTGCAAAATTCATTACAAGTGAAGTAAGCGGATTTAAAAGTGCTGATATCTTACCAATTCTGATTGCTGCGGATGATAATTCATCATTAGATTTATCAAATCTTTGAGATTCATCATTAGTCTTTACAAATGCTCTTATGACTCTTACACCCATAAGATTTTCTCTTAGTATACTACCAAGATCATCAAGCCTCTTCTGATACTTTTTATACATAGGTGCAGTTCTTGACATAAATAAATATAAAATAATTGCAAAAAATGGTGCTGTACAAAACAAAATGAATGATAGCTTGAGATTAAGAATCATTGACATTACAATTGCCCCCATACATATAAATGGAGCTCTTGATACAAGTCTTAAAAGCATAGCTACAGCTGTCTGAACCTGGTTGACATCGTTTGTAATTCTATTAATAAGAGATGATGTTCCTATATCATCAATCTCTGCATAAGAAAGAGATGACATATGTATAAACAGTTCATTTCTAAGTTCAGTCCCAACCCCCTGTGACGCTTTAGACGCAAGATACTGGCACACAAGAGAACTACAGTATCCAAGGCATGACATTCCAATCATGATAATTCCCATTTTTATTACGTAGTTTGTGTCATGCTTCATAACGCCATTATTTATTACAAGTGCCATAATTGTAGGAAGAATAAGTTCAAGTATTGCCTCAAACAATTTAAATATAGGAGCAATAATGCACTCCTTCTTATAATTTTTTAAATATGGCAGTAATTTAAACATATTATTAGTCCACCTTTCCATATATGTTGTTTTTTCCATAAATTTCAGCTATTATTTTAGCATAGTTATTTCCATATTAATAATACTTGTTTTATATGTTTAATATATGAAAAAGATATGTAGAGGAGACGTAATGGATTTAAAACAATTAAAATACTTTTTAACAATAGCTGAAGAAGGACAAATAACATCTGCTGCTAAGAGACTTCATATTGCACAGCCTCCACTAAGCCAGCAGCTTAAGAATCTTGAAAACGAACTGGGCATAGAGCTGATAAAAAGAGGTTCACGTCATATAGAATTAACTGATGCAGGAAAGATACTAAGAGACAGGGCCTCACAGATATTAAATTTATCCGACTCCACAGTTAATGAAATACTTGATTTAAAAAAAGGATTTTCAGGAACACTTAAGATAGGTACAGTTTCATCATCAGGTACAATCCTATTAAACAGCAGAATGAATGAATTCGTCTTAAAATACCCTGATGTAAAATTTGAATTATATGAAGGAAATACATTTAAAGTACTCGATCTTCTTGATGAAGGCATAATTGAGATAGGTATTGTCAGAACACCATTTAACAACTCATCATATAACTGCATCTATGCAGAAAAAGAACCAATGATTGCCATAATGAATAAGAAATATGACTGGAAAGAATCAAAAAACGTGGTTTCAATTAAAGAATTAAAAAACAAACCACTGATATTATACAGACGTTTTGAACAGCTGATTAAAGACTGCTGCATAAAAGAAAACTTTGAACCTAATATTTTCTGCAAAAATGATGATGCAAGAACTACTATTCTCTGGGCTAATGCTGGCTTTGGCATTGGAATCCTTCCTAAATCAGCATATAATCTTGCCAGCAATAATAATCTTATCTATAAGGAAATACAAAATACTAAGCTGACAACACAAATTTCTGCCATTTACAAAAAGAATAGATACTTATCAACTGTTGCACAGAATTTTATAAATGAATTTTCTCTTGATTGATCGAAGCTATGAGATTATCTTCATTAAAAAAGAGTTGCAAGACATATTCCGAAACCGACGTCGTTCCTTAAAGTCTCTTAAGGTCGTTTCTTCATATGTTTTGCAACCCTTAGATTACTAAAGGATGAAATTGCATTCTACCATTCTTTTACACGAACGTACAACCACTTTAATTTCAAGACTTTATGATATTAAAAAACGATATTTTTCAATGCAATTTCCTTTATTATTCACATTATAAATTATACATTAAACAAAAGGATTGTAGTATCTTCCGCCATTTATATAAATAAAGGCTAGTGATACTGCAAGTAAAACAACTAGAAGTCCTATAGATATATAATCCATCATTCTGAAAGGTCTAGCGCTATACCATGTCCTTTTTTTCTTATTTCCAAAGGCTCTAAGCTCCATTGCTGAGCTTATTACATCTATTCTATCAAGACTTGATAAAATAAGTGGCATAATAATTGATGCTGACCCTTTAATTCTATCTATAAGTTTAGCTTTTTTAGAAAGCTCTATTCCTCTTGCTTGTTGTGCAAATGAAATATTTCTATAATCATGCTGTATATCAGGTATATATCTTAATGCTAAAGATACTGAATATGCTATTTTATAGCTAACACCTATTCTATTAAGTGAAGAAGCAAATTCACTTGGATTTGTAGCAACCATAAATAAAAGTGCTATAGGTATTATTGAAAAATATTTCAAAGTTATGTTTAAATGATAAAATAATTGTTCCTTTGTAACGACATATGGTCCTGCTATTTTAAATAAATCAGTCCTTGTGCCATAAATCTCTACACCTTCTAAAGGAGACAATAAAAATATTGCGATATTATTTATAAGTAAAAAAACAAGTATAAAATAGAATACAAAAGATACCTGCTTAAACTTTACCTTTGAAATCTTGAAAATTACAAGACCTGCAATAACCATAAATGCCAGGATACGCGTATCATAAGTTATCATTGATGCAAATGCCCATAGTATAAGGCATATAAGCTTAGTTGCTCCAGTAAGCTTATGCACCGGCGAATCTAGGTCTGTATACTCAAGCATTACTTCATTCATTTATTTCTTATCCTCCTGTCATAATCAACAAACCTCACTGAAAACTCTTTAGGATCTTCAATTCCTGCTTTTAGAGCGAGCTGATATACTGAAGTTTCTTTAAGATTTGCTTTTTTAATTATACCATCATCAGTAAGAATATTAATTGCTTCATCATCAGCAATTTTCTCACCATCACAAAGTACTACAGCCCTGTCTGTATACTCCACCATAAGATGCATATCGTGAGTAATCATTATTATGGTAATTCCTCTTTCATTGATTTTCTTTAAGAACTCCATAATTTCAGTGTAGTGATTAAAGTCCTGTCCTGCTGTAGGTTCATCAAGTATTATGATATCAGGATTTAATACTAATATAGAAGCTATAGTAACACGTTTCTTCTGTCCAAAACTTAATGCTGATATAGGCCAGTTACGGAATGGGAATAATCCGCATACCTTTAATGTATTAAATACTCTCTCCTTAACTTCATCCTCAGAAACTCCTCTAACTCTAAGACCTAGCGCTACTTCGTCAAAGATCATTGTCTTAGAAATCATCTGATTAGGATTCTGCATTACCATACCTATTTTTTCAGCACGTTCTTTTATACTATCCTTTAAAATACTCTTTCCTTTGTAAAGAATATCGCCTTTTGTCGGCTTATAGAATCCACATATAAGCTTAGAAATTGTAGACTTTCCAGCACCATTCTTACCTATAACACTTAACATCTCGCCCTTCTTAACATCAAAGGAAAGATTATTAAGTATCTTTCTTCTGCCATTATAGCTAAAGTCTACATTTTTAACTTCAAGAATACTTTCAGCCTCTTCTTTATGTAAACCTCTATCAGTTATCCTAAACCATTCTTTAAGTTTTTCATTGAACTTATCAATATCAAGAATATTTATATCTTCGGGATGCATACTCTCATCTATCTTAACACCCGCATATTTTAGTGCTGTTATGTATAAAGGCTCCCTGATACCTGTCTGTTTTAAAATTTCCGTACATAAAAGCTTATTAGGTGGCATATCAGCAAGTATAGTTCCATTATCAACTATTATAACTCTGTCAACATCACAATGAAGAACATCTTCCAGTCTATGCTCTATTATGATAATTGTTTTATTTCTTTCTCTTTTAATCTTATCGATAAGCTCTATAGATGTCTTACCTGTAGCAGGATCAAGATTTGCAAGTGGTTCATCAAATAGCAGTATTTCTGCATCTCCTACCATTGTTCCAGCAAGTGAAACTCTCTGTTTCTGTCCTCCTGAAAGATTATTTGGTGCTGAATCAAGTCTCTTATCTATATCTACAATTTCTGCTGCTAACCTTACACGTCTTTTCATTTCTTCTATATCAACGCAGTCATTTTCAAGCTTAAATGCTATATCTTCCCCAACTGTCAGACCTATAAACTGGCTGTCTGGGTCCTGAAGAACAGTTCCTACCATATTAGAAAGCATCGCTATGCTTAAATATCTTGTTTCTATGCCTTTAATTTTCAGGCTTCCCTGAATATCACCTTTATATCGAAAAGGTATTAGTCCATTTATGCAATTAGATATTGTGCTCTTGCCTGAACCTGATGGTCCGACAATTAAAACTTTCTCACCCTCATATATAGTCAAATTAATATTATTTAATGTGGGTTTTGTCTGAGCATTGTACTTAAAAGAAAAGTTATTAAATTCTATTATAGGTTTCTTCATACAAAACGCTCCTTCTTAACGAGTATATTACTACAATATGATAAACTATTTTGTTTAATATGTATAATATTATTTAAAATAATTTAATATATATTAAAAAAACCAAGGCTGCCTCAATCCCAAGTCTAAGAATTTCGACAACCTTATTAGTAATTTTATTAGTCTTCCTTAGAAAGACTTCCGCTTTTAACTTTTGTTTTTGCATAACCTGCAAGTAGAATTGTACCTAAAACTGCTACACAAAGTATATTAGAAATTCCAGCAATAGCTCCCTGAATAAATACTTTCTTTGCAGGTTCGCTATAGATTATTATATCTAATAATGGTGCAACTACAAACCAAGCTGCTGCATTAGCTATAATCTGATAAATGTTAAAGATAAGAATCTGTTTTTTACCGAAATTTCCTTCTTCAATATTTATCTTACTTTTTGCAAGACCAATTACAAGCCCTACAACTCCTGATGCTATGGCCCAGCTAAACCATGGCATTCCATAAGCAATTAGATCCTTTAATGAATGACCTATAAGTCCTATAGCAAGACCTGCAATAGGTCCAAAAATAACTGACATTAATGCTAAAAATGCATATACAATCTCTATTTCGGTATTTGGAATAAATGTGGGTATGCTTGCAAATCTTGCAAGTATTATAAATACTGCTGCACCAATACCAATAGCAACAATAGTTTTAATTGTCATTTCCTTTGATTTATTCATAAGTTCATTCCCCCTTGTAAATAATATAAAACTTAATATATTGTAATAATCTTTTCAATAATAAAGTCAACCATAAAAGCATACTATTTTTACATATAAGGACTAAATTGCATTCTACCATCCTTTTACACAAATGTGTAAACCCTTTGTTTTCAACGCTTTACAGCATTAAAATTTCACTTTTTTCAATGCAATTCACTAGACATTAAAAAAACACTTCAATAAGAAGTGTTCATTGATAGCAAAATAAGCCAACATGCTTTAAAAACTTCTTATTTTTCAGGAAATGTTCCTGTAGGATTTAGCACCACAAAAAAAAATCAAAATTTCTTCAGGTTGCCGGGTTTCATTGGGCCAGTCCCTCCGCCACTCTTAATAAGATTAACTTACTAAAAATATTCTATTTATATTTATTATACGCACATGTACTAAATTGTCAATATAATTTTAAATATAATTTTCCTAACAAAATAACTGCCAGATATAAAAATCCGGCAGCCATTATATTATTCGAATTTAACTCCATCTAAATGATCTTTAAGTGCATCTCCTAAAGTTGCTTCACTTACTGAATCATCAGTATAATTTAAGCTCTCCTGTGGTTTTTCTACAACTTCTTTAATACTTAAACTTAACTTATGGTTTTCAGCATCCATGTCAAGTATTTTTACTTTAACCTGTTGTCCTTCTTTTAACACGTCAGAAACTTTTGCTATGTTTTCATCAGATATTTCACTTATGTGAACTAATCCTTCTACTCCATCAGCAACTTCAACAAAAGCTCCAAAGTTCATCAACTTAACAACTTTACCTTCAATAACATCTCCATTATTAAATTTAGCAGCAGCTAAAACCCATGGATTGCTGTCCTTATCTTTTAATACTAGAGCAATTCTATGCTTATCAGTATCTACTGAATCAACATAAACTTCAACTTTATCTCCAACTGAAACTACTTCTTCTGGTTTATGTATTCTCTTCCATGATAAATCAGAAATATGAATTAGTCCTTCAACTCCACCAAGGTCTACAAATGCGCCAAAGCTTGCAAGTCTAGTTACTGTTCCCTGTCTCTTTTGTCCAGCTTCAATTGATGCCCAAACCTGTTCTCTAGCAGCCTTTATTTCAGCTTCTTCGATTACTCTTCTTGATGCAACAATGTTTCTCTTTGTCCTGTCAACTTCAGTAAGTTTAACTTCTAATTCTTTGCCGACTAATGTGTTAAGTTCAACTCTCTTAGCTGATGCTAAAGATCCTGGTATAAATACTCTGAATCCCTTGTAAGATGCAATTAAACCACCCTTAGTTTCGCTGTTAACTTTAACTGTTATAGTCTTGTCTTCATCTTTGATTTCTTTTATTTCATCCCAAATCTTAACTTCATCAGCTCTCTTCTTAGATAAAACAACATTTCCTTCTCCGTCGTCAGTGCTTAAAATCTTAACCATGATTTCATCGCCTTCTTTTACAACGTCTTCAGGATTAACGTCTTTATCAAAAGAAAGTTCATCTCTGCTGATTATTCCATCTGAAAAATAATTTATATTTACAATAACTTCGTCAGAAGCTACACTCAATACTTTTCCCTTTACGATTTCTCCTCTGTTTATTCTTTTAAAGTCATAGTCTTTTAAGACTTCTTCCATTCCCATTTTTTGATTATTTTCCATCAATATCACTCCTTAATATGTTGGTACCTATAAGATATTTTACCCCAGCTTAAACTTATTAACAAGTAAATATTTATTTCCTTAATTATTATGATATAATTAAAATATATTTTTGGAAACTTTTATAATAATGCCAATTTAGGCTATAAGTTATTCATTAACTTATAAAAAAGTAAAATTTAAAGCAAAACGTAGAAATTTAAAGCTTATATTAGGCTATATGTCCTCTATTTGTTTAAATGGTATCTTATAACTCATTATAAGTTTAATTATGCTTTGCAAACAGTTTTATTTTACTATATAATCAATTCATAAAGTAAATCAAACGGAGGTGATCAAAATTAAAAATAAAAGGCGCTTTTTATTTACATTATTATTAACATTAATTTTTATTACGTCATGTTTTACTGTAGATGTACCGAACATTTTTAATGTAGCAACATCAACACAATCAGTTGCATACGCTAAAAGTTCACATTCATCATCACATAGTTTTAAATCTTCTGGAAGCTTTAAATCAACAAAATCTTCTTCCGGCGGTTTTAAATCAGGGTCATTTGGAAGCTCAAGCAGCAAAAGTTCATCTGGAGGCAGTCTTTTTGGATCAAGTTCAAAATCTTCTTCTGGTGGATTTAAGTCAGCAAGTTTCTCAAGTTCAGGAAGCGGATCATCAAGCAGTAAGAAGTCGAGCAGTTCATCAGGTGGATTTAAATCAGGGAATTTTTCTTCATCACAGAATAGCGGAACTAATAATAACAGTTCTTCCTCATCAGGCTCTTCGAGCTCATCAAACACTTATAACAGAGGAAGTTCAGGCACAAGAACAAGATATGTGCCAATACCTTTCTTCGGAAGATCTGCTTATTACGGCGGATATGGCTACAGGGGATCAAGCATTCTTGGTTCAGCATTTAAATTATTAATAGCACTGATTATAATAATTATAATTATAAAAATAATAAAGAAATCTAATAGAAGATATTAATGGAGGTATTCAATAATGGGAGTATTTACAAGAATTTCAAACATGGTTAAAGGAAAGGTTAATGCCACACTAGACGATATGGAGAACCCAATCGAATTACTAGATCAGAAAATAAGAGAAATGGAAGAAAGCTTAAACAAAGCGAAATTATCATCAGCTCAGGTACTTGGCAACGTACATGAAACAGAAAAGAAACTTGAACTTGCTAAAAAGGAATCTGCTGATTACGATGAAAAAGTTAAACTAGCAATGTCTAAAGGAAATGAAGATCTAGCAAAGAGAGCTCTTCAGAGAAAACTTGATGCTGATAAAAAGGTTCAGTCATTAACTGCAAGCTACAATCAGGCAAAGGTAAGTGCTGATGCATTAAAGAAGAACTTAAAATCATTAGAAGATGAAATCCAGAAGACTAGAAGCTACAGAGACGAAGCAGCAGCTAGATCTAACAATGCAGATGCATCAAAGCAGGTTAATGAAATACTTGCAAATGTACAGACTAAGAAGAACTCTATCAGCCTTGACGACGTAGAAAGAAAAATTCAGAGAAAAGAAGCCATGGCAAGCGGACTTGGCGACTTAAAAGAAGTAGATGATCTTGATAAAGAGTTCGAAGCTTTAGAAGCCGACGTTGATCTAGATGCTGAACTAGCAAAATATAAGACTAACTCAGATTCTACTAACAGCGAAAACTAAAAATAAAGCAGAGGTTTAATTTATGGCTAGTGATTTAGATTTTATAAAGTCTGAGAAAGATACCTGGGGAAAAGTATATGTAGATATATGCTATGCTTATGACAGCGTAGCTCCCTTCCTTTCAGAAAAGACATTAAAGATAAGAAAATATATCAATAAATCAGATGTACTAAAAAAATATATCGATCTTCTTGATTCTTCAGAAAGTGAATTATCAAACAAAAAGAACAAGCTTTTCAGCATGTTTAATGGCAACAAATATGAAAGCCTGCTTACATCATACAAGAATGATAACAGAGAAACTTTTAACCAGCTTCACCAGTGCACAAAGTGCCAGTGCTTAAACTGTGTAAAAGAATGTAAGTTTAATTCATGCAGCGGCTGCAGGGAAAACTCTTTCATCAAGCAATGTGATAAAGAAAAGCTTAATATTACTGTTCACAATAACTTCACTCTTGATCTTACTAACAATAATACTGGACGTGCTTCAAGATACAGAGTCCTTGCTACAATGCAGGATTGTGAAAAAGACAAACAGTATATAATTATTGAGAACGTTGTTGATAAAGAAGATAAATTCATTCTTTACTACTACCCTGGCATCTCAAATGATGATTATGGCGAAATAACAGATCCAGAAGAATTTGATTATATCGCAGAAAATTACCAGTCAATTTAATTTATAATTTAAATTGTATAATGTAGAATTGAGGAAGAATCAGCTTTCAAAGCAAGCTGATTCTTTGTTTTAATGGAGGTTTCACCTCCAAACCTCTAAATTATTTAATTCAAATAATTTAAAGAAATACTAAAAGTATTTTTTAGTTCTGTTTAATGATATAATTAGTTTATTCAAAAGAAAAAGAGGTAATAATAATGAACTTTAATCAACTTGGAATAAGCGATAACATATGTAAAACACTTAAAAAATCAGGAATCCATGAAGCAACTCCTGTACAGGAAGAAAGTATCGAAGTGATACTAAGCGGCAAAGATGTCATTGCTGAAGCTGCTACAGGAACAGGCAAAACTCTTGCATTCCTTCTGCCAATTTTTGAAATGATATCTGAAAAAGACAGCAATGTGCAAGCACTTATATTAACACCTACAAGAGAACTTGCACTTCAGATAAGTGAAGAAGCCAAGAAACTTCAGGAAGCAAAAAATATCAATGTACTTGCTGCTTACGGCGGTAAAGATATTAACGGCCAGCTTAAAAAGCTTAATAAGAATGTGCAGCTTATAGTTGCAACTCCAGGCAGACTTCTTGACCACATAAGAAGAAAATCTATAGATTTAAGCCACTTAAAAACTTTCGTACTTGATGAAGCTGATCAGATGCTTCTTATGGGCTTTAAAAATGAAGTTGAAATGATAATGAAAGAAACTCCAAATAAACTTCAGACTTTATGTTTCTCAGCGACTATGGATTCAGCAGTAAAGAAGCTTGCTTACAGATATATGAAAGATCCTTCTGTTATAGCAGTTAATGATGAAAAAATAACTCTTTCAAATATTAAGCAGGAAGTTGTTGAAACTATCGACAGAGAAAAAAGAAATGACTTATGCAGAGTCTTAGAACAGGATAATCCTTATATGGCCATCATCTTCTGCAGAACAAAAAGAAGAGCTGATGAACTTGAAGAAGTAATGTATAAGAAAGGCTTTAACTGTAGCAAAATTCATAAAGACATCCAACAATCAAAACGTGAAAGAATAATGAAATCATTCAGAAAAGGCGACCTTCAGTACCTTATAGCTACAGATGTTGCTTCAAGAGGTCTTGACATAAGCAACGTTACACATATATACAATTACGATATTCCTGAAAAAGCAGATACTTACATCCATCGTATAGGAAGAACAGGAAGAGCTGGCGAAAGCGGCTATACATGTGTATTTGTTGACCCTAAAGATATGAGAGTATTAAATGAAATAGAAACAAAACTTAAGTACAAGATTCCAAGAAGGGAAATTTAATATAAAGGGGGCCATTTAAATAGATAATTACAACAGTATCATCATTATCTATAAAATTGCAGCTTTATGCTTTATCTTATATAATGGCACAATAATGAAAATTGCGCCTCAAATTTTAGTATTGTACATGCTTATAATAATCATCTTTACATTCATGAAGAACATGTTCAAAAATCAATATGTCTGCATAATTTGTGAAGCTGCTGCTACTCTGCTCTTTGCAGTTAAATATCTTGACTGTGCATCTATTCTTTTATCTATTGAATGTACAGAATTTCTTCTTCCTAAAATAAAGAATACAGTCTTAACAGCATTATTGTCACTGCTGATTCCCATTATAATTTTCAAATGGCATATTCCAGCTTATGAGACTCTACTAACTGTAATAATCGCAATCTCATTATCAGAATTATATAAATTATCACTGAAAACTGTATCCTTTGAAAAGGAAACAATGATGCAGAGGAAAAAGATAAATCATCTTGAATACGAGATGAAACAGGAAGAAAGCAGTCATAACCAGACCATATATACAGCACGTCTTGAGGAACGTACTAAAATTTCCGGCAATCTTCATGACAAAATTGGACATACTATTTCTGCTGTGCTGCTGCAGCTTGAAGCAATAAAATTCATTATGAACAGCGATAAGGATAAAGCATCAGAAATGCTCACAACTTCAATTAAAACTCTCAGAGGCGGCATGGATGAAATACGCGTTGCATTAAGAAGTATACGTCCTGCCGAAGAGGAAATGGGTATTAATAGAATAAAACTACTAATGGATGAAAAAACAAAGAACACTGGTTTTAAATTCACAATAAATTATACTGGTGACTTAAATAAAATAACATCATCATCCTGGCATCTGTTTTACCAGAGCGTAATGGAATTATCAACAAACTCAATCAAGTATTCTAAAGGCAGCCTGATAACAATATCCATCAATGTTCTCAACAAGATCATCAAACTTGAAGTAAAAGATAATGGAATCGGCTGTACTAAAATAAACAAAAATATTGGACTTAGCAATATTGAAGATAAAGTCTCTTCTGAAAATGGCAAAGTCATAATTAACGGCGAAGACGGATTTTCAGTAATAATCTTAATGCCGTATTAACTATTACAATTAGGGGGTATCAGCAGTGAGTATTAATTTAGTTTTAGCTGATGATGATACATTAATCAGGGAAAGCCTTAAAATAATCTTATCATCTGACAAAGATATAAATGTTACAGGATGCTTTGAAGATGGGAAAAGCGCTGTAGATTTTATTTTGAACAATGAAGTAGACATAGCACTTTTAGATGTAAGAATGCCTGTGCTAAACGGTGTAGAGGCTACAAAAGAAATATCAAAAAGAACAAAGACAAAAGTAATCATCCTTACAACATTTGATGAGGATAACTATATAAAAGACGGCATAGCCTACGGTGCAAAAGGCTACCTGCTTAAAAATACGCATCCTGAAAAAATAATCAAGACAATCCACATAGTAAATGACGGAAACTGTGTCTTTCAGGATGAAATAGTCAGTAAGATTTCAAACCAGTTTTCAAATAGTTCAAATACAGTAAGCAGCATAGATAAGAGTAAGTTTACGGAAAGAGAGCTTGATGTAATGAAAGCTATCGCCGACGGTCTCAGCAATAAAGAAATTTCCCAGCTTCTCTTCATATCAGAAGGTACCGTTAAAAATTATATAACTTCAATATTCCAGAAAACCGGACTTGAACATAGAACACAAATAGCTATATACTACATCAAAGGGCACCTGTAATCTTAAAATAACACTTATCTAAATCCTAAAAAAGCACCCCTATTTAATTATGTTAAATAGGAGTACTTTTCTATTATTTATGCTTCCTTAACTTTTTTATCAATCTTATCGAGATTTTTATTAAATCTGAACATATAAAATGATGCTGCAAAAATGACTATATACCCGATAATGCTCATACCATCAGGTATCACATTAAACACTATAATACTGATTACTGCTGAGAAAAGGATATTTGTATAATCGAATATAGATATTTCCTTTGCCTGAGCGTATTTATAGGCAAATGTCACACCAAACTGTCCAATACTTGCACATGCACCTGCTAAAATCAGATATGTAAGCTGAAGCATGCTCATCGGCTTATATGTCATAATCATCATAGGCAGACTGGCTATTGTTGAAAATGCTGAAAAGAAAAATACTATAGTGTCTGGACTTTCCTTTCCACTTAAGCTTCTTACGCATGTATATGCAGCTGCCGCAGTCACCCCACCCATTAATCCTGCAAGTGCTGGAATAGCTTCAAGATTAAATGTCGGCTTGATAACGAATAAGGCACCAATAAATGCAAGAATGCATGATATTGTAACTACCCTCGCCTGCTTAGGCTTCATTCTTTCTTTCAAAAATAAAGTTGAAAAAATAATAACAAAGAATGGACTTAACTTATTAAGCATATTGGCATCTGAAAGTACAAGCCTATCTATAGCATAATAATTAAACCATATGCCAAGAGTTCCAAATGTTGATCTCATTATCAGTCTCATCCTGTTTTCTTTCTTCCCGACAAGACTTTCCTTCTTCTTTATGACTAGAACAAGCGAAACTGCAACCGCCACTAAGTTTCTAAAAACAGTTTTTTGAAATGAAGGCAGGTCACCAGACAGTTTTACGAATGCAGACATCATAGCAAACCCGCAGGATGATGCTATCATAAACGTAATGCCTTTGCTTCTGTTGCTCATTTTACTGAAATTCATACTGCTACCTCTTTCTATATATTTAAATATAATTATTAACATACATACAATTATATAATAAATATAATCTATTTGAAACGTTATATGCTTATAACACTATCTATTATATTCTGATTTTATTTTATTAAAATAAATTAGCGTAACAATAAGTACAGCAGGAAAAATAACTGCCAGAAGAATGCCTTTTTTCAAGTCATCATTAAAAGCACCAGACATAAGTCCTACATATGTCGGTCCCATTGAACATCCTAGATCTCCTGCAAGTGCTAATAATGCAAACATAGCAGTTCCCCCACCTTTAATAGTTTCAGATGCCATGCTGAAAGTCCCAGGCCATAATATTCCTACCGATAAACCACATAGACCACACCCAATAAATCCAATAAACGGTACAGGACATAATGAAATACAAATATAACTTGCAAAGCATAATATGCTACTTATAAACATAAATTTATCTAAATTAATTTTTTCACTGCACTTTCCATAATATGCTCTTGAAATCCCCATCATTGCTGCAAACATCAATGGTCCAAGAAGATCTCCGATTGATTTTGAAAGATTAAGCTGACTCTCTGCATAAGCTGAAGCCCACTGGCTCACCGACTGCTCACATGAACCGGCAAGAAACATTAAAAGTATCATGATCCAGAATGTTTTTAATTTTAATATTTCTTTTAACTCAAGCTTCTTTTCTCCCTCTTTTATAAGTGGAGCTATAGGTACTTTTATAAAAAATAATGAATTCATTATAGGAACTATTGCCCATACCAAAGTCATAAACCTCCAATTGTCGATACCAAACAGCATAAAAAACAATGTTGATATCAGCACTACTCCCACATGCCCCCAGCAATAAAAAGAATGTAAAAGGCTCATGGCAGCATCTTTTCTTTCTGTAGGGCATGATTCTACTATAGGACTTACAAGAACTTCAATCAATCCTCCACCTACAGCATAAATTATCACTGAAATTAAAATTGCTAAGAACTTATCGAAAAAAACTTCTGGAAGTACTGCAAGTCCTATTAAGCCCACCGCCGAGAATATATGTGCCATAATAACCGATATTCGATAGCCAATCTTATCTATTAATTTCACTGATAATAAATCTATAACAAGCTGCACAATAAAGTTAAAAGTAACAAGCATAGTAATCTTATCTATTGAAATATCATATGTAGAATGAAACGTTAAAAATAAAAGTGGTACAAAATTATTAACTATCGCTTGTACAATATACCCTATAAAGCATGCATAAATCGTATTGTTATAATTCATCTTACATTTCATAACATAACCTCCGTAATTTTCAATAGGTATATTATAATACATAATTTCTGTTTATGTAATAAATTCAAAAAATCTGCGAATATAGTACTAATATGTTACTATAATCGCAGAATATTTCTTACTAATTAAATTGAAAACTCTTTATCCTGTTTTGAAGTTTTATATGCAGCTATTACAAAAAATGCTATTGCAAATAGCAGCATTATGCCCAGATACTGTACTATAGATGATAGTGGAATTCCTAACTGCATTTCAATTATTGATTTCATTGCCCATCTGACTGGTGTGAAATATGAAAGCTTCTGGAATGTTACTGGCATAAACTCATATGGTACAAAGCATCCTCCTATCATAACCATGATGATAAGCACAAACATATAAGTGTTGCCTGCCTGATTAGCATTTTTAGAAAATGATCTGATCATCATTGACAGAGCTACTGCTACAACTGCCAGCACATTAAGAACAATGAAAATTGATAGTATTGGCACACCAAGATCGTAATTTATCGCTTTTATTCCAATTAAAGATAAGATTATCTGTAAAAGTATTGTTAGATAACTGCTTATGCCATCTGCCACATAATACTCCCATGTTTTAACTGGACATATAAATATTCTTGTAAATACATTTTCAGTCTTTTCTTTAAAATAATGTTCAGAATTATTTATACCTCTGTTAAGCATAAATAATATTAGAAATCCTATAAATATCTGTCCTAAAGTATATTGTGTTGAAAGATCTGACAGTTTCTGTTTTTTTACGCTGCCTGAGTCTGATTTTGCATATGATTCAAGAGTTTTCTTATAAAGCTCTTTATTTTTTCCACATACCTTGGCAATATCATTGATATTTCGAATTTCTGTACCCAGTATATTCTTAGCCAAACTTGTATTTCCCTCTTCACTTGTTGATGTATTTATCTTAACATCTTTATTATTAATTACCCTGTCTTCATAACCATCTGGTATTTTGACGATAGTTTCTACAGTTTGATTGATAAGAGCATCTTTTTCTTCACTTTCCTTAAGATTAACCACCTTTACAGTATTGTCTTTCTTCAAAGTATCAATTATCATTTTTGAAGTAGCTGAATTATCCTTATCTATTACTCCTATATTAAGCCTGCCATTATTTCTTCCTAATATCTGAGCCGAAAAAAGAAGTATGATTATAGGAACTATAATACCTAGAAGAAACTTCTTTGGTTGTTTCAGCACAGCTATATTTATATTATTCTTTAAAAGTACCAATACATTACTCATAATACTTCTCCTCCATTCTGCTGAATACTGAAATAAACAGATAAATCATCACTGAGATAACAGCTCCGACTATAAGGAAATTAATTAAATAGCTATTGTCAGCAGCATAAACTGACTTAAATACAGCCTCATTAAACCACTTTAATGGAGAGATTTTCCCTGCTATATCAAAGAATGCACCATTGTTACCTGTAAGTGCTATATAACCACCACCTACAAATACAAGAAATATAATGAGAATCTGCATAACATTATTGACAACACCTACAGTTTCTTCCTTCTTAATCAATACTGAGATCATCACTGCAATTCCTACTATTATAGAAATGAATGGAAGTGCAGCAAGAGGCAGAATGAATATATTATTTCCATAGTTAACTCCAATTACGAACTTGCAGACTAGATATGAAATCACAATACATACTTCAGCGTAGATTATATTGGCAGTATATACTGCTAAATAATATCTCCTGCTAGGAATCCCTGAGATTCTTATCCTGTCTTTAATATTATTTTTTCTGTATTCTATAACACTGTATAACGGCATATTAAAGAAATAAAAGATTATCAGTCCTATTTCTGCAACACCGTAATAGCCCATAGCTGTTGTAACATTGTTAGATGATATCTTTGTTGTTGTAAAATACTTTTCTGTACTTTCTTCTGCATTTTTGGCAGACTGCATTGCTCCCTGAGGATTTATCTTGTACATAGCGGTTACTGCATTGTACTTTCTGCATATTGAATTTACTGTAGCAAAAACAAAGCTTGGCTTTGAAATTGAATCACTATTAGAATAAAAATCTATCTTATCACCATTAAGATGAAGCAGTATACTTTTATTCTTTCTTACATCATCTTTTGCTTTATCTAAAGAGACATCCTTAGTAAATCTAAAAGAAAATTCCTTACCGTCCTGTTTAGAAATATCCTGAAGTGTCTTGAAAATTTTCCTTGTATTTTCACTGCCGTCATCTATATATCTTATCTCTATGTTCTTATAAGAAACATTATTTCCACCAAAAGTACCTGATAATAAATTTCCTAACACAAACACAAGGAATACAGGAAAAATAATATAAAACATTGTATTTTTTCTATCTCTTATATTATCAAGAATAGTTGCTTTAATAATAGCTAACATATTATTTCCTCCTTAATCCCTTAAATTTCTGCCTGTAAGTGAAAGAAATACAGTTTCTAGTGATATATCCTTAAATCCTAAATCAATAATTTTAGCAGAACTTAACTCTATTGTATTAATAAGTTTATCAAGATTACTAACTTCTTTTGATGATGTAATACTTAATGTATTTTCTTTCACAGAAACATCCTGTACTCCCTGTACACCTTTTATCTGGTTCACATCTAGTTTATATATATCATCAACTGTAACAGACAATGTACTCTTATCGCTTATCATGTTTTTAAGTTCTTCTTTAGTGCCTTCAACAATTATCTTACCTTTATCTATTATTGCAATCTTTGAACACAATGCTTCTGCCTCTTCCATATAATGAGTTGTATATATTATTGTTGTCCCTTCTTCATTAAGCTTTTTAACTGCATTCATTATATGATTTCTTGACTGTGGATCAATGCCAACAGTAGGCTCATCCATGATAATTATCTGAGGTTTGTGGACAAGGGCACATGCTATATTAAGCCTTCTCTGCATACCACCAGAATAAGTCTTAGCCTTTTTATCTTTAACATCCATAAGGCCCGTAAACTCTAAAGCTTCATTAATTCTCCGCTTTAACATATCACCTTTAAGTCCATATAACTCCGCAAAAAATTTAATATTCTCATAAGCAGTAAAATCCTTATATAATGCAATGTTCTGCGGAACTAACCCTATTTTCTTTTTTATCTCTCTGCTGTCCTTTTTTATATTAGTTCCCATAATTTCTATATCACCATCTGTAGGATGAATAAGTGAACATATCATACTGATTGTTGTACTTTTTCCAGCACCATTAGGTCCTAAAAAACCATATATTTCGCCTTGTTCTATATTAAGATTTATATTATCTACAACAATATTTCCATCAAATTTTTTTGTAATATTCTTCAAACTTATTGCATTCATATTTTTACCTCCATAGCAACTTTCTTCTTTATGGTCTTATTATACAAAATACAAAAAAAATAGTAATCCAACTAAAGTCATTTCTTTATATATGACAAAAGTCACATAGTAAACATTGAGTTTTTATTAAGTTTTATATAATTAACATTTATGTATTTTCTTACCAATTATTTCATGTATAATAAAGTGGAGGGTAAAGTATATTTTACTTTTATTATTAATAAGGGGGTTTTGTTATGAAAAACAAAAAATTATTTTCAACTTTAGTACTTGCTTCTTTTCTTGCAACTGGATTTATACAGCCTCTATCAGCAAAAGCAAATACAATAAATGTCAATGGTATACTTGAAAGCATAAAGAAATCATCTGGCAAAGAGTTTAAGATGGCAGTACAAAACAAAAATCAAAAATCTTTATCAGGTAAGCTTTCAAAAAGAAAAACTTCTAACAGTTCAGAAGCCATAAAATTTCTTGATGAAGTCAAAGATGTTTTATCTTTGAAAGATGTAAATAATAATTTTGTTACTAATAAAGTTATTGATAAGAATAATAAATTACTCTCAACTTACCAATTTAATGTACACTACCAAGCACCCGATATTGGAAGCTATTATGTCTACGTTGACATGAATACTGGAAAAATTGTTAATACAGAAAGCAGACTTAAATTTGATGGTGCAGTGACTGGAAGTGGAACAGCTGAAAATGGAACAGAGAGAACTCTAAATCTTTATCAATCAGGAAATTCTTATGAGGCAAAAGACATAACTAAAGATATGCCTGGACAAATTTCCACTTATACTGCTAACAACAAGCAAGAACAACCAGGAAAACTTTTCACAAGCTCTACAAAAACAATATCTGATCCAGCAGTAGTAAGTGCCCATTCATACGCTGGTGTTGTTTATGACTTCTATAAAAAATTGTTTAATAGAAATTCAATTGATGGAAACGGTATGAGTCTTATTTCAACCGTTCATTATGCCAAAAATTATGCTAACGCCTTTTGGGATCCAGAAACTAATCAAATGGTTTATGGAGATGGTGATGGTAAATACTATAGACCATTATGTACAGATTTTGATGTTGTAGGTCATGAAATGACTCATGGTGTAACTGATAAAACTGCAAAGTTAACTTATGCAAATCAATCTGGTGCATTAAACGAAAGTATGTCTGATGTTATGGGAGTTCTTATCCAAACTTGGGACAAGTATAATGTACAAAATGGAGGCACTTGGGAATTTAACGATTCAGATTGGGTTATTGGTGATGAAATATGTACTGGTAAATCTAACGAAAAAGCGTTCAGAAGCTTAAAAGATCCAACATTATATGATCAGCCTGATAGCATGACATCACCAAATTATTACACAAAATATTGGGATCAAAGTAAAGTTTCTACTGAAGATGCTGAAAAAATAGATTATGGCGGAGTTCATACTAATAGTGGTATTCCTAACAAAGCAGCTTACCTTGTAGCAAAATCTATAGGATGTGAAAAAACAGCAAAAATTTATTATAGAGCACTGACAACTTACTTTAACGCCAATACAAACTTTGCTGGTGCATATAGTGGACTTGTACAAGCTGCTACAGATTTATATGGTGCAAACTCAAATGAAGTAAAGGCATTAACATCAGCATTTACTTCTGTTGATATAATATCAGGATCACAGCAGCCTACTACTGACACTTATGAGCCTAATGACTCTATTAAAAACGCTTATAAGATAAAATCAGGAGAAACTTATAAATCTTATATAAGTAGTTCTTCAGATGTTGATTATTACAAGATATATGTACCATGTTCAAAAACATTAAATATTACCCTATCAAATCTTCCAAAAGATTATGATCTTTATTTATATAATGCAAATGGATCCAAATTAAAGAGTTCAACTAAAGGATCTACTAGCAAATTATTAACTTAAGCAGCTCGATAAACAAGAAGTTATTTATTAAACATACGGTTAATCATCACCGACAAAGTTTATCGAGACTGCTTTGCATTATTGTTCATTTTATCTTTAATAAATTAATATATAATATTAATCATCAATATTAGGAAGTGTTTATTTTTGAAACGAAAAGCTCTAATTTATACAATTATAATCTCATCATTAACTATACTGAGTTGTACCTACATTTTTCCCTCATATAGAAACACTGCTGATAAGGATAGAATTCTTCAGAATCTAAAAAATTCTTCTGGAAAACAGTTTAAATTCTATGAAGACTCAGAAAATAGACAGATATCATTATCAGGCAAGTTATCTAAAAGAAATAGTTCAGATAGTATTGAAGCATTAAAATTTATTAATGAGATCAAACCTGTATTATCAATAAATAATGTAAACAATAACTTTACAATAAAATCACTACGCAAAGATGAACTGGGATTTACTCATATTGTTTTAGGACAGATATTTAACAACATTCCAGTTGAAAAAGCATCAATTTCAGTACATTTTGATAGCAGCAATGTTATTACAAACGTAACTGCTAACATAAATTACGATGTTATTAACAGCCATCAGCAGCTAAAAAGGAATATTACAAAAGCTAATGCTGATTCTATTATAAATAAAGAATTTGCAGATAATAATCCACAAATTAAATTTTTATCAGAAACAGTCATTTCCAAAAAGCCCCACATATATTTCTGTTATAAATACAATGTTCATTACAACACAAATAATCTAGGATCTTACGATGTATATGTTGATATGGCTACAGGCAGAATCGTAAATAAAATTAATAAAATCATATATCAAAAGCCTTGATTTTTTAATAATAGTACTGTATCCCTGTATCCCAATTCAAGACGCATTTTATTTGTTATTTTATTAAAATTAAAAGCACCGGTTATCATTCCACCCTGAAATATACTAGGAGTTATAATTGTAAACTCAGCACCCTTGTATTTTGAGTAATCAATTATGCCATTTATATCAAAATGAACAACAATAAATTTTCTATATCCAAGATCATACAACGGCTTTATAGGTATGTTATCAACTGCACCACCATCAATATATAGATGCCCATCTATATTCACCGGATCAAATACTACTGGGAATGCTGAAGTAGCCATCAAGGCTTTTTTTATCTTTAATATATTTTTTCCTTCCACATCGAAATAATGAGCCTTAAATTGTGGTATTTCTGTACATGATAATATACACTTTATATTTGAATTTGCTATATAATCAATATTAATATACTTCTCTACAATTTCAACAAGTCCATTTCTTGATATTACTTCTGTGTCAGCTATATTCTTAAAAAATTCAGTTGGCTTTTTGCTTTTCAAGTCAAAATTCTTTAGAAATTCACTAATTATTTTCTTCGCATCAATTACTACAATCTGCTCACTAGAAATATTTCGCCATAAACTTTCTGCCTTTTCATAACTTCCCTGTGCAAAAAAAGCTGCATTGATACCACCAATTGAGGTACCTGATACAGCTTTTATATTTTTTTCTATACCAAACTCTCTAAGTGCCTTCCATACACCAATCTGATAAGCGCCTCTTCCTCCGCCACCACCAAGGACAAGAGCTATATTCCTTATATCCTGCATCTTTATCACCAATTAACATTGATCACGATATTATATGCTGATTTATCAGAAATGATATATATTTATTTATCTATACTTAGAATCATCTACTTTTACCCGCTTACCTAATCCAAATGATAAAAAGTAAAGAAGATCATTCAAAACTACAAATACTGTAACTGCCAGAGCATATCCTATATTCTGATTCCAAAACATCTTCTTAAATACACTTTCAAGAAGTACAAGAGAAATGATAACAGCTACAGTAGATGCCATTATAGAATATTTTAATGACATCCTCTTATATACGGATCCACACTTACTGCATTTTACTATATTGCATGCATATTTTATAGATTTGATTTTATCAAATAAAGTGAACTTATGTTCACACTGTGTACATTTACTCATAAAACTCCCAGCAGAATAACTGCTGTTTCCTCCTCACTGCTAATGTTTGCTGTCTAGCTACCTTATAACAAATTATATCAATAAAGATTATAACATATTTTTACGCTTGATGCTGTTTGCACAAATAAGTAATATAAGACTGCCTGCTGCGTAACATAAAATATCTTTTATATCAAATGTTGAACCAAATACAATTCGTGCAACTGTATTATTAGAAAGTCCAAGCACCTTAATAAGATTAAAATACTGTAGAATCTCAACAAAAACCGCAAATATAAACACATATAATATCATGTATTTCACACCTTCAGGTATAATTATCCTCATAAACAGATATACAACTATTACAACAAGTACATCACCAAAATAAGGCCTTATAAAATTATCATGTACAAATAACGCAATATATACCTCAAATATTAGGAATATTAAAAATAACATACCATAAATTACACGCTTTTTACTTTTATTCAAGATTACTTATCTCCTCTTCTATTCATAAACTCTTTTTAAGACTAATCCGTTCTTAAATCCTCCTCTTTCTTTAAGTTTTTCATTTCTCGTATGTATTAGTTCCTCTTCAGTATAACCCATGTTTTTTGCAAGCCCAAACAATACTTCCATTATATCTGCAAGTTCTTCTATATTCTTATCCTCGATATACTCGTTAACTTCTTCTTTGAGCTTTTCTTCTAATCTATCTGTTAATTCATTATTATGTACAATTTCAAAGTCGCACTTTTTACCTGTATTATTTATAATTTCTGGTATAAGATCTCTCACAAGTTTATCATACTTTTTCATAATTTTTTCTCCATTGTTTTTTATTTTAATACCCTTAATTTTACCATATTATTCTGAATTGTTCATAAAATAATAATGTAATAAAATTAATCCCTTAGGAAGTGATAAAAATGTTGCCATATGCTTTATTATTCCTTCTAATAGTCTGCCTTATATGTTTAATAATCTGTGATTACTACAAAAGATATTACTTTAGATTATTATTTAAAACATTGTGCAGCATACTCTTTGTACTGATTGCTTTAAGCAGTTACTATATAAACTGTAAAAATGCCATATATTTTATATTGATGATTGCAGCCTTTATATTCTGCTTAATTGGAGATGTTCTGCTTGCACTAAATAAAAAATCTGATGGTCCAAAAGATATATTCTTCATTTATGGAGGAATAAGTTTCGGTATTGGTCATATTTTCTTTTCTTCAGCATTTATTTATCTTATAGGATTATTCTATAGCGATTTTCTTATAACCACTATTATATATTTATTACTGATATCATTTTTAATGTTCTCAAACAAATATAACTTTAAAGGTATGTTATTAATGGTCTGCACTTACTGTATTCTTATATCATTTATGGTTACAAAAGCATTATCCTTTTTAAATGTATATTCTATAATTCCTAAACAGTCACTTTTCACAATCATAGGTGCACTGCTCTTTCTTTTTTCTGACTGCGTGCTTTCTCTAATTGTTTTTGGCAAAAAAGAGCCACCAAAATGTCTTACTGCAATTAACTTAATTACCTATTATATTGGGCAATCATTGCTTGCATTAAGCCTTATGTAATTTCACTTAATAAAAAATTAAAAAAACATATTTTAAACCTCGACTTTCTTTAACCTTAGTTTATAATTAATATTATAACATTTTCATAAATGTAATTCTTTTGTAGGATTGGGGGTTATTTGATATGAAATTAAGAGAAATACAAGAAAAAGATAACAAACAGGTTGAACATGTTATAAGGACATGCTTACTTGAATTTGGCGGTAATCGAGAAGGTCTTGCCTGGTGCGATCCTTATCTTGGCAGATTTTCAGAGGTATATAGTACTAATAATTCAAAATACTTTGTCGTAGAAGATAACGGCAGAATACTTGGAGGATGTGGCATAGGACCTGTTGAAGGGCTTAATGATACATGTGAACTACAGAAGATGTACTGCTTAAAAGAGCTGAGGGGAACTCACTTTACACATGACCTTTTGGACGCATCACTTGAATTTGCAAAGCAGCATTACAAAAAGTGCTATCTTGAAACACTAAGCAATATGGTGGCAGCAAATAAGTTTTACAAAAAATATGGATTCACTAAATTAGATAAACCAATTGGCAATACTGGGCACTATGCATGTGATACATGGTACATTAAAAATCTATAACCCAAAATAATAATTATTTAAATGAATATTTTTACAGTAATTTAGAATGAAGATTTCAGAATGATGAATACCAGCTGGGAATTACACTTTTATAGTTATCATAATGCTCTAAAGATGCTTTACATCTTCTTATCATCCCATCAACTTCATCTTGTCCAAATTTTATTGCCCACCTTATAGAATTTAATGAAGAATACGCCACATACACTGCAAGTATTCTCCAAAAAATCTCAGGAACATTTTTGTCAAAATAAGCATCTATCTGCCCTCTGCAGTAAGGAATGCTTACTTCAACTGCAAAACTCTCTAATTTAAAAAACTCCTCATAAGCATCGCCCACATTATTTCTATTAAAATCAATAACTCCTACATCACTATTACATAAGTGAATCAGATTTCCTGGATGAAAATCACCATGCTGATATACCTTAGGCAGTCTGTTTATTTCATGCACATGATCACGTACATAATTTACTGCTGCTTCATCTCCCTCTACCCTTATACCTGATTTAAGGTATAAATCAATCTTATGCAGCATTTTTTCTTTTTTACTTTGATCATTAATATCACTATCATCCACTTTTATGGAATGAATCTGCTTTAGGATTTTTCCTGCCCTCCAGCCTGCTTCATACTGTTCCTGCTCTGACATTTGATTAAGAGCTTCTTCTAAATCCTCTCCCTCTACCCACGAAAGAATCATATAAGTATTTTTGCCATTATTGCATATACCAAAATCCACAGGCTTGGACATTACAAAATCCAGACTGCTAAACTTTTTTATTATTCCATATTCATGTTTCTTTTTATCATAATCTGCAATATCAGAAATTCTCAATATATATTTTACATTATTACAATCTTTTATTATATACTTTGATTCGCTGGACCAGCCTTTATATATCTTTTTTACACTGACCCACTTATCGGAATTCATTATGCCGTATTGAAGAATTTCTGCTTTTTTATCATTTAATAAATTTAGATATTCTTTTAATCTGTTTCTATGAGCTGTAACGTATTTATCACTCTCTATAAAACTGAAAAAATCATTTTCAGATAGCCATAAATACGAAATAGTTTCACCCTTTTGAAGAACAATCGAGTCCTTATCGCAGTCAACTTCTGCTAAATATCCATAATATATTGTATTTTTATCTATCGCCTTATATATTGGCACCAGATTGCCACATATAATTCCTGTTTCTTCTTTTAATTCTCTTCTGGCACCCTGCTCTGGACCTTCACCTTTTAGCACACTTCCACCTGCACTGCATTCATAAAGTCCTGGAAATGTTTCTTTCTCATAATCTCTCTGCATTAAAAGATAAGAACCATCTTTATGTTTTACAGTTACATCACTCACCAAATGATAAAGCCCATCTTCAATAGCCTGTCCCCTTATTAGATCTCTGCCAGCCAATGTACCATCTTTTTTATATGCATCCCATATCTCCATAAAAACAGCTCCTTTCAATACTCCAAATTATAATTTATTAATAATCTCAATGCATTCATCTGCTTTAACTACATCTGCAAACCACTTATCAATTGATGCTAGATATGTGTTTTGAACAGTTTCAGCCGGAATTATGTTATCATTCCACTTTAAATCTCTTGTTGCGCATGCATCACCTACAAGTATAACCTTATAACCATGATTTACTGCTGTTCTTACAGAAGTGTCTACACACATATGTGTCATCATGCCACATACCACTATAGAATCTACATTATGTTTTCTTAGATCATAATCAAGACTTGTCTCTAAGAAACTATCTGGTGTGTGCTTAACGATTTTTATTTCATCCTGCATAGGGTATATGCTTTTATTGAAATCGGCTTCCGTACCTGGCTCTACGAACTTTGTATTCTTATCTAAATGCTGCACATGAAATATTGGATAACCTTTTTTTCTAAATGTATTTAAAACATCAGCCGCTTTAGATGCAGCTTCTTCAGGCTGATAAAGTTCTGAACTACCTCCTTTAAAATAAAAGTTTTGAATATCAATAAGTACTAAACCTATCATTTTTTCCCTCCTATCACTTATTACAAATAAAGTATAATAAGAGTATACCAACAAGTAAATTACTTACTTTTTTGTATGTATAATATATATTTATTTTTCTTTTAAATTACTCTGATGTGATAAATTATTTACTCACGCATATAATCTAGCCCTATATTCTGCATTATTCTTACGGCTTCCAGCATCTTCTGCCCACGTGGTGTAAGGTAGTACTCAACATGAAGCGG
The DNA here is from genome assembly GCF_009696465.1 of Inconstantimicrobium porci. Taxonomy (GTDB): domain Bacteria; phylum Bacillota; class Clostridia; order Clostridiales; family Clostridiaceae; genus Inconstantimicrobium; species Inconstantimicrobium porci. Next base: position 5,274 of record NZ_VULX01000003.1, on the reverse strand, counting down.
ATACCCTTCATATTTCTCTTTATCTATTATTCCAAACTCTCTAAGTTCTTTTAGCTGCTCCAGGAGCATTTTTTCTGAAATACCATTTATACTCTTTTTTAACTCTGAAAGACTCATTCTGCCATCTCTAAGCTGAAAAACAATAATTGGCTTCCACTTTCCTTTAACCATATCATGAACTATTTCTAATGGACATGTATACTCATTCCTAATCTTCATAACTCCACCCCTTTTATATATTAATTATACCCAATTAACAGAATTATGTAAATTTACAAAGCCAATACTATCAAAAAAACTGTATACAATCAAATCTCTTATCAATTGTATACAGCTTTTTACTAAAAACACTTAACTCTGTTATAGCATAATAAAATATTATGACCTTGCTTCTATATATACTTCTGTATTATTGTTGTCATAACCAATAAGTCTTATATTAAAATGACCTTTATATGTGGTAGAATAATTCCTTGATTCTGCTTTTATGATATACCCTTTATCATTTTTGCATACACTCAAATTTTTAAATTCATTAGAATTTTCGATATATCCACATATATTTCTTCTTATTGTTTCTATATCTTTCTTAACAAAATTGATATCACTTACAAGTTTATCCATCCCTTCCCCTCACTCTTTTATCCTTTTATCGCCAGCCTTTCAAGTGTATCATCATTTATATCTATTTGTCAATATTTACCATATAGATTCCATATTAAAAATATTTGAAATTATTTTCTTTGTAAAAAAGACGCCTATAAATTTATTATAGACGTCTTTTTTCTCTGTATATTAATTTTCACTTAATTTAGTCTTATTTTCTCTTAATAATGAAGGATACTTATTCTTTAAAACAGTGAATACCGGAACTCCCACAATGGAAATAACCACTAGTTCCCCTGCAGCAACCTGTAGTCCATTTATCCAAAATGGAACATCTGGAGTAATGAATAAAGAAAGCTCTAATCCTATTAGTATTCCATTAAATACTGCTGGCCATAATGATGATACAAATAATGAAACTTTATTTTTCATGAATTTAGCAGTCAAACTTATTGCTCCAACACTTAAAAATGTTGCAAATGTACCTATGATTATGTCAGCAGGTCCATTTGGTCCAAGCATGTTGGCAATAAAGCAGCCTAAAGTTAGTCCTCCTATATAAAATGGATCAAAGAAAGCTAATAACACAAGTACTTCTGATACTCTGAATTGTACGCCTCCATATGATATTGGTGCAAACAATAACGTAAGGACAACATATATTGCTGCTATAAGAGCAGTCCTTACTAATCTCTTTGTTGTAATATTATTCATATATAACATCTCCCTTAGTTTTATTTTAGGACAGGAGGTTTGCGAACTGTCCATTTTTTGCTGACAAAGTCAACATCGTCTATTTTATGATATTCTCATACAACAAGTCAAGCAATAAATTTCAATAATATTACAAGGACAACACAGAAACTCCAATAAAACTCTATAGGTAAATTCCCAGAATATAAAGAAAGCACATCTGTATTCAACTAATACAAATGTGCTTATTATAACTTAGATTTTATTCGAACTATTTCTTAAGCTTTTTCACAAAAATTGATGATATAAATGCGACTAATGGAACTGTAAGAATTATTCCTATGCTTCCTGCTACTGATTGAATTATCTCAATTGCAATCGAATCTGTATTAAACAGCTGCATCATTGGTATTCCATATGAAAATATCAAAAGCAGCAGATTTAATGAAGATCCTGTAAATGCAAGTATAAGAGTATTTGCCATAGTTCCCATCGCATCTTTTCCAATATTCATTCCTGACCTAAATAGCTGTTTACTACTCATATTTTTATTAACACTGTTTAGTTCATATACTGATGATGCTATTGACATTGCAACATCCATAACTGCTCCCAGTGATGATATAAATATTCCTGCAACAAGAAGGCCTTTTATCTTCAAATTTGTATTGCTTCCTATCAGCATTAAAGATTCTGCTTCATTCATATTGTATCCTGTAACATTAACTGCATAACCAGATATATATGCCAATAGTCCTGAAATCATTACTCCTAAAATAGTTCCCATTGAAGCTGATATAGTTTTAGAGTTTACTCCATTAAGAAGCACCATACAGACAACTGTAGTTATTATTATAATAAATATTGCTGTAGGTATTGAATCATAGCCTTTAGATAAAAGAGGAAGAAGCAGGAACAACACACAGAACAGTGTAAACAATAGTCCTGCCATAGCTTTTATACCCTTTTTGCCGCCAATTACGGCAAGCAGTACAAATTGAATCTCCTAGAATACAAAAATAAACACGAAAGGATGTCGTTATTGTGGATTCAATTATAACTTATTTACTAATATATAATCAATATCTAATTAAAATTATTTATCAACTTATAGGATTTATTGCTCAACATATTCCACTTAAGCAAATGCAATTTGATGATTCAAACAGTCCTAAATATCAAAAGTTTAAAGTTGATAAACTGCCTATAATCAAACGTTTTGAGCAGGTTGATTACAAACTGCTTTTAGCGTATTACAAGCATAAATATAATAAAATTATCAAGCCCGTCCAAAGACGTAACGGTAAAACTATTCCAGACAAAATTATCTGCCCTAAATGTGGTGCCACTCATGAATACATCTATGATAACAATGGTAGTAAAGGCCAGTATCAATGCAAAGTTTGTGGTACTGCATTTCAAGAGTCTAATTTTGTTACTAAGCCTTTAGTTTTTAAATGTCTATACTGTGGCTCGACGCTTACGGAACGTAAGGAACGAAAACATTTTAAAGTACATAAGTGCACTAATGATAAGTGCTCTTATTATCTTGCAAATTTAAAGAAACTTGATAAAGACATAAGCCATGCTGAAAAATCAAAATATAGCTTCGCTATATTTATAGAGAATTTACCATAAACTTCTTCAAGATGGATTTATACTCACTTCCTGAGCGCGCTACAGGTTTTAGTTTTAAAAAGTTTAATCTTCACATAATGGGGTTATGCCTTACTTATCATGTGAATTTAAAACTTTCTACAAGGCAGACTGCTCATGCTCTAAAAGAAGTTCACGGCATAGATATATCTCACACTATGGTTGCCAATTACGCATTAACAGCTGCTGCTGTTATAAAGCCGTTTGTAGATACTTTTGACTACAAACCATCAAATATTCTATCTGCCGATGAAACCTATATCAAAGTTAAGGGCATTAAGCATTATGTCTGGATTGTAATGGATGCCTGCAAGAAATCCATTTTGGAATACCAGGTATCGGACACACGTGCCGTAGGGCCGTGTATTCTTGCTATGCGTATGGCTTTTGACAAGTTTAAAAACTTCCCAAACAAAACTCTTAAGTTCATTGCTGATGGTTATAGTGCATATCCACTTGCAAAACAGCAATTTGAATTAGAAGAAGAGAAAATCTTCGACTTAACTCAAGTCATTGGATTAACAAATGACGATCCTGTTTCAACAGAATTCAGATGGGTAAAACAAGTTGTTGAGCGATTAAACAGGACTTTCAAATCATCCTATCGTGTTACTTGCGGATACAGCAGTGATGACGGTGCCCTTTACGGTTTTTCTTTATGGACTGCGTATTACAACTTTTTAAGACCTCATCCTTATAATTACTGGAAGCCTTTAAATGAGCTTAAAGAGTTAGAGTTTGCCGAAAACATGCCTGCTAAATGGCAGATACTCATTAGCTTAGGTCAACAGACAATTCTTCAAATGCAAGAATCAGATGCTTCCTGACAAGTAATTTAACTAAATATTTATTGTTATTTTTTGCCTCCGTAACCGAAGGCCTATTTGCTATATTCAATTTTAGAAATAAAATGAAAGATTAAGTTCATACTTCCAAAATAAACAAGAAATATTTCTTACTTATTTTTTCATACGAAACTTTACACTATCAGAAATATTTATCAAAAAAGCAGAGCAATAAAATATTACCCGTACGCTTTTAGATACAAAATAAAATTATTCTTTGAAACTACTTCTAATATAAAATATTTTGTTTCTTCATATGTTATTCTCTTGTTAAAAAATATTTCTTTTGTGTTAATAATTACATACCTGGAATATTGCATCATTTATTGTTATATTTTGCGAATGTTTTTTATTCTCTTTTGTTCGTATATCTACAGTAAAATTAGTTTTAATTAATAAAATGTATTTAAATTTTTATTTAGAAAGGTTGAAAATGAGGATTATACAGAATTGATTACACTAATATTAATAAATTTGGGGAAAATAAAAAAACACTGATTAAAAATCAGTGCAAAATTCTTTGGTTGCGGGGGCAGGACTTGAACCTACGACCTTCGGGTTATGAGCCCGACGAGCTGCCAACTGCTCCACCCCGCGATATTAAATTAAGTTTGTTAGTTACATTTCTTAACTAACAAACTTATTATAATACTATAAAAAGTAAATGTCAACAATAAATAGATAAATATATTTTTATATTTTCCCTACAAGATCGATTCCAGGAGTTAAAGTTTCAGCACCTGGTTTCCACTTAGCAGGACATACTTTGTCGCCATACTGAGCAACAAACTGAGCTGCCTGAACTTTTCTTAACAGTTCATCTGCATCTCTTCCTATGCCAAGATCGTGGACTTCATAAGCCTTTATTTCTCCTTCTGGATTTACAATAAATGAACCCCTTAAAGCCATACCATCCTTTTCAATTAAGACTTCAAAATCTCTTGCAAGCTTTCCTGTTGGATCAGCAAGCATTGGAAATTGAATTTTTGCAATAGTTTCTGATGCATCAGCCCATGCCTTATGAACAAAATGTGTATCCTCAGATACTGAATATATCTCACAATTAATCTCTTTAAACTTGTCATAATTATCTGCCAAGTCTCCAAGTTCTGTTGGACATACAAATGTAAAATCAGCAGGATAGAAGAAGAATACAGACCAGTGATTTTTCAAAGAATCTGATGAAACCTCTGTAAAATCTCCATTCTGATAGGCACTTACCTTAAATTCAGAAACTCTTTTCCCTATTAATGACATATAAACACCTCCTAACAAAGTTTAGTATTATCTAAAGTCAAAAAATTATGAGCAGTTAGAGTATAATTTTTGTAGGCAGGAAAATTGATAAAAAATAAAGGAGATGTAAAAACATCTCCCCAATACATAAATTATCCATTATAATTTAATTGTCGATATTAAATGAATGGAGCTGAGTTTATGTATGATTTAAGTTTAAATGAAAAAGGAATAAGTT
>NZ_VULX01000029.1 GCF_009696465.1 Inconstantimicrobium porci | reverse complement strand
TGTAGGAGATTCAATTGTAACATGAAATTAGGGGGTCGTTGTTTTTTTATACAAAAAAACTTCCGAAACCTTGATATATAAATAAATTTTAAAGTAAAAAGTGTGAAGAAACTTTACACTAACTAATTATAACACGGGTAATCACTATGGATTTTTTATTGGTTCAATTTCATTATACAATTAGTCATTACTATATTTTTAAAATATGAGCGTATAATGACTGATGAAGAAAGGTATATATACAATAACTTATGAAAAATGGAATATTAGATAAACAAATAGGCAAAAACGATTTGGAAAAAGTTTCTTACAAGATATTTATTGTAGTAATAGTAACAAGTTTATTTTTTATATTATATGTATCATTATTTACTAATCTTAATATATTTAAATCACGAAATGATATATCATATAACATTATAAAGAATCCAGAGATAAAAGAAGTAAATGATAAGAATAAACCATTAAAAATGTATACTCAGTATAGATGGATACAGGAAGAAATTAAAAATGAACAAAATTGTATTGCATTTTATACAATTCAGCAGCAGGTTGAGGTATATTATGATGGTGTATTAATGTATAGTTTAAAAACTACTAATGAAAATAAAGTAGGAAAAACTACAGCTTGCAATTGGAATATTGTTCCTATATATCCTGAAGATAAAGGAAAAGAGATATCTATCAATATTATTCCGGTATATGATTCGGTAAGAAATAAAAAAATTAATTTTTATATAGCAAATGCGTTCAATATTTATTTAGAACAGTTATATAAAGATTTACCACAAATCATATTAAGCTGTATAGCAATAGTAATTGGAATTGTTTTTGCTATAACTTCATTAGTTCTTAAACAAAAAGGTAAGGATAATGGTATTCTATTTTATTTAGGTATATTTTCCTTGTGTATAGGCATTTGGAAAATAACAGATATTGGCTTTGCTCCATTGATGTTTCCTAAAAGTGCTTTAAAGCTTTCGTATATTAGTATATTAATGCTTGATATGGGCATAATTCCATGGGTATTGAGCGTGAAAAAACAATTTTCTGTAAATGTTCGCAAACTATTAGATTATACCAGTATTATATGTAGTGTAATAGTGATGATTATGATAATACTGCAGCTTACAAATCTTTTTGATTTAAGGCAGACATTATGGATTTCGCATATTATTATGGGAATTGTTATAATAATGATAGTTTGTATATGTATATATGAAAAACATCACAATATAATAAATAAGAAGAATAAAAGATTACACTTTTGCTTTATACTTTGTATATTAGGATTAAGCATGGATGTGCTTAGTTTTTATATTAAAGAGACATCAGAAGGAATATTATATACACTTATTGCATTTTTAAATTACATTATAACAATAGGATTCATATCAATTTTTGAAATAAGTCATAAAGCTAATATAGATGAACATACAGGATTATTTAATAAAAGTCGTTGTAATGAGATAATTGCTAATTATGAAGTAATAAAGGAGCCTTTGGGAGTTGTAATGTTTGATTTAAATGGGCTTAAGCAGATAAATGATACATTGGGACATGAAGTTGGTGATATTTTAATTTCTGATTTTGCTAATATTCTAAGATATAATATATACAGGAGAGATTTTGTTGGCAGATTTGGTGGAGATGAATTTATTGCTGTTATAAAGGGCAAGGATGATTATACAATTAAGTGTATATTAAATAATATAAGAAGAGATGTTAAACAATATAATCAAAAAAATAACAAGTTTGATATTAGTTATGCATGCGGATATGCTTTATCGTATGAATATCCAGGTCTTTCGTTAAAGGAATTACTGAAAGAGGCTGATGATAGAATGTATAAAAATAAAAAAGAAATAAAAGGAATAAAATGATCTTTTTTTCACCAGTATAATATATACTGGTGTTTTTTTATTATTTATACAGTTATGAAATTTAAAATTAGTTTTTTACATAAAATATTTGATATAAAACGATAAATTAACTTATAATTAAACATAATGTGAATTTTAATTTATGTAGTAATCTGTTAAATGATTTATTATAGGAGAAAAATTTATGAAAGATAGACATATCAAATCTAAAGAAAATATATCTAATATTAAGTCTAAAAATACTAAATGTGTTGTATCAAAAAGGTGCGGGGCATGTAGTAGTTTAAATATTCCTTATGAAAAACAGCTTGAAGATAAAGAAAAAATGCTTAAAAAGCTTTTTGATAAGAAGATAAAGATTAATCATATTATAGGTATGAAGAATCCTTATAACTATAGAAATAAAGTACATGCGGCATTTGCTAATAATAGGGGAACTGTTATTAGTGGTGTTTATGAAATGGGTACACATAAAGTTGTACAGGTTGACAATTGTCTAATTGAGGATAAAAAGGCAAGAGAGATAATAAGTACAATCAGAAATTTATCAAAATCATTTAAGATTAGGATTTATGATGAAGACAGAAGAGATGGGCTTTTAAGACATGTACTTATAAGAAGAGGATTTAAAAGTGGTGAGATAATGGTGGTTCTAGTTGTGGCATCGTTAGTATTTCCATCAAAAAATAATTTTGTAAAAGCACTTTTAAAAGCTCATCCAGATATAACTACTATTGTACTTAATGAAAATAATAAGAAGACTAGTATGGTGTTAGGTGACAGAGAAAAAGTGATTTATGGGAAGGGCTACATTATGGATACTTTATGTAGCTGTATATTCAAGATTTCTCCAAAGTCATTCTATCAAGTAAATCCAGTACAGACTGAAATATTATATAATAAAGCAATTAATCTTTTAGAGCTTAAAGGCACTGAAACTGTAATTGATGCTTATTGTGGAATTGGAACAATGGGGATTATAGCAAGTTCAAAGGTTAAAAAAGTCATAGGCGTAGAGTTAAATGGTGATGCAGTAAAAGATGCTATATTTAATTCAAAGCTTAACAAAATTCAAAATGCAAGGTTCTTTGAAGGAGATGCTGGAGATTTCATGAGTGATATGGCTGCCAGAGGTGAAAAAATTGATGCAGTAATCATGGATCCTCCAAGAAGCGGTAGCACAGAAAAGTTCATAGATTCCATAGCAAAAATCAAGCCTCAGAAAGTAGTTTACGTATCATGTAATCCAGAAACTTTAGCAAGAGATTTAAAATACTTTAAAAGAAAAGGTTACAAAACTAGTGAAATATATCCAGTGGATATGTTTCCACATACGCTTCATTCGGAGTGTGTATGTTTATTAACAAAAAAATAGTGTAATTAAAGGACTAGCCTCTTATTTTCAAGTTATTTGAAAGTAAGAGGCACTTTTTTATGTCTAGAAAATTGAATTGAAAAAGGTAAAACTTAAATGTTGTAAAAATTGGAATATATGTACTTCATTATGGTTTAAGGAAGACATAGATATTGATTTACTAAAAAAAGCATTATTGATTTCACTTAACAGGATAGATGCATTAAATATACATCTTACAGAGATAAACAAAAACATAAAACAATATTTAAGTGATGAAAAGTATAGGGACATAGAGGTCCTTGATTATAGTGATAAATCAATAGAAGAAATTAAGCAGGAATTTAATAAAAGAGCATGCGTTGAAATGAAATGGAAAGATTGTAATCTTATAGATGTTGTAATTGCAAAGGTTCCTGAGAATCGTGTTGCATTGTGTGTTGTGGTCAACCATGTTATAGCTGATGCATGGGGATTAACAGTATTTATGAAGGATGCGCTTGAGGTTTATCTGTCATTAAGGGAAGGAAAGGATCTTCCTGAAAAACCTGCATCATTTCTTAAGGTTATTGAGGAGGAGCTTAAATACACAGATTCTCAGAAAATGAAGGATGATGAGGAATACTGGAAGAGCGTATTCGATGAGGCGCCTTCATATAGTTCAGTAAATAGAAAAAATGTAGGAAAGAAATATGGAAGAATATCACTTGATTTTACATCAACAGCCAAAATAATTACTCTTCCAAAGGAAGAAGTTCAGGTGGTAAATGATTACTGTAAGAAAAACAGGATTTCTCCGCAGGTTTTATTTATTCTTGCGATGTACTGCTATCTATCAATGCTCAATAATAAGGATGAGCTATTGATAAATAATGCACTTTCAATTTGAGAATTAAAAGAAATAAATATGTGAGTTTATAAATATAAAGAGGTGTTGCTATGTGCAGAAAATTAAAAAATTGAGATTTAAAGAAGTAAGACAGTTAATAAATGAATCTGCATCAATGTTTAAAGATAAAACAGCATATTATGAAAAAGTTAACGGAAATATTGTGGGACATAGTTTTGAAGATATAAATCCATTAAAGAATTTAACTGGTGTGAAAGATGTAATGCCTTCATATTCAGCAGATCTTCTTGTAAGATCAGGAGAGAGAAATAATGTTGTGAAGGTTCATGCTCTTCCTAGTCTTATGACAGTAATTCAAAATCAATTAATCAAGTTAAACTTGTTAAAGGAAGGCTGCCAAAGCAGCAAGGAGAATGCGTTGTAGAAAGCAATCAAAAGACACCAGGGAGTTATAAAATAGGTGATACAGTTAAGTTTACTTCACCTACTGAAGATTCTAAGATTACAGATATAATTAAAAATGATACTTATAAAGTAGTATTAATATAATGAATTTTTTTATTATACATTACTGGAATAGCCATAGCTAAACATACAAAACAATGCCCATTTAAATAATATTATCTTTTAATTCATTTGGAATAAGCTTTATTAAAATGTTGATAGTTGCTATCGCTAACTCGGTTATATTAAAATTCTTTTCTGATAAGAAATAGTAAAATCTATTTAAGCAGACATTCCAATACTTTCTTATAAATTTATCATAAAGTAATTTTATAGACTTAACTTCTTGCATATATAGAATTGAGATTACTATTATTTGAAAGTTATCAAAGCTTCGTTTATAAAAAATACTTTTATATGCAGTTAATATTTTTTTAATGTATTAATTAGTAAATTATTACCAATACTATTCATAGAACCAAACACCGTCCTTACAAAAGAGTTTGTTTGTTATGATTAGTTTGTACAGGAAACGGTTTTTGGTTCGTTGTATTTTATGGTAATTTAATTACTTGTAAAGTGGTGTCATTTCTATTATGATTTAAAACTGTTATATAGTGATTTATATAATATAACAAGAGATGATAAATATAAAAGCCTTTATGAAAAATATTCAATTCAACATAAGAATTCTAAGAAAAATATAGTAGAGTCACTTGATATAAAAAAATACATTAAAAAACCTGCCAATGGATGACAGGTTTTTATTGTTATAATAGTGATAAAAATAAGTATCGAAAAGAGGTGGCCTTTATGCATGAAAAAGAAGTAAAATCAATTCTCTCTTCTCAGAATGGTATGAACATATATAGGGGGTGTACCCATGGATGTATATACTGCGATGCAAGAAGTACATGTTATCAGATGAAACATAGGTTTGAAGATATTGAAGTGAAATCAAATGCGGTGGAGCTTTTAGAGCAGAGTCTAAAAAAGAAACGTAAGAAGTGTATGATTGGGACTGGAGCAATGAGCGATCCATATATGCATTGTGAGAAAACATTACAAAATACAAGAAAGTGCCTTGAGGTCATAGATAATTATGGTTTTGGCTTAGCTATTCAGACTAAATCAGATATGATTTTAAGAGATCTTGATTTATTAAAAAGCATAAATGAAAAAGCTAAATGTGTAGTTCAGATGACACTTACAACTTATAATGAAGATTTATGTAAGATTATAGAGCCTAACGTATGTACAACAAAAAGAAGAGGTGAAGTACTTAATATTATGCGTGATGCAGGAATACCTACTATTGTATGGTTTACGCCCTTATTACCTTTTATTAATGACACTGAGGAAAATGTCAGAGGAATAGTTGAGTACTGCAAGGAAGCAAAGGTTTATGGCATACTGACTTTTGGCATGGGTGTAACTTTAAGAGATGGTGACAGGCAGTATTTTTACAAGCAACTCGACAAATATTTCCCGGGAATGAAGGAAAAATATATTAAGACTTTCGGTAATGCATATGAGGTTCCTTCTCCTAATAATGCTAAGCTTATGGCTATATTAAAAGAAGAATGTGATAAGAACAATATTGTATGTGACGCGAATGAATTATTTAAATATATGCATGAATTTGAAGAAAAGAAACATATAGAACAGATAAGTATGTTTTAATAAAAAATTTTGACACGCTTTTTTTTATTAATATAATTAAACTTAGGATAAAGCGATATTAAGGAGAAAACAGATGAAATTTTATTTTGCACCACTAGAAGGTATTTCAGGGCATATATATAGAAATGCATATCACGATATATTTGGAAATATAGATAAATATTTTGCACCATTTATTGTGCCTAACAAGAGCAGAAATTTAAAGGGAAAAGAATTAAAGGATATTCTTCCTGAAAATAATGTGGACATAAATCTTGTTCCACAAATACTTACTAATAAATCAGAAGGATTTATGGATACATGTAAAAAGCTTAAGTTGCTTGGATATAATGAAGTTAACATTAATCTTGGATGTCCTTCAGGAACAGTTGTGTCTAAATTTAGAGGTTCAGGATTTCTGGCAAAAAGGATGGAACTTGATAAATTCTTTTATGAGATATTTAAAGCTGGAGCAGAAAATGTGTCAGTAAAAACAAGAATAGGTAAAGAAGATCCAGAAGAAATGTATGAACTTATGAAGATTTATAATAAGTATCCTCTTAAGGAACTCATAATTCATCCAAGAGTACAGACTGATTATTATAAGGGCACACCTAATTTAGAAGTATTCAAGGATGCGCTTGAATCAAGTGTTAATCCTGTATGTTACAATGGAGATATTTTTACAGTAGAAGATTATAAAATGATAACTGAGAAGTTTCCACAGGTTGATAGAGTAATGCTTGGTAGAGGTATTCTTAGAAATCCAGGAATAATTACACAAATTAAAAATGGTAAGAATATTGATAAAGAGCAGTTAAAATCATTCCATGACAGATTATATAATGATTATAAAAGAGTACTTTCTGGTGATAAACATGTATTATTCAAAATGAAAGAATTATGGTTCTACATGGGTAATATGTTCCAAGATAGCGACAAGTACATAAAGAAGATAAGAAAATCACAAGATCTTGTTGACTATAACATAATAGTCGCATCAATATTCAGAGAACTAGAGTTAATTTAAATTTATTTGGGAAGTGTTTTATGTAATAAATCTATATAAACTTAAGTTTATGTGATTTGATAGAAAAAGTTATAGAGCAGTAAATAACGAATAGAGAATTTTTGATGAAGAAACTTACACCGTTGTTCTTTCTTCGTTATTCAATGACTTTCAAATTACATTTAGTATTTAATGATGATGATTCAAGAGCGTTAAATGACAGAATTGCCAGGGATATTATGGTGAAATAAACAAATGTTGATGTGCTATAATTAATTGCAGATGGGCTTTTAATTATATAGCTTAATTTGTATTTAAAAGGGGAGATATCAATGAAGGAAACATTAGAGGATTTAAAGACAAGAAGAAGCTGCAGAAATTATAGAAATGAGCAGATTAAAGATGAAGAACTTAATGCTGTTCTTGAAGCTGGGACATATGCACCAACAGGAATGGGAATGCAGTCACCTAAAATGGTTGTAGTTCAGGACAAAGAAACTGTAGCTAAGCTTTCAAAGATGAATGGAGCTGTTATGGGCAGCAGTAATGATCCTTTTTATGGTGCACCAACAGTTGTAATTGTATTTGCTGATAAAAATAGGGGAACTTATCTTGAAGATGGAAGCCTTGTAATGGGAAATCTTTTAAATGCAGCTCATGCTGTAGGACTTGGTTCATGCTGGATTCATAGAGCTAAAGAAGTTTTTGAAACAGAAGAAGGAAAAGAGCTTATGAAGAAGTGGGGAATAACAGATAATTATGTGGGGATAGGAAACTGTATCTTAGGATATGCAGAAGAATTTGTACCAGCTAAACCACGTAAAGCAGATTATATAGTAAGAGTTTAAGATGAATTATATATATGTCTATGATAAATAAAAATTATTGATTGACACATACTAATATATGGAATAATATAAAAAGATAAAATTTGGAGATAAAGAGATTTTAAAGGATATAAGTTTTGATGGCAGAATGTTATTCAAGAAGAGCTCATTTTATATTATGAGAGGTGAAAGAATAGGTCTTTTTGGAGATAATGGCTGTGGCAAAAGTACTCTGATTAAAATCATGCTGGGAGATCAGCAGCTTGATGGAGGAAGTATCTTCTTCAGTAGTTCGGTAAAACTTGGTTATATCAGTCAGAGCATTGAAATTGATAAGAATGATGATACAACTGTGCTGCAGATGTTTGATATAAAGTCAAATAAGGAAGAGGGAGAAATGAGAAGAATACTTGTGGATGCAGAAATAGATTCAATTGGCATGATTCAGAATAAGCTGCCATTGTGTAATTTCTTTGATAATGTTTTATTAGGTAATAAAGATAAAGTTACAATTTTAGTTTATAACATTGAAGGAGAGCGCTTAATCAAAACATTAGTATTTGACGGTAGTGAGATATATTACAAATTAGATGCAACAAAAACATCTGACAAATATGTTCGTGAATATAGTGGCAATAGATATATTAAAGAAAAGCAAGGAAGCCAAATAGTATACAGCTTGTATCAGAATGATAAGTTTGTTACTAATATGTTTTCATATAGAAATTAAAAGAAGAGTTTTTATTACAATATTCAAAAAAACTTTTTAATAATAGTCATAAATAAGAAAAAAAGCAGTAGAGATAGCCTATAATAGATATCATTTATATATTATAGGTTATTTTTTTTATGCAAATAATAAAAAAAAATAAATATATTGAAAAATATAGCAAAAAATGTTAATATATTAAATGTAAAAAAAAACCATATGAAAGGGGGGAGAAAATATGTATGTTTATAGTAAGATGAATTTTTTGAGAAACAACGAAAAAATGAAGTATCTTAAGCAGATATTATCACTTGTCATAATTATATTTATTTGTACAAGCATGATATCTGTTAAAGCTTATGAAAATACAAATAATATACAGAGCTCACAAGGTAACGCTGATTTTCTCGCAGAATCTACGTTTTTTGATTACTACGGAAAATATCAAACATCTGATACGAGTGATGACAGGGATAATGATCACTATTCTTTTGAAAAATTTAACTCTAAGATATCTAAATATGCTAAGGAAAATAAAATATTATATCCATTATATTTTGGAGATTTTAATGGTGCAGCAGGAGATTCAAATCATCCTGAGTATAACAGAGATTATGGTCAGCCATTATATTATAATGGTAAAACAAATGCTTACAGGTTTTACTGGGCAATCAATAGAGCTAATAGAAATGACAATTATTCAGCATCTATTCAGGGAATAGTAAATGATACATTAGATGAAGATGGTGATATACTACAGAAAACAGATAATGGAACTATTAAGATGATGTATTTTAACAAAGATATTATACAAGGTGATGTGGGGAATACTGTTACTGATATGAAGTTTCCGTTTAAAAGAAGAATCAAAGATGGGACTAACAGTATGTATTATATGTTCAGTAGTGGTAAAAGCGGATATAAAAGCAATCGCAATAATATTACAGATATAGTTAGTATAAATAGAAATACAAATCATCTTGATTACTGGTTCGATGTTAATGATAACTATTCCGAAATTGTAAGAGATATGAATGGAGTTAATGGATGGGGAACAGGAAGGAATGAACCAGGATTTTTTCCGTTTAATACAGGGGCTGATGATTCAGATGTATCAAAACTTCATTATGGCTTTGGGACGAAGGTCGAAATTCCATTTTTACTAAATCAGGATGGTATGACAACAGATGTTAATGGCAATAAAATACCACTTCAGTTTAATTTTAAAGGCGATGATGATGTATGGGTATTTATAGATGGTAAACTAGTGCTAGATATGGGCGGTGATCACAGTCAGACAACAGGCAACATTAATTTTAAAGATAAAAAGGCTACTGTTGATCACGCCGTTCAAGGAAGTTTAAAATCAGATAATTTATATCAGCCAACTTATACATCAGTGAAAAATCTTTCATTTTCATCAGATTCATTTGATAATACTGGAAGATATGATGAAAACAAACCACATATGTTAACATTGTTCTATATGCAAAGAGGAATGGTTGAATCAAATCTATATATAGATTTTAATTTTCAGCCAATGAAGAATAAGTCCCTTTTGGAAAAGCAGGTAGATTCATCAGGGGTTAATAAATTCCTTCAGAGTAAGACAGATGAAATAGCTAAGAATATTGATTTTCGTTTTAATGTTTATAAAAATTCGAGGCAGCAGAGCTATCTTAAATATCTGCTTACAGCCAATGAGATAACAAAAGAAAATATAATGGATGGCAATGTTGTTACATTAAAAGATAAATATGTGGCGGAATTTGATGAGGTATTTAATAAAAATGATAATGTACAAATAAAAGAAATTGAAGATAAGCGATTTAGTACGAAGTGGAGTGTAAGAAACTTAACAGACAATATTAATTTGTTTTCAGGTAATGGTGTAGTTACTAATCAATTTACAATAAAAGAAAATGCAACACATTATACGAGTTCAATTTATCATGTGAAATTTATAAATAGTATACAAAAAGGTAATATCAGAATAACTAAAGAATTGAGTGACAAAAATGTAACTGATGATGTCTTTAGATTTAGAATAGATATTAATTCTATATTAGGTGTAGATTTAGACAAGCCAATTAATTATAGTGGAAAATATTATGTTAATGGTATAGAAAAAAATACTTCAGTATATGATGGAAATTATGTAATAGAAATTAAAGTTGGAGAAACAGCGGAGATAAGAGGCATACCGCTACAATCTAAGTTTACAATAACTGAATTAGATAAAGACGGATATGAAGTGGACAATGTAAATAATAATGGAACTATAGAAGATGGAAAAAGTAGTATTACGGGATTTGTGGAAAATGATGAAAACAAAATTGTTTATACCAATAAGTTATTAAAGGGTAGAATTGAGATAACAAAAGTGGATACAGATGATACTTCAAAAATGCTTAAAGGTGCTGAGTTTAAGATTGAAAAGATAAATCCTGATACAAAAGAGAAGGACGAATCATTTAATGTGAAAAATAGTGTGACAGAAGATAATGGAAAAGCTGTATTTGATAATTTGTTATATGGATACTATAGGATTACAGAAGTTAAATCACCAGAAGGATATAATTTACTTAACAATCCTATCGAAGTAAATATAAATAAAAATAATAATGGAATTGTAAAAATTACTGTGCAAAATAGCAGCAAGATTCAGCTTCCATATACGGGTGCAGGTGGAATAAAGATATTTATGCTAGGGAGTGTTATCTTTATAGCGACTGCAGTGAGTATTTATATACTATGGTGTAAAAGAAAAATTAAAATGAGGAAATAATTTTTTATCATATGGAGGGATTTCTTATGAAAATAAGAAGAAAGATGTCAATAATATTAGGAATGATGTTAAGTTTTATAATTGTGTTTGCATCAATTCCAGCTTTAAGGGTAAAAGCTAATGATTCAATTATAGATAAAACAAGAAAAGGGTCAATAACAATTCATAAATATTTAATGAAGGAAATGCCAGTAGATGGTAAAGAAGCAACAGGAGAAGTATTGGCAGACACTGATATACCAAGTGGAGCTATTCCTTTAGGAGGAGTAACATTTGATATATATAAAGTTGCAGATGGAACAAAAGATACTACTGTTCCAGAAGGAGCTAAACCAATAATAAAAGTTACTACAGCAGATGGAAGTAATGGTACTAAAGGAGTTGCTGTAGCTTCTGATCTTGAACTTGGCACTTATCTTGTTGTTGAGGAGGATAATAGTCAGGTAACTCAAAAATGTGCAAACTTTATAGTTAATGTGCCTATGACAGATAAAGACGGGAGTAAGTGGATATATGATGTGCATGTCTATCCAAAGAATGCAACTAATGAGACTCCTGTTATACACAAATCTGTAACTAAAGAAGGAAATCAGCATGATTCAGCAGATATAAACAAAGATGTTACATGGATAATAGAACCATCTATTCCTAAAACAATAGCTGATTATAAGAAGTACGAGATTACAGATAAAATAGATTCAAGGTTAACTTATTCAGGAAACTTATCTGTTTCTGTAAAGGATAACGAATCAATTAATCTATTAAAAACAACAGATTATGAAGTAACAGAACCTTCAGAAAAAGATAATGTATTGAAAGTTGTATTTACAACTAGTGGATTAAAGAAACTTTCGGCAGTACCAGGTGGAAGTGTGAAGATTACTTTTACAACTAAAATAAACAGTACTGCTGTAATGGGAGCAGAAATTCCTAACCAAGCTACTCTTAGCTATACTAATGAATTTAATGAAGCAGGAGAGACTCAATCTGATAAGCCAGAAGTTCATACAGGTGGAGTAGAGTTGTTAAAAGATGATGCTGATACAAAAGCAGTATTAAAAGGTGCAGAATTTAAGATATATAGAAGTGAAAAAGACGCAATTGATGGTACTAATGCTATAAAGAATCCTGAAAATGAAAAAGAAGACTGGGTAGCTGTAAGTGGAGAAGATGGAATAGCCAAATTTTACGGATTAAAGTATGGCACAATAGGACAGGCAGTAAATGAGGGAGCAACAGACTACTGGATAGTTGAAGTTAAGGCTCCTAAGGATGAGAAGGGTAAAGCTTATACATTATTATCAAAACCATTAAAAGTAACTATAAACGCTAAGAGTCATACTGAAAAAATAGAAGTTGAAAACAGTAAGTTCTTCCTGCCTATAACAGGAGGTATGGGTGTTGTGGTATTTACAGCATCAGGTATACTGTTAATGATTGCAGCAGTATTCTTATTTATAAGATCAAACAGAAAACAAAATGTAAGATAGTATGAAATTCATTTAATTAATAAAGAAAATTAAGCTGCTGAATAAGTAAGCATCTTTAGTCAGTATATATATATATATATTATCACTATAAATTTGCAATAGATATATCTTATTACAGCAGCTTTTATTTTTATAAATAATTTTGAGATTGTTAGGTGTTTTTATGAAGAATATAGTTGTAAAAATAAGTATAGTACTTTTATTTATATTAGGTCTTGGAATTGCACTATACCCAATAGTAAGCAGTCAAATTGCAGAATATCGTCAGAATAAAAGTATAAATACATATAATGATACAATTAAAAAATATAAGAAAAATGATATAAACAATTTGTTTAAAGAGGCTGAAAAGTATAATCAAAGCAGGAGTGCCTGCACAGATATCTTATATAATACTTCATCATCAGAAAGCCATATAAATCATAAAAATTATTATGATATTTTAAATTTTGAAAACGGAATAATGGGGTATATATCTATACCTAAAATTGACATCAATCTTCCAATATATCATGGAATAAGTGATTCGGTCTTAAGAAAAGGTGTTGGTCATATTAGCACAACTGCCTTTCCCATAAGTGGAATGGGATGTCATAGTGTATTAAGTGGGCATACAGGGCTGCCTTCAGCTAGGCTTTTTACAGATCTTGATAGACTTAAAATTAATGATTATTTTTATATAAAAATACTGAATAAAACTTTTAAGTATAAAGTTGATAAAATAAGTGTAGTAAGTCCTACAGATACAAGAGAACTTATACCCGTAAAAAATAAGAATTACGTTACACTTGTTACATGTACACCATATAGTATAAATACAAACAGGCTACTTGTAAGAGGGATATTTGTTGAAAATGATGATAAACAACCAGTAGTTAAAAGAGAAGAGAAAACTTTTTTGTATTGCTGTATCTGCAGCGTAGGAATTGCAATTGAGGTGATTTTTCTGGTAAAGATTAAGAGATATAGAATGAAAATGAAAAGATAAATATGAAGAATTAGTGCCTATAGAAAGAAGATATTAGAGTATTCTGTCTGTAGGCCTTTTTTGTTATTCTGAAATAATTTGAATAAGTCACAGGTCATAGGTCGCAAGTATAATATTTTATTAGCTTAAGTAGATTATATAATAAGTTACTATAGTGCAAGTTTACTGCAAATTAGCGTTTATTTTATTATTGATAAGCATATTTTGTAGCATTATAATAATATTAAAGTAAGTAAAAACGTTTAAATTATCATGATAATAATACAAAAGTAATAAATGTATAGCATTTGTGCTATTATAGTAACTTTTATAAGGTGGTGTAAATATGAATTTAAGTGCAATTTATCATGAATCAAAAGATAATTATTGTTATCCATTAAACGAAAACGAATTAGTTATTAACATAAAGACAGGCTATGATGTTGACAGAGTGATATTGTATTATGGAGATCCTTTTAAAGGTGGAATCATGGGAGGGGATTATGTAGCGGAGACTTACAGAATAGAAGTTGCTGAATGTAAGAAGCTTCAATATCATAAGTTTTGGAGTGTTATAGTAAAACCTGAGTTTAAGAGATGTAAATATTATTTTGAACTTATAGCAGGAAGTGAGCATGTATTCTATATTGAAGGGGGTTTTATGACTGAAGATGAATTTAAAAGTCATAGAGGAATGAGACAGGATTTCTTCTTCCCGTGGATGAATAAAGCTGATGTGAATTTTGTTCCTAACTGGGTTAAAAGTACTATATGGTATCAGATATTCCCTGATAGATTCTGTAATGGAGATGAGACTATAAATCCTGAAAATGTTAAGGAATGGGCATTGCCAAATCAATCAGTAAAGAATTCAGAATGCTATGGTGGTGATCTTCAAGGGATAATTAATAAACTTGATTATTTGAAGGAACTTGGTATAACAGGTATATATATGACTCCAATAAACGTAAGCAAGTCAAATCATAAGTACGATACTACAGATTATTATAAAATAGATACAAATTTTGGTGACAAACAAACTATGCAGAAGCTTGTTTCTGAGGCACATAAAAGAAACATACGTATAATGCTAGATGGAGTATTCAATCACTGTGGAGAAGATTTTCCTGTATGGCAGGATGTTGTAAAGAATGGTCCAAAGTCTAAATACTTTAATTGGTTTATGATTAATGAGTGGCCATTTAATAAAGGATATAATGCTATGGAGGGTAAGTATTATACATTTGCGTTTGAAGATTATATGCCAAAGCTTAATACAAATAATCCAGAGGTTATAAATTATCTTCTTGATGTATGTACTTACTGGGTAAATGAGTATGATATTGATGCATTAAGACTTGATGTGGCTAATGAAATATCACATGAATTTTGTAAAAAACTTAAGGAAAGAATGTTATCATTAAAAAGTGATTTCTATATAGTGGGAGAGATATGGCATAACTCAATGAAGTGGCTTAGAGGTGATGAATTTGATTCTGTTATGAATTATCCTCTTAAGGAGAGCATAGATGATTTCTGGCTTAATAAGAATACAACAAGAGATGATTTTGAACATAGTATCAACAGATGCTATTCTATGTATATGAAACAGACTAATGATGTTCTTTTTAATCTTCTTGATTCACATGACACAATAAGGCTTGTCACAGAGCTTGGAGATATAGATAAGTTTTATCAGCAGATGGCCGTATTATTTACTATGCCGGGTACTACATGCATATTCTATGGAACAGAAGTTGCACTGGAAGGAAAACATGATCCTGACTGCAGAAGATGTATGCCATGGAATGAAATAAAGAATGGCGATTATAATGATAGAATTGAGATTATGAAGACACTTATTAGGTTAAGAAAAGAAAAGAATGCATTTAGAAGTAGTAACATATGTTTTACAAAGCATACTGATAATGAACGAATATTATCATATATTAAGAAAGATGATAAAGGTGAAGATATAGAAGTTATTTTGAATTGTTCTGATGAAGATATAATTATTAATAAGACATGTGAAGTTATTTTTTCAAGGTTATATGATGGCAAAGTCCTTAAACAGAATGGATTTATTATTATAAAAAGATAATTTTTTGGAGGTATAGTATGTTACATGACGAATATATGAATTTTAAAGAAAATACAAAGCATGGGGATGCGCTGCTGCCATTTGTAAAATACTATACTGCAATTCCTGAGATACTTACATCATTTCCAATGCACTGGCATGATGAAATAGAACTGATCTATATTCATGAAGGTAAGCTTAAGCTGAATATAGATCTTGAAAGTGTCCTGGCGGAAGAGGGCGATCTTGTTGTGATAAAGCCATGTTCACTTCACTCATTTTCTCAGTATGAGGATTATCCAATGAAAGCTACATCATTATTATTTAATATGGATATGATTAAGAGCGTTACAGTGGACACATGCTCTGCAAAGTATTTAATACCATTTAATGATGGCAAGTTTACATGTCCCAAATATATTCGAGCAGGTATGGATGGCTATACTGAAATCATGGATTCTTTTAATAATCTTGTGAAAATTTATAAAAATAAAGATGAATTTTTTGAACTTAGATTAAAGTCTGAACTTTTTAATTTCATTTATTATCTTTTTAAATATCAGTGTGAGAAAAAGTCGGTACAGTCAAGTTATAAAGAAGAAGCAACTAAGAATATAAAAATTGTACTTGATTATATAAGAGAAAATTATGATAAAGTAATTGAAATAAGTGAACTTTCTGCTTTAGTTAATTTCAGTAGTCACTATTTTATGAGGTTTTTTAAAGAAAACATGGGAGTTACATGCGTGGAATATATGAATGATTACAGACTTAATGTAGCAACTAGTCTTCTTACAAAAACAAATATGTCAATTAATGGAGTGGCGGAGAAGGTTGGCGTACCAAACGTATCATATTTTAACAGGATGTTTAAAAAGAAGTACAACATGACGCCAAGAGAATACAAGAAGTATCAGAACATTAATAACTAAATTAATAAAGAGGATACAAGTGGAATTAATTTTCTTGGTTCAGGAAATTATCACTACATGACTTATCTCTTAATGCAAAAGGTGTACAAACCATTTACGCTTGTCCTGTTTGACCACCATACAGATATGATGAATTCATTGTTTGGGAATCTTATGTCATGTGGCTGCTGGGTCAAACGTGCACTTGATGAAAATAAGATGCTCAAAAAAGTGATTATTATAGGTGTTGAGAAAAAACTTATCGATAATATAGATGAAAAGTATAGAAACAGAGTATTTTGTTATAGCGAGGAAGACATTAAGCATAATATACTATGGACAAGCTTTTTAAAAGATAAAATAGATAAGCCTATATATATATCAATCGATAAGGACGTTATAGGTAAAGATGAAGCTAAAACTAACTGGCAGCAGGGGATTTTAACGCTTGAAGAATTAAGAGAGATATTTGACTTTCTCGTTGATAACGGAGAGGTTATATCTGTAGATGTATGTGGTGAATCTTCATCTCGTGATGAAATAGTAGAGAACTTTTACAGTGACAGCATAATAAATAGTGAAGCAAATAAAGAAATTATTGAAATGGTAGAAGAAGAGAGTATTGTAAACTAAAAATATAAAAGAAAATGAAATAGAATATGCAATAAAATATAAATTATAGGGGGATAATTATTATGAAAATAGTAGCTTTTGAAGTAAGAAATGATGAACTTAATGAATTTGAATTAATGAAGAATAAATATGGACTTACCATAAAAACAATCCCTGATGTATTAACAGCAGAAAATATTAAAGAAGTTGATGGATATGATGCAATATCTATACTTGGGAGAAGCATAATGAAAAAAGAGATGCTTGATCTCTTAAAGAATAAAAACATAAAATATATAGCTACAAGAACTATTGGATGTGATCATATTGATCTTGAATATGCTGAAAGAATAGGAATTAAAGTGTGCAATTCAAGGTATGAGCCTAATGGTGTAGCAGATTTTACTGTAATGCTTATGTTGCTTACTATTAGAAAGTATAAACCTGTTTTGTGGAGACAGAATGTTAATGATTATTCTCTTTCAGGACTTATGGGTAAAGAAATGAGAAATTTAACAGTTGGAATTATGGGTACTGGAAGAATAGGTGCAATGGTCATAAAGGAGTTATCAGGTTTTGGGTGTGAAATTCTAGCATATGATATTTATCATGATAAAGAAGTTGAAAAGTTTGCAAAATATGTGGATATTGATACGTTATATAAAAGATGCGATATGATATCTATACATATGCCTTTGCTGGTAAGTACAAGAAATATTATAAATGATGATGCAATTTCTAAAATGAAAGACGGAGTTATTTTAATCAATTCAGCAAGAGCCGAATTGATGGATATGCAGGCTATTATTAAGAATGTTGAAAGTGAGAAAATAGGTGCTGTTGGACTTGATGTTTTTGAAAATGAAGAATTTATTTATCATATAAACAGAAAAACAGATATTATAAAAAATAGAGATATGGCATATTTAAGACAGTTTCCTAATGTAGTTATGACGCCTCATATGGCGTTTTATACAGACTTAGGGATAAAAGGTATGGTAGATTGCGCAATAGAAGGAATATTAAAATTCAAGGAATTGGAGAGAAAGGGTAAACTTTAATATATAATTCTGATAAAAGTGAACGTTGTAAGCTAAGATAAGAGATAAGAACGAAGAGAGTAGAGAAAAGGATGAAACTCCCTGGAGGAGTTTCAAAATAAGAGGACAAATTCCTCTTAAAAACTCTTTATAGCTTATTGATAAAGAGGTATGTAGGTAAAACCTCCATAAAAATTAAGAGATTTATAAGCAAGCGAATAAATTTCATCCTGTTCTCTTAGTTCTACTCTCATATCTCTAATTTTCTACAAATTCTAATTTATCAAGAGAGTAAAGAATTATTAATGATAGGAGAAGTATATATGAAAATAAGAGAGATAAATATTACTGATATAGAAAATATAAAGATAGGTAATGCTGAAGATTATGAAAATGCAACAGGATGCACAGTTATAATTTGTGAGAAGGGTGCACCTACTGGTGTTGATGTTAGAGGGGGAGGTCCTGCATCACGTGAGACTGAACTGCTTAATCCTGTTGCAGCTAATAATGGTATTCATGCTCTTTTATTAAGTGGTGGAAGTGCATTTGGACTTGATGCGGCTGCAGGTATTATGGAGTATCTTGAAAATAAAAATGTAGGTTTTCCTGTTGGTGAGATAGTTGTTCCAATTGTATGTGCATCATGTATTTTTGATTTGAATCTTGTTAATCACAAAGTAAGGCCTAATAAAGAGATGGGATATAAAGCATGTCTTAACTCAGAAAATAGTAACTTTAAAAATGGGAATTATGGAGCAGGTACTGGAGCAACAGTTGGTAAGTTCCATGGCGGTGAATATATGATGAAATCTGGAATAGGCAGCTATGCAGTTCAGATTGGTGATTTAAAAGTAGGTGCAGTTGTTGTAGTAAATGCACTTGGAGATATATATGATTACGAGAATAATAAAAAGATTGCTGGACTTCTTAACAACACTAAAGATGGATTTTTAGATACAGAAGAAGAATTTTATAAATCATATTCAGGAATGGATAACTTATTCACTGGTAATACAACAATAGGTACTATAATAACTAATGGGAAATTTACAAAGACAGAAATGAACAAAATAGCTGCTATGGCGCAGAACGGGCTTGTAAGGTCAATTCGTCCAGTACATACATCTGCTGATGGAGATAGTGTTTATGCTATGTCTGTTGGAGATGTGAAAGGCGATGTCAATGTGACTGGAACTTTAGCAGCAACTGTTATGGCAGAAGCAATAAAGAGAGCAGTGATGGATGCTGAACCTATGTATGGTTTAAAAGCAGCCAAGAATTTTTTATGAATTAATTAGATTGTTTAAGGGGATGGGATTTTGATTATTGATACACATGTTCATTTTGGAGAAATATTAAATTTTAGAATGCCTGAAGAAATGTTCTTAGAGTCGATGAGAAAATATAAAATAGATTTTTATATTTACAAAAACATCAATAAAAAATAATCAGGGATTATCTAAAAATGGAGTGAAATAGTTGGATGTTAATATTGATTATTTTGCTCCATTTTTAATTGCATTGAAATAGAAAAAAGAACTTAATGTAAGGCTTTGCGAACAAGATTATAAATTAATGAATAAAAGGTTAAATTTATTAGATGAATGAAAAAAATAGTAAATAGTGTTAATATATTTAGTATCAACACTATTTTTGCAAGAGGAGATATTTCTATGGATATAATTAGAAAAATTGAAAATGAACACTTATCTGTAAAAGTATCAGACCACGGAGCTGAGCTTTGCAGCATATTTGATAAGAAGAATAACAGAGAAGTAATATGGCAGGCAGATCCTGAATACTGGAAGAGACATGCACCAATACTTTTCCCTAATGTAGGAAAACAGTTTGAAAATAAATATACATTTGAAGGAAGGACTTATGAAACTAAGCAGCATGGTTTTGCCAGAGATACTGATTTCGTATGTGTAAAAGCAGAAGGAAACGAAATTATTCATGAATTAAAATCAAATGAAGAAACTAAGAAAGTATATCCTTTTGATTTTACACTTAGAGTAACTCATACTTTAAATAATAAGACAGTAAAAGTAACATGGGATGTAATCAACGATGGCAATAAAGACATGTTCTTTACAATAGGAGCACATCCGGCATTCAACGTTCCAGCAGAACAGGGCACAGTAAGATCTGACTATAAATTACTATTTGAAGGAAAAGATAAACTTGAGTATATGCTGTTAAATCCTCAGTATGGCACTGCAGAAACTGCAGAGAAGTTTGAAATAAAGCTTCAAGATCATAAGTACACTATAGAAGATGACATGTTTGATAAAGATGCATTAGTATTTGATGACACACAGATTGAAAAAGCAGCAATACTTATGAAAGATGGCGGTAAGTATGTTGAAATGATATGCGAAGGATTCCCTAGCTTTGGAATATGGTCAAACCATCAATCACCATTTGTATGCTTAGAACCATGGATGGGAAGATGCGACGATACAGGCTTCAATAAAGACTTGAGTGAAAAGAAGAACATAAATAAAGTAAAAGAAAATGAAAGGTTTAATAAGTCATACACTATAACAATATACTAATAAATCAATCATCAATCATCAATTGATCATTAATATTTTGGGGTCTATTATGGGGAAAAAGATAATAATTGATTTTTTTAAAGGGGCCGTCTCAGAATGATTGAAAAATCATTCTGAGTATGGCTTATTTTTTTGAATATTTTTATTCTATGCATTAATTTTTATGTAATTTGTGGGTAAAAATATATTTTTAAACACAACAAATAAAAGGTCTTACGGCCTTTTCCATAATTTTGTTTTATTACATAAATTACGATACTTGCTGCTTATGAAGCAGCTGTCCGTTTCTGTTCTGCATAGTTTTGTTGTGAAGTTTATTAATGTCAAATCCAAAAGCCATCAACAAAATTTCAATAAAAACATTCTTTTTACCTCTCATTAGAAAGCGTCTAAAATTTGCATCTTGTTTTATTATTCCAAAAGCACCTTCAACTTGTATTGATCTATTGATTCTATACAGAATTCCTAAATCAGTTTTTATATTCTCAAATGTAAGCTGATCTGATCTTTCACTAGTTATATTAACACCTGTAATATATTCAGCTTCTACTCTTATAGTCACATTATAACCAGGCTTTAATTGTCCATTCTTCATATGATCTTCTTTCATATGCATGAAAGTTGCATCGTGATCAGTTTTGGAAAAACTATTTCGACCATCGAAGATATCATTATAATCATCATATAATGTCTGTTTTCTTATAAATTCACCTAAAGCTTCAGTATATTTTTGAAGCTTACTTTTTCTTCTTCCTTTGCCACATACAAATGTTATATTATCTCTTTTTATAATTGGCTTAATATAATCAAATAAAAAATTTTTAACGTATGAAACCATGATTTTATCTTCAGGAATAACAATATCAAAATTAAAATCTGATTTCATTGATTCAAGAGTAGTTCTTGTTTTTTCTTGAAGTTTTGCCTCAAATTTTTTAATAGCTTTTTCCCATACAAAAGTGTATCGGTTAGCATTAGCTTCAATTTTTGTACCATCTACAAAAACATTTTCAAATTTTATCTCATTCAATTGAGCTAATTTATTTACTAATTGATTAAACAAATCTTCGATACAGTCTGATAATCTTGAACTTCTAAATCTAGCAATGGTATTATGATCCGGAGCCTTCTGCCCCTGCAGAAGCCAACGAAAGTTAATATCACGATTACATGATTTTTATAGTCCTCTGCTTGAATATATTCCTTCCATATATCCATATACTAATATTCTAAATAAAGATTCAGGGGCAATTGCTGGATTTCTACCTTGAAAACTAAGATAAAAAATAATTTCATGAAGATGAAGAGGATAGTTGGAAAGATTAACGGATTCATGTCAGTGTCTATAGCACTTTTAATATGGTACGGTATGGGTAAGATACATAATGGTGAATTGAGTATTGGGGTACTCTATGCTTTTACAACTTATATAAAGCAGTTCTTTGAACCGATAGGTGACCTTTCAGAAGATTACGGAACAATTCAGTCAGCACTCGTTTCTGCAGATAGGATTTTTGAAATAGTTGATCAGAAGGAAAATGTCGAAGATCTTGATGCTGGAAGACATATTGAAAGATTTCACGGCAGTGTGGAGTTTAAGCATGTATGGTTTGCATATAAGGGAGAAGAATGGATACTTAAAGATATTTCTTTCAAAATCAATGATGGTGATATGTGCGCATTTGTAGGAGAAACAGGTGCAGGTAAAAGTACCATCATAAGTCTTATCAGTGGTTTTTACAAGGTTCAGAGAGGAGAGATACTGATCGATGGAGTTAATATTGATGATATATGCAGAAGAGATTTGAGAACAAATGTTTCAGTAGTACTGCAGGATGTTTTCTTATTTTCAGGTACAGTCAGAGATAATATAGTTCTTAATGATGAGATTGATGAAGAGACACTAAATAATTCTATTGAGATCTCTCAGGTTAAGAATATAATTAGTAATTTTAAAGATGGAATATATGAAAAAGTTGTAGAGGGTGGCAATACATTTTCAGCAGGGCAGAAACAGCTTATTTCTTTTGCACGAGCCATAGCGCATGATCCATCAATATTTGTGCTTGATGAAGCAACAGCTACTGAAACTGAAATACTTATTCAGAAGGCTATAAAGAGCATAACAGATAACGTAACAACAATAGTAATTGCCCACAGGCTTTCAACAATAAAGGATGCAGACAAAATCATCGTCTTAAAAGATGGAGGAATAATTGAACAGGGAAGCCACAAAGAGCTTATGAAAAGACAAGGCTATTACAGTAGTCTTGTTATGACAGTACAATAGAAGATTATTTCTAAATCATGCTGTCTTGTTGACAAAAAATTTAAATTGTGGTATATAAAAGTTATGGTTGGCACTCACTTCAAAAGAGTGCTAACAAAAAACTGCTTTTAGAAAGTAATGTATGTTAAAAGCGGTAAGTTATTTTGTATTTATTGAAAGGAGAAGTTATATATGGAAACTAAACAGTTTAAAGCAGAGTCTAAAAGACTTTTAGATTTAATGATTAATTCAATTTATACTCATAGAGAAATATTCTTAAGAGAACTTATCTCTAATGCAAGTGATGCTATTGATAAGATATATTATAAGTCACTTACAGATGATTCTTTAACATTTGATAAGGATAATTACTATATAAGAGTTGATTTTGATAAGGATAAGAGAATCATCAAGATTACTGATACTGGTATCGGTATGAATAAGGATGAACTTGAAGAAAACCTTGGTGTTATTGCTAAGAGTGGTTCGCTTCAATTTAAGAAAGACAACGAGTCTCAGGATAATCATGATATCATCGGACAATTTGGTGTTGGATTCTATTCTGCATTCTTAGTAGCTAAAAAGGTTACTGTTATCAGTAAGGCTTTAGGTAGTGACAAGGCATATAAGTGGGAATCTTGTGGAGCTGAAGGATATACTATTGAGGAAACTGAAAAAGATTCAGTTGGAACAGAAATAATTCTTACTGTTAAGGATAATACAGAAGAAGAAAATTATGATGAATATCTTGGCGAATACAGATTAAAAGAAATAATTAAGAAATATTCTGATTTCATCAGATATCCAATTAAGATGGAGTGTACTGAAAGAAAACTTAAGGAAGGTAGTAAGGATGAATATGAAGACTACAAAGAACTTAAGACTATAAACAGTATGGTTCCAATCTGGAGAAAGAATAAGAATGAATTAAAAGATGAAGATTACGATAACTTCTATGCTGATAAGCATTATGGATTTGATAAGCCATTAAGTCATGTTCATATAAGTGTTGATGGTATGGTAAGCTATAATGCAATATTATACATCCCAGAACAGACACCATATGATTTCTATACTAAGGAATACAAGAAAGGTCTTGAATTATACTCTAATGGTGTAATGATCATGAATAAGTGTGAAGAGCTTCTTCCTGATTACTTCAGCTTTGTCAAAGGTATTGTTGATTCTCAGGATCTATCTCTTAACATTTCAAGAGAAATTCTTCAGCATGACAGACAGCTTAAACTTATTGCTAAGAACATAAAGAGCAAGATCAAGAGCGAACTTGAAAGAATGCTTAAGAATGACAGAGACAAGTATGAAAAGTTCTACAAAGCATTTGGCAGAAATTTAAAGTACGGAATATACAGCGAGTATGGTTCAAACAGAGATGTGCTTGAAGATTTATTAATGTTCTATTCATCAAAGGAAGATAAGCTTGTTACTTTAGCTGAATATCTTGAAAGAATGAAGGAAGACCAGAAATATATTTACTATGCTGCTGGTGAATCTCTTGATAGACTTAAGAAGCTTCCTCAGACAGAAATGCTTCTTGATAAGGGATATGAAATTCTTTATTTCACTGAAGATATCGATGAATTTGCTATCAAGATGCTTATGAAGTACAAAGAAAAAGAATTTAAGTCAGTTTCAAGTAATGACCTTGGAATAGAAAAAGAAGAAGATAAAGATTTATCAGAAGAAGATAAGAAAGAAAATGATAAATTATTTGAAGAAATGAAGAATGTGCTTGGCGACAAAGTCAAAGCAGTAAGAGCATCAAAGAGATTAAAGAACTATCCAGTATGCCTTGCTAACGATGGAGAATTAAGTATAGAAATGGAAAAGGTATTAAATGCGATGCCTAATAATCCAAATGTAAAAGCAGAAAGAGTTCTTGAAGTAAATATGAATCATGATGTATTTAACGCATTAAAGAATTCATATGAAAATGATAAAGAAAAGTTTGGATTATATACAAACTTACTATACAATCAGGCTCTATTAATTGAAGGATTATCAGTTGGAGATCCACTAGAGTTCACAAATGATATCTGCAAGATAATGAAGTAATAATTAATGAATTCTTAAAGCAAGGCAGGAGCGGTATGTTCCTTTAAAAGAATACAATTAGCCTATGCTCAGAGAATTAAATAAAAGAGGAAGCAGCAATTTAATTTTGCTGCTTCCTTTTGTTTGTATAGGAATATAAAAAGCTGAAGCTTCCAGGCTGTGTTAAAAGTCCCTTTTCAATATAATCTGCTAATGCTTTCATCTTTGTATGTATCTGTTCATCTGACCAGCTGAAAATACCTTTATCTAATAAGAATGAGAAAACTGATAATATAAATTCAGCATATTCTTCTGGATACTCACAGATAAATAAGTTCTCTATCAAATGAATGGGAAAAAATAAAACTATGAATTATAATATATTTGTGAATTTTAAATAGAGAGAAACATTATTTAATTAGGAGGATGAGAGATGGATAAACAAAAGTTTTATACTAATAAAAGAAATATTATAATACTCGCTGTTATTTGCTGTATGCTTTGGGGAAGTGCATATCCAGCAGTTAAATGGGGGTATGAGTTTTTTAATATTAAAGCAGATGATATAGCATCAAAATTTATTTTTGCTGGCTATAGATTTGCACTTGCAGGGATTATAGTTCTGATATATCAAATAATATTAAATAAAAATATTTTTGATTTTAAGTTACAAGAGTATAAACAGATGTTTATGCTTGGAATTGTGAATACAACAATACAATATATATTTTTTTATGTAGGACTTTCTTATACAACAGGTGTAAGAGGTTCCATAATTAATGGAACAGGAACTTTTATGAGTATCATTCTGGCACATTTCATTTATAATAATGACAAGATAAGCTTCAATAAGGTAATTGGATGTATCATTGGGTTTTCAGGTGTAGTCCTTGTAAATTTAAATGGTGCTGGAGCTTTGAATGGTGCATTTAATATTATGGGAGAAGGATTTATATTAGTATCTACATGTGCATTTGCAGTAGGTTCAATCTATAGTAAACATATAACTCAAAAGATGGATGCTTCTATAGTAACTGGTTATCAGTTACTAATAGGAGGGGTGCTTTTAACTGTGCTTGGATATGCTTTCGGAGGAAAGCTTGTAGGATTTAATTTTAAATCTACGACATTGCTTATTTATATGGCATTGTTATCAAGTGTAGCTTTTGTAATATGGACACAGCTTTTTAAATTCAATAAGGTTGGGAAAATTGCTGTATTTAACTTTTTAGTGCCTGTTTTCGGAACACTTCTAAGTGGGATATTTCTTAAAGAAAATATATTTGATTTCAAAATATTAATAGCACTTATATTAGTTTGTACAGGAATTTACCTTGTTAATAGAACAAAAGAAAGTGAATAAATATATTATTGACTGCCAGAGAATAAGTAGGTTTTTTAAAACAAAAAATCATATCTGTTGCTATTATATTAGAAGGTGCAATGATTATGCTTGGTGTAGAAGATAAAGAAAAGTATGAAGTTGAAATTGAAAAGTTGTATGAGAAACTAATTGATAGCAATGATATAGAAGTAAGTGATAGTGCTAAGACTATGCTTATCTCAAAGTATACACAGAGAAATAAATTTGAAAAAGCACAAAGTCTAATAAATGTTTTATCTTCAATTAATGAGCATAAAAATGAATATCAGGCTGAATTAGATTTTAATCAAGGAAAAGTTGATGAAGCTTGTAGACTTATTGAAATACAAATTAATAGAACACTTATGTGGTTGTTTGTTAATTTATCAAACATTCTTAAATATAGCTTGGAGAATAGTGATGAAAAAACTGCAGAATATTATAAGAATCTTATAGTTAAGACTGTAAATCTTTATGATATGCCAGATCATATGGCTTACATGACTGAAGCGGAATTTTATGCGGATCATAAGGATGAAGAGAGAACATTAGAGTCAATAAGAAAAGTAATACAGTCATTACCCAAGATGAGAAAAACATATGATTCAGTTCTATGTAAGCATATATATAAAGATTTTCATATGGATGATAAAAAGAAAAAGCATTTTTCAAATATGATTAAACAGTTAAAAAAGACAATAGTTAATGCATTGAAAGATGATGAAAAATTCTTCTTTATTAATGATAATGAAGAGTTTAAAAAATTAGTTAAAGAATATGAAGTTTAATAGAATATTAAAATGAAAAAGAATCAGCAAGTCTCTGATTCTTTTTTAATACTTATTTAAGTAGCGTTTAAGAACTGAAAGATATTAATTAGATAAAATTTTATAGTTCTTCTATTTGTTCATTATTTTTGTAAAGTAGAGTAAGGCTATCTGGAAGATTTTTTACTATTTCATAAGCTACAAGCATAGTAATTATTTTATCAGGAACATCTATTATAAATTCATCAACAAATGATGAAATCCATTCAGGAATATGGTTTGCCATCATTACTGTAAAGACACCATCTCCCCATACGTTGCCAGTTGTTCCTGCCCAAAAAATAATATTTAAAGGTGTAGATACAACAGCGGCTATTACTGCAACTAAAAGGCCAGCAAATATAACTTTTGGAATTGAAGATAGCTTATTCTTACGTGCTAAGATACCAATTGATGCACCAATAAATACACTTGTTAGTGCATAAGGCATGGACATTACATCTGTAAGACCATAAACGAGATTATTGATTGCTCCGCATATTGCACCGATTACTGGTCCAGCTAACATACTAGATATTGCAGTACCAATTGAACCAAGCCAAAGTGGAAGCTTCAAAGATTGAGCAAAGGCTTTTCCAATATAATTAATACCTACAGCAACTGGAATAAGTACTAAAGAAGCTGTATTAAGTTTGTTTTTTAATAAACTTTTATTCATTATATATCCCCCTAAAAAATATAAACATTGTCATAATTTTAACATGTAATACATAAAATACAAATCCTAAAAAGCCTAAAATAATAGAAATAACTCTTAAATACTCGTTATGACACACCTGATCATTATAAATAATCAAGTTTTTACCAAAACTTTGTTAAATTAATAACAATATATTTAGCTTGAGTTTTTATAGTTTAATATTAAGAAAAAATAATATATAAAATTTTTAAAAACAAAGCTTGAAAATATTGTTTAAAATTTAACAAACTTTTTTGGAAGAAAATTTTTTAAATTTCATTTTTAAATAAAAAATTATTCTTCTTTTATAAAAAATATAGCAATAGGGAAATATATATGATATAATTCTATTAAATGTTAATTAAGTAATACAAATGAACAAATGCAATATATTTTTAAAATAGAATATTGTTAAAAAAATAACAATAATATAAAATGTATTTTTATAAACTTAATAAACATAATTACATATTTACATATGATTTAGGGGGATTAAAAATGAATAAAAAAAGTATGTGGTCATTGAAGTTAAATACTGCATGTATAGTATTAATACCAGTAGCAATTGGAATTAATTACATTGGTAAGCTATTTGCGCAGACATTGAAGTTGCCTTTATGGCTTGATTCAATTGGAACAATACTATCAGCCATGCTTGCAGGACCGATAGTTGGAGGCCTTTGCGGAGCAATAAATAATGTAATATATGGTTTACAGGATCCTATGTCATTTGTATATGCAATAACTAGTGTTGCAATAGGTATTACAACTGGTATATTAGCATATAAAGGAATGTTTAAAACTATTGGCAGAACATTAATTTCTGCATTAATAATTGCATTAGTGGCAATCGTTATTTCAACTCCACTTAATATTTATGCTTGGGGTGGACAAACTGGTAATGTATGGGGGGATGCTGTTTTTGCATCACTTATGGCTAAAAAAGCTCCTTTATGGATTGCATCATTCGCAGATGAACTAGTTGTTGATGTTTTTGATAAAATAGTAGTTGTTGTGATATCATTTGTAATATTTAAGGGACTTCCAAAGAAATTAACTATGTTATATCAAAATAATAATCAAATTGAAGAAATATAGATAACACAAGATAAAACAGGAGGCTTTTATGAACAGCATTAGTTTGTACGAAGAAAAAGATACATTTACCCATAAGATAAGTCCTATGAATAAATTATTGTATATTGTGACTGCAATTTTAGTTCCATGTGTTGTACCGGTTGAATACGCAGTCGTTGTTTCAATTATATATAGTTTTATTCTACTTATCATTGGCAAAGTATTAAAGAAGGTTGTGCCTATTTTCGGAATAAGTGCTTTGGTAATGATTACAATCATTTTGATACAGAGCTTTTTCAAGCAGGATAATAAAACTGTACTTTTTTATGTGGGATCTTTAGGATTTTATAAAGAAGGATTAATTTATGCTGTAAAGTTATGCTTAAGGATTATTAACATAATAAGTTGTTTTTCTGTACTTATATTAACAACAAAGCCTTCTGATCTTGTTGAAGAACTTGTTAAAAGAGGTATGTCTCCAAGAATTGGTTATGTATTAACTTCAGTTCTACAAATAATTCCACAGATGAGTTCAAGTATGGGAACTATAATGGATGCACAACGCTCAAGAGGAATGGAAACAGAAGGAAAGCTTTCAGTTAGAATAAAAGCCTTTTTTCCATTGATATCTCCAGTAGTTATGGATTCACTTATAAGTACAAGAGAGAGAACTATGGCACTTGAAATTAGAGGCTTTACTTCAAATAAGAAAAAAACATTCTTAAATGAAATTGAATACCCTAAATATAATAAAATATTTACATATACGTTATTGATTTTAATGATTGTATCGATAGTATGGAGGATTATATTATGAAGAAAATAGTAGCGGAAAATTTTAAATATAGATATCCTCTTACAAAAGAGTTAGCATTAAACGATATTTCTTTTGAAATTGAAAAAGGTGAATTTATAGGTGTTATAGGGAAAAATGGTGCAGGTAAATCTACTTTATGTCAAGCACTTATTGGACTTGTTCCACAATTTTATAAAGGTGCATGTGGAGGAAAAATACTTGTAGATGGATTAGATACAAGAACTACAAAGATATCTGAAATGTCATCAAAAGTTGGACTCGTTTTTCAAAATCCATTTACTCAAGTTAGTGGGGCCAAGCTTACAGTATATGAAGAAGTTGGTTTTGGTCTTGAGAATAATGGTGTTCCAAGAGATGCAATGAAGAAAAGAATTGATTATGCATTAAAGCTTCTTGATATTTATGAATATAAGGATAAAAATCCATTTGAGCTTTCAGGAGGGCAGATGCAGCGTATGGCAATAGCAAGTGTTATAGCAATGAAGCCAGAAGTCATTGTTCTTGATGAACCGACATCACAACTTGATCCTCAGGGAAGTGAGGAAGTGTTTAAGGCTGTACAAACTCTAAGCAAACAAGGAATGACTGTTATCATGGTTGAACATAAGATTGAAAAGATTGCAAAGTATTCTGACAGGGTAATGTTTATGGACGAAGGTTCAATTATTGATTTCGATACTCCTGAAAAGATTTTTTCACGTGATGATATTGAATCAAGGGGAGCAGCACTGCCTGCATTCACGAAGATATGCAGAAAGCTTGGAATAAAAAATCAAGAAACTGGACTATATCCGGTAACACTTGAAGATGCATATGACTTGGTGGTGAAAAACAATGGATAAAATAGTTGTAAAAAATCTTTGCTTCAAATATAAAGAAAATAAAGAAGAAACATTAAGTGATATTAACTTAATGTTTGATAATAGAAGTACTGCAATAATAGGGCAAAATGGAGCTGGAAAGACAACATTTGTAAAATTACTTAAAGGTCTTTTAAAACAAAATAGTGGTGAAATTATTGTATGTGGTAAAGATACAAAAGATTCTACTGCGGCTGAACTTGCAAAATACATAGGGCTTGTATTTCAAAATCCTAATGATCAGATATTCAAAAGTAAAGTAATTGATGAGGTTATGTTTGGACCATTAAATATAGGTATGAGTAGTGAAACAGCAAGGAAGAATTCCGTTGAAGCTCTAAAAATACTTGGTCTCGATAATTTAATAGATGAGAATCCGTATGATTTAGGATTATCAGAAAGAAAATTAATAACTATAGCATCAATAGTTGCTATGGATACAGATATAATAATTTTTGATGAGCCTACAATAGCTCAGGATTTTGCAGGTAAAGAAAAAATAAAAAGATTGATTAAGGAATTAAGAAATAAAGGAAAAACTGTACTTACAATAATTCATGATATGGATTTTGTAGCTGAAGTATTTGAAAGAACTATAGTATTTAATAAAGGTAGAGTTATTCTAGATGGAAATACTAAAGATGTGTATTCAAATGAAGAGATATTAAAAAAAGCATATCTTGAATTGCCACATGTTACACAGCTTTGCAGACAGCTTGGATATAATGAAACATTCTTAACAGTTGATGATTTTGTAGAGTTTTATAAGAATAATTAGTATATGGAAATAAGACAGAAGAGAAATTTTTCTGTCTTATTTTTATATGGTGATAAATAATATATGTTCATAATTTTATTTAATTAATGATGCATATTATTAAAAAGTAGTATAATAAGAAAATGTAAGTATTAAGATATATTTATTGATATATTAAGGCAATGTGGAGGTCCTATGATAGAGAAAGTTACAGAAGCAATAAAGAATGATAAGAATATACAAAGGATGTTAGCAGAATATATAATTGATTTTATTAAAAAATATAATGACCTTAATAGAAAACAGAAGGATAGCGTACTATTTTCTAAAGATTCTATATTTAGAAAGTGGCTTTACTCGGCAGTTAGTTCTGATACTTATTTAAATCCTAATTTCCTTGTTAATCAGCTTGCTCAAGAAAAAGTACCTGGGAAATATGCGGTAAGCCCACATGTTAATATTGAAGAATATAGAGGAAAATTAAGAAGTAGTATTTCATATATCTTTTATTCAATAGAAAAACATCCAGTACTTGATGACTTAGATAAGCTTATGGATTTTGCTGATCCAACAATAATAGTACGTGAAAATAATAAATATTTAATAGATAACGGAGAAAAACTTTTAGAAAAGATTAATTTTAGAAGTGCATATTATCTTGAATATCTTATGTATATAGCAACATCAATGAAATTTCTTGTGCAGATGAAGTCTATAGGATGTACCTGCTTTAAAATAGGTGACCAGTATGATGAATTCATGAAACTGAGCAATAAGGAAAAACTTTTAAAGGTAATAGATACAAGTATCAATTTCTCATTTAACAATTTAAATGACAGCGAAGTATTTATTGAAGATTTTGATAGAAAAAGAATTCTTTCATTAATAGATAACAATATTAATTTTGATAATTATATTGAAAATATTGATGGTTTAGAGGATGAAATTCTTGATGCCATTCTAGAGCAATATCCAGGTGAAGAAAATGAGAATATAAAAATGGCAGCTCAAACTGGAGCACAGCTTTATTATAGAGTTTTTATAGATATGTATTTTACAAGTGTGTTTGGCTATTATTTGGGACTAATAAGTCCTAATAAAAGCAATATATTTATCATGAAGCAGGTATTTAATGAGTTTGCAGAAGATGAGGATCCTAATGATAGATTAAGAATTATTTTTGAATGTGATGATCTCCATGACTTAACACCATTTGGTGAGGAGATAATTAGTCAACTTAAACCACATCAGAATAAACGATTCTTTAAGCATATAAAATCATCTGAATTTTCTACTATATTGGAAAGTGCTGAAAAAGAAAAGAAACTTGATGAAAAGATGTATGATATTTTAGAAAGTAATAATGGTACTGGCAATGAGGAGTTTATAAACAGTCATCTTAATAAATTTGCAGAGTATCTCTTAAAAGATAAGATACTTAAGCAGAGTACAGTAGAGTCACATATTTCAAATGTCTATATGTTCCTGAATTTTTATGTTAAATGCAAGAATAAAAATGATTTACAAAAGATTGATGATAAACTGGTTGATAATTATATGAGGGAGTTTTATATTCCGATAGCAGCATCGAGCAAAACAGATACAAAAAATGAATTAGTGTCTATCGGTAGATATGCTGAGTTTTTATATAAAACTTCTATTATAGATGGCGAAGATATAAAAGCTATTAAGAAAGTAGTAAAAAACAAAATTTACTATGAGGAAATATTTGTAGAGCTAAATAACAATTAAATATATGTATTGTTATTGAGTAAAAACATAAAGCAAGGAAGTTATGGTGTCCTTGCTTTATGTTTTTAACATTTGATCTTAAATCTAATATATTAATCATGAGTTAATTGGTGATTTTCGGCATACTCCTTGAAGTATAGGTCTTCCTTTAACATATGATCAAAAATCCAACTGTATATGTTGTTTAGTAAAGTGCGCATTTCATCATAATTTTCATTATTAATGTTTTTGAAGCTTATATTAGTTATCTGGTTCTGGAAAATTTTATGGTATTCCCTGTGATGTTCAATATCAGGGTAATCTATTTGCTCCATTAAGCTTTCCTCTGTATAAAAGTGGAAAGTAACGTAATCTCTTAAATCAACAAGTAGTTTCAAAGCATCATCTTTTTTACTTACACCATCAGGAATTTGTAAGAGCAGTTCAAACTCTCTGCCCAGCTTAAATAGTAACTTATGCTGCTCATCGATTATATTTATGCCTGTACAAAAACTTTGATCCCAAGAAAACATAAAAAGCACCTCCTGAATGATTTTTTAGTAATTCAATTATACTATACAGTCCAAAAAAACTTCAATAAAGACTATATAATAAATTAAAAAAACTGAGTAGAAATTATTACTTTATTTGTCAAAAGTGCGAAAATTGAATATAATATATGAGAGACTAATTTGCTAAAATGGTATTGACGTACATAAAAAAAGAAACTATTCTTAAAGAGGCAAATATGAAGGATAATTAGTACAGTTAATTAAAGGAGTGGTTATTAATGGACTCGCATCCCAAGCAGTACGCAAAATTAAAAATTGAATATGTTAAGGATAGAGGGTTTCATTAATATTTTTTTATAAATAGGATGGCAGCCCTTTAATCTGAAGGAGGGCTACTATGAAAACAAACATGACTAGGAATGAATTAAAAGTGTTCTTATTACATGCACCACAGGATAAGGTTCTAGAGTACCTTGAAAATGCTCATCCAGTAGATATACTTGATATCTTAAAGGAGGATGAAAAGAATGATTGTTTAGACATACTTAACAGACTTCCTGAAAACTTTATTGCTGAAATAATTGATGAAGCAGAAGATGAAGATAAGTATAAGATACTTATGAGCTTTTCAGATAATAAGCAGAAAAATATCCTGCAAGAAATGTCTTCGGATGAAGTTACAGATTTGCTTGGAATTCTTGAGAAGGATCAGGCAGACAGAATTCTGCAGAAGATGACTACTGACGATGCAAGAAATGTCAGAAGACTTCTAAGTTATGAGCCAGATACTGCAGCCGGTATTATGGCGACTGAATTTGTAGCTATCAAAGGAGATATGACAGTAGAGCAGACTCTTAAATATCTTCAGAAAACTGGTGAAGATATTGAGAATATCGATGACTTATATGTTGTCGATAAGTTTGACAAGCTTATAGGTGTTGTAGCATTGAAAGATTTAGTAGTAAAAAGTTTTGATACACATATTATGGACATAATTAATCCTAATGTTATGCCAATACCGAGTAATATGGATCAGGAGGAAGTTGGACATAAGTTCGAAAAATATGGTTCTTTAACTATGCCAGTTGTTGATAATTTCAGCAGACTTTTAGGTATAGTAACTGTTGATGATGTTATGCAGATTTTGAGAGATGAAAGTACTGAGGATATCCATCGTCTTGGTGGTGTTGATGAAGGCGAAAAAATCAGCGGCACAACTATGGAATCAGTAAGAAGCAGACTTCCATGGCTTGTTGTGAATCTTTTTACTGCAATATTAGCTTCTGCAGTTGTAGGAGTGTTTCAGGGAACAATAGAGAAGGTTGTAGCACTTGCAACTCTTATGCCGATAGTTACAGGCATGGGTGGTAATGCTGGAACACAGACACTGACAGTAATAGTTCGTGGACTAGCACTTGACGAATTGAATTATGAAAATGAAAAAAGAGTATTATTTAAGGAAGTAGGAATAGGAACAGTTACAGGTGTTGTAATTGGCTTAATCATAGGAATAATGAGCTTTATATGGCAGGGTAATGCAATGCTTGGAGTTGTAATGGCACTTGCTATGATATTAAACATGGTTGTAGCAACAGTTACAGGTTATCTTGTTCCATTGATATTAAAGAAGTTAAAGGCAGATCCAGCACTTGCTTCTTCAATATTTGTAACAACATTTACAGACTGCTGTGGATTCTTCTTTTTCCTAGGACTTGCAACAGTATTTATGAGATTCCTTATTTAAATAAAAGCTTCCACTAGGTTTTAGTGATGAATAAAACCTGGTGGGAGTTTTTTGTTTTAGATTTAAGAAAAATGTCTATAAAAGCTTGAGAATATAAGGAAATCACCTTTTTAGATATCCTGTTTATAAGATGCTTTTTAGTCATTAAATAATTTTAATGAAGTTGATAAATTGCAATAACAAATTGAACTAATTTTATTTTTCCATTTGAACCCTTGAACTTTTAAGCTGCATAGATTTCATCGAGGTACTTTTCAAAAAGCTCCTCTGGAGTTCGGTAGTCTAAGATTTTACGTGGAAGAGTGTTCATCCATTCTTCAATAAACCCTATGTTATCAACACTATAATCAGATATACGCTTTCCCTTGGGGATAAATCGACGTATTAGCCCATTATGACGCTCATTTGTGCCTTTTTCAAATGATGAATAAGGATGTGTGTAGGACGCTCTGAGATGCTTTTACCAAGTATCTTCTTATGCTTTTTCACAACTGTATGTTTGGTGCTTCTACGAAGCTTT
>NZ_VULX01000028.1 GCF_009696465.1 Inconstantimicrobium porci | reverse complement strand
ATTCTATCATCCTCATGGGGATAGTATACCCTTTTTTGAGTCACTTTATTAATAAAAAACCTAACTTTTCCAAAATATTTCTCTATATCAATATTAAATTTTTAAAGATCAATTATGCTCATGTCTAACACTTAAGTTCTTACCACAATTATATTAAAATATTCAATTCATATCAATTAACAAAAATGAAGCAAGAAAAATAAATGAAAAAATAAAATCAGTAAAACTAAGATAAAAACAAAAAGAGGAGCCTTGTGGAAATGACTTTTACCTCATTCCCATATGGCTCCTTTAAATATGTCTTGCAACCCTTTTTTTATAATTTAAATTTATTTACT
Organism: Inconstantimicrobium porci; assembly: GCF_009696465.1. GTDB lineage: Bacteria > Bacillota > Clostridia > Clostridiales > Clostridiaceae > Inconstantimicrobium > Inconstantimicrobium porci. The sequence continues at coordinate 37,359 of NZ_VULX01000028.1, read as the reverse complement.
TCGTTCATCATGTTGTCAGTCATATCATTTAGACTTTGAGCTGCTGATGCAACTTCTTCAGTTGAAGCATTCATTTCTTCTGATGCTGCTGAAATTTCTTCTGATGATGCTGCTACTTCCTGAGAAACAGCAGAAAGTTCATTAATCTTGCCAATAATGACATTCTTGTTATTTTCAATATCCTCTGCCGATACCTTTACTTTATCAATCTTAGGTATGATATCGTCCACTCCGTTAACAATCTTCACAAATGATTTGATTGAATTTTCAACGATATTAACCTGATTCTTAAGCTCAGTATCCATAGTTTCAGAATCAGATACAATTACCTCTGTTTCACTTGATATATCTCCAATAAGACTGCTGATCTTTTCAGCTGAATCTTTTGACTGTACTGCAAGAGTTCTGATTTCGTCAGCAACTACTGCAAAACCCTTACCAGCTTCCCCTGCTCTGGCAGCTTCAATTGCTGCGTTCAGTGCTAATAGGTTGGTCTGCTCAGCAATATCATTGATTAATGATGTAATCTCATTTATCTCATTGATATTTTTGCCAAGTGATGAAATCTTCATACTGAATTCCTTAAACATATCGCTTATATGATCAATAGAGTTGTTAAGTTCAATCATCTCCGCATTGCTGTCCTGTGCCATATCACCTATCTGCTTAGAATTTGTATTTACGCCATCAATATCCCCTACCATGTTAGAAAGCTTGTCCCCAAAATCATTTAAGATATGGATTATGTTTGTTATATTTTCAGTCTGGATTCCAGTGCCATGCGTAACGCTTGCAATAGAATCAGTTACATTTTGTGATGCGTTAGCAATCTCTCCTGCTGTTGCAGAAAGGTTTGCAGAATTATCACTTACGTCAGATGCACTCCTCTTAACGCTGCCTATCATTTCTTTTAATGATTCCTGCATATGCTGCATTGACTTAGTCATCTGGCCAATTTCATCTTTGTAAGATAAGTATCTTTCTGGTACATCATTTGTAAGGTCACCCTGTGCTAATAAATTAAGATGAGATGAAACAGCTTTTATTCCCTTAGTTATCATATTAGCTAATAAATAAATCAGTATTACTCCAATAATAAAGACTATCACAGATGATGCAGTTGCAACAATCTTTAAATCTGCCAGCTCAGAAAGCACTTCGCTTTTATGTATTATTACTCCAAGCGCCCAGTCTGTTCCCTGTACTGGCGAGTAACCTATATAATATTCCTTATCCTTGTAATTAAAGTTTGCCATGCCGCTTTCTCTTTTAATCATTGTCTTATAAACATCAGCAAAACTGCTTAAGCTTGCATCTTTTTCAGATGCTTTGATTATATTTTCCTGGTTAAGTACCTTATCTCTGTTTTTATGTGCAATAGTCGTTCCTGCGTTGTTGATAAGGAATCCGCTGCCTGTAGTTCCAAACTTAATTTTATCAGTATAATCTGATAGCGCATTACCGTCTCTAGACTCCAAAAGGGCACCGATTACCTTGTCTCCATTTCTTACTGGAACAACATATCGTACTGAAAGAGCATTGTCAGTCTTTCTTACATTAGGACCTGCTATATTTCTTGTACCACTAAGTGCCTTGGCAATATAATCTCTGTCAGCTACATTGTACACTTTGCCATCACTGCCAATTGAATCACCTTTTTCATCAACGTAGACAATGCTGATACTATTAAGTCTTTCAGCTTCCTTCTTAAGAATATCCCTTTTTTGTACAGGATCAAGATTTGGATCGCTGATATCACTTCTTGCTGCAACTGCTTCAAGCGCTACAAGCTGTCCATTAACATTTGCTTCTATACTTTGCGATGCCTGCTCAGCTATCTCTGGAAGCGTTTTTGAAAGATTTGATATTAAAGAATTACTAGCGGCTATGTATGATGTTACACCAAGCCCCCCACAGATAACTGCAATAAGTATTCCTAAATATAATACTAATTTCTTTTTTATACTTCTCATGTTTTCCTCCTGTGTAAAATAAGCTTCTGCTTGAATAATTTATTGATTATTTCCTCACTAAGCAGCTATTAATTATATTAATATAATTATTTTCGACACATATAAGGATAAATTAAGTATTATTTTTACTTTTATTAAATATTTAGAGAAAAACCAAAGAAGTTAAAGGTCTTGTTAAAAGCAGCACCGTAAGATCCAAAATATAGGTAAAGATATTGGTGCAGACTTTAAAAACCTTGTAGGTGGAGAAATGAAAGGATATACGTTACTCATTAATGTTCTAAATTGAACTGTTTTAATGAGTAACGTATTTTTTAGATAATAAATTTATATTACTGCGACAGCTTTTAATATTATAGTTTGAATTTATTTACTTCCTGCATCATGTCTGTTGTCATGCCGCTTAAACTTTGTGCCGCTGCTGCTACTTCTTCAGTTGATGAATTCATTTCTTCAGATGAAGCTGAAATCTCAGGCAGAGTTTTCCCCATGTTTGAATACAATGCATTTTTTGCTGTAATAAATGAAATTGTCCCAAATCCAACACATGTTACTGCAATAAGTACTACTAAAGGAAATTTGAATATATTTACCCACATTCTAAACACATCCTTTTTAACATATTGCAACACTCCATTTACATTATATACCTTTTTGATGGTCAAAATGCATAAAAAAGAGCCAACATTTTCTGTCAGCTCTTCTTGCCTCAATATTTGTTTTTGTTCTGTAAAATAAGTAAACTGTCTATAAAAGCTTATTTCCAGCTCCACGGATACGATCTTCAATATCCTTATCATTTGCTGGTCTGTCATAATCAACTTTTACTGTATTTCCATGGACAGCCACATGTTTTACCCCATCAATCTTCTCCAAGGAATTTCTTAGTTGATTTTTAGCTAATGAATTTGGAAGTGAACGAATTTTGTACTCTCCTTTAATCATATCAAAAATCATCTCCTCACAAATATTGTACATTAGTATTTTGTCCACACCACCCTATATTATGTTTAAATATTTCGACTAACAACACCATTACTTACTATTTAAGATAGATATTATTCTTGAACTTTAGTTCCGGTATATTTTATAGCAAGCTAAAAGATGGGATTCCTTATTTAGAATCCCATCTTTTGGCTTGCATATGCTCTTTTACCTGTTCTATAATCTTATTCATTATTTGATTAGCTTCATCAATATCAAAATATATATTATTTAACTCTTCCCTTATTATATTATCTGTATTAACTACCCCTATATCCTCCATATGATTACTATGCCTCTTTATTTTCTAAATCTATCATAAAATTCAAAAGATCATCTATTTTATCCACCTTATTTCTCATTTTGTACATCTTGATAAATTTATACACAAGAGTATGATATTCATGTTTATTGCTTTCAGAAAGCAATCCCAGAAGCAATATCTTTATTTCCTCAAGCTTCTTATATTGTTTATTTTCATAATATATATCAAACATACTATTTATACAATCATATTGAACTTTATATTTATTCTGTTTCTTTGAAATATCAAGTGCTTTATTTAATAAAATAAGCGCATCTTTTTCATTACCAATAAATATATTACAACTAGCTAAATCATAGTAAAGTTCATCCATAGAATAATTATTTTCATCAATATTATAATTTGATATTATATCCATTGCTTTGAGAAGATATTTACGCATACTTTCAACATTATTAGTTAATTTATATACTTGAGCTATATTATTTAAAACAAGCAATTTGCTCCCATTATCGTTATTACAATAATTATTTAAAAGATCTAAATCAATATCTAGAGCTTCTTTATACAACTTCAATTTAGTATAACAGTTGACTTTAGCTATTTCCATAGCAAAATAATAATTATGTTTTACAAATAATTCTTTATCTATTTTATTTAGAGAACTTAAAGCATCGCTGTATTGATTTATATTTTTTTGAGCTATCGCTAAATTATAAAGCAATTTACAATACACCAACTCATCAAAATCATTGTATAAAGAAAGAATAGTATTTATAATTTGTATTGATTCTGAGAATTCATATAAGTTATTACAGCAATATGATAACTTTAATGAAATTAATGCAAATAATTCTTTCTGTTTATGAAAATCAATACGTTCATATGCTTTAAAATAAAATATATAAGATTTTCTAAATTCCTGTCTATCTGAAAATATTTTGCCTAGTTCTATATATAAATCGGTTACCTTATCCATAAATGGATTTTCCTTTATTAGCATTTCTACTCTATCTACTATATCTGAAAAATCAAAATTATTATCATCCATATGCTCATTTATTTCATCTATTATATCACTAAGCATTTTATCTGCCTGAATAGTATTGTTCTTTAAAAGATCATCTATAGTCATCTTAAAATCAATATCTCTTTTTTTACAGATATCGTTAATACTACTTACAATAATCCCTGCAGTTGAAACTGTAAGATCAGCTCTGTTATTTTCAATTAAACTAATAAGATTCCTTGTTATCTTTCCACCTGTAATATCACTTTGTTTAATTTTAAAATCTTTTCTAATTTTTTTAATTTTTTCTCCAGGAGTTAATAAATGCACATTACTCATAACACAATATCCCTCTTTTTTCACTATTAATCTAATAATAATTATAACACTAGCATTTGCCTTTTGTAAAAAATATTTTACAAATACTTTTTTTGGGTGTATTTTGTATATAAGATATAAATTTGAAAAGAAGTAATATTATGAAAAAAAGCGTTAAATCTATTTTAACATTATCACTTATTGCTACATTATTATTACCTGTTGTTAAATCAAACAGTTCTGTAAAAAATAATAATCATCATAATCAAATAAGAACTTTTGTAGTTGATTGTGGATCATTAGAATAGTTAATTTTATCATTTTTATTTATCAAAAACCGTTACCTGTTTTTGTACAAGTAATGGTTTATTTTTTTATTTTATTCTTTTTCCACCAAAAGCATGGATTGTCCTTGTGCCTGCCTTGCAGCTTCCTCCCTGCAGAGTTCCTTTAGGTATAAATAACTCATCGCCTGCATGTAGAACATTTTCCTGTCCATTGATTGTTACAACATACTCCCCGCTTACACAAATCATGTACTCATCATAATCATGCATATGTTCATTTGATACTCTGTCTTCATAGCATGTCCAAAAAGCCATCTGACTTCCATCATTAGCAGTATAATAATATCCCTTTATACCAGGAGTATTCTGCTGATCTGTGGGTACTTTGTTAATATCACTTTCCATAAACCCTGGAAAACTGTTCATAAAATCATCTCCCATATAAAATTACATATAATGAATTAACTCTATGCAGATTGAGCTTAAAACCAGCTAAGTTGGAGGTGCCAAAATAGATGTTAACATCTTTCTCTATTTTATTTTATTGAGCTTAAAACCAGCTAAGTTGGAGGTGCCAAAATAGATGTTAACATCTTTCTCTATTTTATTTTTCTGAACTTCTGATATCTCTTCTCCAGTAGCTTGTCCACCGCAACATCTCTTAGTTCTTTTACCGCTTCCACTAAAACAGCTTTGATGTCTGCAGCCATTTTTTCTGGATCGTTATGAGCACCACCTTTTGGCTCTTCGATTATTTCATCAATAACGTTAAAGCCTTTAAGATCCTGGGCAGTTATCTTCATAACTTCTGCTGCTTCCTTTGTTCTTTCTGTATCTTTCCAAAGAATTGAAGCAAAACCTTCTGGAGAAAGCACGGAGTAAATGGAATTGGACAACATAAAGATTTTATCTGCAACAGCAAGTCCAAGTGCACCGCCGCTGCCGCCTTCTCCAGCCATGACAGCAATTATTGGAGTCTTAAGGTTTGACATTTGAAAAAGATTCTGAGCAATAGCATAGCCCTGTCCATTTTTTTCAGCCTCTACTCCACAGAAAGCTCCAGGAGTATCAACTATACATATTACAGGTCTCTTAAACTTTTCAGCCTGCTTCATTAAACGTAGAGCCTTTCTGTAACCTTCAGGCTTCACCATACCAAAATTTCTCTTGATATTTTCCTTAGTACTAGAACCCTTGGCAACAGCTATTACAGTGACAGGAGTGCCCTTAAGATATGCAATACCGGATATTATCGCACTATCATCACCATAACATCTGTCACCATGAAGTTCTATAAAATTATCAAAAATTTCTTTTATATAAAAATCTGCATGAGGCCTAGTGCTAAGTCTTGCAATAGTCACCTTGTCCCATGCGCTATTTGTATTCTTTATAGCCATTACATCACCTCATGAAAAGATAATAATCTAGACAAAACTGTTCTCATATCTTTTCTTTCAACAATTTTATCAATAAAACCTTTTTTAAGAAGGAATTCAGCACTCTGAAAATCGTCTGGAAGCTTTTCGTTTATTGTATTCTCAATAACCCTACGTCCTGCAAAACAAACAAGAGCATGCGGCTCACTAAGGATTATGTCACCTTCCATTGCAAAACTAGCTGTAACACCGCCTGTAGTTGGATCTGTAAGCACAGATATATATAGGAGACCCTTTTCGTTATGACGGGCTAGAGCTGCACTGATCTTAGCCATCTGCATAAGAGATAAAATACCCTCCTGCATTCTGGCACCACCTGAAGTTGTAAAGATGATTATTGGCAGATTATTTTCTGTAGCATATTCAACTGCCATGGTAATTCTTTCACCAACTACAGTTCCCATACTTCCCATCATAAAATGACAGTCCATAATTGCACACACAGTTTTATGACCACCAATAGTTCCTACACCTGTAATTACTGCTTCATCAACATCACTTTTAGCTGCTGATTTTTGAAGCTTTTCCTCATATCCCTCAAAGTTTAGAGGATTTCTACCCTTAAAATCATTCTCAAATTCACTAAAAGAATTCTCATCAAAAGTATATTCTATTCTTTCATAAGCAGACAGTCTGAAATGATAACCACATTGTGGACAAACCTGAAAATTACTATTAAGATCATCCTTATAGATAATATTGTCACAACTTTTACATTTAGTCCACATTCCATCAGGAACTGAAGGTCTGTTTTCATCATTATTGACTTCATCAAGTTTTACAGTACTAATTGTTATATATTTTCTTTTACCTAATAAATCTTTAAGCATCATTTGTTATTCACCAGCCTATCATTTAAAAATGAAGTGGTGTATGAACCATCAGCAAATACTTCATCATTTAATATTGAAAACTGGAAATCAATATTTGTTGTAACTCCAACTACTGCAAACTCATCAAGAGCACGCTTCATTCTTACAATTGCTGCATCTCTTGTCTTTCCATGGACAATAAGCTTTGCAATCATTGAATCATAATATGGTGGAATCTTATAGCCACTATAAATTGAGCTGTCTACTCTTACACCAAGACCACCTGGAAAATTAACTTCACTGATAACTCCAGGGCATGGTCTGAAATTATGATAAGGATCTTCAGCATTTATTCTGCACTCTATCGCGTGTCCACTTATTTTCACATCATCCTGTGTCATAGAAAGTTTTTGACCTTGAGCTACTCTAATCTGCTCTTTAACAATATCAACATTAGTTATAGTTTCAGTTATAGGATGTTCAACCTGAATTCTAGTGTTCATCTCCATGAAATAGAAGTTGCCATTCTTATCATAAAGAAATTCTATAGTACCAACACTGTTATAGTTTGCTGCTCTGGCAGCTCTTTTAGCAACCTCCCCCATATAATTTCTTTTTTCTTCAGTTAATACTGTTGATGGAGCTTCCTCAAGAACCTTCTGATTCTTCCTCTGTACTGAACAATCACGTTCAGCAAGATGAATAACATTGCCGTAATTATCAGCTATAATCTGAATTTCAATATGCTTTGGATTTTCAACAAACTTCTCAATGTACATTTCATCATCATTAAAGTTTGCCTTAGCTTCAGACTTTGCAGTATTGAACTCTTTTATAAAAAGATTTTCATCTCTTACTATTCTGATACCTTTACCGCCGCCACCTGCTGCAGCCTTAATCATTACTGGAAATCCAATTTCCTTTGCAATACTTAAAGCCTCTTTTGCATTTTCAATATTACCTTCATAACCATCTACTACAGGAACGCCGGATTTCTTCATTAACTTTCTTGCTGCTGCCTTGTTGCCAAGCAGAGAAATTGCATTTTCATTTGGGCCAATAAATATAATGTTACATTCCCTGCACATACGGGCAAAATCAGCATTTTCAGAAAGGAAACCAAAGCCTGGATGAATTGCATCACTGCCTGTTAGTATACAGGCACTTAATATATTAGGAATATTAAGATAACTATCCTTAGAAGGGGCTGGTCCAATACATACTGATTCATCAGCAAGCTTTACATGAAGTGCATCTTTATCTGCTTCTGAGTAAACTGCAACAGTCATTATGCCCATTTCTCTGCATGTTCTTATTATTCTTACAGCAATTTCTCCTCTATTAGCAATGAGAATTTTCTTAATCATATTATCACCTATCCTATTGCAAACATTAATTCCCCTTCACAGACCTTCTTATCATTTACAGTTGCAACTGCCTTTCCAATACCGATGTTTCTTCTCATCTTTATAATTTCAACTTCAAGATTCAAAGTATCACCAGGAACCACCTTATCTCTGAATTTTACTTTATCTATTCCAGCAAAATAAGCTGTCTTTCCTTTAAACTCATCCTTACTCAGAATTGCAACAGCTCCAAGCTGAGCCATTGCTTCTACTATAAGAACTCCAGGCATTACAGGCTCCTTAGGAAAATGTCCCTGGAAAAATGGTTCATTTACAGTTACATTTTTAATTCCCTTAGCTTTTACTCCTTCTGTAACTTCTGTTACCCTGTCTAACAAAAGAAAAGGATATCTGTGTGGAATAATCTTTTTTATTTCATTAACATCTAACATAATTTATGCCCTCCTTATCTTAAATAGAGGCTGTCCATATTCAACCATGGCTTTGTCATTAGCAATAATTGCAACAACTTCACCATCCTCTTCAGATTCAATTTCATTCATAAGCTTCATTGATTCAATGATGCATAGAGTATCACCCTTCTTAACCTTTGAACCAACACTTACAAAATTATCGCTGTCTGGAGATGGTGCACCATAGAATGTTCCAACTATTGGTGCCTTAACTACTACAACACTATCATCTTCATCAACAGTTGCAGCAGCATCATCAGTTGTATTAGCTGTAGAGTTTCCTGCATTAGCATTGCTCTTAATATTCATATCAGGAGCATAATTCTGTACTACTTTATTTTCTGCAGCTGCTACAACACCTGATGCAGCATAACTTCTCACTTCTGACTTATCTATTTTTATATGGCAGTTTTCTATATCAAGTTCAAAAAATGATAAAGAAGACTTGTCAATTTTATCAATAATCTTATTTACATCTTCAATATTCATTGACTATTCCTCCCATTTCTTAAATAGAAGTACTGCATTATGTCCACCAAATCCAAATGAATTTGATAATACATATTTTAATTCCTTATTTCTTCCTTCGTTAGGAACATAATCAAGGTCACAATCTTCATCTTTTACTTTGTAATTTATTGTGGCAGGAATATAACTGTCTGAAATTGCTTTTGCACTTATTACCGCTTCTATAGCTCCTGCTGCACCTAAAAGATGCCCTGTCATAGCTTTTGTTGAAGATACTGGAATGTTGTACGCATTTTCACCAAATACCTTCTTAATAGCTATAGTTTCAAATTTATCATTTAATTCAGTTGAAGTACCATGTGCATTGATATATGAAATTTCATCTGCTTCTACCTTTCCTTCCTTTAATGCAAGAGCCATTGCCTTTGCAGCTCCTTCACCATCTGGATCTGGGCAAGTTATATGATAAGCATCACTAGTTGTGCCATAACCTGATATTTCTGCATATATCTTTGCATTTCTCTTCTTTGCATGCTCAAGGCTTTCAAGGATTAAAATACCTGCACCTTCTCCCATTACAAATCCTGCTCTTTCTTTATCAAAAGGGATTGAGGATCTTTCTATATTATTTGTAGAATTTAGGGTCTTTAGATTTGTAAAACCTGAAAGTGCAAGCTTAGTGATTGGCGCTTCAGCACCACCTGCAATCATGATATCAGCATATCCATGCTTTATATTTCTAAAGGCTTCGCCTATTGCATTGCTGCCTGATGCACATGCTGTTACACATGAATTAGTAAGTCCTTTAGCACCATACTTTATTGAAATGTTACCGCTTGCCATATTGATAATGGCCATTGGTACGAAAAATGGAGAAACCATTCTTGTTCCTTTAGTGAAAAGATTATTAAATTCTCTTTCTATTGTTGCGAATCCTCCAATACCAGAACCGACGATTACTCCCATTCTTTCCTTATCTACTGCTTCAAGATCAAGTCCTGAATCAACAACAGCTTCATCAGCAGCTACCATAGCCATCTGGCAGAATCTGTCCATTCTTTTTACACTTTTAACACCAAGCTTTGCCTTGGCATCAAAGTCTTTAACTTCAGCTGCAACTTTAACCTTGCAGTCTGATGTATCAAAAGCTTTTATATAATCAATACCACATTTTCCTTCTTTAACGCTGTTCCAGAATGTCTTAACATCATTTCCTGTGGGAGCAACTACTCCAAGTCCTGTGATTACTACTCTGTTTTCCATAAGGTCAACCTCCTACATTACCATTCCGCCATCAACGTGAATAACTTGTCCTGTTACATAATCAGCATCTTCTGAAGCTAAAAATCCAACAACCTTAGCCACGTCTTCTGGTTCTCCAAATTTCTTTAGAGGAATAACTTTAAGCATTTCATCCTTAACCTTTTCGTTAAGTCCCTGAGTCATAGCTGTATTAATATATCCTGGGGCTACTGCATTTACCTGGATTCCTCTTGATCCAAGCTCCTTTGCAAGTGATTTTGTCATACCAATTACTCCAGCTTTTGAAGCTGCATAATTGACCTGGCCAGCATTCCCTACAATACCTACAACAGATGAAATATTAATTATCTTTCCCTTCTTCTGTCTAAGCATTATAGGTGATACATATTTAAGGCAGTTAAATGTGCCTTTAAGATTTACATCTACTACTTTGCTGAAATCCTCCATTTTCATTCTTAATATAAGATTGTCTTTTACTATTCCAGCATTGTTTACAAGTATATCTACTTTTCCAAAGCATTTTTTTGCTTCATTTATTAGGTTTTCAGCCTCTTCTGCAATGCTGACATCAGCTTTTACAAGAAGTGTCTTTACGCCTAGATTTTCTATTTCTTCTTTTAATCTTTCAGCTTCCTCTAAGCTGCTTCTATAGTTAATAACTATATCAGCTCCTAAAGATGCAAGTTTTACAGCAATAGCACGACCGATACCCTTTGTTGCACCAGTTACTACTGCACAATTTCCATTAAGCATTAACATTCCTCCTGTAGCTTTTTTATACCTTCAATGGTATTCTTAAGACTTTCCATATCATAAACATTGAACACAGCTGCATCCTTCTTGATTTTCTTTACAAAACTTGAAAGTGTTTTAGCTGGCCCTATTTCAACAAATATCTCTGCACCATTATCAATCATGTCTTTAACTATATGTGTAAAAAGCACTGAGCTTACTACCTGCTTTTTAAGCATTTCCTTAACATCGTCATCTTTTCCATAAGCTTTACCTGTAACATTACAGTAAACCTTAGTCTGCGGAGATGAAACCTTGATATTCTTAAGTTCATCCTCTAGTTTTAAAGAAGCACTCTCAAGCATTGAACAGTGAAATGGTGCACTTACTGGAAGCTTTACTGCTTTTCCGCCTTTTTCCTTTGCAAGTACAATAGCCTTATTAAGAGCTTCATTTGCACCTGAAATAACAATTTGTCCTGGGCAGTTATAATTTGCACATTCAACTATTGAATCTTCAGTTGATACAGCACTGCATATTTCTTCAACAGTCTCATCATCAAGCTTTAAGATTGCAGCCATACCTCCAACTCCTAAAGGTACAGCTTCCTGCATGAACTTTCCTCTTTTCTTAACTAGAGGTATTGCATCTTTATAATTTAATGCCTGTCCATAAATCAGTGCATTATATTCTCCAAGACTAAGTCCAGCAGCCATATCTGCCTCTACTCCAAATGATTCAAGCGCACATTGTGCTGCCATGTTGAATGCTACAACAGCAGGCTGCGTATTTTCAGTTTCATCAAGTATCTCCTTATTATCACCAAAAATCACATCAGTAATCTTGAAGCCTAAAGCTTCATCTGCATCATCAAATATCTTTTTTGAACTTTCTAATGAATCATAGAAATCTTTTCCCATATTAAGTTTCTGCGAACCCTGTCCTGCAAATAGAAATGCTATCTTCTTCATAACTTCATCTCCTAAATCCGTTTGATAAGCTTTCAGCCTGACTTAAAATTTCTTCAATCATTTCTTTTGATGTCTGTTCTTTATTAATCATACCAGCTATCTGACCAGCCATTATTGAACCATACTCATCATCACCAGTTACAGCTTTATATAAAGATCCTGTTCCAGCCTTTTCAAACTCATCGATTGAACCACCTTCTTTTTCAATCTTTAAAAGCTGTCTTGAAAGCTTGTTTCTTAAAACTCTTACAGGATGTCCTGTAAATCTCCCAGTAACTTCAGTATCTATATCTTTGGCTTTTAAAACCTTGTTTTTATAATTCTGATGAACTGTACATTCTTTTGCTACAAGGAATCTTGTACCAATCTGTACACCTTCAGCTCCAAGCATCATTGCTGCCATAAAGCCTCTGCCATCTCCTATACCTCCTGCTGCAATAACAGGAATTGAAACTGCATCAACAACCTGTGGTACAAGTGCCATAGTAGTAAGAGCTCCTATGTGTCCACCTGATTCTCCACCTTCAGCAACTACTGCATCTGCTCCCATCTTTTCCATTCTCTTTGCAAGAGCAACTGATGCTACAACAGGTATTACCTTAATACCATTCTCCTTAAATTTTTCCATGTACTTGCCAGGGCTTCCTGCTCCAGTAGTTACAACTTTAACTTTTTCCTCACAAACAAGCTCTACAATTTCTTCTACATTTGGAGTCATAAGCATTATGTTTACTCCAAAAGGCTTGTCTGTCATTTCCTTAATCTTTCTTATTTCATTCCTTACCCAATCTGTAGGAGCAGCACCAGTAATAATTCCAAGTCCACCAGCTTCGCTTACTGAAGATGCCAAAGAAGCATCAGCAATACGAGCCATTCCACCTTGAATGATAGGATGTTCTATATTTAATAACTCAGTTATTCTAGACTCAAACATATTAACCTCCCTCAACAAATAAAGAGCTTTTTGTTAATGTAGAATACACATTATTTAATGTATAATTCTAAATTATTTAGCAGCTAATTTTTCATTAACATAATCAACTGCATCTTTTACAGTTTTGATCTTTTCAGCATCTTCAAGCTGAACATCATAAGCTTCTTCAATTTCAACTATTACCTGGAATAAATCAAGTGAATCTGCACCTAATTCTTCAAAAGTAGTTTCTAAAGTAACTTTATCCTCATCTATTTCTAACTGATCACATATTATCTTTCTTATATTTTCAAACATTATCAATTCCTCCAATTTCATATAAATATTTTTATTTTTAGTTTAATAATCAATTAATACAATTTTCTGTAAGCAAAAGATTACAAAAGGCTAATGCATACGTTAAAATAACGCATACTAATGATTGTCCTCTTTCTTGAACTGCCGCAAGGGAGTTCAATCCGAAATTATACATTTTACATTATAAATTCTAAATTTCTACTAGTATTGCTCCGTAAGTTAGTCCACCACCAAAGCCTACTAATATGACTTTGTCACCTTTCTTAACTTTATTTTTTCTAAACGCTTCATCAAGTGCTATTGCTATGCTGGCGCTTGATGTGTTGCCATAGTCTCTAATGTTTAAGTAGAACTTGCTACAGTCAACATTCAATTTGTGCGCTGCATAATCTATTATTCTATAGTTTGCTTGATGAGGTATAATGTATGCTATATCATCAATGCTCTCATCTGTTTTTTCTAAAACTTCTTTTACTGCGTCAACAATCACCCTTGTTGAGAATCTTAATACCTGTTTTCCATCCATAGTTATAAATTTATTTATATTAGTTCCTTTATTATTTGAAAAAGGACTTATTACAGGCTTTTCTTCCATCTCAAGGTATTGACCCTTGTCTCATTCTGCTGCAGTAAGCGCATAAAGTATTCCCTTTTTATTATCATCAGCTTTGAGAACAGCAGCACCTGCACCATCACCAAACAGTACAGCAGTGCTTCTGTCACTCCAATTAACATATTTAGATAATACTTCTGCGCCGATTACAAGCACGTTATTATGACGCCCACTTCTTATCATAGAATCTGCAATATCAACTGCATATATAAATCCTGAGCAAGCTGCGCTTACATCAAAAGCTGATGCATTAACAGCCCCCAGTTTTTTCTGAACCATGCATGAAACTGATGGCATCTGCATGTCAGGAGTTATAGTTGACACAATAATAAGATCAATATCTTCTGCAGTCATTCCTGCATTTTTTATAGCTTTAAGTCCCGCTTCATAAGCTAGATCTGATGTATTCTCTTCTATTGAGATACATCTGTTTTTTATGCCTGTTCTGCTACTTATCCATTCATCATTAGTATCCATAATCTTTGATAGATCATCATTAGATACTATGTTGTCTGGCACATATGAACCTGTTCCAGCTATAATTGAATTTCTCATATTAATGCTCCTTACTAGTTAAATTATATTTCTCCTTGAAGAATTTATTTAATTTGTCTAATGAAGTCATTAAAATTCCTTCTTCAGTTTCATCTAAACCTTCAATAGTAGTCTTTATTAAGTCTCTATGGAATTTTTCATGTACTCTGTAAGCTACCTTTCCCTGTTTTGTTAGTTGAATAAGTACAACACGTCTGTCTTCCTCAATTCTTTTTCTCTCAACATATCCCTTTTTAATAAGCTTGTTTATAGCTGTTGTCAGAGTTCCTACAGTAATTCTTAAATCTGCAGCCACTTCAGACATAGTTCTTGCAGTGTACATCCCTATAGCTTCTATAGTGTGCACTTCAGTAATTGAAAGATCACTAATTCCTCCATTCCTTATAGCGTTCTGCTCAATTTCAAGAATGTCATTAAACAGTTCTACAAGCAGTTCATTAAGTACAGCTTCATTTTTATGCATTTTTGAGATCTCCTTTTATTGAATTTTATCGTACGAATTTATCAAAAACAATTTGCTTTGATAATCAAAATATACTATAATCAAAATATGTTGTCAATGAAATTTAATGAATTTTATGTTAAGAAAGGATTAACGCAATGAGTAAAAATACTTCAAAACATAGTGATACTCTTGAACCCAGTAATTTCCAAAAATTTTTAAAAACTTTATATTTGGGTCGTGATTACAGATATTACAATGTTATTGATTCTACAAATAAAGAAGTCAAAAGACTTATAAGCAAAGGCCATAATATAAAAAATGGTTCAGTATTCATATGCGAAACTCAGACAAATGGTTATGGAAAATTTAATAGGAAATGGCATTCACCAGAAAAAAGCGGCCTGTGGTTTACAATTGTACTTAATATAGAAGATGCAGATATAGACATAACAAAAATCACACTGCTTACAGGTGCATCTGTATGCCAATCTCTTAGATCATTTAATATTGATTCTTATATTAAATGGCCAAATGATATTTATATTAACAATAAAAAAATCGGCGGCATTCTTACTGAAAGAATGTGGTGCAGCCAAGAACGCAGTTATTTAATTATCGGCATAGGGCTTAATATAAACTCTACAGAGGATAGTTTTCCTAAAGAACTTAAAGATTATGCTACATCAATTTCAATCGAAACAGGTAAAAATTTCTGCAGAGCTGAAATTCTCTGCTCTATATTAAGCTGTTTTGAAAATTTTTTAGATGATTTAAAAAGAAGTGCAAATTACGACAAAATCTTAGAACTTAATAGAAAATATTCCAATATTCTTGGTAAAAAAATAAAAATTTTAAACCCTGATGGTTCTACATATGAGACAGAAGCATTAGCACTTTCAGATAATGGTTCACTTGTAATACGTGATAATTTAGGCAAAAGAAAAGAACTCATTTCTGGAGAAGTGTCTATACGCTGTAGTTATAATGCATGCTAAACAATATTTTAAGCTAAAATTCAAACATCGTAAGCACAAAGCATTTAATGTATATTTTATACTGTATAATTAAAGGGAAAACTAGCAGAACTTTGCCTGCTAGTTTTTATCTTAAATGGAGGCAGATCCTCCAAACCACCTATGGAATTACTGAACTTAATTTCATTTTATGAGGGTGGAGCTTGTCCACCCTTGAACATCTCAAATCAGAAATATTCATATTAAATAAAGCTTGTCCACCCACATAAATTTTCAGAAACTCCCCATAGGGAGTTTCCTCAGAAATTATACATTATACAATATACATTCCAAAAGGTTTCGTCCTAAACTGTACATTATACAATATACACTATACATTTGATGGAGTGTGTTTCTTAATAAACGTTTAATTGAAAGCAATTAAATTACGCACAATTTCATAAAAAAAAGAGAAAATTTATTTGTGCATCATCAACATGGATTTATATGGAAATAAAATGTAAAGGAGATTTTAACAATGAAGACAAGAAAAATAGTTTTAATTTCATTATGTAGCGCTTTAATGTTTATCTTTTCACAGATGACAATTCCACTGCCATTTACAGCAGTGCCACTGACTATGCAGGTTTTTGGTGTGATTCTAATATCCTCACTTATGCCATCAAGCATAAGTCCAGTAGCAATACTTATTTATCTGCTGCTTGGTGCTATAGGAATCCCCGTATTTGCAGGATTTTCAGGTGGATTTACTGCATTAATTGGACCTAACGGAGGATATCTTATAGGATTCCTTTTAATGAGTATTGTAACTTCAATTACAGCAGCATCAAAAAACAAAATTGTTGTTTTTACCGGTGCCTATGTTGGGCTAGCTATTGATTATATATTCGGTGTGCTTCAACTTAAGATTGTCACAGGCATGACTTTAGGAGCTGCACTTGCTGCAGGACTTTATCCATTCATAATAAAAGATATTATGATGACAGCTGTGGCAGTAATTATTGCAGCCAGAGTAAAGAACAGAATTCCAGAAAGGCTATTATGCAGATCTTAATATGGTATAACTAGATAAAATTAGACTACCTTTGCAGCATATAATTTCATCTTTTTGAATACTATTTTCTCATCTGTAAAAAATGCACGCTACAAACTCAGTAGTGTGCATTTTTATTATTCAAATATATCTTCTAATTTAATTTTAAGCCCTTCAAAGAATGTACTTACATAAGTATCGTTATCTTTGAATGTATTACTTATCCTATACTGTCCATCTGTCAGGGTATACTGCACTATATGGCCATCCTGCTCAACAATATTATATTCCTGCACACCAAAACGCTGGTATATATCAAGCTTAGTTATATAATCATGTGAAGCTGTACTTTTCGAAATAACTTCAAATACTATTTTAGGAGCAGATGTAAAGCTTTGTCCTTCTCTTGATGCATCTTCACATTCAACAAAAACATCTGGTTTAAATTTATATACTTCATTATCTTTTCTAAAAATAACTTCTATAGACTCAGTATATGCTTTGCACTTTGAACCTTTTAAATAAGATGTTAAATTAAAACTTAAGTTTGTTATTATCTCATTATGTTTAATTGATGTACTAGATGATAACACCACATGACCATTGCAGTATTCTGCTTTGCCATTGTAATTAGATTGTATATCTTCAAATTCTTTTTCGGAATACGTATATTCTCTAGCGTGCATATATACCCACCTCTCTTCATTTAGTATAATTATATCCTATAAAAACAGATTCAATCAACAGATTTAAATTTCTAATTAACTGCATAGTTCATATTATCTCTTCTTTAGAATCCTGCCGCTGACAATTGATGATAAAAGTAATGCTGCTATATCAAATGAGGATCTAGTAATTATGTCTGGTAAAGCATTTTTATAAATTAAAGCCATAAACCCATTAAATATAAACCAGTTTAATCCAATTATAATAACCATGATCTTGAATGACTTTTTCAGATTACTCTTCTCCTTTGAAAATAGTGGATAAAGCTTTATTAGCGTCTATTGCCCATGGCTTTTTATGCACGCTATTTTTTAATGTAAGTGATGATATAACAACACACATGATAATAGCTACTAATGCTTCTCCAATACCCATAACAAACTGATATATCAAAAAATCTATTCCCCATGTCTTGAATGGTGACGCCTCAACCATTACTTCCTGCATACCTATAAAATAAATCAAAGCAAAACAGATTCCAAATCTCAAACCGATCTGCAGCTTTGAATAATCGGAAGTTCTTCCAAAGTACTGCATTGTAAAAGCACAGTGCGAATAAATCAAAAGAAAATAAAATACTGCTACAGCTGGAAAACCAAATGTCAAAACAATTATGCTGTCAAAATCCTGCGCATTAACATCACTTGGCAGTAACATCTTAGACATTATAGCCAGAATTGCTGCTGTAATTACAGCAATAACATTAACTATTATTATCTTCTTAATACTTATTTTTTTTCATTCATATAAAACATCCCCCAATTATACAGTAATATATTACGTTTAAAACCATAAGAAATCCATTTAAGATTTCTTTTCTATGATATTAGAATTAACTTTCTCAATATTGTCCTTTATTTTAGCAAAACTTTTGAAAAACTCTGCTACCTGCGCATCTGAAAAACCTGCAAAGATATTGTCCAATATGGCAGAAGTTTCATCATCACTTTCTCTGCAGTAAATCCACCATTTATCAGTTGGACATAACCTTATAGTATTTCTGTCGCCTTCGCTTTTGCAGAAATCAACATAACCTTTTTTACGCAGAATCTGTGCAATCTGTTTAATATTCTGCCTTGAACATCCCATCTTTTCACCTGTCATACTTAACGTAGGCATTTCTTTGAAGCTGCTGATAATAGCCATTAATAGCCACTGCTTGCTTGTCAGACTGTCTTCACTATTCTGTGAACTGTTAAACATATTTTCCAGCATGTTTGAACAAATAAGTATGGACGCAAACGAAAATCTTTTCATCCATAAAACACTGCTGAAATCAACGCTAGTTAAATTTTCATCTTTAATTTCCATGCTCTCTCCTCTTAACCGTAATATATTAAAAAGTAATAAGGGGAGCTTGTCCCCCTTATTCGAACTCAATTTTGGCGCAGTTCAATTATTAATTAATCAATACTAACTCTTTGCTTCTCACTAATCTATATAATCTTTTAATTTATAGAATTCTCGCATATCCTGTATTCATAATCTCCCCACAATGTCTGCCCATCCTTGATTATTTTCCCTAGTACGGGTTTAAAATCATTCTTCTTAGCAAAAGCCAGCATAGCATCTGAAACAATAGCTTCTAGAATTATATATTCAATTTTATTGATTATACAGTACTCTAAAAAATAATTAAACAACAACTTAAATGTGCCAGTGCGCTTATGTTTAAATGCAACTCTTCTTATAATAAACTTATTTTCCAATATGCTTATACACAAGTCCAGTTCATCATTATCATCACTGCTGAAAATTATCTTACCGCATTTAATCTCATATTTTACTGTACAGTTTTCCCTTTGCTGAAGGATATTAATTACTTCAAAGAATTCTTCATTTGTAAAATCCATTAGCCACCTCAATATAATAACTATTTTTTTCTTTTGTTAACACTATTGCTTATATTTTCGGTGCTGTAAATCAAATATTAATGCAGCAGATAAATAAAGGATGATAAAATCATCTTCACTAATAAATTCAAAAAATATTTCATGAAGTTTAGCATAATTTAATTTAGCTCAATCAATTTTCTAATTACTACAGTATAATTTATTGTGAAAGCTTGCCCTCTATTAAATTCTTTTATTTATAGATATTTTTATATGATTGTACAACGAATAGGTAACAATTAATAAAAAGAAAAAAACTGCCAAACGTCAGTTTTGAAATAATGTGAGGACAAGCCCTCCTCTATATTGTTTTAAATCATAGATACTAGCATTTTTAAGAACGTTTGGAGGATATATCCTCTATCTATTATAATTCATTAGCAGAGCGTAATGAATTTTGACTTGATACAGCTTGTCCACCCAATCTGAATTTATAGAAACTCCCGATAGGGATTTTCGTCCTAAATTATACATTATACAATATACACTATACATTACAAGGAGTGTATTTCTTAATAAACGTTTAATTGAAAGCAATTAAATTGCGCACAATTTCATAAAAAAAAGATAAAATATTTAAACAGTTTAAAATAACAATCAGTTAAATAAATACGCAAAAATATTAAATATTGTCAAATGATATTGTTCTCCTTAAAATATTAGTAAAAATTATTTACTTTTGCAAATAATTGTTTATTATATCATTATAAGTATTTATTTAGATTTAATTGAAGGAGGAATATATAAAATAAAAAAAGTAGTAAAAACATTACTAACTTCTATGCTGTTAATGTTCCTAGTAGTTCCAACTGCCTTAGCTAGTCAAAGAGCCGAAGTATTAGCAGAAACTGTAGATAAATATGAAGGTAGTCATCACATAAGTCATAAAGAATATACTAAAACACTTTCTTTTCGTAATGGTTATAGATTAGCAAGTACTAGATCATATGATTCTTATGAGAGAATTTATAGACTTCATCATGTAATCTATAATTATAGAACTTACTAAAAAATATTAAGATTTGATCCAAATAAATACTTGTATTATTGTTAATGGGGGCTATGTATATGATGATTTTAAATTTATCTAATGTAACAAAAATAATATCAAAAAAAACGATCTTAGATAATATTAATCTTTCCGTAAATGAAGGTGAGATATTTGGATTCTTAGGGCCTAATGGTGCAGGTAAAACAACTACTATTAAGATAATTACAGGTTTAATAAAGCCAAACTCAGGTGAAATTACTATAAACAATGTGAAACTTTCAGAAAATAAATTAAAGGCAATAAGCAATGTAGGTGCTATTGTAGAAAATCCTGCCTTATATGATTATCTAACAGGACTAGATAATTTGAAAATCGTTGCAAAATTAAGAAATGTAAAAAAAAATGATTTAGATTATATTATTGAAAATATTCTTGATAAAAATAGGCTTAACGACAAGGTAAAAAAATATTCTCTTGGTATGAAAGAAAGACTAGCTATAGGTTGTGCAATGGTTGGAAATCCAAAATTGCTTATCCTTGATGAACCAACTAATGGACTAGATCCAGAAGGAATAATTGATTTAAGGAATTTATTAAAACACCTTGCACATGATAAGAAAATGACAATATTTCTATCATCTCATCAATTAAGTGAAATACAAAATACATGTGACAGAGTTGCTTTCCTTAAGAATGGTAAAATCATAACAACAGAATCTGTTGATGATATCCTCAAAATGGATGGAACTCTTGAAGAAAAATATATATCACTTATGAATAAGGAGGGCTAGAAATGTTTAAAATTACAAAAATAGAATTGTTAAAATTATTAAAGCAAAAGAAAACATATATCATTTTATTTATGCTTATATTACTTATGTTTACCAGCCTTAAAACAAATTCACTTGACATGAATCATATTATTTCAATGAATTATGAAAATGCTACTATGATTGATTCTACAAAAAACTCAATCAATATGATAAAAGAGCAACTGAAAAATGATACATTTACCAGTGATGAAAAAAAAGAGTACAAAGAAAAATATCTTCCAAACGCTGAAAAAGAGCTAAAAAACGTACAAATAATCCAAGATAAAAATACTGATCCTATGGATAAACTTAAGGCAAAAATTGAACTTATGAAATGTGAAATTTTTGAAATTAATTCTGGGAAATTATCTTCAGGTTTCTCAATGTCTCAATATAATATGGAACTGCGTTATCTGCAGCATTTATATGATAACAAGATACCTGAATCAAAATATCCTATGTATAATTCATTTAATTATGTGCTTAATTTCTTTACTGATATTGGTGTGGCAATAATAATCCTTCTTTTTGCTATCTTGTCTAGTGATATTGTTTCAAAAGAGATGGATGATTCTACAATAAAATTGCTGCTTGTTCAGCCTGTTTCCAGATTTAAAGTCTTACTAGGCAAATATATGGCTATTATATTATCTGCAGTATGCATGCTATTGCTTACTTTCGCTGTATTCTTTATTATATTTGGATTTATGCATGGTTTCGGCACTCCATCTTATCCTGTTCTAACACACATAAAATATGAACCTCATGCTATCCCAGAGGACAGTATTCGTTATCTTTTTGATGGTAACTCAGGATACTTTGTCACTTCACTAAATTTAATTATTAAAGAAATGTTATTTTTTATCTTAATATGCATTACAACAGTATCTGTAAGTTTTATGATATCTGTATTAATAAATAAATCAGTACTTGCTATAAGCATCAACGTAATAATAAATGCTGCACTTATGTATCTGATTTATGGCACAACATTTGTTAAGAATATAAGTCAATATTTTTACTTATCATATATACGATCAACAGATGTATTTACAGGAAAGATATATTCCATATTGCAAAATACAAAGCTGATTCCAACCCAGGGCATAATTGTAATGATCATAACTATAATAATATCTTTCAGCATATCTAGTGTTGTCTTTACAAAAAAGGATATGTAAAACAAAAAGTCCAGTGAAATTGTGTATAGCAATCTAACTGGACTTTTTAAGGTTTCCCCTATATCAAAATAGTATTAGCCATCAAAGTGCTACTAAGAAATAATAGTCAAAGATAATATTACTATTAAATAGCAGCTTCAGCTTCTGTTACTAATTCATTTATAAGATCATGTACTTTGACTATCTTATCATTTCTATATCCATTAGTTCCTGTAAAGATAAGTCCATGGTCTACATCACCTTTTACTGCATTCACAAGTGCTCTAGTTATACAGTATGGTGTAGTTTTAGGGTTACATTTCTTTACACAGCCAAAGCATCTATTTACCTTGACTTTTCCTTCTTCCACATCTTTTAGAAATTGATTGTGGACAGCCCTTCTTGGCATACCAACAGGACTTTTTATTATCTTAATTTCATCTTCATGACATTTTAAGAATTCCTCCTTGAATTTTATATCTGCATCACACTCTTCAGTGCAGATAAATCTTGTAGCCATCTGAACTCCATCTGCTCCAAGCTTTAGGAACTTCGCAATATCACTTCCTGTATATATCCCCCCTGCCGCAATAACAGGAATTTCTTTTTCATCTTTATAAGACTTAGCAACTTCTATAACTTCAGGAACTATCTTGTCTAGTGGCTCCTCTTCATGATCAAGAAGCTCGTCCATCTTAAATCCTAGATGTCCACCTGCTTTAGGTCCTTCCACAACTAAGAAATCAGGCAGGTAATTATACCTTTCCTTCCATACTTTACACATTAATTTTGCAGCCCTAGCTGAAGAAACAATCGGTGCAATCTTGACGCTGCTTCCCTTTGTATATTTAGGAAGAGTTGTAGGCAGACCTGCACCTGAAATTATCACATCAGCACCGGCTTCAACAGAGGCCTTTATAAAATCCTCATAATTATTCATTGCAACCATTATATTAACACCAATAATTCCACCATTGCTCATAGACTTTGCCTTTTTTATTTCTCTCTTTAATGCTCTTATATTTGCTTCTTTAGTATTAGTTTCAAAATCCTCTTCATTAAATCCAGGCTGAGCTGCTGATATTACACCAATTCCACCTTCTCTTGCAACAGCAGAAGCAAGACTTGAAAGTGAAACGCCAACACCCATTCCTCCTTGAATTATTGGCAGCTTTGCTGTCAACTCTCCTATGATTAATGATTTTAAATTCATTATTATCACTCCTTAAAAATATTTTTATCCTAAAATATTTTGACAATCAAATTATATTTTATTTAGAGTTTAATGTCAATAATTATGTTGTTAACATTATGTTATCTAGTATGTAAAACTAGATTGTCAACATCATATATATTGTAAATGTTTAACTATGACTTTAATGACTTGTATAGTTTTAGATATACATAAAAAACTTTTCGAGAGGTATAAGCAGGTTCATCAGTAATTTTAAGAGACGGCAGTAAATATTACCACAACAGAAAACAAATAATATGTATTAGAAATATATCAACAAGATGTAAAAGTGATTGAGAATTATTTAAAGTTAAACGCCCTATAAAATAAAAATATCAGTAAGATGCTATGGCATCATAGCATTTACTGATGTTTTCAATACAATTACACCTAGAACAATCGTCAAAACAAGAATACCTAATGATATCACCATTGCTGCATTTGCTGATGATTTTGTTTTCCGAATCTCCATTTCATCATCTGTTCCTTCATCGTATAAATCGCTACCAACTTTCTTCATATAGTGTCACTCCTTTTTCTATAGATATTAATTCCCTATACCAGAATTATATACCTATATTGTTGCCAGTTTATTACATTTTTATTTCATTTGTTGATACTTTTTATTAATTTTTTTCTATTATCTGTGAAAAGCAGATATTTCTTTTATACAGTACGAAATCATCTCCGTTCATAGTACTGACTTTATGCACTTCTCCACCTGAATCAAGCCATGATTTTAAATTCTCATATTGAATATTACTTATCGTATTATTAGCAACACTCTGGTTGCTAAATTTTAAAACATGTCCTCCTACAAAATTAATAATTATTGATTTATAATATGCCATAATACCACCATCTTAAATTTATTAAGCATCATTCATTTTCCACTGCGATCACAAATAATGCTATTACATTTAATTTTATAAGAAAAACTTAAAAAGTATTCATCAATAAATTATTTACTATGAACTAAAATTATTAAAAAATGATGTTTTTTGAATGCAATTTCCTAGACATTAAAAAAAGAGCCCACGATAGAACTATTATCTATCATACGCTCTTTTATATTTCTTTAATTGTTTATATTTTCTTTATTGGAAATTAAGCTTCCATCTTAAGGTCGCCTTCTTTAATCAGGCCTTTTTTCTTCATTGCTATATAAACTATGAATGAGATAATTCCTGGGATTACTATACCACCAGCAATATATATTCCTAAGCCTTTAATTCCTTGAGAACCTAAGATACTGATTGGTGCAACGAATGAGCATAATCCCATACCAGCTAATGCTGTTTCAGCTGTAAAATTTAATCCTGCAACTGCTATTGGTGCAGCGATAGCTGAAGCTACTAAAGTTGGTATCATAATCTTAAGGTTTCTTGTTACGTTTGGTAACTGAACCTTTGGTGTACATAATCCTATTGCAAGGATTGCACCCATGTTGTTTTCTTTGTATGACATTATTACAAATGATACAAATGTAGCTGTACATCCGATAAGTGCTGCTGCTGATGCATGACCATTAAGTCCAAGTGCTAAAGCAAGTGCAACAGATGATGCTGGAGATACTAAAAGTATTGCCCAAAGTACTGCTATAACTATAGAAGATACTATTAAGTTAGACTGAGTAGCTCCTGTTATTGCTCCACCAACTGTGTTAAGTATTGGAGTTATAAACTGTGAAGCATAGAATCCGAATAACCCACCGATTACTACTGCTGATAGGGGTACGATCATCATATCAAGACTTGTCTTACCTGAAATTCTTTTACCTACATATGTAGCTACTATACCTGCAAGAACAGCTCCTATTGGCTCTCCAGTCTTTATAAGAATTCCTACTTCCGGAGTTATTGTCATTGCTGCTGCTCCAAGAGTTGATGCTGCCATCGCTGAGAATATTGTAAGTGCATTAGCTCCTAAAGCAAATGCTATACCAGCCCCTATTCCAGGCGCCATAAGCATCTTAGTAACTGTACCTATAGTTACTAGTGGGGCAAATCCTAACATCTTACCGATGTTTTCTAAAAGTAGTCCTATACCAAGTGTTACAAAGATACCCTGTGCAAGACCTGATGAACCTTTAAATATTCTATCTTTTATATAGCCGTTTTTCATTTATTTTTCTCCTTAGAATAATCCTTAAAATCTTAGTATCCGATATGTGACATATATTCTCTTAATACATTGTTTGATTTCTTGAACTTATCCATTTCTTCTTCTGTCATATCTATTTCTACTACTCTTTCAGCACCATTCTTTCCGATAACTGTTGGTACTCCTGTATATACGTTGTTTTCGCCGTATTCACCTTCAAGTAGTGATGATACAGGTAATATCTTCTTTTCATCGTGGAATATTGATTTGATTATTCCAGTAACACATGAAGCTATACCATAATATGTAGTTCCTTTTCTGTTGTATACTTCCCATCCAGCTCTAGCTGTTTTTTCAACTATTTCGTCAAGATCTATTTTAGCTAATTCTTCGTTTTCTTCTCTCATTTTTAAGAATGACTTTCCAGCTACGCTAACATTTGACCATGGACACATCTGAGAATCTCCGTGTTCTCCCATTGCATATGCATGTATTGATCTTGTATCAATTCCATCTAAATGTTCTGATAAGAAATTCTTAAGTCTTGATGAATCTATTGTAGTTCCTGTTCCTATTACCTGGTTCTTTGGAAGCCCAGATAATTTCCATACGTGGTATGTAATTATATCAACTGGGTTTGATGCAATTACAAAGATTCCGTTGAATCCTGATTCCATTATTGGTGTAACTATTGAATCACAGATCTTAGCACTTACTCCTAAAGTATCAAGTCTAGTCTGTCCAGCTTTTGGTGCTGGTCCTGCTGTTATTACTACTACATCAACATCTGTACAATCTGCATATGTAGCTGTTCTAACCTTAGTTCTCTGAGACATGAAAGGAACTCCGTGAGTTAAATCCCATGCTTCACCTTTTGCTTTTTCTTCATTGATGTCGATTAATAACAATTCATCACATATACATTGGTTTACCATTGCAAATGCACAGCTTGAACCAACAAGTCCTGTTCCAACTACTGCTATTTTTCTTGACTTTAACATAAATAATCCTCCTAAAAGCTTTTTCTCTTGTTTTTCAATTATTTCATCAATCGTTATGAAAAGAAACTTTATTTTCTAAATTGTCTGTCTTTTCTAACATCAATTTTATATCATGATTGTTAATTTTTCAACAATTTTTTCACATTGACTCGTTAATTTTACATACTTCTATTATTTTATATAAAATAATCAAAAATAATTCAATGGTTTTATATAAAAAAAGATGAAAGTCATATACTTTCATCTTATCAAAGACACAAATTTATAGTTTTATTAATCTACTTCTTTCCCTAATGTTTCCCTTTTTGATCTTACTATTCCCCCATAGCACTGTTCTGTGAATCATATCTTGCTTTTGCATAACTTAAAAGATCTCTTTCACTCTCCACTTCGCATTTATGAGGATGTTTTCCTGCATATTTCTCAAACAAAGTAAGGTACTGCTGTGCTTTATTCTGATCATTTTCATATAAAAGACTATATGCATACTGCGTTCTAATTACTGAAATATTCTTTTTAGAAACTGCTGCAAATTTTTTAACTTCTTTATCAAAAAGCTCGTCTACCTTTTCTTGCGAATTTTCTGTAACAAGCTCAGCATAAATAATCTCTAGCTTGACTGCGCTTTTATAAATTGGAATAAGTCCTTCTGCATTTTGCAGTATATAATGCCCCTTTTCAATTACTCCTGCAAAATTCATCTTGTCCATTTCTCTGCTCACAGCATTAGCACCTATAGATGCAGATAAAGCATTATTAAGATACTCTTTCTCTGGAATAACAAACAGCTCATCATCCATATCTTTAAGTCTTACTTCTTTAGTTATAAGTGCATTAATCTTCATCATTTCGTAAAAACATCTTCTTGCATTGCTGCTTCTCATAAGATCAAGAGTATTTTTTCCATCGTTATTAACTGCTCCTGACATTGGTACTGCATTTAATATTGCAAATGCTATGCCAAATGCCGCAAAGAGAATTAAAAAAGCTGATAAATATCTATTTCCCCTTGTAAATAGATAAAGTATTCCCGCTAAAACTGACCATATTAAATTATTTAAAGAACCTCCAAGATTATAAAGTATGTATGGATAATTCCCATCATTATAATCATTAATATATAGCAGACACTGGCCACCTGTACCAGCAAGTGAAAATCTCTTAACCTTTATACCATCTTTCTTTTTTACAAACATAATACTGCCGATTCTAAATGAAGCAAATTCATATCCAGTCATTAGACCAAATATTAAATGGCCACCTTCATGAATAATAATCTGCATAAAACAAGCCAGATATAATATTAAAATAAGAAACAGAAAAAGCATCGACTTCTGTGCAATACCTGTATTGGGCAGAGAAGTATCTATATATCTGGCTCCAAAAAATCCTGCTGCTCCACATAACGCTAAAAATAAAACTACAGTTATAATCTGACCCAAGTGCAATTTTTTCTTTTCATTTTTCATAGATTTATCTCCTACTATTTTTATTACAACTATTATACAGGAAATTAAATTCATAGTCTATAAATTACAATCAGGTCACAGAAAAGGTTTTACCTGCTTAATTTATTCCATTGATACTGCTGCCTGTTGTGCTTTTTTCTTTGTCATTACCATCTCTAATCCCAATCCCAGCAGTGCTCCAACCACTGCAGGTACTATCCAGCATAACCCATTACTGAATAGCGGAAGTTTACTTACTAAGTTTGTGACAAATCCAAGCTTGATGTTTGTCTGGTTTAATGCATCAACAACGCTTACTAATCCTGTGAAAAGTATTGTCATTTTATATACATAAGTTGTGTTCTTTAGATACTTATCAAATAATGAAAGAACAATAAGCATAATTGCTACTGGATAGATTGCTGTAAGTACTGGTACAGAAACCGCTAATATCTTTGTCAGTCCCATGTTAGCAAGTCCCATACTCCATAATGTTAAGATTACTGTCCATTTTTTATATGACAATCTGCTTACGCTTGAAAAATATTCACTACATGAAGTTATAAGGCCTACAGATGTAGTTAAGCATGCAAGTGTGAAAATTGCTGCTAAAAGAATAGCTCCAGGTTTTCCAAAAATATAAGTTGTTACATTAGTAAGAGTCTGTGCTCCATTTTCAGTCATTTTAAATCTCAATCCACTGCTTGCCCCAAGATGACAAAGAATTGAGTAAATTACAATTAAAAGTGTTCCAGCTCCAAATCCTGCTTTGATTGAAGAAGAAACTACTGTTTTATTATCATTAACGCCCCTTGATTTTACTGCTACTGCTATTACAATACCAAAATTTAATGCCGCAATTGTATCCATTGTCTGATAACCATCAAGAAATCCCTGTGTAAATGCAGAATTCACATAATTTCCAGTTGCTTGTCCATATGATCCAACTGGATTAAATAAAGATGATACAAATAATAATGCTATTAATACTAAAAGCATAGGTGTCAGTACTTTTCCCAGTCTATCAACAAGCTTTGATGGTGAAGATGCCAGCCAGAAAGCTACTGCAAAAAATACAAGTGTGTACATAAATCTTGCTGTTCCAACTGAAAATCCATTTGGCAGATAAGGTGATACTGCCATTTCAAAAGGAAGACTTCCTGCTCGTGGTATCCCAAGACATGGTCCAATTGATAAATATATAAGTACAGTAAATACTACTGCAAATTTATTATTTACTCTTGCTGCAAGATTTCTAAGCCCCCCACACTTAGCAACTGCAACTACTCCAAGTACAGGAAAACCTACTGCTGTAATGAAGAATCCAGCCATTGCAACCCAGGCATTTTTCCCTGCTGCCTGTCCTAAAAATGGTGGAAATATTAAGTTTCCTGCTCCAAAAAATAATGAGAAAAGCATAAGGCTTACTAAAGCCATATCTTTCTTTGATAATTTATTCATTATACTTACCCCCAAATAAATTTAATTTCATATTTTTTTTATACTAATTTTTACTATTAAGGGTTAATTACTGCTACACCATAGAATTTATATTTATTTTATATTTGCAATATAGCAGTTATTATTTTTATACCCCCCAGTTAACTTCTAACTTTAATTTTAAAATGCCACATATGTCACTAATGTCCATGTGCATTCCCCCTTTTCTCATACAAATCCATTGAAATAACACTTTACTCCCCACTGTAAAATGCACAAAAAAACGCCCCTCATAATAATTATGAGGGACGAAAAGTTCCGCGTTACCACCCTGATTCTATAAACATAAAATTTATAGCACTCATTTCGTATCGAAATCAATACGCTGCTCTTATAACGGTGAGAGTTTCCGGAATGACTTACTTAATTTCAGTCATACTTCTCAGAGATGATTTTCTGATACATATTGAACATCGCCTTACACCAAAATGACGACTCTCTTAAGAACAATAACGTAACTTACTTTTTCTCTTCAATGAATTTAACTTATGCTTATATAATAGTAAGTTATTAACATTTTGTCAACGTAATAATCAACTTTTTATTACTTTTATATTAAACAATCCATTCAACATATATTTTATTAATTAAACGTTGAATTAAACTCCTTTTTTTGACAAATTAATTATTTATAGTATTTTTAAATTATACAATATTTTTCTCTATACTAACCATTTTTATTAATAAAAATTATAGTAATTTCATACTATGATAACTTTTCTTTACGTTTTCATTTTTAAAAACATAAATATATACATTTACATTTTATTGCATATATCTTTTTATCATTAATTTAACTAAAAAAAACACATTTTTAGATTATAATATTTTTCATTTAATGGATTTTTCTTTGAATTGTTCTATAATATAAGTGGGGGTGAGAATTTATGAACGCATATGATTTAACAAGACAATTTATCGAGGTTCTAGGTGATATCGATGCTCTTATTGAAAAGAAAGGAAAGACTTCATCTTCTGCACAAGATAAGCTTCTAGATGACAAAATTACAGTACTTGAAAATAAGATGTTTGATATTAAAAATAAGTTGAAAGAGACTGAGATATAAAAATAAAGACCAAAACTAATTTTGGATCTTTATACTTAATCTAGATAAAAGAAAATTATAGAACTAATGTATATTTTATATTGTATAATGTATAATTAAGGATTGAAATTATCTGCACTACGTTAGCTAATTTCTTAATATTAATGGAGGACACCTCCAAACCTCTGTAATTATTAATTGCAAAAAGTTTTAGAGAGAAATGTGTTCTCTTATATATTGGCTTTGGAATTCCCCCAAGGGAGTTCATTCCACAATTATACATTATACTTTATACATTATACATTTATATTTAGCTTAAATTTACTGAGAAACGTGTATATTAATTAGTCCTTATTTTAGATGTTCCATTCTTTGTAAAATTCTTTTAAGAATTCTTCCATAAATTCATGTCTTTCTTTAGCTAGTTTTTTTCCTGTTTCTGTGTTCATCATATCTTTTAGTTTTAATAGCTTTTCATAGAAATGATTAATTGTGTGATTCTTTGTATTTTTTACTTCATCTAAAGTTTTAAAACTTTTTGGTTTTATTGATGGATCATACATCATTCTGTTTTTGCTTCCTCCGTAAGCAAATGTTCTTGCTATTCCTATTGCTCCTATGGCATCAAGCCTGTCTGCATCTTGAACTATTTTTCCTTCAATAGTTTTCTGAGTTGAATCCACAACTCCTCCTTTAAAAGAAATCTTTTTTATTATTGCACATACTCTTTCTATAGTATCATCATCAGCATCTACGCTTCTTAAGAACTTTTCTATGTTAGAAGTGTTTGTCTCATTTGTATCAGTAAACTTCCAGTCATCAACATCATGTAAAAGTGCAGCAAGAGACACTATGTATTTATCAGCGCCATTTTCCCTTTCAGCTATGTATAGAGCTGTCCTGTATACCCTGTAAATGTGGAAATAATCATGTCCACTACCCTCTCCATAAAATTTTTCCTTAATAAACTCAACTGTCTTATTTACAATTTCATTCTTATCCATAATAATCTCCTTAATAACATGTTTTTACATACTTAAATAACTAACTAAATAAACAGAAACTAGTGCATAGTAAATGATAACATATTTTGCCTTATTCAGAAATAAAACAGCTCACTGATAATCTAAAAAGCAGTAATAACATAGTCATCTTGGGAGGTGAAGACATTTCTACCTATACTCGAAGAAAATCCTACCTTTTATATAGAAATGGAAAAATCATCTTTTTACAGCTGTCACAATTTAAACCATGCTATTACATTATTGGAATAATAACAATTTAATAGTATTATAATTATAAATATAAATTATAATCAACACTACAAGGAGATTAATATGGCAGAATTATTTGATGTTTTTCCAGAACTTAAGAACGATAAAATCATCATAAGAAAGATGACTGAAGACGATATTGATTCATTATCTGAAATTACGAATAATGATAATGTGTATAAATACATACCACCTTTCCTTTACAAGAAAAGCAGGGGAAATCTTTTGGCTGCAATCAGGAATCTTGGTGGCAGAGACTTT
The DNA here is from genome assembly GCF_009696465.1 of Inconstantimicrobium porci. Taxonomy (GTDB): domain Bacteria; phylum Bacillota; class Clostridia; order Clostridiales; family Clostridiaceae; genus Inconstantimicrobium; species Inconstantimicrobium porci. Next base: position 4,720 of record NZ_VULX01000028.1, on the reverse strand, counting down.
GATAAAAAGAAGATGATTATTGCTGGTATCTACTTATGTGAAAATCCAGATAAACTTGTTGGACTAGCTGAAATGTTTGATTATAAAAAGCGTGCAAATAAAATAACAATAGGCTACTGCATTAATGAATCCTACTGGCATCAAGAAATTGCAACAAATGCTGTTAAGCTTATGGTTAATTACCTCGCTCACGAAATAGGTGTTAATAAATTAAAGGCTTATGTGATGCCTGAAAATATATATTCTGCAAAAGCGCTGCTTAAAAATGGTTTTGTTAAAGAAGAAGACCTGCAGCAGGAAAAGAACTGGGGTGGACAAGATACTGTAGACGTGGAAGTATACACTTATGAATAAAGCATAGTAATATATAATTTAGACGAAGAAGCTAAAGATAATCTTTTAAGTCTCTGCTGTACTGATGATAAAGAGATAATTACTAAGCAGATGAAACTTAATCATGACGAGCCTTATTATAAAGTTACAGATAAATCCCTTATCCCTTTTTTAGCTAGACTTAACACAAGAGAAGTATTCTTTGTCACATTTTACTTTACTAAAAAGCCACTGACAGTCTGGGGCAATTATAATATGACATTTCCATGCTTTACAGAAAACAAAGAAGACTTGGAGTTTTACAAAAAAATAGCTAAGCATTATAGCTTAGCATATTAATTTTTAGATTATAAATTTAATTTATCAATTTCTGATACTAAAGCATTAATATCATCGTCATTTGGATGTTGCACTGCTTCCTCAAGTTTATCTTTAATCGCTTCATACATTTCAGGGTTATCTTTTTTTATGGCATCCTGCTTAGCATCAGACACTTTACCCTGACACATATATGTTCCAATAATAGTGTTTGATGATGGAACATGTGCTTTTACATTAGACAAAATTTCTTCAAAGTACTCTTTAGTGTTGTTATAACCAGCTGTACCAAATATAAATAACTTCTTATCTGAAAGCTTTTCTATAAATGATTGTACCTCTGCACTACAAGAGTTTTTACCTGTCCAGAATCCTAAAAATATAGTATCAGCAGAAAGTGCTTCATCAGAAGGCTTGCCATAATAGCACTCATGAATTTTGTTTTTAATAGTTTCTGCTAACTTTTTTGTATTACCAGTTATACTGCTATATACTATTGCATATTTCATATCAATCACTCCTTAATTCTACATGCAGCACAAACTCTTAATGGATTATTACGCGCAATCCATCTTATTTATCCTACAAAATTATTAAAATATTATTCTTTATATAGTATCCTTTCTTAAATGGAATTTATGCAGAAAAAGCTGTGAACGAAGGAGATTGGAAATATGAGGAGTGGACATTGTTTGTACCTTAAGGAAGTATGAAAATTTTATAGTTAATATAGTAATTTAAGAAGTCATAAAAAGATATGACTTCTTTTTTGCGTATTATATATACAAAAAGAAATAATTATGGTATATAATGTATATTGAATAAAAAATAGGGGGAGTATCATGAAGCATTTATTTCTTGATAAAATATATAGGTTTGATATAAACAAAAGGAAAAAGGATAATTTGGTAGATTATATATATAACTCAAGGTTAGGATATTGGGTTGATGAGAAACTTAATCCATGTATAACAGATGTAAATTTTGCAAAACCTCAAACCAAAAAATGTGATTGTGAAACAGGGGAGGATAAAAAAGGTGAATAGAGTTGACTACTTGGTTATTGCTGATACAAAAGATTTTACAAGTGATTATATTACTATAGAATTGAGAAAAAGAGAGAGATGTTACCTTAGAATTAATAGAGATAAATTTAGTGAGTATTCTATTCAATGGGATATATTTAATGAGAAGATGATAATAGAAATAGAAAAAGAAAGATATTACATAGACTCTCAATTGAAAGGTGTATACTATAGAGCACCTGTATATTTAAGATTTTATTCTCAAAATAGCTATGAAGAACAGCTATATAAAAGTCAGTGGATGGCGTTTGTTAAAAATCTTATTTGTTTTGAAAATGCAGTATGGATAAATAATCCTGTTGATACATATAAAGCAGAGAATAAAATGTTACAATTAAAATATGCAAAAGAACTCGGATTTACTCTTCCAAAAACTTTAGTTGTTAATAGTTATTGTAATAACATTGATATTAATAAAAAGTATGCAATAAAATCAATAGATACATTGTTACTAAGAAATGATGAAGAAGAATGTTTTTTATATACAAATATAGTAAGTGGGAAAGAACTTAAAAGTGCATCATTAAGTATGGCACCAGTTGTTGTACAAGAATTGATAAACCCTAAAGTGGATTTAAGAATTACGGTAATTGGAGATATCGTATACGCTGTTAAGATAGTTAAAGATGGAGAAGGTATAAATCAAGATTGGCGTAAAGAAAAGGACGATGTTAAATTTGAGGTTATTAATTTACCAGATGAGATTAGTGAAAAGTGTATTAAGTTAGTTAGAAAATTAGGATTAAGATATGGAGCAATAGATATGGCTGTATCTAATGGTAAATATTACTTTATAGAGATAAATCCAACTGGAGAATGGGCATGGTTAGTAGAAAGTTCTGGATTAAAGATATATAAGGATATAGTTAATACTTTGGAAAAAAATAAGGAAGGAGTAATGGAATTTTAGTGGTGGGAGACAAAGTTAAGAATTTTATAAAAAAAGAATTGTTTCCAATGATTCAAAACAATTCAGCTGAAAAAAAAATGAATGAGAAAATAGCTCGAATTAGTAACTATGACAGTGAAGATATTAACAATTTAGAATTGCAATATGTAAGGTTTGATAATCAAACTAAGTTAGAGAATATGAAGAGTGAATATGATAATTCTATAAATAGAGTAGCTAAGTTTGAAGATAAAGCAAAAAGTAATTTAGTTGCAATATCAATATCAGTAACAATAATTTTAGGTTTAATCAAACCAATTAATGAAATATATACTAAATATAACAATATAGTGATTAAAATTATAGGAACAATACTATGTTTTGGAGTAGTTTTTTTCATGTTGTATGCTGGAATATTATCATTAAAGGTTTTAATGGAGAAAAATGTATTATATAAAGTAAGTTTAATTGAATTAAATAAAGTGAACTTAATCCAATTAAATAATAGCGATGAGCCTATGAAAAAAACATATGCTCAGAATATAGAATTAAATGAAATGAATAACACAATAAGAAATAATTATATAAATACTAGTTTCAGATGCATAAGGAATGCTTTATCATTGTTAGTAGTAATATTTATAATAGGGATTATACCAATTTCGAATAATCAAGAAAATGATATGGAAGATAAGCTTAATGAAATACAAGATAGTATTAATGAAATAAATAATGATATAACAAGATTTAAAGTAGAAGAAAGTAATAGTACGGATTTAATAAATAAACAAGAAGAAAGTATGAAAAAGTTAGAAGAAGATATTGCTATTTTAAAGTCAAAATTGAGTGAACAAGAGAATAAGAAATAATGAGTAAGTAAGGTGACCATAAATATGTTACCTTATTTTTATAGTATATTAATAAGATTAATATAAATATTAAGTGAATTTTATTTAAGTTAGATTATATAATATAAATATAAGAAAGGTGGTGTAACAATTGGGTTTACTCCTATAACCCAAAGAAGCCAATTAATTAATTGGTAGTTATTAAAAAGGAGAGAATTAATTATGAAAAAAATTAATAAAAAGCAAGTAGCAGAAATATTAGGGGTACACACTAAAAGTTTATCAAGATGGGATAATGAAAAAATAAAATATGAATTAGCTAAAGCCTGTTATAAGGTAATTGACATAGCTAAAGAAGGCAGAAGTATTTATTTTTATATTGAATATGAAGAATATGCACAGAGTAATGATGAATTTTTAGGAGAAGTATTTAGGGTAAAAGACATTAAAAATTTAAAGATGTATACTAGAAGAAAGATTCAAAGCATAGAAAAGAAAGAATTAATAACTAGAAAAGAGTTATGCAGTGATATTAATGTTGCTATTAGAACAAGTAAAAGATATGATGAAAAATTAATAGAAAATGGTGTGTTTCAAAAGTTAGATGATGAGATTTACATATGTGTTAATAAGGAAACTAAAGAAAGAGTTTTAGTTAATAGAGAAGTGTATAATAATTTTTGGAGAAAGAATTCACTAATTAAGAAAGAATTAAAATCATTAGCTAAGAGATATGCAAAAAAAGAGTTTTCTATAGATGATTATAATTATTTGAGAGATATTATAATATCAAAATCAGATAGCAAAAATATGTATTACAAGGTAAATAAGATAGTTATAAAATATGATAATTATTTATATAATATGTTGATGGAAGAGGATGAAAAAGCCTCTTCTTTTTTGTTAGGTAACAGTTGTGGCCCACTCATAATAATATATAATGGGGACGTAGATGTTACCTATTATAAAAAATTATTTGGAGCAACTTGTTGCGACAATAGGCGAATGAGTGCAACGAATGAAGCCTACTAGATTTAAAGTGGGTATAGTGTTTAATTAGTGCTTTTGTCAATAAGAAAGTGTACCACCTTGCTAATTAAAAAGTGTACCACTTAGAATAAAAAAATAATACCTGCTTTCAGTTGCGGGTGATATTATAATTGCTACTGTTGTACAGACTTATTATTAAGGCCTAATAGATGTTCTTTTTGCTGTCGGTATCTATAACTTTCTCCATTAAAAGTTAA
>NZ_VULX01000027.1 GCF_009696465.1 Inconstantimicrobium porci | reverse complement strand
AACTTATTCCTTTTTCATTTAAACTTAAATCATACATAAACTCAGCTCCATTCATTTAATATCGACAATTAAATTATAATGGATAATTTATGTATTGGGGAGATGTTTTTACATCTCCTTTATTTTTATCAATTTTCCTGCCTACAAAAATTATACTCTAACTTACACATATAATGATAGCAGCTATGATAGGCATTGGTACATTCCTGTTCTGCCTGATATACTCTCTAGCTAATAAAGAGTATAAGTATTCGGTTTATACAATACTATCGATGGCGCTTTGTTTTGCCATCATGGGGATAGAGCTTGTACCTGGACTTATTGGAGGAATGGCATCAATGGATTCTGAAGCTGCAATTGCAAATATGGCAGGATGGAGTGAAAAAGCATCTATTTCGCTGAATCCATTTTTAAGAATTAAAGGAGAGATGGATTTATATTATTTTGGAGCATCAATATTATTTACAGCGTTTTTAGGATTTCTATTATGTTCAAAGGAAATTAATGCAGGCTTTATAGCAGCTGCACTGATTTTCTTTGGAACAACAAAAGCATTTGTACCAATTGTAAAGCTTCTTCCTCTGAAACAGGCTTTTTGGATGGAGAGATTTACGCCTATTGCATACTGTCTTCTTTTCATTTCGCTTATGATGTGGAAAAAAAGCAAAAAGATATTTATATATTTTTTAGTAATATTAATTGCTATGGACTGTATTCCTTCGCTTAAATTTTTTGAATTTGATAAGGATAAGATTGTGACAGCTCAGCAGGGTGTAATTAATAACGAACAGCGATATCTGTTAAAAGAAGGCAGGGCTATAACTGAAAACAGGTTTGCACTTATGGATCTTAGTACATATGGTGCTTTTCCTTCATACATCATGTCTGAAAATTATGATGATGCTGTTAAGTATGTATTTGGATGGGCACATTGGGGTTCATCAACACTTCCTAATATAGTAATGATTAATACTGCTTTTGAAAAAGGATATTATGAATATATGTTTGACAGATTACTAGAGCTTGGAAGTGATACTGTTCTTATTAAAAAGAACCTTCTTAAGGAGAAGGATTTTAAAAAACTTAATGATTCAGCAGCAAAGCTTAACTATAGTCTTGTTTTAGAAAACGAGAACGGATATTTGTATAAACTAGGTTATCATGGTACATTTGGCACAATAAGCTCGTACAACAATATTGCAATCGGCAGTACTTCAGATTATATCAGTTTTATTTACCCTGATTTTAAGAAAGGTAAAAGTATAAATATTAATGATTATAGTTATGAAGAATTAAAAAATTATAAGAGGATTTATCTATCTGGCTTTACTTATAGTAACAGGAATGAAGCGGAAAAGATGATAGATAAGCTTGGAAGAAGCGGTGTCATGATTTATATCGATATGAATGGTGTACCTGTAAATAGAACTACAGGCATCAGATCTTTTCTTGGCATTGATGCATTTGATATTACCTTTAGCAGGCACTATCCTGAGATAACTTATAAAGGCAGAAATATAATTCCAAAGCGTTTTGAGGGTGAGAATGCTGAGTGGAACACAGTTTATCTTGGAAACCTTAAAAATGTATATTCTTATGCAGATTTTAATGGTAAGAAACTTGATTGTATAGGTACTGGTGAAAATCAAAATATATATTTTATTGGTTTTAACCTGCTTTATCATGACATTGAAACTTTTGATGACAGTATAAGATATATAATTGATGATATTTTTGAATGCGATGGCAGCATTCTTCCTAAGAGAGAGCTTGTAAGACTTGATGTTGATTATAAGAAAGATGAAATTATAATTAACTCTTATTATGATAACGTTAATACTAATATAGCTTTTCAGGATAACTTTAGAAGTCTTAAAAATATAAAAACCGATAATAACCTGATTATAGTAGATAAAGGAACAACAAAGTTACGCATAGTATACTCTTATTTTAAAACTGGATTAATTGTTACTGTTATTGGAATAATACTGGAAATTGTAGTGCTTATATTGTTTATAAAGGATAATACGAATGATGAATGTGAAGAAAAGTTTTAGTAAAAAAAATTATATAAAAATAAATATTGTTATTGTAATGATTTTATTAATGTCTGCGAAACAGGTATATGCTGTACCTATTTATAGCAGAGGCAATATCCCTATAGTTATAGACGGCTACTTTGATGATTGGAGTGATAAGCCGTATTCATGGGAATATGTATGGGATAACCCTGATGATTATTGGGAAAATGGAGAGCATATTTTTGCTACTGATGAAAATGGTAATAAATATAATGAAGTTATCAGGCATAAGATGTCACTACTATGTGATGGAGAGTTTATCTATCTTTATATAAAGATGGCTAAAAAAGAATATACATCACTAAATGGTAATTATTACGAGTTCTTTGTAGATGAAGAAATGGCTGCGTTTTATCTTACAACAGCCGATGGTAGCTTAATTGATGAGAACAATCTTCATGAAGGTATAAACGAGGTGTTAGTAAAGCATGTAATGACAGGTTTATCTGGCAGTGTGCCAGAGGGATCTAAAGCTTTTGTATACAGAAGAAAAGGTGGAATAAATGATGAACTTGAACTTAGAATACCACTAAAAGCACTAAATCAGCAGAATCCATCAATAGATATAGAACACTTTAAGAATATACAGTTCTTTACACCGGTCCTTATGTATAGAAGGATTACATCAACAACTACAAGTACTTATCCATACTTACTGGCTGTAACTGGGATAATCATATGCTCCTTTGGAATTTATAAGATTTACAAGAAGGAGAGAGAACATTGAAGATATTCTTATTTGTAATGATAATTATATGGATTTACTTCTTATATGTGTTTCATCGCGCTAATCTAAAATTTTTTGAGTTTCTTTTTGGAAGCATAGGATTATTTGTTGTGCTGATGATATTTGTCAGGCCGTATTTAACTGTGCCGCTTGCTAAATTAATATGTGCAGCAGAAGGTGTTATTGGAGACATTACAGGCATGTTTAAAGATTATTATGACTATGGTCTTCTCTTTATCAACAATAAGCATGGAGCTATTTCTTTATATATAGATTATGAATGCAGTGGCGTCATAGAAATTATGACATTAAGCTCCATGTTATGGTTTTTTCCTTCTTACAGGTTAATTGAGAAGACAATTATCAATTTGGCAGCAGTATTGTTTATTTTTTTGGCTAATTTAATTCGAATAACATTAATCTGTACAATAGTTTTCTGTTTTGGTCCACGTTATTTTTATATAGCCCATACAGTTATTGGACGTCTTGTGTTTTATGCCTTATCTATAATGATGTATTTTTATATTTTTACAAGAACACAAGTAATTAGACAAAAGATAGGAGTGTTTAAATATGAAAACAATAATTGACGGTATATTAAATGATCTGATATTTTGGATGGCATGGATTATTATACCGCTGTCTATGGAGATAATTCCGTCAATTATTGGTTCTATTATTCTTGTGAAGAAGAAACTACTATACAAAGAAAAAGAGTTTAGAGGCAGACTGCCTGAAGTAACGATAATAGTGCCTGTATATAATTCTGCATCTACGCTTTATGAGTGCATAAAATCGATAAATGACTGCACTTATCCTAATGAGCTTTTAAATATCATTGTAGTTAATAATGGTAGTAGTGATGAAAGTTTTAATATTTTCTGCATTTGTCAGGAAAAGTTTAAAGATCTACCAATGAGATGGCTAAGCTCTAAGAAGGGAAAGTCTAAAGCTCTTAATATGGCTATTTTTAATAGCGAAGGAAAGTACATTATAAATATTGATAGTGATGGTGTACTTCATAAAGATGCAGTTAAAAATATGATACTGAGGTTTGAAAGAGACAATAGTATAAACTGTGCTACAGGAGTCGTGCTTGTTGAAAGCAGTAAAATAAAAAATACAAAGGAATTGTTTCTTAGGTTTATAAGAGAATGCGAGATGATGGAATACTATCAGGCTTTCCTGGCAGGAAGGAATTATGAAGCTGAGTATAACAGCATTTATACAATATCAGGAGCCTTTTCTTGCTTTAAGAAGTCACTGCTTCTTAAGACTAAGCTGTATAATACTGATACTATCAGTGAAGATACACATGTTACATTTCAGATAAAACATTTATTAAAAAAGAAAGTTCATATATGTGAGAATGCCTTCTTTTTTGTGGAGCCTATAGATAATTTTGATAAACTCTATACGCAGAGGCAAAGATGGCAGAGGGGCCAGGTAGAGATATCGAATATGTTTTTTAAAGATAAACTTAAATCTTTTTCTTTATCTAAATTTGACAGGACAGTGTATCTTTTGCTATTTGACCATACCTTTGCTTTTCCAAGAATGATATGGTATTTCGCACTAATATGTCTCACATTCTTAAATTATTCACTCAAAACAATATTATCTTCTCTGATAGTATTAAATAGTTTGTATATAATTATATCTTTTATTTACTCTATAAATATAATTTCATTTCTTACTCCTTACAAGGAAATGAGAAAAGAGTATATTTCAAGGCTGTATATTTTGTTTATTATGCCTTTGTATAATTTTATAGTATTCTGGATAAGGATTGCAGGAATAATCAACAGTATAAATAGGGATAGTAGCTGGAGGACAGTTACATTCAGTCAGGAAAGGACAAAAATAAAAGAAATAATTAAGAGTGATTTTAATTATCTGATAGGGCTGAGGGATAAACTAAAGAGGATAGTTAACAAGTAAAGAGGTAGTTTAATGAAGGAAAAGAGAGAAAAACATAGAAGAACAATAACAACAATTATTTTCATGATAACCACCATATTCTGTATATTATCTATACTATTTATCATATTGCTTGTGAAAACAAATGAGAAGGAATTTTTAAAAGATTATAAGAATAATCAGCAGCTGCTTGTAGATATGACAGCTGGTGAGATTAAGAAGGAAATAGACGAAAAAAGCATAAATAATGACGATGATCTTAAAATTATGAATAATGTATTGAAAAACATGTATACTTCAGGAAGCAGATATTGGATAGCTGCTAGGGATACTAAGGTGGTATTTATAAAGAATGAAAATATAACACAAGAATACAACAATAGTGAATTGAGCTCAGTATTAAATACGGAGGATATTGTTTCGCTTAAGAACTTTGAATCTAAGGGACATACATATTCAATAATTATGACTACCGATATGCCTTATGCACTAGCTGCTGGAGGAATTGACAGACTTAATATATATCTATACCTTTATACAATTGTTGCGCTTATAATATACCTTGTTTCTATTACTGTTCTTTCAATAAGAATTGATAATATGTCAATGAATATAGCTGAGAATATTGTGCAGATAAAAGTGAAAAACAGGATGATAGAAGCTTTAAGTGCAGCTTCGTTAATTAATGATCATAATCATCATGTTTCATATAGAGAAAAGGATTGTTATGTTGATAAACATAGTGAAAGAAGCAACAGTTACAGGTTTAAGTTCTATATAAATGCAAGTCACTCAATTTATATAAATGGCAGTAGAGGTGAGAAACATCCGCATACCTGGGAGATTACAATGGTGGTAAGTCAAAATGAAAATGGTAATATGTTTATAAGATTTAATAAGATAGAAGAAGTAATTGAAAAATTCTTTTCACGGTATCAGGATATATACATTAATGATTTAGAACCTTTTGATAAGGTAAATCCAACTCTTGAGAATCTAAGCAGATATTTTAATAAAGAATTAAGCTTTGTGATAAAGAAAATAGGTTGGAATCTTGAAAAAATTGAGATGAGTGAAACTCCTACAAGATCTTATATAATAAATAATTGTGACCCAAATGTAAATATATTGTAAGATACCATTTACTAATAAAGGCTATAATAATTATATAGAAATTAATAAGGGTAGTGGTATTTATGTTAAAAGGCAAAAAGATTTTTATAGCTGTTGCAATTTGTGCTGTAGTAGTAGGTGGAACTGTTGCTGGTATAGCTTTGTCTAATCATTTTAGTGCAGGTAGTACCTCTGCTGCAGCGTCTAATGAAAATAAGAATAATATCTCTACAACAAGTGTAGATAATAATTCTGAAAATAAAGATACTAAAACAAATGACACTGTAATATCCAGTGAATCAAAAAACGATAGTAATGATAAAAATATTACTCCGGTAAAGAAAAGCAAGGATAAAATTAAAGATATTAATGGCCTTGCAAAAGCTACAAAAGAAAGGTGCTATTACATTGTTAATAATTATATTAAAGATTAAGTTTAACAGTAAATATTTGGGGTGAGAATATGATTACTAAAAAAGAATTTGAAAAAATAAAGGAAAGCATTAGTAACTTTAAGTATCATTCTATGGAATATACAGAATTCGAAGATGTTGCAAAACACGATATTATCTGCAACGATGATAATCTGATACTTATATATGGATACAATGAGCAAGACAGTTTATATCAATATAATTATGCCTTCAATGACCATAAGGATTTTGTTAAGGCTTTATCTAACTGTAAGAAAGATGATTTGTTAACCTTTGTGAATAAAGAATGGGTAGAGGATCTTAGGAGGATAGGTTTTGATATCTATGTTGTTGATTATACAAAAGATTGTAATATTATTGTCAAAAAAATAAACGGCATTATTGCAGGCGTTGTATGTGTTGGAGTTTATGGACATGAAAGCAAAAAAGGTCCAATACTATGGGTGAGAGAATTAGCCGTTAGACCTGAATTTCAGAAGATGGGCATAGGACGAGAACTTCTTGGACAGGCATTTGCTTATGGCCTTGAGAAAGGTGCAACAAGATCCTTCCTTGCAGCAGATGAATGCAATCATGGAGCAATACATCTTTATAAAAGTATGGGATATCAGGCAGATGAAAATGATAGAGAGATAAACATGATTCATAATTAGCAATATTGACTTGAATTATATTCAAGTATATTTGTTATTTTTTCAACTTTATAGTTACATTTTATATATTTATTGATTATGGAATATAACTATACTATTATGAAAATAATGATTTTGAGAGAGTGGTGATTATGTATGGAAAACAAGATAAAAGCAGTACTATTCGATTCTGGCAGAGTGCTGAACAAACCAGTAACAGGACATTGGTTTATAACTCCTAACTTTTTTAAATATGTTGATAAGACTAAGTTTGATAAGATTAAGAGCAGCAGAATAGATTATGCATTCAGCAAGTCTCTTGCATATGTGAACAGTCATGAATTTATCCAAAATGAAAATGAAGAGTATGAATGCTTTTTTGAATTTTACGATACTTTGTCTTCATGTCTTCCAGAACTTGAACTTACATATAACGATGTAGTCAAAATAACAGAAGACTACGTATACAATTATGACAAGTATATATTTTATGATGACGCCGGCAAGGTAATAAATGATCTTAAGAATAAATATAAACTGGGTGTTGTTTCTGATGCATGGCCATCACTGGAAAATGTATTTAGAAAAGCAGGGCTTAGAGATCAGTTTTCTTCTTTTGTTATTTCATCAAAGATTGGCAGTACGAAGCCTGATAAGATAATGTTTGAAACAGCACTTGAGGATTTAAATATAAAACCTGAAGAAGCAGTTTTTATTGATGATAACATAAATAACTGTGAAGGAGCAGAAAAGCTAGGAATAAACAGTTTTGTTTTGAGCAGGAGTTTTTCGAAATATTTATACCTTAAGTATATTAAACGAAAAAGTAATGTTATAAAGAATCTGTATGAACTCGAAAATATAATTTAATATGTTATAATATAGAAAAGCGATGAAGAGGAGAGTACCTTTAAGAATCTTATACAGAGAGTTTTCAGATGGTGAGAGAAAGCAAAGTGAATTAAAGTGAAAATGGCCTTGGAGCATTGCACTGAAACTTCATTTGTCAAGGCTGCAACGGTATCACCCGTTATAGTGACAGGGTATAATCAGATTACTGACGTACTTATAGAGTCATATGCAGTGATGTATATGAAAAATAGGATGGTAACACGAAGCTTCAGCTCTCGTTCCTAAGATAATTCTTAGGACGAGAGCTTTTTTAATGTAAAGGAAATTGCATTCAAAAACATAATTTATTAATGATATAAAGTGTTGTAAATAAAGGGTTTACACGTTTGTGTAAAAGAATGGTAGAATGCAATTTCGTCCTTTTATGTTCATGGTAAAGATAATATACCATTCCATTCAGTAATCCTTCCTGCTCTTTTAAGCGCTATTGGTGAGGACAAATTACCTGATAGGATTATTTCAAGTGAATACCTTACTCTTGAAGGAAAAAAGATATCTACAAGCAAAAATTATGCTATCTGGATACCTGATATTGTTGATAAATATAATACAGATGCACTGAGATATTTCTTTATAAAAAATGCTCCAGAAAAAAGAGATACAGATTTTTCAATAAGAGAGTTTATTAAGTGTAACAATGGCGAACTTTTAGGAGCCTATGGTAATCTTGTTAATAGAACTCTTGCTTTCAACAAAAAGTATTTTGATAACAAAATACTAAAATCACAAGTTGATAGTAGTATTATTGAAAAACTGAATGATCTTTATAAAAGTGTGGGAAAGCAAATTGAAAAAGGAGAACTTAAGAATAGTCTTGAAGATATATTTGAATTTATAAGAAGTGTAAATAAATATTTTGATGAGGAAAAGCCATGGGCAACAATCAAAGAAGATACTGAAAAATGTAAAACTACCATATATAACTGTACCTTTGCCATAGCCAATATAGCAAATCTATTAGCTCCATTTTTACCACAATCATCAGAGAAGGTAAATGAATGGCTTGGTACTGGAAATAATGAGTGGAAAGTAGTAGACTTAAAGGATAAGCAGGAAGTAGGTCCTTTCAGCATATTGTTTGAAAGACTTGAAAATTAGGATAATTTTATTGCTTTTAAAAGATAGAATAATTATGCTTAGCGGTGAAGTTACAGATGATATGGCAAGCCTTATTGTAGCTCAGCTATTATTCCTGGATGGAAGTCTTTAATTGCAAGCCTAGTTATTACATTAGGTACTGGTTTTTTTATCAGGTTTAATATCAAGAAATGGAATGGAAAACTTTCAGACTGTAAAGAAGCCTGTCCTGTCACCACCAGCAATAGCTTTTCCAATAGTCTGGACAATCTTATTTACACTTTTGGGTATCTCTCTTTATCTTATATGGAATTCTGAGGGGGAAAATAAACAAAAGGCTTTGATTATTTTTGCATTACAGCTTGTATTTAATTTTATCTGGTCACCTGTATTCTTTATTTTTAAATCTTATCTTGCAGCATTTATTATCCTTATGATACTTCTTGTTCTAATTGTTATGATGATAAGTGAGTTTAAAAAATTAAATAAAACAGCTGAATATCTTAACATACCATATTTACTATGGGTGACTTTTGCAGGATACCTGAACTTTTCGATATACCTGCTAAATAAATAATTGAAAACTTCTCGGTTTCGGGAAGTTTTTATTTGGCTTAATTTGATTAAAGTACCATATAAGATTATAATTTAAATAACAAAAAATATTATTTCTAGTTATGATATTGATTAATATTATGTAAAGAATAACACCAAAATTAGGGGGAACCATTTATGGTTAATATATTATTCAGCAAGTACAATTTTGACGACATAGGTCTTATTGATCAGACTTTTTATGTTGAAGTTCACTTTGAAAACAGTGATGTTCAGAATCAATCTATAGAGAAAGTACTTCGTGAAAAAACAGATAAAGTTTATGCCATTACTAATAATGGTGGCATTATTGTAGAAGATGGGAAGGTACAGACTCTAGGAGAAGTAGAAATATTTAAGAGATAAGATATAAAGGGATGAATTTAGTGTTTGAGTTTGCAAATGAGTTTAATGAACTTCAGGATGATAAAGTCATGCTGAGAATTATTGAAAAGAATCCTGGAGATAATAAAATGATTCCATTTTATTATTATGATATTTTTGAAAAGAAGTCACAAAGGCAGATTGGAAAGGTAAGTATAAGGATTGGGCACAATTATCATTCTTATTATAATGGAAATATTGGATATGAGATAAATGAAGAGGCAAGAGGTCATAATTATTCATACTATGCATCAAAGCTTGTCCTTGGTGTGGCAGTATATCATGGCATGAAAAATATCTATATAACATGTAGCGAGAGTAATGCAGCTTCAAGAAAGATTATTGAAAGACTTGGCGCAGACCTAGTCGAAACCGTAGATGTTCCACATGATTATTTTGGCTATTATGATGGCATGGACAAACAATGCATTTATAAAAAAGATTTATAGAAGGGGATTAAGTATTATGTTTATACCTGATTTGATTTATCATATGGTATGATTTGTAAAAGCATATGAACAAAAATATTATTGGGAATACGGGAGATGATATTATGAAGGAAATTCTAAAGGAAAAATGTGATTTGCTTGTAGCAAACAGAAATGCAATAAAGGGATCATTTAAGTTTGAATATAATGTATCATGTGCTATAGCGTCATTATTATGCTGTTCTAAAGATAAAAAAGCTGATACAGATAAAATAAAGGAATGCAAAAAGATAATTAAGAACAAAACAAGTATGCTTTCTAATTTTAGAGGAAATATATTTTTTACAACTGCAACTGTGCTTTCATTAAATGATAATCCTGAAAAATTAATGGATGATATCAATGATGTTTATAAGATGCTTAAAGATAAGGGATTTAATGGCAGCGAATTTTTAGGGCTTGCTGCAATTATAATTGCTCAGACGCTTGATCAATTTGAACCTGAAAGAATTGCAGGAAAAGCATTTAAGATATATAAATCAATTAAACTTAAACATAAATTTTTAACAAGTAGTGATGATTATGCCTTTACAGTGATGCTTGCAATGAACGACAAGACTGTAGAGGAAATAGTTGAAGAAGCTGAAAGATGTTATCTTGAACTAAAGAAGGATTTATTATCAGGCAATGCAGTTCAGAGTCTAAGCCATGTGCTGGCAATGGATGAGAAAAACTATGAAGAAAAGTGCCATAAGGTAACTATGATTTACAATAAACTACGTGATAAAGGATATAAGTTTGGTAAAGGCAGCGAACTTGTAACACTTGGAGTCTTAGAAATGATTGACTGTGATATAGATGAGCTTGTAGAAAACATTGCAGAAACTGATGAATATATTAAGAAGTTCACAGGTTTTGGCATGTCTATAGGAAAACAGCAGAGACTTATGTATGCTTCAACTCTTGCAGCATACTGTTATATAGATTCTATAAAAAGTATAGAAAGTGATATTGTTATATCAAACAGTATGATTAATGTTTTAATGACAGCACAGATGGCTGCAATAAGCGCAGGAGCAGCTGCAGCCGCTGCTGCTTCATCATCTGCAAATTAAAATACTATAGTATTAAGTAGAATTATTTTATCCATATGTGAGATACTAATAAAAAATACTAAAGAGGAAGTGTGTAATATATGGGTAACTGGGTTGAATATATAGGATATGGTGCATCAATCCTTGTAGGTTTATCTATGTTTATGAAGGATATTATGAAGCTTAGATTTGTAAATACAATAGGATGTTTGCTGTTTGTTATTTATAGTTTTTTCATAAAGGCTTATCCTGTAGCTATAGTAAATATTATTATTATTATATTCGTAAATCTATATTATTTATATACAATGATGAAGGACGATGGTAAATAGGATATAATTATAATGTATAATTTATATTGTAAAATGTATAATTAAGGATTAAACTCCCTTTAGGGAGTTTAGGGCAAAAATTATATATTATACAATATACGTTATAAATTAATCAGAAGGGTGGGTAGCGCTTGCTAGTTTTAGAAAGTATTGTTTGTGCATAGCAGAAGCTATGTCAAGAAATAATGATTATAGCTTCTGCTTTTCCTAGAAAATTAAATTTGATAGGAGATGCGCAATGGGCTATAAAAAAGCAACAGATATATTACCAGAAGAACTTCTGATACAGATTCAGGATTACATTGATGGTGAATGTATCTACATACCAAGAAAAGAAGAAAATAAGAAAACATGGGGAGAGCTAACAAAAAGCAAGAAAGAAACTTACAAAAGAAACCTTGATATATACAACAGTTATATTAAAGGGACTTCTGTAAAACAACTTTCAGAAACTTATTATTTATCTCCTAAATGGATCAGGAAAATAGTTGCTGCAGTAAGAAAAGAGCAGCAATGCACTCTTGTTTAATAGAACGGCTGTATAGTATTTTATGACTATGCAGCTTTTTTTTTGAATACTGACGCTTTTATGATTAGTAAACGAGTTGTTCCTCTTGTAAATTATAAATTATGGTAAAATGAGTAATGTAGTGAATTTTATTTCAAATCAGATATAAGGGGGATGGACATGATAGAAAACAGGCTGAAATATTCATTGACAAGAATACTGGGGATGATATTGAAGAGTATGCTGTTGTACTTAATTCAGAAAACAAGCTTATTGGACATATTGTATTTCATGAATGGTATGCACCGTTTAAGACCTGGGAAATAGGATGGGTATTTAATAATAGTTATCATAACAAAGGTTATGCAACAGAAGCAGCAAAAGCTGTGTTAAAGTATGCTTTTGAAGATTTAAAGCTGAAGATTGGCAGGATTTATATGACTATCTTTCTAAAGAAGAAGTTGTAAGATATGAACCTTATGGCATTTATACAGAGGAAGAAAGTAAGAAGGAAGCAGCAAGGAGAGCTGATGACGAAGCTTTTTTTGCTGTAGAGCTTAAAGAAAATCATAAAGTAATTGGTAATATCTATTTTGCTAAAGAGGGCCCTGAACAGTTTTTGACTTGGGAAATAGGTTATGTTTTTAATTCAGACTATCAGGGAAAAGGATATGCTACTGAGGCAAGCAGGAGAATACTTAAATATGGTTTTGAGGAATTAAATGCCCATAGGATAATGGCAAGATGTAATCCACTAAACAAAAAGTCCTGGCATCTTATGGAACGACTTAAGATGAGAAGAGAAGGACATTTTATAAACAATGCATTTCATAGTACAGAAGAAAATGGTAGACCAATATGGCATGATGCATACGAATATGCAATTTTAAGCAAAGAATTTAAATGCAATTAAAGATAGTAAAAAAAATGTCGAAATATTAATTGCAAATGAAAAATATAGTGGGAGGACTTGTAATGAACATAAGAAAAAAAGCACTTCTTTTAGTGAGTGTTTCTTTTACGTTAATGATAGTAGCAGTATCATTAGTAGGTTGGTTTATGTTTAAGAATAACGCCATTGAAGAGAAAGTAAATACAGCAATAGTACAATTAAACTCTATTGCGTCGATGATGGATACTGCAAAGTATGAAAAAATTCTTAACGGAAAAGAAGAAAATGAAAAATATATAAAAGATATTGAAAAAAATTTTATAAAGGCAGCAACAGTTAATGAATTATATTCAGTATATACTGTTTATTATGATACTGACAAAGTACTTAAATACGGTATATCAACACCAGATGAATATAGTAATGATGATTTAAATATAGGAAGTCCTGTAGAACAAAGTGATATTGATGAAGAACTTATTAAAGTGTTTGAAACTGGAAAGCCTGAGTATACTAATATAATTAAAAGTGAAAGATGGGGAAGTCTTATTAGTGCATATGTGCCAATTAAGAATGATTCGGGTAAAACATTTGCTGTAATAGCCATAGACCTACCAGCGGGATCTGTTATTAACGATGCAAAGCAGTTGCTTATAAAGATAGTATCTATCCTTATAATTAGTTCGATAATTACAGCTATCTCAATATATTTTATGCTTTCAAAAACTGTTGCAAAACCTGTTAAGGGATTAGCCGATAATCTTATAATAATCTCTGATGGCGATTTTACTTCAGCCATTGATAAAGAGCTAATTAGTAAAAAAGATGAAATAGGATTTATTGCTAAAGAAATTGAGAATTTAAGAATAACAAATAACAATTTAATTAAAAAGATAAAAGAAAGCAGTGAAACCATCAATGAATCTGTAGACAGTGTATATAGTAACGTAGAAATACTAAATGATGAGATTAAAAATATGTTATCTTTATCTAAGTATGTTTCGGAAGCAATGGAGGAAACAACTTCTTCTGCTGAAGGAATGAGCGCTACATCTGGTAGTATTAAAGAAGTAGCAGCATTTATTGCAGATGAAGCTGAAAATGGTGCATTAAAATCTAATGAACTGAATAGAGCATGTATAGATGTTAATAAAGGAATTCAAAATTCAAGAAATAACGCTGATGAAATATATAAAAGTATTTCAAAAAGTGTACAATCATCTATAGAAAAAGCTGAAGAAATAAAAAAAATTAAAGATTCTATCAGTATGATAATTGATATAAGTGAGCAGACTAATCTTTTGGCATTAAATGCTTCTATAGAAGCAGCAAGAGCTGGTGAACATGGCAAAGGTTTTGCAGTTGTTGCTTCTGAAGTAGCGAGTCTTGCTGAAGAGTCTAAAGAAGTGACAAAGAAAATGGAAGAATTGGTGCTATCTACTGTAGATTATGTTGATGAGCTTATAAGTGAGTATAAGAGTATACTTGATTTTATGAGCCAGGATGTCATGGCTGATTATGATAAGTTTATGAGTTTCGGCATGCAGTATTCAGATGGTTCACAAGATGTGAAAGCATTATTTGATAAGTTTGTTAATTCTACTGGCGAACTTTATAATTCAATTAATACAATGAATATAGCTATTAATGATGTTGTTTCAGTAAGTAGTGCAACATCAGAAAATGTATTACAAATCACAAATAATATTAATAATATAAGTGATAAATCTGAAAGCATAAATAATCAGATGAGTTTTGCAAAAGATACTGCTAAGGCATTACGTGATTCAATAAAAGATTTAAAAGTAGAGTAATTAGATATAGTTAAACAAATGATAATTGAAAAATACAAAAGAAGGGAAAGAAAAGATGAAAAAATTTATTAGTTTAAAACAGAAAACTGTAGTAGCACTTTCCGCTATGTTATTTGTTGCGTGTTTTGTTCTTGGTAGCCTTGCATTTATGTTTGCAGAACAAAGAATAAAAGCAAATACTGGAGATTTAATTTCTGTAATAAGTAAAATTGCTTCAGGGAAAGTTCAAGGTCAGTTAAGTGAAGAATTTAGAAATGCACAAACATTAGCTAATATGCCTATAATTTCAGATCCAAACACAGACTTGAAAGTAAAGCTTGAAGCACTTGAGTCAAATAGAAAAATTAACGGATATGATTTAATTGGCTTGGTGGATAAAGATGGGAATGCGACTCTTTCAGATGGTTTGCAATTAAATGTAGCAGATAGAGAATATTTCTCAAAAGCAATGAAGGGTGAAACAAATATGACTGAGCCGTACGTTTCAAGAGTAGATAATAGAATGCTTGTAACTATAGCTACGCCAATTAGAAATGGCGATGAAATAGTTGGTATACTTGTTATGGCTAAAGATGGTAATATGGTAAGCCAGATATCAAAGGATGTTAAGTTCTCTAAAAGTGGACAGGCATTTATTATAGATGGTGTAGGTAATATAGTTGCGAATCAGAATGAAGAACTTGTGAAGACACAGTTTAATTCTATAAAGGAAGCTGAAAAAGACAGTTCACTTTCTAAATTAGCTGCAATTCATAAAGATATGATTGCAGGAAATACAGGTTTAGGTGAGTATGTATATAAAGGTGTAGAAAAATATGTTGCTTATTGTCCTATTGAAGGAACAAATAATTGGTCAATAGGTATATCGATAAATAAAGAAGATGCATTAAAGGGTCTTTTCGGATTAAAAATAGTTATACTTGGTGTATCGATATTTATGTTTATAATAGCATCTTTAATAATTTATTTATTTACCAATAAAATAACTAATCTACTAATTAAACTTAGAGACAACATGAAATTAATTGCTAATGGTGATTTTACAGTAGATCATGTAGAATCAACTATGAAACTTAGAGATGAGATTACTGAAATGTGTGAATCTGTTGCAACAACACAGGAAAATATGAACAATGCAATTGGTACAGTAAAGAATGCATCTTATGATATAGATGATAACTCTACTAATCTTGCAAGTATATCACAAGAATTATCAGCACTTACAAACAATATTTCTACAGCTATTGATGAAGTTGCTTCAGGAACTTCAAAGCAAGCTGGAGACTTAACTATGATAGTTTCTGAGTTAAATAAATTTGGTGATGAAATAAAACTTGTATCAGCTAGTGTTGAGGAAATAAATAATATGGCAATTGTCATAGGTGGTAATTCAGAAAACAGTAGAAATGATATGAATAATTTAAGTCATTCTATAGTAGAGCTAAGTGAAAAATTTGATATGTTCATAAAGAGCATAAATGAAATGAGCACAGATATTAAGACTGTAAGTGGAATTATTGATATTATTAATGGCATAGCAGAGCAGACTAATCTTCTAGCATTAAATGCTGCGATTGAAGCTGCAAGAGCAGGTGAATCAGGAAAAGGATTTGCAGTAGTTGCAGATGAAATAAGAACTCTTGCTGAACAATCAAGAGATTCGGCTAATAACATCTATGAAATTATTAATGGGCTTCTTGGAAATGCAAATGTAATAGTTAAAGAAGCAGATGCTATGAACATTGAGTTAAACAACCAGAGAAATAATATTGATAAATCAATAGAATCTTTTGGTCTTATAAACTCATCAGTTGAAGAAATAATTCCAAGAGTTTCTGAAATTAGTTCAAGATTTAAGGATATTAACTCAAATAAGGATAGTATACTTCTATCAGTTGAAAGTGTTACATCGATTTCTGAAGAAGTTTCAGCAGCAGCTGAAGAAATATCAACTTCAACAAACGAACTAAGCTGCTCAGCTGAAGAAGTTGCAGAAAGTGCTAATACATTAAAAGAAAAATCTGAAAATTTAATTGATAACATGAAGATGTTTAAGGTATTAAGTGATAAAACTGAAACGGAAATAAAAACTGAAATAGAAACAGAAGTATAATAGAATTTATAAATAAAAAAGACTGTTGCATTGTAATTAATTTTACAATGCAGCAGTTTTTGTTTTGCTTTTAGTCTACTTTACAAGAACGATTTTTTTAATTCCGTCTTGTGAGAAGTACTGCAGATTAAATGTAATATCTCCACACTTGTCAAATGATGAAATATTGTTAAAGTCAGCAGTAATTATGCCGTCTTTATCAGAACTTGAAGTTACCGGATACATTTTATTATTAGCAGTTAAAAATGATGAACCGATGTCCTCTGCATTTGAATTCTTATTTTGTTTATCTTTATAAGAAATAGTAAAGCCAGTTGGAGTAAGCTTTGCAGAAACAATTTCAATAGGAGCTGAATCATCTTTAAGTTTATACATTATATCAGTGTTCTGCTTAAATTTCTTATCAACAGTAGTTTCAAAGCTCCAGTTAACTTTTTCATCAAAAAGTCTCTTGGCTGAATTATCATTACTGTCAACTGCAGAAATAGATGAAATGTTTATTTTGAGTTGTGATAAATCTGGTACACTAATATTAGTGCTGCCTAATGACATTATAAAGTGAATTCCATCTGACTGTAGTTTTGTAGCTATATCGCCTCCTGCAAAAGCCCGATCTTTAGAATAAGGTTTTGAATCTGAATATATTATGGTATTATTGTTGTCTGTAACTTCAATGTTTGGAAGAAGTCCTATATCATAATATTTCTTGTTATATTCATCATTTTTGTATTTTACTTTAAAGTCTAGTACGAGACTATTTGAGTCAAGAACTATACTATTAAGACTCATGTCAATGTTTTTTCCGCTCTTAACAGAACTGCTCGTTTTCTGAATATAGCCATTATCTGCGGCTGTAGTTACAGCCTTTACTCCAAAGTTCTCCATAAAATGTTTTATGGAAGCTTGTGCTTGAGGAGTCATGGCAGTTGCTACAGTAAGAGATGTTACCAGAATTGCAGCAACTGCAACCCATTTTTTATGAGACTTTCTTTTCTCTGAATTTCTTATTATATGATATGATAAATCAACCTTTGTTCTTACGCTTTTTGGCATTTCAACATTTTCTTTTCCTAAATTTAATAATTCATTTTCTAGATTATCCATTTTTATGCCTCCTCACTAACTTTATAAAATTTTCTAAGTTCGTTTCTTGCACGGGACAGTTGTGATTTTATCGTCCCTTCCTTTTTATCAAGTATTGAACACATTTCTTTAATGGTAAAACCCATAATGTAATATAGTACAATTACCGTTTTGTAGTCATAGCTTAAATTATTTATAGCTTCATTAAGTTCTAGGTTATCATTATGATCTCTGTCATTAACTGACATAGTATCTTTTAAGTTATCTATACTGATTATTTTCTTGTTCTTTTTTCGTATAGAGTTGCATCTGTTAATAAAAATTCTAATAAGCCATGTTTTAAAATACTCTGGATTTTTTAGAGTCCATATCTTTTCATAGGCAGCAAGTATAGTATCTTGCATGGCATCACCCGTATCTTCGTCATTCATTCCAAGTTTGTATCCAAGTTTATACAGAATAGGTGTGCATTTATCTATGGCTGATATAAAGGCTTCTTTATCGCCATGTATAGCTTTTTGCACAAAGTCGTCCAATATTTTTGCCCCCTAACTTGTAAAATTCATGATTTAATTATAGCGCCATAACGTAATCATTTCTTAATTACATCTATTAGATAATCCTGCAGCATGAAAGGTTGCATAGATTTAGTATAATATATATTTTTTTTAATAGGATAGACTTTATAAAAGGCTATAATGTATAATTATTTAAAGATTATTATAGAAGGAGAGAAAGCAATGCAGTTGTCTGAAAAATACAATGATTCAATAATGTTTGGAATAAATAAAACAGTGTATAAAAATATGATGGATTATTTTAAAAATAACATACATATTTATCAAGTCATTATTTTTGGCTCAAGAGCTAAAGGATGTTACAAGTATAATTCAGATATTGATTTATGTATTTCATGTGATGAAAAACGTAGAGGAAGTATTTCGGAAGATATAGATGATATAGTTGGCATATATTCATGTGATATTGTTTTTGAAGGACATACAAATTCCGAATTAAAAGAGCAGATTGAAAGATTTGGAAAGTCAATGTATTCAAGGGAAACTACACAAGAGTAGGAGGCGTTAGGCCTCTTATTTTTTTGCCTTAAATAAATTCTACTAGTATAGGAAAAACTGAGTTTAGGTAATCTATATTAAAATTTTCTTTACTAGGATGTGATTAGATTGAATACTGAATATTTAAAAACTTACTTTGGGATGATAAAAAAGCTAAACAGTATGAAGGATAAAGAATACATGGAGGCATTTTTAGTATACAATACATCGCTTATATGTGCAGGAGTAAAACCTGCAGTCACATTAACTTTGATGATTATAAATGAGAGAGATTTACATGATTTATGGATTAAATACGGTAAAACTTACATAGCTGAACTAAATCTTAATTATGAAGTTTTAAGACAGAGTAAGAATTCATCAACACTTATTATTTATGATTATAATCAGCTCTATGACTGTCTTAAGAAAAATTGTAATATTGAGTTCCTTAAAATATTAGGATATAAAGAAAATGGTGATTTGTCAGAACAAATAGCAATGTTGCGAAAAAGATATGATATGTATAAATGTCCACATGAACTTGGAATATTTCTTGGGTATCCCATTGATGATGTAATTTCATTTATGAAAGATAGTAGAAAACATTGCAAGCTATGCGGTTACTGGAAAGTATACAACTCTGAGGAAAAGGCTGAAAAGATATTTATGTTGTTTGACAATATTAGAAATTGTGCTGCCGAGACTATAATCAAAGGATACACAAATAAACAGCTTGTAGAAAAGATTAAAGATGGAGTAAATTTATTGATGAATTAAGAATTGCTAATTAAAGAGGTTTGTAGGAGCAGCCTCCTTTAAAATAAGTCAGTCATCGGGCGTTAGACTCGTTGACTGACCATTTTCATTTGGCAGTATAAAGCGACTTATGCTGCTTTTGTACTACTCTTCTTCTGGAATTTCGAATAATTCTAAGTTTTCACGTCTGCAGTCCATAGGGTTCTTGTTTATATGATGAACCTTATGCTTTTCTGATGGTTCCATTATAACCTGATCCATGTAGATTCTTCCTTCTGGAGTATTAGCAACAACTTTGTTTCTGTATTCTACCCATGTATAGTTATTATTAATTACTTTTGAAAGGTCTGTTTCTGATATTAAAGCTTTGTTTGTTACATTTCCTAAGTTATCTTTTAATAAAACTACTACAACGCCATCATCCTGTTTTTCAATTTCATTTATATCATTTCTGTTAAAAAGAGTAAGATTAGCTTTTCTGTTATCAAGTGTATCCTTATTAACATGAATTACTGGTGCATTTGGTGATGCATCCATTACAAAAGTATGTAAGCTTTGTTTTAGTGGCTTTTTCTTTTTGTTAAGCTTAGTCTTGCTTATGTTTACAACTATGTAGTTATTGTAATCTTTGTTCCATTCAGCAAACCATGAACCATATGATTTTACTTTTTCAAGATCATTAGTATCAATTTTTGCAGATAGTTCTGAGCCATCTTTTTTTTGGACTGTCATGATAGTCATATCGCCCTTAGTTTCAAATTTATTTTCAGTATTTTTATAATTAATATTTTTCAAAATTACACCTCTTTTTACTATAAGGAAAATTTTTTTGCCTAACTGCAATTATACCAGTTTCTTAAAATAAAAGATATAATTCTTGCACAATTGTTTTAATATTAGTATTATAAGTGATGATAAAAACTTGTTTAAAGCAGGATAATGTAATGAGTAAAGATAGAGTTAACGATTTAATATCATTAATACATAAACAACAGCCGAATCTATTTTCATATGATGTGGTAGATCTTATTGATTTTTATAATAGCGAAAGAAATCTTCCAAGAAATAATGAAGAACGATATGATGCTGTATTCGAAATAGCTGAAAGTCTGGGGATAAGTGAAGAAGTATCTACAGTTAAAAGATATACTGATTTTAATGAAGAAAAAAGAAAAACATTCTATAGAAGGTCAGAGATAACATATGGCGCTTTTTCAGGAAGAAATATAGTGTTTACAGGTAAAGGACCGTTTGTTAGAGGAGAACTTATGTCTCTTGCAAGAAGAGCTGGTGCAGAAATTAGCTCTGCAGTATCTAGTAGAACTAATCTTCTTGTTGTCGGTTCAAAGCCAGGCAGTAAGCTTAGAAAAGCAAAACGTCTTAACATGGATATTATAACAATTGAAGAATTCTTCAATATATTAGAGGGAAAATCAGCCTTAGCAGAAGATATAAGTGAGATAGATAAATTGGTTGAAGTTTATGGAGAAGTGCTTGAGAGAAATTATAATAACAAAAATATATCAATTTTAATTAAAGATGATAAATTAAAAAGTAAGATATGTAAAGTTTTTAGTAGTAGTTGTAAGGCTCAAATTATTGACTTTGACCACAAGAAAACTGATATTTTAATTTATCAGCTGTATTATGAAAACAACAGTTTACTTCAGATTGCCGAAGACAATAATATTCAAATTATGTCTCTTGGTGAATTTAACAGAAATTTAATGCAATTAAGTGATACGTGTGTTAAAATAAGGAAATAGCAACGTTGTTTTGTTAATAAGTAATATTAATTGATGTGCTTATTTTAGCATTATTAACTATATTTTGAAAGGGAGAAAAACAATGATAGAGTATAAATTTGATACACAGCTTTTAATAGCTGGAGAGAATCTTTCTGAAGATGAAATTAATGACTATATTACAAAGAATATTGAAGGAGACTGCCTTTTAGCAGTTGGAGATGAGGAACTGATAAAGATACATTTCCATACTAATACACCTTGGAAAGTGCTTGAATATTGTGCGTCACTTGGAGATATCCATGATATAGTAGTTGAAAACATGCAGAGACAAGCTGACGGATTAAAAGGCTAAAAAGTTATTGACAATGTAAAAAAGTGGATATATAATTAAAACAATAAATTTAATATTTCTGTAGAATCTTATTATGAGCGGTGGAGGGACTGGCCCTTTGAAACCCAGCAACCTAAGATATTGTCATTTAATATTTTGTGGTGCTAAATCCTGCAGGTATTTCCTGAAAGATAAGAATTGTTGGAGTTTTTGCGTTTTTGTGCGCTTTATTAAGCTGTTTCTTATATTTTAGGGAACAGCTTTTTTGATGTTAATAATGAAGTATCTCTATTAAATGCAGGATTTATAGTAATAAATACAGTGTTAGAAATGGAGAGGTTAAAATATGCCACAATTAAGTACAAGATTAGATGGTTTTACTGATTCAGTAATCAGACGAATGACAAGGATATGTATTAAATATGGAGGAATAAATCTATCACAAGGTTTTCCAGATTTTGATCCACCAAAAGAAATTACTGATAGATTGAAAAAGGTAGCGAATGAAGGCCCACATCAATATTCAGTTACATGGGGAGCTCAAAATTTCAGAGAATCTCTTGCAAAGAAGCAGGAAAAATACATGGGTATACACATAAATCCAGATGAAAACATAGTTGTTACATGTGGAAGTACAGAAGCAATGATGACAGCAATGATGAGCGTATGTAATCCTGGTGATAAGGTTATTGTATTTTCGCCGTTTTATGAAAACTATACAGCTGATACAATTCTTTCAGGTGCTGAGCCAATTTATGTACAGCTTAAACCACCATATTTTAATTTTGATAAAGATGAATTAAGAAGAGCTTTCACTCAGAGACCAAAAGCTTTAATTTTATGTAATCCATCAAATCCTACTGGAAAAGTATTTTCTAGAGAGGAATTAGAGTATATATCATCATTAGCAATTGAGTTTGATACATTTGTGATTACTGATGAGGTTTATGAACATATTGTATTTCCACCATATAAGCATACTTATATAGCATCACTCGATGGGATGGCTGAAAGGACAATATCATGCTCATCACTTTCGAAGACATATTCAATTACAGGATGGAGACTTGGGTACGTTATTGCAGATAAGAAGATTATCGAACAATGCAAAAAGGTACATGATTTTCTTACAGTTGGAGCAGCAGCTCCGCTTCAGGAAGCAGCTGTAGCAGGTCTTGATTTTGATGATACTTATTATGAAGATTTAACAAAGTTATATGATAGAAAGAGGAAACTGTTTCTAGGTGGACTTGATGAAATTGGACTGAAGTATTTTGAGCCTCAGGGAGCCTATTATGTGATGGTGGATATATCACAGTTTGGTTTTGATAATGACTATGATTTTGCAGTATGGCTTATTAAGAATATAGGTGTTGCCGGAGTACCTGGATCAAGCTTTTTTAGAGAGGATGTGAATTCTTATATTAGATTTCATTTTGCAAAAAAAGATGAAACTCTTAAAGAAGCATTAAAAAGACTTCAAAAGCTGAAAGAATATATATAAACTTAGTCAAAAGTATAAATAAAAAATATTGCTTAAAAAGTTAATTATATAAACTTATCAAGAGTGGTGGAGGGACTGGCCCTATGAAGCCCAGCAACCAAGATGTTAGTTCATTTACTAATATTTTATGGTGCTAATTCCTGCAGTTTTATCAAACTGAGAGATGAGAGTATATTTATGTGTAATTTTATTACGCTGGAGTATATTCTCCGGCGTTTTTTTGTTGTATGTCATTAGATTTTAAAATGAATTATTAATTTAGCAATAAGCAAATTTTGAAAGGGGAAATATAAAATGAATATTTTAAAGAAGTTATCAGTTTTATTATTAACAGTGTTATTTGGGGTGAATTTAGTGTCTTGTGGTAAGGAGAATACTAAAGCAGCAACAAGCAATAAAGACATTGTTGTTGGAGTATGTCCAGGACCTTATGGAGATATGATAAAGGAGGTATTTACACCTTTATTAAAAAACAAAGGTTATAAGATTACAGTTAAGGAATTTAGTGATTATATTCAACCAGACCAAGCTTTAAACAATGGAGAAATAAGTGCTAACTTAATGCAGCATACTGAATATTTAAATAAATTTAGTAAAGACAATAATTTAGATATTGTAGCTGTTAAAACAGTTCCTACTTTAGGACTTGGTGTATTTTCAAACAAGATTAAATCGTTAAGTGAACTAAAATCTGGATCTCAAGTTGCAGTACCTAATGATGCATCTAATCTTGCCAGGGCATTAAATGTTTTATCAGTAAACAAAGTGATTAAATTAAAGAATGGTGTTGATGCAACTAAGGCAAGTAAACTAGACATTGCTGAAAATCCAAAGAATATAAAATTTGTAGAAGTTGAAGGTGCACAGCTTGTAAGAACTTTAGAAAGTGTTGATGCTGCATTGATTCCTGGAAATTATGCTTATGCAGCGAAATTAGATTATTCAAAAGCTTTAGCAGTAGAGCCGCTGACTGAAAATTACAAGAATGTTGTGGCAGTTAGAAAAGCTGATTTAAACAATGGCGTTGGAAAAGATTTTAAAGAAGTGTTAGATAGTGATGAGTTCAAAAAAGCTATAGAAAGCAGTAAATTTAAAGATTTTTCAAAACCTGAATGGTGGAAATAAGGGGGCATTTATCGTGATTGAAATAAATAATGTAAGTGTTTTATTTAAAAATAAAAAAAGTAATGTTGCGGCTGTTGATAATGTGTCTTTAAAAATTAATGATGGTGAGATCTTTGGAATTGTTGGCCATAGTGGTGCTGGTAAAAGTACTTTAGTAAGGGTGATTAATCTGCTTCAAAAACCCACAGAAGGTGAAGTCTTAATTGATGGAGTAGATATTACCAAGTTAAATCGCAAAGAATTAAGGCAAAAACGTCTTGAGATAGGCATGATTTTTCAGCATTTCAATTTAATTAAGGGAAAGACTATTGCACAGAATATTGAATTTGTATTAAAGGCTGATAATTATCCAAAAGATAAGAGAGAAGCACGTATTACGGAACTATTAAGTCTTGTTAATTTACTTGATAAAAAGGATTCATATCCAGAGAACTTAAGTGGAGGACAAAAACAGAGAGCAGGTATAGCAAGAGCTATTGCAAACAATCCAAAGATTCTTTTATGTGATGAGGCAACATCAGCTTTAGATCTTGAGAATACTGAAGAAGTTGTAAACCTGTTAAGAGACATAAATGAAAAGACTAAGATTACTATAGTTTTCATCACTCATGAAATGGATGTGGCAAAGAGACTTTTTGATAGGGCTGCTGTTATGGATAATGGAAAAATTATAGAAGTTAATAATGTTTATGATCTTTTTGCTTCTCCACAACATGAAGTTACAAGAGCTCTTGTCAATAGGAATTCAAGTATTGAACTTCCTAGAGAAATATTAAAAAAATTAGATAAGGGAGAAATCCTTAAGGTCACATATAAAGGTGATAACAGCTTTAGTGCAGTTATTTCAAAGGCTATAAAGAAATTCAATGTTGATATTAATATAATTCATGGAAGAATTGATTATATTAGCAATAAGCCAATAGGGAATTTAATTATAAATATAACTGGATTAAAAGATGAAATAAATAGGGCTAAAAAGTTTATTCAAAGTAATGCAGTTGAAACTGAAAGAATTATTAATGAGTATATGGAGGTAATATAGTATGGAGAATACAGCACAAATTTTACAGGCTGAACTTGGTAGTGAGGTTTTTGCCACATTTAAAATGATTGCAATTTCCCTTATTATTTCTCTTATAGTAGGTGGAGCATTAGGGCTTATTTTATATATAACTTCAAATCAACTATTTTTCAAAAATAAACTCGTAAATTCTATTGCAGGGTTTATTGTGAATATTATACGTTCACTGCCTTTTGTAATATTGCTTGTTCTTTTAATACCATTTACTAAATTAATTACTGGCACACAGATTGGACCTATTGCAGCATCAGTTCCTATTTCTATTGCTTCCATTGCATTTTTTGCAAGACTTAGTGAGGGAGCGTTTAATGAAATAGATAAAGGTGTTATAGAAGCAGCTATTTCTTCAGGGGCAGGCTTTTTTCTTATATTTAAAGATGTACTATTAGTAGAGGCTCGTCCTAGTCTAATTCGTGCAGTTACTGTGAATCTAATAAGTCTTATTGGATGTTCTGCAATGGCAGGTATAGTAGGTGGAGGCGGTATTGGTGATTTAGCCGTTAGATATGGATACTATAGATATGAAACAGGCGTAATGATAGTTACAGTAGTTATATTAATTGTTCTTGTGCAATTTATACAGATTACAGGTGATCTAATTGTAAAAAGGATTTCTAAAGCTTAGTATTGACATATATGAAAGGGAGAAGGAATTATGGCTTTAAATAAATGATTTTCAAATGAATGGCTGTAAAAATAAGGTTTACAGCTATTTTTGTTTTTATGAGCATAATTTTTATTTTTTAAATTTAAATATTTTTTTCACAGTATAATGAAAAAATATATAGATTATATTGATGCAGAAATTTAATTCTATAACTACTGCTAATGCTTGTTCGTTAAACATATTTTTGTAAACTAGAGTAAAGAATAGAATGGAAGCAGTTAATGTATTATAATTATATAGTAAGAATAAAGGAGGCTATTAGATGGCAAATATTATGGATTATATTGACTGGAGGGGTGATCTTCCTTTTAGGTACTCACCTTTCAATGTTGTTGATAATTTAATTTTGTCACAGATTTCTTATGTTAATCTTCATAATATTGTACCAAAGATAAATAGCTGTTTTGATATATCGCTAAGTGATGCCTGTACCAGGTATTTTTATATACATGATATGAAAAAGGTCATGAAAGATTTATCAATATGTAAACCATGTATGTTGCTAAAAAAGGTGGCACAAAGTAGAAGATACAAGAATATAAGACTTTCCAACTATATAGATATAGTAGACGAAGATCATGAAGAGCAGTTTTCTGCAGTTTTAATGAAGCTTTCTGATGGAACATATTATGTATCCTTTAGAGGAACTGACGATACACTTATAGGATGGAAAGAAGATTTTAATATGAGCTATATGGATTGTATACCTGCACAGGTAGAAGCAGCTAATTACATTAATTTAGTATGTGAAGATCTTAATAGAAAGATAAGGGTAGGTGGACATTCAAAGGGAGGCAATCTTGCTATATATTCAGCAATTCACTGTGATGATTCTATAAGAGATAAAATCATAGCTGTTTATAATAATGATGGTCCTGGATTTACAAGGGATGTAATTGAAAGTAGCCAGTACAAGAGTATAGAAGATAAAATATTTACAATAGTTCCCGAACAGTCTGTCTTTGGTATGCTATTTGATAGGCGTGAGCAATATAAAGTTGTTAAAAGTAGTGAAAGCGGCATTATGCAGCATGATGCAATGACATGGCAGGTGTTTGGTGCAGATTTTGAGTATATAGACGACGTTGCAAAATTAACAAAAGTAGTTGATGATTCAATTAAAAGCTGGATTGAGTCTTTAAATAATGAAGAGAAAGCAAAGTTTGTTGAGGCTTTATACAAAGTAATAAAAGGTACTGGTATAAGAAAGGTATCTAAGCTTACTTCCTCAAAAATTAAAAGTGCAGGTATCATTTTAAAGTCCTATAATTCTCTTGATGATGAGACTAAAGAAATGGTAATTAATGTGCTGAATTCATTGAGAATTCAATATCAAAGGAATTTTTTTAGTTCGTTCTTTAGAAAAAAGCAGGCACGATTTAATTTATGATAGTGAATAATCAATATAGATATAACAAATAAAATAGTACTATTTTATAAGGAATGAGAAACATACATAAAGAATGTGAAATTTGTGATTTGAAGCAGATTGATAAAATCAGCAGTCTGCTTCAGCTTGATACTAAAGAAGAGGGGATACTTAAGCATAAGTTTGATTTAAATACTCTTATGGACAAGCTACACAAAATAAAGAGTGATAATCTTGCAGTTGATGACAGCAGAAAGCTATTTGATGATATATCAGAAGCTCATACACTTCTTTATTTAGGAGATAATTGTGGAGAAATTGTTCTAGACAAGATATTCATAGAAGAGCTTAAAGCACATTATAACAACTTAAAAGTGTACTATGGAGTTAGGGGACAAGCTATTGTTAATGATGTGACTATAGATGATGCATCTGATGTCAATATGAGTGAATCAGCAGAAGTTATTTCAAATGGTGATATTTCTCTTGGAACAGTAATTGAGAAGACAAGCAGTGAATTCCAAAAAGTTTTTAATGATGCTGATGTTGTCATCTGTAAGGGACAGGGCAATTATGAAGGACTTATTAACTGCAGTAGAGACAATGTGTATTTTCTTTTCATGGCTAAATGTAATATTGTAGCTGATCCATTAGGCATAGATACAATGAGTATAGTTGCGCTTAAGAAAAGTAGGGGTAACGTATGATTAATATAATTAAGATTAATGATGAAGTGTATATTGATGATATTATAGCGTTACGTAAAGAATTTATGATGGAATGTATTAATGATCTTCATAATGACCAATGTAAGAATAAATCTTGTGATGACTCAAAATTAGCATACAGCCATGAAAGTGGAAGCTTTCATGGCTGTTATTTTGCTAAGTAACTTTTAACAATTTCATTTATATGATTTATTTCTGATTTGTTACTCTCAATAAAAGTAATTATTGTCTCAATTGAAGGCTGCTTATACCTATGTCCAATTTTATTCCTAATTAGTCTTGCTGAATGTAAAAAGTTATAAGCTACTTCGTCAATATAATTTTTTGAATAAAGTGTTTTTAGTGCAGTATCTATGGACATGCCTATTTTATATTCGTTATATTCCTTTAGTAATATTGATATAAAATCTTCGTAGATTATAAATAAGCTAAGAAATTTATATTTAAGGCTATTGGAAAACTCAGCCTTTAGCTCTTCATCATTTTTATACTTCTTTACTAGAATTAACGATTTATTTAAATCTGTAGTCTCAGTATTAAGGTCATATAATAACTTTTTTAATCTATCTTTATTCAATTCCAAGCACCTCCCTATCAAGTATTCGCCAGAATTCTTCATTTTCTTTACATAAATTATCATAAAACTCTCTTGTTATATTTAAGAGATTATCAGAAAGAATTACAATTTCACTGTTTAGAGCATCTATCTTTATAACATTATTCACCTTATTGTCATTAATATCAATTAAATCAACATCTCTTTCAAGCATTTCTTCTAGGGAGAGATTAATTTTTAATTCAGTATTTATATCTAGTGGTTTTTCAGAGATAACTGCAATATCAATATCAGATTCATCATTAAAAGAAGTATTTCTAATGCTTCCGAAGATTATTACATTATTGATATTATTAGATAAAAATATATTTTTAAATTTATCTGAATTTATAATAGATAGTATTTCTTCTTTCGATTTTAGATTATCGTGAATATTACTAAACATCATTAGCTCCTTTATATT
This sequence comes from Inconstantimicrobium porci, assembly GCF_009696465.1. Taxonomy (GTDB): domain Bacteria; phylum Bacillota; class Clostridia; order Clostridiales; family Clostridiaceae; genus Inconstantimicrobium; species Inconstantimicrobium porci. The sequence goes on along the minus strand of NZ_VULX01000027.1, from coordinate 9,253 downwards.
ACTTATTATAAATAATTATAGACTAAAGTAATTAAAAATAATAGGTGTAAATATAGAGGATGTTATTATAATAAATTGTCCCATAAAAGCATGTGATAATTGATGGTAATACAACAAAAGGGTATAATGTTAATTGAATACTAAATTATTTGATAGAAAGGAGTTGATGTTGATATGTTATCAATGTATTTATTATTAATCTGTATTATTTGCGGATTTATATATAGAGATAAAATGACAGAGATATCATATGGATTTTTGTATAAAGTACGAGCTATAAAAGCAGAGTGTTTCTATAAAAAGCAGTATTTAGTGAGGGGGAAATTAGGACGGTGCATTTTATAGAAAAATAAAGTCTTAAATCTTGAGATGTATCCCTTATGAAGTATATCTTTGTCATAAATAAGGGGATATAGGATAATGAAAAAATATTTTTTAGAAATAAAATGGCTTTTAATTTTACAGATGATTTTTGATGTTCTTTTTGCAGCAACAAATGCGGCAGTTCCGGCGCTACAAAAACTGCTACTAGATATATTTACTGTTAAGGAAGGTGAGCGTCATTTATCATTACTAATGATAATTTTATTATATATTGCTTGTATTATTTTTGGAGCAGTATTTAGTTATTTAGATATGTATTTTTCCTGGAAAAGCTCACTGAAGTTTGAGATGTTATTAAAAAGGGATTTCTTCAGGTCTGTATTTCGTTATAATTATGAAGAATTTTCTTCAAGAGATGTAGGAGAATATATTTCAATTCAAGGAAATGATATTACGGAATTAGAACAGGATTATATAACACCAATTATTGATATGTTTAAATCCTTTTGCCAGATTGTAGTATACAGTGTTTTCATATTTAAATTTGTTGACTATAGAATATCAATTGTAATAGTTGTAGGGACGATTATATCTGTATTTATACCAAAGCTTCTATCTAAATCTCTTGCCTCAAGAAGAAGCAGGTATCTAGATCAAATAGGTATTTATGTATCAAGAATAAAGGATTTTCTTGAAGGGTTTAAAATAATTAATAGAAGAACAAGAGATAAAATAAATCATGAGCATGAAAAGGTACTTATTGAAACAAGGAAATTACGATTTAAGTATGGTAAGTTTAAAACATTAGCTATAACAGTAGAGTCATTAAGTATAAATGCAGTAGGAATGTCTGCTTTTATTATGTCAGCTATACTTCTTATGAATCATGAGATTACAGTAGGGGTATGTGTTGCGGCGTTTGGCTATGTAAACAACTTTATTTCACCAGTAGATGGTTTTATTTATGGGTTTAATTTAATTGGATCATTAACTGGAGTTAAGAATAAAGTACTGTCATTTATTAATAACGGTGAGCAAGAAAAACTTAATGTTAAGAAAGATTTTAAGAAAGATATTGTATTTGAAAATGTCAGCTTTAAGTACAACAATTTTGATGTGAAAAATCTTAACTTAAAATTTGAAAAAGGAAAGAAATATGCTGTCATAGGCCATAATGGCTGTGGTAAGTCAACACTTATTAATCTATTAATGAAGTATCTTACAATAGAATCAGGGACTATAAAAATTGATGGCGAAGATGTAAGAAACATTGATACTGCAGATATAATGTATTGTGTCAATCAGAATGATCACATCTTTTCAGATAATTTTATAAATAATGCAACAGTTTATTTAAGCTATTTAAAGAAGAATGCGGAGAGAATAGCAAGTCAGCTTAATGTTAAGGCTATTAATGCTATCAAATCAACAAGTGACTGTCAGAAGCTGAGTGGTGGTGAAGAGCAGATTCTATTTTATGAAAATAATAGCTTTGACTATAATTGCTACAGGTATTTACTTAATTGTATGAGAATATTTGATAATAATTGTTGATTTTTTGATATTAAGATGTTAAAATGTACTTAATTTAAATAAAGTGAGGTAGATTTTGTGAGTGTTTAGTATCTTATAATTATAATATTTAATTAGAATAAAGAGTAATAAGCCTTATGATTTAGGCTTAGTTATTGTGCGTTTTTTTTCATTGTTCGCATACTGACATTATTCATTAGTTTAGTTGATTAAATTATTAAGATACAAATCCACATATTTACTCATTTTATTAAAGGGTATAGTTACTGCTCATATTTATATGGGCGCTTTCGCTGTGGATCTATTTCTGCAGCTTTTTTTATTTTTTAAATTTATATGTTTAATTTATAGAACTTAACAAACATGTATATTCATTTGTAAAATTATTTTTATGTGAATTTGTATTGAAATCATATATGGAGGATTTTGAAATGAATAATAATACTATGGAAAAGCTTGATTACTATAAATTAAAGGAAATTGTTAAGAGATACTGTGTAAGTACTCTTGGAAAAAATCTAATAGACAAACTAATACCGTCTTCAAATCTGAAGAATGTAAAGAGAATGATGAATGAAACTTCAGAAGGAAGAAATCTTATTGACGCATCTTATCATGTTCCACTTGAGGGAATATCTAATATAAATCCGCTAATAGACAAAATGGAAAAGGGATCATCGCTTGAAGCTGGTGATCTTACTGCTGTATCTGATTTTTTAAGAGGGTGCAGGAAGCTTAAATCTTTTATTAAAAATAAAGAGGGGTATGCACCTACGCTAAGCTCTTATGGAGAAAGTATCTCTGAATTTTCAGACATTGAAGAAGAAATAAACAGATGCATCAGGGGATGTATGGTCGATTCTAATGCATCTAGAGAACTTAGCAGAATCAGACGTAATATAGACAACAATGAAAATAAAATAAAGGAAAAGCTTGATAAATTCTTAAAAAGCAGTGGCAACAAGCAGTATATTGGAGAATTCTTTATCAGCAAAAGAAATGGAAAGTTTACAGTACCGATAAAAAGTTCTTATAAAAATATGGTCAGTAGGACTGCTTACTCTAGCAGTGATGTCAGGTTTTCACATTGGTGCTAAAAATGGTACTGAAATTGCTGTTTTTGATGACATATTTGTTGATATTGGAGATGATCAGAGTGTATCTAACGCACTTAGTACTTTTTCATCGCATGTGAAGAATCTTTCTGATATTCTAGAGATGAGCAGCAGAAATTCACTTCTGCTCTTTGATGAAATAGGAAGTGGTACTGAACCAAATGAAGGTGCAGCACTTGCAATTGCAATCCTTGAAGAGTTTTATCATAAGGGATGTATAACAGTTGCTACAACTCATTATGGAGAAATTAAGAATTTTTCAGCTTCACATCCTGACTTTGAAAATGCAGCAATGGAATTTATGAAGGATACGCTTGATCCTTTATACAAGCTCCATATAGGTATGACTGGAGACAGCAATGCTCTCTATATTTCTAAGAAGATGGGCATAGCTGATAACATTTTAAAGAGGGCACAGCATTATATAAACACTAAGGACTATAATTATGAGAGAGTTAAGGAAAGCAAGATAGCAAAGAAAAAAGCTATTGATAATAAAACAGAAGAAGTAAGCTTTAAAAAAGGTGATAGGGTTATGCTGCTTGATAAAAATGACTTTGGACTTGTTTATGAGGAAATCGATAGTAGCAATAATATTACTGTATTTTATAAGAAGCAATATATTAAGGTTAATTATAGAAGGCTAAAGCTATATGGTAAAGCTTCAGATCTTTATCCAGAAGGCTATGATTTAGATCAGCTGTTTATTGAATTTAAAGATAGAAAACTTAAGCGTGATATTGAAAGAGGCTCAAAGAAAGCACTTAAGAAAATATATAAGGAAAGCAGAATATAATAAAAAATCCACGAGAATTAATGTCTCGTGGATTTTTTATATCAATATTTATTTCTTTCCCTACTTATATTATAGCATACAAGAAAAATTATTATCAGTCTTATATTTCTAGTATTTTCCTGATATCATAGGACCTACACGATGAAATAATTATTATGGGGGTGGTTAAATGATTAATTTACTGCAAAAGTATAAGGGGCTGAGAATGTTGTTTTTAGGAGGTGTAATATCAAGCGTTGGAGATTATCTATACGATATTGCACTGACACTGCTTGTTTATGACATAACAGGCACAATTGATTCTATTGCAGTAATGTGGATAAGTAAAGGTGCACTTAGGATATTTATACAGTACTTTGCGGGTATTCTTACAGATAAGTACAATAGAAGGAACATTATTGCAATAACTAATTTTCTTAGTGTGCCATGTGCATTGATATTTCTTATGATTTCGAAAGAAACAGTCTGGGTTGCCTACATTGGCACATTTCTTTTACAGTCTTTAAACGATATTGATATGTGTAGTGAAGTGGCTATTCTGCCAGAGCTTGTTGATAAAAATGACATAGCAAAAGCAAATACACTTTTCTTTACAGCTGAGAATATCATGATGTTTATTTCTTTAGCATTATCAGGTTTTCTCTATAAGTACATTGGTGCAGACATTTTATTTATAATAAATGCTGTAAGCTTTTTCTTATCTGGAATCTTTTTTATGTTCATTGAATATAACCATAATTCAGTTAATTGTGAGAAACAAAAACTTGTACTTTTTGATAAAGGAGCCATTCACGAGATTTTAAGAAATCATTCTTGTCTTATAATTATCTTAATAAGTCTTTTATTTTCTGCATTAAGTAGACTTTATGATGTTTATAATATTGATATTGCAGATAAGATACTTCATATTGGTTCAGAAGGCATGATTTATTTTAGATATGCAATGGCTGTAGGCAGTATTCTTGTTCCAATTGCCATCAAACTGTATAAGGGAAAAGATATTGTAAAACAGTATCTGTTGATTTCCTTTATTATTGCTGTGTTATTTATCTTTATTCCATTTTCAAAATATGTAGCATTAACTTTAATTATTATCGGAGTAATGGCGCTGATGCTTGCAATACAAGGCGTGTATGTTCAAACTATTATTCAGCAGCAGGTTGATAATCATTATCTTGGCAGAGTTTTTGCATCATACAAAATACTTCTTACATTGGCATCTCTTATTACTGTAGCAGTGATTCCTATTATTAATAAGTGTTTTTCAGTCAATACAGTATTTGCATCTGTAGGAGTTTTTATTGCAGCAGTTTGTTTTCTGATATACTGTATAGATAAGTATAAATCATCAGTAGTAGTTGAATGAGTTTAGATTTGTAGTATATAATATTGCCAGTAGTAAACAGATATATTACGGAGGTAACATGAACAATTTACAATTAAAAGATGATTTAAAAGTTTCAAAATTAATACTAGGTACTGTGAATTTTGGAACAGGACTTTCTAAAGAACATTCTTTTGAGATGATGGATTATTATTTTGCCAAAGGCGGAAATACTTTTGATACAGCAAGAGCATATTGCGGCTGGATAAAAGGCGGAGAATTTAAGAGTGAGGAAACTCTTGGACAGTGGGTTAAAGAAAGAAATGTCAGGGATAAAGTAATTATCATAACTAAAGGCGGTCATCCAAGTTTTGAAGATCCGTTATTTAAGCCAAGGTTATCAGAAGAAGAGATACGTTATGACATGGAAGTAAGTCTTAAGACTCTACAGATGGATTATGTTGATCTTTACCTTTTACACAGGGATGATGAATCAAGACCCGTAAGTGAAATCGTTGATACTCTTGATAGGCTTGTAAAAGAAGGCAAGACAAGATATGTAGGAGTATCAAACTGGACAGTCAGCAGAATTATAGAAGCAAATAAGTATGCAAAAGAAAAAAATAAGGTTGAAATCTGTTCATCTGAAATACAGTGGAGTCTTGCAGAATGTTTCCCAAGAACTTTTAATGATGAAACGTTAATATGTATGAACAAAGAGATATATGATGAATACATGAAGCTTGATATGCCCATACTTGCATATTCTTCACAAGCTGGCGGAGTATTTTCGTGTGGCTATAACAGAAGACTTGAAGATATTGCACCAAAGCATATGAAATATTTAAGCGTTGAAAATGTTATAAGATATGGAAAGCTGCTTGATTTGTGTGAGAAGAAAAATTATGAGCCATCTTCAGCAGCACTTCAGTATATTACAGATAATAAGCTGAAGGCAGCAGCCATAATTGGTGCTTCTAAGATGGAGCAGCTTATGGAATCAATGAAAGCAGCAGAAAGCCTTCTTACAGAGGATGAAATAGCACAGCTGGTTTAGTGTGTTTTCAGGAATAATTAATCTATTTAAAGCATTATTATGATAAAAATGAGGAAATATATATGAAGATAGTTAGTTTTATTATATTTATTTTATTTATAGGAATACTGATTAAGCAGGTCCATAATTTAAAAGAGCTTATTATACCAACTCGTAAGAGTGCTTATGAGATAGTAGAAATGATTATTGGTGTAGCAATTTTCAGTGGTATAACATATGCTTATAAATCACAATGGTATCATTATCTGTTCTTTGTAGTTGTTGTTGCCGCATTTATTGCTATGTGTTTTAATCATGGAATAAGTAGTAGAGGATTCTTATCACAGTATTTTTATTTTAAAAAGAAAGATACAGATAAGATAATTGATATACTTAAAGAACATGGCAAAGAACTGGACTTTGGTGAACTGTATTAAATTTTTGTTATCAAGAGCTGGAGAGATTTTCTCCAGCTTTTTTTGTAATTATTTTATGTTATGGTCAAAGCTGGAGTTAATTGTTTAATTATATGATATAATGAAAAAAACAGTAAATTAAATTTTGTGATAATGAAAGGATGATTTTATGAAACTAGTTATAATTGAGCCTCTTGGAGTAGATAAAGAGAAACTTTTAAAGATGGCTGATGATATTTTAGGACAAGACGTTGAAGTTGTGTATTATAACACTAGAGTTACTGATACAGATGAGCTTATTAAAAGAGGTAGTGATGCAGATATTATAGCTGTTTCTAATCTTCCACTTAATACTGAAGTTATTGAAGGATGTAAGAATTTAAAAATGATTTCTGTGGCATTCACTGGTGTTGACCACATTGCTATGGAAACATGCAGAAAGAATAATGTAATGGTCTGCAACTGTGCAGGATATTCTACAGCAGCTGTGTCAGATCTTGTTTTCGGTATGATAATTAATATCTACAGAAATTTAATTAAGTGCAATGAAGTAGTTAGAAATAAGGGCACAAAAGATGGTTTAATTGGATTTGAACTTGAAGGTAAGAAGTTTGGTGTTATTGGAACTGGTGATATAGGACTTAGAGTGGCTAAGATTGCTGATGCTTTTGGATGTGATGTTTATGCTTATAGCAGAACTAAAAAGGATATTCCAGGAATCAAGTATGTTGATCTTGAAACCTTGCTTAAGACTTGTGATATAGTGTCTGTACATGTTCCTTTAAATAAAAAAACAAAGAATATGATTAATAAAGATAATATTGCTTTGATGAAGAAAAATGCAATACTAATTAATACAGCAAGAGGTCCAGTAGTAGACAGCGCAGCTCTAGCACATGCATTAAACAATGGTAATATTGCAGGTGCAGGTATAGATGTATTTGAAAATGAGCCACCTGTAAAGATGGAGCATCCATTATTAAATGCTAAGAACGTTATTGCGACTCCTCATATAGGATTTGCTACAAAGGAAGCACTTGAAAAGAGAGCTGTTATAGTATTTAATAATGTTAGAAAATACTTAGATAAAGAACCACAGAACATTATAAAATAAAACATAAGAATAAAATTAATAATCTGTTGCCTGTGCAACGGATTATTTTTTGTGTTTATTGTTATAATAACTACAGCAATTAAAGAATAATAAAGATATATATTATATAATTTAACAACAAAGGAGATAATAAAATGAGCTTATTTTTAGGAAAAATTCACTACTGGTTATATAACAAGATAAAGTGGTTTGAAGGAATTGAAGATGAACTTTTACTTTTAGCAGAAAAAGAAAATATAGATGTTCAATTATTAAAAAATAACTTAGATGCTAAATATGGAGAAAGATTAGAAGATAAACCACTTGAAGATCTTATTGATACTTCTAATATTCATGGATGGCTTCAGGGAAGAATTAATATTGCTGAAGGAAGAGTTGCAATGATTACTCATGAAATCATAGAAAAGAGCGAAGAATGTCTTACAAAGATTTATGAAGTATATAAGTCTCAGGGAATAAAGGCTGCAAAGGAAGTTAAAGCTGAAAAAGGAACTATTAATGATGCAGGTGAAATATATAATTCAATAAATGATTATATATTAGATGGTATGCCTTGTGACAGAGTTAATGAAGTTATCTCATCAGATAATGATTCTATTAGTTGGAAGAGAACAATTGATGTACATGAGCAACTGTTCCACAGTGAAAGAGTTGATGTAAAATCATTCTATAATATGAGAGATGAATGGATTAAAGCTTTTGTTACTGAACTTAATAATGAATTCCAGTATGTTAAAGATAGTGAAACAGTAATGGTAATAAGAAGAGTTTAATTTATATAGGGGTTGATAATAATGAATGCTATCGAGTTAATGGTAAATGAACATGAAAATATAAGTAGAATGCTTGTTGTGTTAAGAAAAGCATGTTATAGAGTATTAAAGGGTGAAGAAGTCAATTTTGATGACTTTAATGATATGGTTGACTTTATAAGAACATATGCAGATGGACATCATCATAATAAAGAAGAAATATTCTTATTTAACAGAATGGCTGAAAATCTTGGAGCAGCAGGAGAAAAGGTGATTAAGCATGGAATGCTTGTAGAACATGACCTTGGAAGAATGTATGTAGGAAATTTAAGTGAAGCTCTTAAAAAGTTAAAAGAAGGCGATGAAGAAGCTAAGCTTGATATTATAGCTAATGCTATCTCATACACTGATTTATTAACTAGACATATTGAAAAAGAAAATAGTGTTGTTTATAAGTTTGCAGAAAGATCACTTGAAAAGTCTTTATTGGATACTATTAATGATGAGTGTAAAGCATATGAGAAAAAACATGGTAATACAAGAGTTAAGAAACTTGAAGCATTAGAAAAACTTGAAAAAAAATATCTATAATAAAGTATTGTGTTGGACAGGTAAGCCTGTCCAATTTTTTACAGTATTAGAAAGTTGCACTGAGTACTTCTTTAGCGATTATTTTTAAGGTTAGAGTATAATTTTTGTAGGCAGGAAAATTGATAAAAAATAAAGGAGATGTAAAAACATCTCCCCAATACATAAATTATCCATTATAATTTAATTGTCGATATTAAATGAATGGAGCTGAGTTTATGTATGATTTAAGTTTAAATGAAAAAGGAATAAGTT
>NZ_VULX01000026.1 GCF_009696465.1 Inconstantimicrobium porci | reverse complement strand
CAATGGATAATAATGCAGCTGAAGGAAGCATTCGTAGCTTCTGCGTCGGTAAGCATAACTGGCACATCATAGATACAATTGATGGAGCTAAAGCAAGTGCAATCATCTATAGTATTGCCGAAACAGCGAAAGCAAACAATTTAAAACCATATAATTATTTTGAATATCTTCTTACTGAAATACCAAAACATATGGAAGATAAAAAACTAGAATTTTTAGATGATCTTCTACCATGGTCAGATAAACTGTCACAAGAATGTAGAAAAACTAACCGATAAAAGCTGCCATCGCTGGCAGCTTTATTTTTTTGTACAGGTACGCATTATTTACCGTTTACTGCATTGAAGGTAAAACATGACTATAAGTATCAAGAGTAATTTTTACAGAGTTATGTCCTAACCTTTCAGAGATAACTTTAATGTTTTCGCCTTTAAGCAACAATATAGTTGCATGAGTATGACGAAGGTCATGTATAGAGATTTGAGGCAACTGCATGTAATTAGTAGAATACTTTTTCTTTGAACTATGAATGTCATCTGCAGAAAGCTTGTACTTTTGCACAGCATTGGTAAAGTTCATAGATACATTTCTAGGGTTACACATTTTATTTTGCCTGTCTAAGACAACAAAGCCTTTATGATTATTACAAGGCTGACTAAGCTTATGTTCCTTAAGTACATGTATTAAACTGTTAGGAATAGAAATATCTCTATATGATGTCTTAGTCTTTAATTTATCTGTATGAATAAGAGTTTTATTCATTTTATCATTAGTTACTTGTTCACACACATGTATAATACCATTTTCAAAATCAACATTATCCCATCTTAGCCCACAAAGTTCGCCTACACGTAATCCAGTTAAGCTTATTATCATTATAGGAACATAAAGCCATGTATCTTTAATTTCTGATAAGAAATATTTAAGCTGATTATCATCCCATACAGCTACTTTTTCTGCTTCTTGAGGAACTGTTTCTATGTCTGTAGGCAGAAATGTTACTAGATTAAGTTTTTTAGCATACTTAAAACAGCCTCTTAGAACTTCAATTATTTTCTTAGCACTATTGGGCTTAGAGCCTTGCTTTATAAGATCATTGTAAAACTGCTGTACATTTGCTGTAGTTATTTTAGAAATAGGAATATGTCCTAGATAAGGAATAATGAATTTATTAATCCTAGATGAGTAAGATGCTTTTGTATTCATTGATAAAGTATTAGATTTATAATCATTGTACCAAGTATTAATAAAATCCTTTAGTAGAACTTTGCTATCTATGACATTCAATCCGTTTGCTACATCTACACTGAAAGAATTTGCATATGCAACAGCTTCTTTTTTAGTTTTAAAGCCTGATTTATAGGCTCTTTTCCTTTTACCTGTTAAAGGATCTCGTCCTAAGTCAATTGTTACTTCCCATTTATTGTTTTTTAATTTTCTATAACTTGCCATAATGTTATCTCTCCTTATTTATATAGTTTTTTCTGTAAAAAGTTTTTTCTAAGAGGGTTGTCCTCTTATATAGCAATTTAAGTTCATTGTTAACATCCTCCTTTTAAATAAAATTACTTATATTAGCCCGAAGGGCATGTATAGTTAAGACACCTGGGGCTGAAAAAATTAAGTGTTAAAAAGATAGTTTGTAATATAGTGTTCACAGGAAAATTCAATAATTTTGTTTTATTAATAGGGTTTTTCAATCTAGGAATACCTAAAATAACTTGAAACGAAGAAACGTAATATTCTTGTGAATATCATTAAATTATGAGAGTTATTAAAAAATGACTACTATAAGGAAAATAAAAATCATAAAAGAATAAGAATATTTAAGACAATTCAAAGGAATTTACAGTTTTATGTGCATATGACATGAATCATGGTAGTAATCTAAGTAAAAAAAATTTTTGATACTTAGGGTAGTAAAAAAAATAGTTTGCATAATATAACTTTAGAACACAAGAAAGGAGTAAAAAAATCTAATGGAAAATATGAATACATTAAGAAGTAATCAAATGATGGAGGGTGATACAATGAACAAATTAAGATTAACTAAGGAAAATAGAGATACTATAATAAATGTTTTGATAGATAGTGTGGTGACTCAATCGCTATCTGCTAAGCAAAAGAATGATTATTGGGATATAGTAGATCATTTAAGCATGCATGAAATGGAAGGAGTTAGGCAGTATAATTTTACTAATTACAGGTTAAACATTATTTGCAATGCATTAACAAGATATAAAAATATGTACATTCATGAAAAAGGATTATGCAATGAATGTTTACAATTACTAAGATTTGTAATAAAAAGTACTGTAAAGTAAAGATATGAAAAGATATATAGGTATTGATAAAACTAAAGTAAAGTCTTTTAGGATTGTAAAAGTTGATGAAGCCAAATTGATTTCCAATAATAATGTTATTCATAAAACAGATGATATTGCAGTGGTAGAGGTATCAAGAGTAGAATCTAATGAATACTTTGAATATAGTTATTTAAAGATAACTGATGGAAAAATATTTAATAGCTTAGTGATGGGAAACAAAATTAATAACGGCATTGCCAATCCATACAGTTTTATAGAAATACATGTTTCTGATGAATCAAATGGTAACCTAAAGCCATTGACAGTACATGAATATCATAATCTTATAGAAACGTTAAAAGAATATATTAAAGAACAATATGGGCTTTATTTAGATTTTACTGAAGCTAAATTTGAAGAAATAGAAATAAATATAACAGCAGAAATGGATAGGCAATTTGTAGAGTATGAATTTCTATTACAACAAATGGTGCACTTAGTTCCTAAGACATATAACTATTCTTCATATGTAGGTAAAAAGAGAATAGTGAAACAATTTGAGTTTTTTAACAAATCAGTTCAAGCTAAAATATATGATAAGACAAGCCAGCTTAAGGATAAGTACAAGATACATATAGATAAGCAGTATATGAGGATAGAATATAACCTGTGCAAACCTAAGAAAATTAAAGATTGTTTAGGCTCAGAATACATTTATCAGTTAAATGATAATGCTATGCATAAGTGGATAACGAATCAAATAATGAAAGATCTTATAAGGCCTATAGAAGAGCATATAAAAGGTTCAGACAAGAAATTATTGATTATGGCTAAACAAGAGAAAAAAATTGATAGCAGAAAGTGGACAAAGATCTTTTTTAACAAAGCTATGGCAAAGAAATGTATTGTTAAGACAGGAAAGTTATCCTTAGTTACTGATTTGAAACAGATAATAAATACTATATGTAAGCTTATTTCAAAGTCAAATATTAGCAGGACAATACAACGATTAAATGTGTTAGAGAATGAATATATGTTTGCAAAAGATAATTTTATGAAATTAGCAGAAATTAAATCAAAATTCACATGCTTTTAAGGAAGAATGGGTAAATGTCCCTTAGGTATTGTCATTTCAATGAATTACAGCATATTTATATAATGAAATCAATTCAAAAAATACCTAGGGGAGTTTCTTGCACTAAAAATATATACACAATAAACGCATAAACTTTTATAGAACAATAATTAACTAGATATAAAGAAATGAAAGGAAGATAACAAAAGATGAATAAAGAGAATAGAAAAGCATATTCAACAGTAGCAGAAGCAGCAGAAATCATGGGAGTTACAGCTGCATATGTAAGGGAGATACTTAATAGGGCTAAAGTAGACGATACAATAAAGCTTAAGGGAACAAAGCTAGGTAAGCAATGGCGAATAGATACACAGTCTATATATGAATACATGGGAATACAAACTAGTGATTCTGAAAAAGATGCATATATAAAGGAATTAGAAAGACAAGTAAAATATTATAATGGTCAACTTGACCATTTTAAAAATATTCTAAATATGGTTAATACCTTAATTATGACAGACTTAATTGATAATAGTAGTAAGAATATATAAATTTCTATCATATAAAGCTTAAATTAGTTACAAGTTTTAGGGTGTTAATAATACAATGTTATATTAGTATAAAAATGCAAAGAGTGTAAATAGTAAAGATATTATATATTAAAAGTAATAATTACTTTATAAAAATTACAAAGAGTATTATAATTATATTAGGTATTGTAAGAGGTGGTATTTATGCACAATAGGATTATAGAAGAATATGCTGAGCGTATTAATAATACGCTTAATTTAGAAAATGATTTTGATATTGAAAATGTTGTAATAGGACTTGACGGTACCTTGGAAGAGACTACTTTAAATAGTGGTGTTATAGCGCAGTTAACTGATTTATCTGATGAGGAAGATAAACCTAAGTTTAAAATTCAAATTTCAGATTTAATTGTGTCAGAACAAAGAAGAAGATTTTCAATAGCACATGAATTAGGGCATTTATTTATTCATTTAGATTTTTTAAATGAAGAAAAATGGGCCAATAATTGTCGTAAGTCAATAATTTATCATAGAGAAGAAATGTCAACAGGAATTGAAGAAACTGAAGCAAATACGTTTGCCGCAGCTTTCCTTATGCCAACAGATAAATTTATAAAGGTTTCTAACTGTTATTTTAATGATGATAGATATGATTTGAAAAAAATTGCACAGCAGTTTAATGTATCTAAAGAATCAGCATATTATAGAGGAGTCAATTTAGGAATATGGGTATAGCAAATAAGGCACTTAGAAAACGGCTAATTGATGCAGACATATTATTAGATAAACAATCAGTAGAAAATATTAGAAAAGAGCATGATGGAATATACATGTTCTTTTCTTTTGATTTAGAAAATTCAACTAGATTTAAAACCAAATTTAAAGATAAATGGAGTAAATTACTTTTAATATTTTATGAAAAAATTAAATTGATATTTAAATCACAAATTGAGAATGAGCAAAATAAATATAATCATGATTGTGTATTGCCAGTTAATGTTTGGAAAATAGTTGGTGATGAAATATTATTTTATAAGAAAATAGAATATCCGCAGGAGCTTTTTTATAATGTTAAAGCTATGTATTATACAATGAATGATTTTTATAATGAAATTTGTGATATGGATTCATTTAAAATACAAGAGAAAACAGTAATAAAATCTAATATTGATATAAAAGGGTCTGCATGGATTGCAAAATGTGAAGAAGATAAACAATCTAGATATAATTATATATATGGAAATGCTTTAACATCTAATCAAGATTCAAACGTACTTTTAGGGCAGCATTTAAATCAAATAGACTTTTTAGGACCCGATATAGATGAAGGGTTTAGAATTGGTAAGTATTGTAGTAAAAGAAAGGTCACAGTTAGTGCAACGTTAGCATATATATTATATTATTTATCTGAAAATTATAATACTTTTTCTGATCTAGATAAAAAAGATATAAATAGTTTATTTAGAATTGTATCTTATGAGAAATTAAAAGGAATTTGGGAAGATAGATTATATCCTATTATATTCTATACACATATATGGGATAATATAAATGAATTGTTTAATTATGATGATTACTTAAAAGATGATACTGTAATAAACTATGAAAAAATAAAAGCAAAAGGAAAGTATGGAATAAGTTATTTGCAAAAAATACTAAATGATTTAAATATTGAAGTGGATATTAAAAGATTAATAGAAGATGATATATTAAAATTAGACTATAATAAGTCTAATTCACAAAGTATGGACAAGCCAAGAAGGGCTAGTTTTGTTAATTCAGAAGTACATTGCGTGGCAATGTGTATTAATGATGATAATAAAATTTTAATGTTAAAGAGATCACCTCAACGCAATCTATTCCCTAATAAATGGGAATGCGGGTGTGCAAAAATTAATTCAAATGAAAGTTGGGCTACGTGTTTAAGAAAAGAGTATAAGAATAATTTAAACTTGGATATACAGGTTGAAGAAAATCCTATTCCTATAGCTACATATACTTTTAAGAAGAGTGGTATCGTTGTTCCAGGTATTATATTTAAAGCTCAAATAAAAGAAACAGAATCGAATAATATTTCATTTGATAAAAATAAATATTGTGACTGTAGATTTATGAATGAGGATGAAGTAGATCAATTAACAGAAGAGGATGTGGTAGAAAATTTAAAAGAAAACATAAAAAAAGTATTTAAGAAAAATAATTGATTTATATAGGGGATGGTATATTGAAAGGTGAATTAAAAGAGATATTAAAGGATGTTACGAGTTGGTTGAATTTTGCTGAAGCAAAAAATTTGGCGCTTATAACATTTGATGGTGTTTGGTTATCATTTTTTATTAAACAATTTTTTGAGTGTAAGACAGGTCCTAAAACATTAATTGTTATTTGTAGTGTAATGACAGCTTTACCAATATTAATTAGCTTAGTATCATTTCTTCCAAAATTATTTACAAAATTAACGATTGAATCCATTTTAAAGTTAACTTTAGATGATAAATCAGATAATGATAATTTGTTATTCTATAAAGATATTTTAAAGTATTCTCCAAATGAATATTATGAAGCCATTCAAAAAAGAAAATTTATTAATCATGAAGAAGAATATGATAAATTTGAGTCTGAGAAATATAGATATGAAAAAACACTAATTATACAAATAGTTACGCTTTCTGGAATTGCATATAAGAAGTATTTTTTATTTAATGTTGCCTTAATATTAACAATATTTTCAATTATTCTTGGAGCAATGGTTATGATTATTGTATAAAGCATATTTTATAGTCAGAGAATCAAATAAAGCAAGAAACTTTGTTGCATAATCGGATTTTTTTATAGGAGTAGTTATTTTGATATTTTATTATTATAAAATATATAATAGGGGCAATTAAAAGACTATAATCCACATACGGGTAAATACGTATGAAAGTAATAGATGGAGTAATAAATAATGAATTATTTATTTTGGAATGTACATAAAAATAAAAATATTAATAATATATTATGTAAGATAATAATAAATAATAATATAGATATAGTTGCATTGGCAGAATATGATGGTGATGGTACACAATTGCTTGAAATGTTGTCAGAAAAAAGTTTTTATTTATATGAAGTACCTAAAATAGCATGTAATAGAATAAGCATATTTACAAAATATAATGCAAACAAAATAAATCATTTAAAAGAAACAGATCATTATACATTGAAATTAATTCCACATGAATCATTAGGAGAACATATTATAGCTTTTGTACATTTATCTAGTAATATGTACAAAGATGATTATGATAAAATTGTAGAATTAAGTAGTTTAAGAAATGCTATAGAAAATGAAGAAAACAAATTTAATACAAGTAATTCTATTATAGTTGGTGATTTTAATATGAATCCATTTGAAAAGCCAATAGTATTAGCTAGTGCCACCCATGCTTTATCTAGTCGAAATGTTGTTGAAAAACTTAAAAGAGTTATAGATAAGCAAGAATATAAAATGTTCTACAATCCTATGTGGAATTTATTGGGGGATGAGAGTTGGCCACCAGGTACTTATTATTATTCAAATTCAAGTCAGATAGCATACTTTTGGCATATGTTTGATCAAGTGATTATTAGGCCACAATTAATAAATAATTTTGATTTTAATGAATTACATATTTTGACTAAGGTAGATAGCATAAATTTGATTAATAAAAATAAAATACCGGATAAGACAATAAGTGATCATTTGCCTATACTATTTCGTATTATTTAGGAGGTAATATTTATGGAAAATTTATGGGGAGATATTAATATTGAAAAAATTGAGACACCAAAAAGTATTTTAGATCAACAAGGTGACTTCCTGACTAAAGAAACTAAACGAAAAATATATGGATGTGTTAGTTCGATAGAAGATAATAAGCTAAAAATTGAGTACTTAGGTTATAAAAAACAGTTTAATTTTGAATTTAATTTAAGAAGTGATTATTTACCAGATTATTCATACAAATTATTATCAATACATCATAATATAGAAATATATCCTTTATTGATTAAATTGCCCAAGAGTATATTTGAGGAAATTGAATGTGATATAATTTTTAAACAAGGTTGTTTTACTGGGGATACTTACAAAAAGAATCATCCTGACATACAAATACCAAATGATTGCATAGTAATTGAAAACGTGGAAAGCTTTAAAGAAATATTAAAATTAATTTTTCGGTCAGAGAAAGTAAAAAATATTTTGACATCACTACTTAGTCTAGCAGGTTAAAAATTACTTAAAGTAGATATAATAAAGGTGACTCAAAATAACTGGGTTTCTTTTATTATATTATTTATAGGATGGTAGTATTAATTTTTAAATATAAAATAAATAGTTATATAAATGTGTAGATATTCTATTAACCGACATAATACCGACAATATATAAAAACATATAAATATATAGAACAATATATAAGTACAAGGATTATTGATATAAATGGCTGTATATAAGCATTTATAGAAACTTATTTAATATGTACAAACATACAAGAATGTAGACAAGCATTCCTACTGGGAGTACCAAACAAAAAAGAAAGACCTGGTCAAAAACCAGGTCTTTCTTTTTGCAGTTAATAACCTCGAACTTAAAATTAATGTCTCAGCAAAGATGAGTTTGCAAAAATTATATTAAAAATTAGTCGTTGAATTCTTCTCTGTTTAAACTAAGTGCGAAACTTACTAAGCTATCAAGATCATCCTTTTTGTTTTGCATAGAATACATATTTATGTATTTATATATAAGGGTATGATATTCTGGTCTGTTGTCTTTATTGAGAAGTTCAAACTATCTAATTTATCTGATAAGGATTGTAGGAAGTTCATTGCCTTATCTAAGTAATGTTTTATCTCTTTTTTATTATTAAGCTCAATATAGACATCTATTATATTACATAAAAAATAGGTAAAAAAGTATTTGCTTTTTCAAAAAAAGGGGTTATTATAAGAGTATGGATAAAAAATAATTTAATATTTTTTGCCCAGACACCTATTTCCTCTAAATATTTATTAAAAATATGTACAGCTTTGCTTGCATTATTATATCTAATGAGTACGAGATAAATAATATCTTACCATGGAAAAATATATAACTTAGCATATCCCTAAAACTCAATATATATTAAATTTGATATTAATAATTATGAATACGTACGAATTAAATGTTTATAATGAATAAATTGTATTTGTTAGTTTGAGTGATGTAAAGTAAGCAAAGCAAGCTGCTTGGTCTTAATGGCTGAGCAGTTTTTTTATTGCTCTGAAATGCGCTTTGTAAATAATAATTTACAAAAACGATAAAATTATAATTACATAATATAATTAACAGAAAATAATAATTGTTCCATATTATATATTTATTTTGTAAAAATAAATAATTAAAAATACAAATTACATGAAATGTTGTATAATAATATAAAACATTACGTATTTATAGGGATAATAATTTTTGCAATTACTGGGGTGATAGAGTGGACGTATTGCGACAGGGGATCGAAGCGTATAAAAAGTCTGAATATTATAAAGCAATAAGATATTTTGATGAAATACGCAGCAAAGGAAAATTTATTTCAAGTGAAGATTTGTATCAGGTTGAGTCTTATAGGGGAGACAGCTATTACAAGATGGCAAATTATATTGAAGCAATGAAATCATATAAGGAATGTGTCAATATAGCTGAGAAGATTAACGATAAGAAATCTATTTTTCATATGTTATATAAAATCACGTCTATATACTGTATGATAGAAGATTACGATTCTGCAAAAGAAACTGCTTTTAAGCTAAGAGGAATAGCAGATGAACTTAATGATAAATATATCCTGGGTAAGTCATATAATGCACTTGGAGCTGTATATAGCGACAGCACAGAAAATAATAAAGACAAGCTTACGGAAGCAATTAATGCTTATAGAAAAGGATTGAGATACTTAGAGGAAACTGATCATGTTTTTGAAAAAGCAATGATTAATTCAAATTTAGGAGAAGCTTACTGTAAATTAGGAATGCCTGAAACAGCTATAAAATATCTTCAGACTGCATTAAAGTTTGAAAAGAATAGCACGGATAAGGGACTTAGCGGGTACACTGAAGCTACAATGGCACTTTCATATTATAATATGAGAGATTTTGATATTGCTTTAAAATATGCCAATGAGGCAATATCAGATTTTAAGGATGCCAGCGACAGGATAAGGATTGCTGATACTTATCAGCTTTTTTCAAAGATTTATAGAAAAAATGGTGATTATGAAAAGGCGCTTGAGTACTATATGTTCTATGCAGAGCTGATGATTGAGATAAAGAATAAGGAATATATAAAGACTATTTCCAACATGAAAAAGGAGTATGACCTTTTAAAAGTTGAAAAGGATAACGAAATTTACAAGATTAAAAATGAAGAACTTGCTACAGTAAATGCCAAGCTGGTAGAAGCTTATCAGGAAGTAAACAGACTTTCACAGAAAGACTACTTAACAGGCATTTATAATAGAAGGGGAATCAAGGCTGAAATTTCAGAATTAAAGAATCA
Source organism: Inconstantimicrobium porci (assembly GCF_009696465.1). GTDB lineage: Bacteria > Bacillota > Clostridia > Clostridiales > Clostridiaceae > Inconstantimicrobium > Inconstantimicrobium porci. Next base: position 29,688 of record NZ_VULX01000026.1, on the reverse strand, counting down.
AAAAGAAAATGGTATAATATTGCTTGATATTGATTATTTTAAAAGTGTAAATGATAGTTTTGGTCACGATGCTGGTGACAACATTTTAAAAGAAGTAGTATCAAGAATAGCAGAGATAAAAGAGGAAAATTATATACTTGGAAGATGGGGTGGAGAAGAGTTTTTACTTATCCTTCCTGATAAAAATATAGATGAGACTTTTATGTTTGCAGAAAAAGTTTCGAATGTTATAAGGGGAGAGAGTTTTAAAGCTAGAAACCTTGATGTAAAAATTACAATTACAGCTGGAATTGACACCTTTGTTGATATTTCTGATTTTGCAAGGGCTGTAAAGTCAGTTGATAAGAAACTATATATAGGTAAGAATTTAGGAAGAAATAAAAATATAAAATAAGGTTGTTGCATATTATTATAGTTATGCAGAATGAAATTTAAGGAGTGGTATTTTTGGATTCAAGCTTTACGTGGCAGTTAGTTATTCTTGTTATACTTATTGCACTATCATCTTTCTTTTCAGCAGCAGAAACTGCATTGATGTCTTTAAACAAAATAAGGATAAGACATCTAGTAGATGAAAATATAAAAGGAGCAAAGCTGCTGGAGAAGTTAACTAATGACCCCAATAAGCTATTGGGTAGTATATTAATAGGAAACAACATCGTGAACATAGGTGCATCTGCACTTGCTTCATCACTAGCAATGAAGTTATTTGGTGATTCTGGAGTTGCTCTTGCAACTGGTGTAATGACAGTTCTTGTGCTTATATTTGGTGAAATTACACCAAAGACTATAGCTAAACAGAAGTCAGAACAGATATCTCTGAGAATAATAAAGATAATCAACATCGTAGTAAAAGTTCTTACTCCGCTTGTATTTGTATTTACACAGATATCTCAGGTTTTCATAAAGCTTCTTGGTGCAGAGCCTGATGTAAATGAGTCATTTATAACTCAGGAAGAACTTAAAACAATGGTTGGTGTCAGTGAAGAGGAAGGTGTACTTGAAGAAGAAGAAAAGGAAATGATATTTAACGTTTTTGAATTTGGTGATCTTCAAGTTAAGGATGTAATGATTCAGAGAGTTGACATTGTTGCAGTAAACGTTGATGTTACTTACGATGAGATACTTGATGTAATAAAACAGGAACAGTTTTCAAGAATACCTGTATATAATGAAACAATTGACGATATCGTGGGCGTATTGAATATAAAGGATTTACTATTTATCAGTGACGAGGACAAGAAGAACTTTGACATAAAGAAATTTATGAGAGATCCATTCTATACTTTTGAATTTAAAAAGGTTATGGAACTTTTCGCTGAGATGAAGAAGTCAAGAAATCACATTTCAATAGTGCTTGATGAATATGGTGGTACTGTTGGGATTGCAACTATTGAGGACCTTGTAGAGGAAGTAGTAGGAGAAATCGAAGACGAATATGATCAGGAAGAAAAGGAAATCCAGTGCATTAACGAAAAAGAGTATATGCTTGAAGGAAGTACGAGACTTCATGATATAAAAGATATAATCGGACTTGATTTAGAATCAGATGAATTTGATTCTATAGGAGGACTTATAATAGGGGAGCTTGGAAGATTCCCTGAGGAAAAAGAAGAAGTAACTTATAACAATATTAAATTTATAGTTGAAGAAGTAGATAAGAACAGGATTAAGAAAGTAAGAATGTTTATCTAAGAAGGAGACAGTATGAACTTTATGGATGAAGCTCTCATGGAAGCACAGAAAGCTTTTGATATGGGAGAAGTACCTGTAGGTGCAGTCATCGTTAAAGATAACAAAATAATAGGCAGGGGTTTCAATAAAAAAGAAATCCTTAATTCTGTAGTGGCACATGCAGAAATTATGGCAATAGAGGATGCATCGAGAAATCTTAACAACTGGCGTCTTAACGACTGCATCATGTATGTTACTTTAGAGCCATGTCCAATGTGTGCCGGGGCTATTTTACAGAGTAGAATTTCTAAGATTTATATAGGTGCGAATGAATTTAAAAGTGGTGCCTGTGGCAGTGCAATAAATCTTATGTATGATGATAATCTTAATAAATTTCTAGATGTGCATTGGGAACAGGATGACAGATGCTTTCAAATCCTTAAAGATTTTTTTAGGGAAAGAAGGCAAGCAAAAAAGAAGTAAAAGTGTAAACATGAGTTAAAGTGTGATATACTTTTTGTAAATGAGTAAAATCATGAATTTATGGGGGGAATAATAATGGAACAGCCAATCGAAATGCTTATGCAATATGATATGGGATTATATGAAAAGAAGTTTAAGGAAAATGAGCAGAGGGTTGCTAAATTTCTATACAGTTATCTTAAAGATAGGCTTAATGATAGAATAGCAGCACTTACAGTACAAAATAATCTGCTTTATGCATGGAGCTACTATTTTTCTAATATGGCAGAAGATCACACAGATTGGGCTAATGAAATCATGAAGTCAATGGTAGTACATTTTAATTACTTATTAACTCATGACTTTGAGATAGAGGTATCTGGCGGCGATAAGGATACAAAGCCTTTATATCTTGATAAAACTTTTTGTGATGTATGGTTCAGAACTGCAATTTGTGGAATGATTATGTTTGAATATGGGGATGAAGCGGTAGAAAGAGCAGATAAGTTCCTTGGAGAAAATTATTATTACAAAGACGATGAATGTAAGACTTTGAAGCTTAAAGAACTTCCAAAACCACAAGAAGTATAATAAATATAAATCATAAAAGAGACTGGATAATGATTCAGTCCTTTTTTATTATATATACATTAAGAGTAGATTAGAGAGCAGAACTAAGAGAGAAGAGAATTGGATGAAACTCCTACGGAGTTTCGAGATAAGAGGACAAATTCCTCTTAAGAACTCTTTGGATTGAAATGAAAATATCTCGCTTATCAGAGGTTTGGAGGTGAAACCTCCATTAAAATTAAGAAATCAGTGAGCGCAGCGAACAGATTCCTTCCTAAGTTCATCATTCTGCTTTCAGCTTTTATCATTTTGTTTTCTGATTCTTATTAGGAATTAAATACTCCCTTTTTGAATATATTTAGTGAATAGGAGATTTCACATCAATTATTGAGGAGGATGGAGTATGAAGAATGTAGACATAATTTCAGGTTTTTTAGGCTCAGGAAAAACTACTCTTATAAAGAAGCTTCTTAAAGAATGTCTTCAAGATGAGAATGTAGTAATAATTGAAAATGAATATGGTGAAGTCGGTATAGATGGCAGTGTACTAAGATCGGATAACATAATAATAAAGGAGATAACTTCTGGATGCATATGTTGCAGTATATCAAAGGATTTTAGAAGTGCAATAAAGGGGATTATTAGTACTTATAATCCAGATAGAATAATAATTGAGCCATCAGGTGTAGCAAAACTTTCTCAGGTAGTTAAAGAGATAAGCAGTGAGGTAGTCAATAAAAATATATCGATAAATATGAAGATTACAGTAGTAGATGCAGTTAATTTCGAGCAGTATATTGAAAACTTTGGAGAGTTTTTTGTTGATCAGATCCAATATGCAAAGACTGTACTGTTAAGTAAAACAGAGGAAATAAGCAATTCGCAGTTAATGCAGGTATTTAAAGCAGTAAGAAAGCTTAATCCTAATTGTCCAATAATATCAACACCTATAGCTAAAGTAAATGGTGATAAGATACTTAAGACTGCAGAGTTTAGAAATAAAGATTTAATGGAGGACGCAGGTATTGTAAGAAAAACTCTTAACACATCTCATGTTATAAGAAGAATGCGTAGTCATAGCTGTGCAGATGAAGTATTCGATACATGGGGAGTGGAGACTCCAAAGTGTTTTGCTAAAAGGGAAATCAAGAGCATATTAGATAAATTAAAAAGTACTGTTTACGGAAATGTAATAAGAGCAAAGGGCTTAGTTAATACAGAAGATTCGTGGGTTCAGTTTGACTATGTATCTGGTAAATATGATATAAATGATGTTGATTACGATTACACAGGGAGAATATGTGTTATTGGTACAGAGCTTAAGAAACAGGAAATAAAGAAACTGTTTTTAGGAGAGTGATTATTTATGGGTAGAAGCTGTGATATTGAAATTGTAACTGGATTTTTAGGATGGGGAAAGACATCCTTCATAGAATCTTATCTTGATATTACATCAAAGTGGGATGATAACACTATTATACTGCAGCTGGAGAATGGTAGAAATCAATACGATGATGAGAAGCTTAAGAAGAAGAACATATCAGTTAAGAGGTTTAAGTCTCTTGAACAGCTTGATGAAAAAAGACTTAACAGGATAATGAACTTTTATGAGCCTGAGAGGATAATAATAGAACTTAACTGCATGGTCAGTATAGATCATATTGTTCCAAAGCTTAAGGATTTTAATCTGGCAAGAAAAATCAAAATTGTCGACAGCATTGCTGTAGTTGATGTAATGACAGCACAGCTGTTTATGAAGAATATGTCTATTATTGTGCAGCCTAACATAATGTCAGCAGATCTGATTATCCTTAATAACTGCGGCAAGGTTTCTAAGAAGCAGAAGGATGAAGTGAGAAGCATGATTGAAAGCTTAAACAAACATGCTCATATTATTGAAAATAAGTATAAAGGTGAATATGAAGAGCTTAGAGGAAGTTCTTTAATTAGAAGTGTCTGGAGGTAGAAATTAAGGTGGAAGAGTTCTCAAAAGTTTTCACAAGTATAGTACTTGAAGCATTACCATTTATAATAATCGGAGTGTTTTTATCATCATTTATACAGATGTATATTTCAGAAGAACATATAAGGAGAATTCTTCCTAAAAATAAGCTTGCAGGAGGAATTCTTGCATCTATGGTTGGACTAGTCTTCCCTACATGTGAGTGTACATCAGTAACTATAACTAAAGGACTTATGAAAAAGGGTGTACCTGTAAATATGGCCATAACATATATGCTGGCTGCACCAATAGTAAATCCACTTGTAATACTATCAACTTATTATGCATTTAATAATAACGTAAAAATTGTAGCATTAAGGGTTGCGATTGGAATGATTGCTGCCATAGTCATTGGTTATCTTATTTTAATATTAAGCCCAAGTGATGTTTCAAATATAATGAAAGATGATAAATATGTAATTAATCCTTGTACATGTGGATGTTGTACAGGCAATCATAAGGGACTTAAGCCATTTTTGTATCATGCATCAGCAGAGTTTAATAATGTAGCTGTGTATTTTATAGTGGGAGCATTTCTTGCAGCAGCAAGTAACTTAATAATATCAAAGCAGAGTCTTATTTCAGTAAGATCACCAGTAGTTGTAAGTACAATTATCATGTTGGCTTTTGCTTATTTTGTGTCATTATGCTCAGAGGCTGATGCGTTTGTTGCTTCTACTTTCATGGCTCACTTTCCTTTATGTTCTGTAATGTCATTCCTTGTATTAGGTCCGATGATTGATATTAAAAACACACTTATGCTTATGTCATACTTTAAAAAGTCATTTGTACTTAAACTTACATTTTTGATTTTTGCAGTAGATTTTATTCTTTGTTCGTTAATAATTTGATGAGGGGATAGTTATGAGAAGATTTAATGTAAATGAACTATTATGGACATGTACTCTTGTATTTATTGACTGCATTATTATTTATGGGATAATTACAGGCAACATTTACAACATATTAAGCAGACGTCTAGTTAATTTCTCGTATGTTGCAGTTATATGTATTGCTATATTTGCTGTAGTTCAGATACCCAAGATATTTACCGTTGCAGATAGGGGTGGTGTGAAGAAAAGTAATTCTATTTTTATTCTTGCTATCAGTGTAATGGCAGTAGGCATAAGTAGTCAGGCAAAGGTTTATGGAACAAATAATATGATCAGTGTCGTAATTATGGAGGAACATCATAATCATGAAGAAGAAACTATTCCTGATGGAACTATTGATATGTCTGATGAGAAGTTTTATTGCTATTTGGAGCAGATGCAGAAGAGTCCTGATAAATATAATGGTAGAAAAGTAAAGGTATCAGGTCAGCTTAGATATCAGAATAATCAATATTTAATAACAAAGAGTGTAATGAATTGTTGTGCTGCTGATGTAAAAGTATATGGAATAATATTAAATGGTGCTGAAGAGGAAACGTTAAGCGATGGCAAAGAGTGTACAATTTATGGTGAGGTAAAGGTAATCCCTGTGAAGTTTAATAATAAAAACATCAAGCTTCCTGCAATATACGTAAAAGAAGTACAGAATAAATAACTGTGAATACAATTACACAGGTAAGACTTATTCTGTTATAATAGATAGGTACAAGTACAGGAATTAGAAAGTAATTTAGACTTTAAAATTAAGAAATCAGTTCACTGATTTCATCCTGAATTATGCATTTTAAATTATACATTATTATAGGGGGATTAGGCATGGATGATAAAACAATTAAAGCAGAAATGATTAATGCAATACTAAGTAATCCTAATACAATTACATATCCAGCAACAAACGGGGAGCTGCATGTTATGTGCAAGGACAGCCTTGTAAATATATCTTTAGATAAGTTTGTAGATCAGGTATGTAAAGCTGCTGATCTAATTAAATAAGATAAGAGATATGAGAGCAGAGAGAAGAGGAGGAAATCAGTTCGCTACGCTTACTGATTTCTTAATCATAATGGAGGTTTCACCTCCAAGCCACTGAGAATTTTAAAGGAAATATATTTATTTAGAAACTCCTTTAGGAGTTTCGTCCGATTCTATACTCTTTTAGTTCTTAGTCCTAAACTAATAAAAAAATTCTTGATTGAATTAATAAAATTATTATGTTATCATTTGAAAATAAGGATATGGAGAGATGTCCGAGTTGGTTTAAGGAGCACGCCTGGAAAGCGTGTATAGGGAGCAATTTCTATCAGGGGTTCGAATCCCCTTCTCTCCGCCAATAATATAAGCCTTATCAATACTGGGCTTACAGCACATTTATACAACTAAGAATAGTTAACACGTTTGTTATTATAAATTAATGCAGGCATGTTTTTTATTGCAAGAAAGCATATATATTATTGTAATATATCAAATAATAGGAAGCTTGAGAAAGGTGAAAATAGTATATTATAAGGGTATAATCTTTACAGTATGTAGTAAAGTTATTGATAATTAAGCATATTATAAGATATTAATAAGCAACATATAACAAAGTCTGGTTTGTTATATGTTGCTTATATAGTTTGACTATTCTATAATCTAATTACTATGGAAGTATATTGTATTGTACTTAAGATAGCTTCCGTTGAACCAGTAGTTATATACTATTTTTTTGTCAGCGAAATTATGAGCATTGTAAGATAATGATGATTGATATTCTAGTTTATTTCCTAAGTAAGTAAATGAAGCTGGTAGTGTTGCTGGTAAACCTAGGGCTGGTGCAATATTAGACCACATTTCACCAAGCATTGAATGAGCTATTTTTTGAATTACACCTGAAAGGCCAGCAATAGTGCCAACAACAACACCAACAGTTAAACCTTCATATTTTAGGTTTTTTCTTGCACTATATTTTTCGCCAACCCAAACAGCATAGGGTGGCTCTGGAAGATATCTTCTTATAGGGGAATTGTTGATTTTAGAAGGATTATTTTTAGATTCTTGTACAAGATCTTTTGCGTAGTAAATTTTATCAGAGCCGCTGTTAACGTTTACTTCAGATTTGTTAAGAGGATTCTTAGAAGATTAATGTTAGAGGAGAAAATATTATGAGGAAAAGGCTTGTTATTGCAGAATATATCGCTATTTTTATATGGGCAGTTGCATGTATACCAATTTTTCAAAAAATAGATATAAGTTTAAATTGGATTGTAAATCTTATATGTGCAATAATTTTGTGCTATTCAATATGTGTGTTAATCGAAATATTATTTAATTACTTAGTTAAAAAGTTTAAAGAGTAAAAGCTATTTATATTTAGAATAGATATAAATATAGCAAAAAGAGTTACATGTTTAATATTTTGAGGATTGTGATGAGATACAATCCTTTTTTTACTACTTCTAATGATTAATAAAGTAGTAAATACAATGTTTATTAATTAAACTTCACATTAAGTTCAAAAATTGATAATTGAATATTGATAACTTATATGTTATTATTACATAGTACATTAATGCAAACGAATAATGTACTTCTAGATACAGCATACTAATGTATGTAAACATGATATGGAGAGAGCTGTAACAATAAATGTTGTTAACGAGCTTTTATGAGGGTGCAAATCCCAGTCTTTCCACCATGGTCATGCTAGATGGGAAGTTAGCGGTGTCCTGTAACCTGCAATCCGCTATAGCAGGGTCGAATTCCTCATTTGAGGCATTAGTCTGTACGGTCTGCCCTTTGCAAGTGATGTTGAGGGTTGGGTCCCACGCAATGTAAACCTGTGAACCTCGTCAGGTCCGGAGGGAAGCAGCGATAAGCAGTCATTTACATGTGCCGTGGATCAACCTGGCCTGAGTTAACTACAAAAGTAACGCGTATAGACTTCTACCGATGTGAGGTGCATGGCCTTTTTTGTTTGAAATTATTTAATGTGGTCTTGTTTTAGAGACTACTAAGTTATAGATAATTATTCTAAATGCCAAATGAATGAGACTTTATCTGCGAAATAAGTGACCATACCAAATTAAAATTGGGAATGTCTACTTATCTTCGACTTTGCTCGGAAAAGTATTTATAAAAAATCTGCCTGACGGCAGACTTTTTATTTTTAATTAATAAACTTAATGATATAATTTAAGAAATAAAGTCTACAATTAAAATAGAATAAGTTTAATGTGGGTGATGATATGAAATTCATTAAGGATTTTAAAGCTGAAGATATAAATAATGTAGTAGCTTTAGCTGTTTTTGGCAGTTATGAAACACAATACTTTAGAAAAAATATAAGTGATATAGATATTCTTGTTGTAATGAATCAAAGAGACGATGTAGCAGAAGAATTTGATTTGGAGGATATACTGGCTCCTCAGCTTTCAGAGTTTTTTAGCTATGAAGATATTCATCTGACATTTATCAGCTTAAAAGATTATGATAGTGTATTTGCCAAGCTTTATGTTGAGAGCAAAAATAAGTTGATTATAGACGAATTTAAAGAAGTGGATTTCAGGCTTTCTGTAAATAAGTACTTGCGAGATTATGACTGGCTTTTTGAAAAGGAGAGACAAGATACTATGATGATGGAAGGGGCTAAATAATGTCACCATATTATAAATATAAAAAGGAAAGTTTAAAGAAAAAGTTTAATAGTGCTAAAGAGACTCTTTGTCTTATGCAGGGCGCTATAGATGAATATAACAATACGAAGTCTTTATATTTAAAAAGAGCTATAATAGGGTACTTTCAAGATTTTTCAGAGTGTGTTATAGATATGGCTGAAACATATCTTGTCATGACAGAAAATTATGTGGATGGATGTTCAGGGATTGAATTAATCAATAAATCAAATATATATGGTTTTATTGATACAGACTTGAGTAGGTTTCTAATTACGGTAATAAAACTTAGAAATAGATATACACATGATTATTATAAAAGAGAAAAAGTTGAAGAAGATATCTTAACATATGCAGTAACAAAAATGCATATGATGCAGATGTTTTTAAAAGTTACAGAAGAAAAAGTAACGTTAGAATGTATAATGAATAATTAAGATTATTCTGTTGAATGAGGTAATAGTAAAATATTACTTTTAATTAGCTTCATACTCTTGTACATAAATAACGTCAATATAGTTTTTGAAAATATTAATAAAAAAGAATAAAAAAATAAAACAAATCAATCTAAAGATTAATTTGTTTTAAAAATACACTTGATGCTACTTTCTTTTCAAATCTATAAAGTAGTAGTCTATATTATTTTCTGTGATTATTTCGCTTTTTTCTTCAGTGATCCATTCATCCTTGTTGATTTCAGGGAACTTCGTATCGCCTTCAAAATCTTTTTCAAGAATTGTCAGGTGAAGCTTAACTGCATGTGGAAGGAATTCTTTATAAATCTGTCCACCACCGATTATATATACTTCTTCACTGCTATTTTCAAACTTTTTAAGAACTTCATCTACTGAGTGAAGTACTTCAACGCTTTCATTATCAACTGTATAGTTTTTATCTCTTGTAATTACAATGTGTTTTCTCTTTGGTAGAACTCCTGGAAGACTTTCAAATGTTTTTCTACCCATTATTATTGTGCTTCCTGAAGTTATTGACTTAAATCTTTTAAGGTCACTTGGAATGTGCCAGATCATAGAGTTGTTATTGCCTATAACATTGTTGCGTGCTATAGCACATATTATAGAAATCATTATACAGATACCTCCATTTTTATAGCCTCATGGTGCTTATAGTCTATAAGTTTAACATCATCAGGTGTGAAATCATAAAAGTCTTTAATTTCTGGATTAATCCAGAATTTTGGTGCTTCATAATCGTCATTTTTTCTTGAAAGCTGTAATTTCATGCCTTCAATCTGATTTTCATAAACATGTGCATTATTGATTACATGAGTGAATAAACCTGGTTTAAGTCCTGTAACTTGAGCAAGCATGTGTGTAAGTACAGCAAACTGAGCAGTGTTAAAAGGTACACCTAATGGCATATCGCCACTTCTCTGGATAAGCATGCAATTTAAATGACCATCAGTAACATCCCACATAGTAAGGAAGCAACATGGTGCAAGGTTCATTTCAGGAAGATCAGCCCAGTTCCAAAGGTTAAGCATCATTCTTCTATCTTGAGGGTTGTTCTTAAGAGCTTCTATAAGATTGTCTATTTGATGGAATTTTTTTATCTGGTAACCATAAGCTTTGCCGATAGTTCCATCTTCACCTTCCCATTCATTCCATATTTTCACGTTTTCTTTTCTTAGATCTTCAACAACGTTAGATTGTTTTTGATAGATCCAAAGCATCTCTTTTACAGCAGTCTTGAAAGCAACTTTTTTAGTTGTTAGTATAGGAAATTCTTTTTCAAGATTAAACTGCATTATCTGATGTGGAAGCTTGTAAGTTGGCATACCTGTTCTGTTGTTGGCATAGTAGCCATTTTTAAGTATATTTTCAACTATTGTCAGGTATTGTTTATCGTAATTACTCATTTTTTTATACTCCTTTGTAAAAAAAATTTATATATTATTCAAAAAAGCTTATTATGACAAGCGCGGAAGCTGCAATGAATACAAGTGCTGCGCCGATTGCTGAAGTCAATTCCCTCCTTCCTTTTTCTTTCTTGTAAACAAGAAAATCTTTTATTGATGCAGAAAGGAAGAACAAGGCTATTACTGTGTATAACAAGTCTTTAAATATCACTTTAGTGTTCATTAAAATGCCCCCTTAATGTTTTCTGATACGAAAATCAGTCTATATTTAATAAATTGGATAGGAGAAATCCCTATAGTTTTTAGCTTAGGGGATGAATCCGTAACAAAATATTAACTTTTATGTTTTTCAAGTAAATCCGACAAAGCTTCGTCTAATAATTTAGAAATTGGTATTCTAGTCTTTTCAGACAGTTCTTTTAGTTTATTATATAATTCAGTATCAATAGCTGAACCTATTTTAGTTCTGTTTTTTAGCATATAACACACTCCAATACAAAATATTCATGAATATATTGTACAATATAAATAAAGTTCTTAAAAGTGGTTCTACTTTCTAGTAAAATTATATTTGTGAGGTGATTATATATTGTATAATAGTAAAAATCACAGTAAATTCATATTAAGATACCATATAATTCTTGTATGTAAGTACAGAAACATTAAGAAAATATATTCAGAATCAAGGATAGAAAGGAGAGTTAGTATGTTAAAAGCTTATAAATATAGAATATATCCTAATTTGGAACAACAAGAATATTTAGCCAAGACCTTTGGTTGTACTAGATTTATATATAATAAAATGTTAGCTGATAAAATTGAGTATTATAAAGAAACTGGGGAAATGTTAAAGAATACACCTGCACAATATAAAAAAGAATTTGAATGGCTAAAAGAAGTCGATTCGTTAGCGTTAGCAAATGCTCAACAGAATTTAGAAAAAGCTTATAAAAACTTTTTTAGAGATAAGTCTGTAGGTTTACCGTTTACGCAATTAGTGAAGTTAGTTGGTATGAGTTCAGAACAATGTTAGAATATAAAGCAGACTGGTATGGAAGAAATATTGTAGTTGCACCAACTAATTATGCAAGTAGTCAACTATGTTCAAAATGTGGTTACAAAAATATTGATGTAAAGAACTTAGCATTGAGAAATTGGACTTGTCCGAACTGTGGTACAAACCACGATAGAGATATAAATGCAAGTATAAACTTAGAAAAATTGATAGTATAGACTATTGATAATAATGAGGTCGGAATGACCTTGTAAGCTTGGGTAAACTTGTTCCGTTGGGAATATTGACCAAGAAGCTTCTAAGTCTTTAGCTTAGAAGTAGTTCACTTTTAAAGAAAAGACTCAAGGTTTTCAATAATAATAAAAATTGCACATAATATAGTCAAGATTATTTATTAATATCAGCGAACTTATGATAAAATTTAAGAGGATAAAATAAAAGGCTAACGGAGGAAAAGAGATATGATAAAGGTTATAGCATCAGATATGGATGGCACATTACTTAATAGTGCACATGAAATAAGTGAAGGAAACAGAAATGCAATAAAAAAGGCAATCAATAAGGGAGTTAAATTTGTTATAGCTACAGGAAGAGACTATGATTCTGTTCATCAATTAGCTGAAAAGAATGGCCTTGAATGTGAATTCGTTCTTATGAATGGAGCAGAATATAGAGATAAAAACGGAAAGCTTATTGAAAAGATAGATTTAGATAAAAGTAAGACAAAAGATATTGTTAATATAATGCATAAACATGGTCTTTGTGACAAGATCTTTACAAATGATGGGATGTATACCACTTGTACTGAAGAAGAATCAATGAAAGGTATGGCATTCCAGCTTCAAGTTATGAATCCGAAGCTAACGTTTGAAGAAGCCATGGAAGAAGCTCATTTATTTAATGGGATGAATGCTATAAAATATATAACAGATATAGATGAATTTTTAAACAGAGACATTGAAATAAGAAAAATCTTTGGATTCCATACAGAGGTTTCAGTACTTGATGAAACTAAGAAAGAAGTTGAAGCTTTAGGAGATCTTGCAATACTTTCATCATTTGCAACAAACATAGAAGTAACAGATATAAAAGCACAAAAAGGCTTTATACTAGGAAAAGTTGTTGATGAAATGGGGATAAGTAGAGATGAGGTAATGATACTTGGGGATAGTTTTAACGATTATTCATTATTTACTGAATTTAAGAACAGCTTTGCTATGGAAAATGCCATGGAACATATAAAAGAAATAGCTACATATATAACAGATACAAACGATAATGACGGAGTAGCAAAAGCAATCTACAAGATGATACCAGAAATTGAATAGAATTATATAATTTAGAATTTAAAATTCAGGAGGTAATTAAGCTTTGCTTAATTACTAAATCATAATGGAAGCTTCGCCTCAAAACTACTAAATTTTTAATTAGTTAATTAGGAGTTTTAAAGAGGGCTGAGCCATCTTTTTTGGAACTCCGCTTTAGAGGAGTTCAACCCATAATTTTAAATTCTAAATCTTAAATTAACTAATTTATATCTGTTGTTATTAAGAATAAATGAAATAGATAGTATGCTATAAAATGCAACAATATTTAGTGTATAATTAATAGTAGATTTTATTTTTATATATTTATTTTAAGAAAGGTGAGTAAAAATGGGATATACAGCTTTATATAGAGAGTGGAGGCCGAAATCATTTGACGATGTTGTTGGCCAGGAGCATATAACTACTACTTTAAAAAACCAAATATTAAATGACAGGATAGCCCATGCTTACTTATTCTGCGGAACAAGAGGTACAGGAAAGACATCAACTGCAAAGGTATTTGCAAAAGCATTAAACTGTTTAAACCTTAAAGATGGAGAGCCTTGTAATGAATGCGAGATGTGCAAAAAGATTAATTCTGGGCTTTCAATGGATGTAACTGAACTTGATGCTGCATCTAACAACGGTGTAGATAAGATAAGAGATATCATCGATGATGTTCAGTATCCACCACAGGAATCAAAATATAAAGTATACATCATGGATGAAGTTCACATGCTTTCTCAGGGAGCTGTTAATGCATTCCTTAAGACATTAGAGGAACCACCTAAGAATGTTGTTTTCATACTTGCAACAACAGATCCTCAGAAACTTCCAATAACTATACTTTCAAGATGTCAGAGATTTGACTTTAAGAGAATAAGCTTGTCAGATATTACAAAACTTGAAAGAAAGATAGTTGACAGTAAGGGCGTATTTGCTGATGATAACAGTCTTAAGCTAATTGCAAGAGTTGCTGATGGAGCGATGAGAGATTCATTAAGTATACTTGACCAGGCAATCTCAATGGGCGATGGCAAGGTTACTTATGACAGCATAGTTTCTATGCTTGGACTTGTAACTGATAAGTACCTTTTTGAACTTACTGATGCAGTTATCGACAGAAGTGTTGAAAAATCAATGAATATCATTGAAGAAATTGTGCATGAAGGTAAGGATATCTATTCATTTATAAAGGATATGATAGGTCATTACAGAAATCTTCTTATGCTTAAGGTAACAAGCAATCCTGAAGAAGTTCTTGATATGTCAAACGACAACATCGAAAACTTAAGACAGCAGTCTCAGAGAATGAGAAGTGAAGAAATCATGAGAGGCATCAGAGTGCTTCAGGAAGCAGAAGAAAGTGCAAAGCTTAGCAAGCAGAGCAGAATATATCTTGAACTTGCTATCATCAAGATGTGCAAGATTGAGTATGATACTTCAAAGGAAGTTCTTCTTGCAAGAATCAACAAGCTTGAAAATGTTATAAGAAGCGGTAACATAAAAGTAAATCCAGCAGCTCAGGGAGAACAGGCTGAAGAAAAGCAGACTTCTGCTGCTAAGAAGATTGAAACACCAATGGCTGCTAAAAAAGCTCATGTTTCTGCTCCAGAAAATGATGTAAGAGCTGATGATAATCTTGGCGCAACAGTTACAATAAATGATGTACAGAAATCATGGAAGGATATCCTTGAAGCTTTCAAATCAAGAAGAAAGATGGTTATCTATGCATCACTTGTTACAGGAAGACCTGTTGCATGTAAAGACGGCGTTATTGATGTTAATTATGAAGCTGAATTTGCATTCAACAAGATAAGACTTGAAAAGAGCGATAACTCAGAAGTTGTAAATGAAGTATTCTCTGAGATATTAGGACAGCGTGTAAGAGTTAGATACACAACTGTTAAGCAGAAGGAAGAAGAAGGCTGCGGAGACATTGAACAGGAACTTAAGGATAAGCTGGGTGATGGATTCCAGGTATATGATTAATATTTAGTTTTATTGTAGAAGAGTAATTATTATGATAATATCAAAGATAATGAATGTAGCAAAAAAAATTTAAATGCTATATAATAAATAGAGATTTTATAATCAAGGAGGAATGAAAGATGGCAAGAGGCGGATTTGGAGGATTTCCAGGCGGTGGAAATATGAATAATCTTATGAAACAGGCACAGAAACTTCAGAAGCAGATGGAAGAATCTCAGAAGGAACTTGAAAATTCAGAATTTGAAGCATCAACAGGTGGCGGAGCTGTCAGCGTTAAAGTTAACGGAAAGAAAGAAGTTTTAAGTGTAAATATAAAAGAAGAAGTTGTTGATTCAGACGACGTTGAAATGTTAGAAGACTTAATCTTAAGTGCTGTAAATGAAGCATTAAGAAAAGCTGATGAAGAAACAGCAAATAAAATGGGTAAATTAACAGGTGGAATGAACATACCTGGATTATTCTAATTTTATAATATATAATTTATAATTAAATATAATATAAATATAAGGGCCTGTTGCCAAGAGCAAGAGGCCCTTATACAATGATTAGTAATCAATTAATTACAGAGGTTTGGAAGCAGAGATTCCATTAGGATTGTGAAATTAGTAAGTGAAGCGATACTAATTTTCTACTTCATTTGGCACTTGGTATTATGATTGAAAAATGATAATTAATAATTGAAAATTACAGGAGGTACATCATGGATTTTTACCCAATAGCTATTGAGAAGCTTATTGAAGAGTTTGCAAAGTTGCCAAGCATTGGCTATAAAACAGCTCAGAGACTTACATTACATGTTCTTAATCTTCCAAAGGAAGAGGTTGAGGAATTTGCGCAGGCTCTTGTAAAAGCCAGAGGAACAATAAAGTATTGCTCTATATGTGGTAATTACACAGATACTGATCCTTGCTCTATATGCGGAAATCCAAACAGGGATAAGAGCTGCATATGTGTTGTAGAACAGCCTAAGGATATTATGACAATGGAAAAGGTCAAGGAATTTAATGGAGTATATCATGTTCTTCATGGAAATATATCTCCTATGCAGGGAAGAGGTCCTCAGGACATAAGAATAAGAGAACTTGTAGCAAGAATGAACGGTGATGTAAGAGAAGTAATTGTAGCAACAAATCCTAACATTGAAGGAGAAGCTACTGCAATGTACATTGCAAAGATTTTAAAACCACTAGATATAAAAGTTACAAGAATAGCAGCCGGAATACCAGTTGGCGGAGACCTTGAATATGCTGATGAAGTAACACTTTCTAAGGCATTAGAGGGAAGAACAGAGATTTAAGATTTAATATAAGTGATATGAAAATTTAATTTAGAGTTTAGATTTTAAAATTTAAAATTTTAGGATGAAACTCCAAAGGAGTTTCAAAAAAGAGGAGAGTTCTCCTCTTTAAAACTCTACTTAATTATAAATTAAATAATTAAGAGGTTCGGAGGCGTAGTCGCCATTAATTTATAGAAATCAGTTTACTGATTTCATCCTTAATTCTACATTCTAAATTTTAAATTCTAAATTGTTGAGATTATTAAATAAAAATTAAGGTGTATTAAAAAATAGTGTTTGTGAATAGAATATTATTAAGAATAATTATCCCAAAATATGTAAATAATTATAAAAGACATATTAAGGAGGAGGTATGGATAATATTTTTATTACAAACAGTAAAAGACACAAGGTTTCAAAAGCGGATAAGAATTTGTTAAGATCAATTCAACAGGCGAAATTAGATATGGAGACAGCCAGCGGCATATTTAATACATGTCTTGACTCAAGACTTATTGAAATTGCAATATATGAAGAAAATATAGCCAAGACTAGACTTGATTACTTGATAAGAGAAGCTAAAACAAGAGGAGTAAGATTCAATATAGAGGATTATAAGGATTACTATGAGGATGATGATGACGACGATTCAAATTCCGTAGAACAAATGTAATACAGAGTTTAGGGGTGAATAATGTGGAGGCTTTATTATATTCCCTTGTGGGAATTTTAGTATTTGTGGTTTTGGCAAAAATTTTTGTATGGCCGTTAAAGATATTATTAAAACTTATTTTTAACGCTGTTTTAGGCGTAATATTACTTGTAATAGTAAACTTTGTAGGAAGTTATTTCGGATTTAATATAGGAATAAATGTGGTAACATCGCTAATTGCTGGCTTTGCGGGTATACCAGGAGTAGTATTTTTAGTACTGTTTAAGCTGATTTTCTAGTGAAAACAGTAAGCTGCTTTAATAATAACATTTAATATTAATAACTCGGTAAGGTAATCTTTACTGAGTTATTTTATTTGTAAAAATATACAAATAAAATAAGTAAAAAAAATATACAAATTTTTGTGAAAACGATTTACTGATACAAAATAGGTGATTTAATATTGTTAAAGAGTAAATAAATGTAAAACAAAATTAACAGTCTATATGATTTGTAGACAGGAACTTTCTGCCCTATTGTTCCAGCAAGTATACCACCGAATAATCCTCCAGCAGTCATAATACCCTGAGCATATCCATAAAATGAATTTCCTTAAAAGCTATGGAGAAGATATTAGATGTATTTTTCTGCTTAACAAATGAAATCTTGATGAAAATTTCCATGACAGCAGATAAAAAGAAACATATTACGCTTAAACAAAGAAGTGGTTTGATACCAAGAGATACGAATAAAATTTCTCCAAGAGCATATCCAAGTGAACCGGATAATGAGTTTACAAGGTTGATAAGTGCATTTCCTGACATAAGATCTTCTTCTGAAACAAGAGCAGGTATACTGGCTTGAACGGCTGGCTGATATGCTCCTTGAATTCCGAAAAGAAGAATAAGTACAACAAGAAGAAGGATAACAAGATCTACTTTTCCAAGAAGCAGTGTGCATGTAATTACAATTGCACAAGTCGAAAAGTCCAATATGACCATTATATTTCTTTTATTGATACGGTCAGCTATTATTCCACCAATAGGTGATAGTATTATCATAGTAATGAATGACAGTGCTGATACGATACCAAATAGTGATGGTGAGTTTGTTTTATTGAGAAGGTATAGGGGAAGTGCATATCTCAAGATAGCATTTCCAAACAAAGAAATAATCTGTCCAATAACTACAAGTGTGAAGTCTTTTTTAAAAATATTTTTTAAGTTCATAAAAAATCTCCTTTTATATTATTAATACCGACCGACGGGATGTATAAGATAAAAAAAATAATAGTCTTAGCTATTATTTTGTTTTTTTCACTAAATCTCTAAAGTGAGATAATCTCTGCTGCATCTCTTCGTCAATTAAGTCAGGAATTAATGAAGCCATAATATGATTAAAGAATTCTATTTTTCTAATGTATTCTTCATTTGTCATTGGGTATATAAGAGGGTTAAGCCATATATTACTAAGAAGCATCATTGTTTCAGCAGTTTCTTTTGGATAATCTGTTTTGATAGATCCATCCTCAAGTCCTTGTCTTATTACAGGTTCAGCATACTTTGGAATTACAAAATTGATGAGGTCTGATAAAAATATAGATAAAAGTTTTGGATTATTAAGCAGATTAGGTGTTGCTGCAAAAAGTTCATCATGGTTTGGATTGTCAAGAGAAGCAGAAAACATCTCCTGTATTTTTTGAAGACCAGTTAACTTGTTATTATTAACTATATCAATCATCTGCCAATTTATATTTTTAGACATTCCTTTGTATACTGCAATCAGGATACTTTCTTTTGATTTAAAATGATGATATATTGCGCCTTTGCTTAAGCCGCCGAGATTATCTATGATATCTTGAATTGAAGTTTCATCATAGCCTTTTTCAATAAAGAGTTTTAATGATACATCTAATATGAGATTAACTGTTTCTTCAGGGTATTTATTACGAGCCATTTATGTTAACCTCTATATACATACTAATGGTATGTATATATTAGCTCTGATTACTCTTTTTGCAAATAAAATTTACATATTTTATGAAATGTAATAGAAAAGTCATAATTTTTTAAGCTTTTTATATTAGAATTAAACTGATAAAGGAGGGATTTACATGAATAAGGTTCTAGAGGTAAAAAATGTAAAAAAGAAGCTTGGAAAAAGAGAAATAATTAAGGGGCTAACTTTCGATGTAAATGAAGGGGAGATTTTTGGATTTTTAGGACCTAATGGTGCAGGAAAAACAACTACTATAAGAATGCTAGTAGATTTAATACACCCTGACAGCGGAGAAATAAAGATACTTGGACATGATGTAAAGAAGGACAAGGTTAAGGCACTTGAAAATGTAGGTGCAGTAGTTGAAAATCCTGAGCTTTACAAATATCTATCAGGTAGAGAAAACTTAATGCAGATAGCTAGGGTAAGAAAAATACCTAAGGCTGAAGT
This sequence comes from Inconstantimicrobium porci, assembly GCF_009696465.1. Lineage (GTDB taxonomy): Bacteria > Bacillota > Clostridia > Clostridiales > Clostridiaceae > Inconstantimicrobium > Inconstantimicrobium porci. The sequence goes on along the minus strand of NZ_VULX01000026.1, from coordinate 9,865 downwards.
GCAGGAAATTATAGAGCTTGTTGGATTAAAGGACAGAATAAATGACAAGGTTAAGAAGTATTCACTTGGTATGAAGCAGAGACTTGGACTTGGAGCATCACTTTTAGGAAACCCTAAACTTATAATACTTGATGAGCCAACTAACGGACTTGATCCTTCTGGAATAATGGACTTTAGAGAAATTGTAAGAAAGGCAGCTAAGGAAAGAGGCGTAGCTGTATTTATATCTTCACATATACTTAGTGAAGTACAGCAGATATGTGACAGAGTTGCGTTTATAAATAATGGTGTTATTCAATCTGTAGAAAGCATGGACGAAGATTTCACAACAGAAACAGATACTCTTGTTATAAGTACTGTAAATGATGAGGAAACTTTAAATATTTTAAATACAATTGATATAGTTAAAGACAGCTTTGTTGCAGAAGGCAAAATAACTGTCCAGATTGCAGCAGGTGTTACTCCTCAGCTTGTAAAAGTTCTAGTTGAAAAGAATGTGGAAATAAATGAAGTTTATAAGAAGCATGAAAAACTTGAGCAGAGATATATGGAACTTGTTGAAGGAGGTGCAAGATAATGCTATTTACTTTAATTAAAAATGAATGGATAAAGTTGTTTAAGAGAACAAAGACATGGATAGTTTTCTTACTATTTATTGCAGTAGTTGTACTTGGTACAGTGGCTTTATTCTATGATGAGAAAAATTCAGAGAAATATCATTCACCTAGCTATCAGCTTAATGAGTGTAATGAACAGATAAAATCTCAGACAAAGAGAGCGGATGAAATAAAAGATTCAAAGAATAAAGATGATCAGAATGAGTATGCACAAATACAGTCACAGCTTGCTCAGCTTAACATGGAAAAAGAGCAGTATGAAGAAGCTGTGAAACATGTTGGAGAAAAAGATGGCTGGAAAAAGACTCTAGACAAAGAAATAGAGACAACAAAAACACAGATAAGTGAAACAATAGATAAAGATCAAAAGGCTCAGTTAGAACAGCAGCTGGCTAAATTAAAGTATATGCAAGAAAACAATATTGATAAGAGCAATGAATGGAGAGTTAATCCTTACAAGACTACGCAGATGCTGTTTGCAATACTTGGTTCAGCGCTGCTTATCATAGGAATAGCTATATTTATGAGTGATATAGTTTCAGGTGAATGTACACCTCCTACATTAAAATTCCTTTTAATACAGCCGATATCAAGAGCAAAGGTTCTTCTATCTAAATTTATTGCAGTTACTACAACAGTAATCGCAATGATAATGAGTACAGAGATAATTGCATTCCTTGTAGTTGGTGCTATTAAGGGATTTGAATTTGCAAAATATCCAGTTATACTTGGAACAAAGTATAAGATGGATAACAGTAATGTTGCAGCAGGTCCTCATCTAGTTGAAGTAGCTGGTTCAGGATATATAGCAACAAATTCAGAATATGTACTGAAAGCATTTTTATTACAGCTGTTATTCATAATCACATGCTGTGCATTTATATTTATGATTTCATCAATATTTAAGAGCAGTATGATAACAATGTCAATTTCAATAGCTCTAGTATTTGCTGTAAATATCGTATCACAGCTAGTAAGTGTTATTAGAAAAATAGCTCATTTAATATTCATAAATTACGGTTCGGTATGTCAGGTGCTTGAGGGCAATATTGCAGGTCAGTATAACAATGCAAACCTGACACTTACAAATGCAATTATAGTAATGATTGTTACATCAATTGTAAGTTATGTAATAGCACATCTTGTATTCAGCAAGAGGGACATACTTATTTAATTATGAGATATCATCACCTGGACTTTGCTAGGTGATGCTTGGAAGAATCCTGACTCCTTTAGGAGCAGGATTCTTTTGATTAATGTCTAGCAAGTTGCATCGGAAAAGGTAAAATTTTAATGCTGTAAAGCGTTGATAATAAAGGATTTACAGGTTGATTCAAAAAATTGATTATTTAATCAAAACTATCAATTTTACATATTATAGAATCGGCATTACACTTTCATTAGGAGTTGAGGTGATTTTTATGAGATGTAAAGAAGATAGATTGATTGAATTATTGAATAAAATTGATATTTCAATATGGGGAGTATCAGATATTACTGATTTGGATGTATATAATAGAAAATATATTAGAGCTATTTCTATTGGACAGGCTTATTCATGTTCATTAAAAACATATACGCCAACTGGTTTTCATGATTTCCTTTTTAGAGATATTAAAGGAAATATAGATTCTAATATAAGTATAATTGAGGAGTTTCTAAAAAAAGAGAATATTGAATATCATGTTGTGACTAATTTTGTTCCAGATAGAAATAAATGTATAGGTGAATTTTCAAATAAGTTTGCAGCTGTAAGATCTGGTTTGGGGTGGATTGGGAAGAATACACTATTAATAACGCCAGAGTATGGACCACATGTAAGGTTATCTACAATTTTTGTCAACATAGAACTACCTATAACAAAAAAGAGCAGAGAATTTAAAGGATGTGGAGATTGTACTATTTGTAAAGATATATGTCCTAAGAAATGTATCAAAGGTGTTAACTGGAGAGAAGGATTATCACGAGAAGATTTAATTGATATAACTGAATGTAAAGATAGACTGGGAAATAAGGGAAATAGTATATGCGCTTTATGCTTAGTTGCTTGTCCGATTGGAAGAGTATAAATTTGTTTAAAAATAATGTTATGTGTAGAATTGGTAGATAATAACCGACTAAAATGTTACTATTATACGTAGGTAAAAATTTTAAGAAGCAAACTGGAGGGAACGTAATGGCAATAGGAAAGGGTCTTAACTGCAAGTATTGTCCAGACTACAAAAAATCATGTGAAGGTAAGGCATCAGACTGCTTATGCTATTTCTGCCCTAGAAATTTAGGACAATGTCTTTGTGTAAAGTACTGTAGAGAAACAGAATCAGTACTTAATAGTTTTAGCGAAGAGCCAGAAGACACAGGCAGACAAAACTACAATGATCTTTTTGAAGACTAGGATTTTAATGTAAAATGTAAAATTTATAATGTATAATTTCGGAATGAACTCCCATTGAGGGAGTTCCAAAAAGAGAGCTTCGCCCTCTTTAAAACTTCTAAATTAATAACTAGGAGGTTTGGAGGCAGAGCCTCCATTAAAATTACGAAATTAGCTAGCGTAGCACAGCTAATTCCATCCTGAATTATACATTATACAATATAAATTATTAATTATATTGGGGGTTATTATGATGACAGAATTGGAAAAGAAATTAGAGGAATTTGCAGAGTATTTAAAAACAATTGAGCATTATCAGACAGCTGGCAGCCTTATGTATTGGGATATGACTACAGGAATGCCTGAAAAAGCTGCTGAAAGCAGAATTGAAACAATGTCTTTTATGAATATTCAGCAACATAATTTATGTATATCACCAAAGGTTGAGGAGTTCATCAAGTTTTTTGAAGCACATATGGATGAATTTGATTTCGTTCATAAGAGAATGACAACTCAGCTTAAGAAGGACTACGAAAAGGAAAAGATTTATCCAGAATCATTTATAAAAGAATATTCTCTTGCAGCATCAAAGGGGCAGCTTGCATGGGAAAAGGCTAAAAATGAAAGTAATTTTGAAATCTTTAAGCCTGCTCTTCAGAAGCTTGTTGATTTAACAAAGCAGAAGATAGAGTACAAAGGCTATAAGGACAACAAATATGATGCTCTTCTTGATGAATATGAACCAGGACTTACTGTAGAAAAGCTTGATAAAGTCTTTGGTGAAATGAGAGACGGCATAGTAGAAATACTTGATAAGATAAAGAAGTCAGGAAACACTATAGATAATTCATTCTTTAAGAAAGAGTTCCCAAAGGAAGAACAGGAAAAGTTCTGCTTAAAGATGCTAGAAGTAATCGGCTTTGATTTTGAGGCTGGAAGAATGGATGAAAGTGAACATCCTTATACTTTAAATATGACAAACAAGGATTTAAGAATAACTAATCATTATTATACTCATGAGTTTGCGTCAGCAATGTTCTCAGCTATACATGAAGGCGGTCACGCTATTTATGAGCAGGACATTCCAGATTCATTGGAAGGGACAGGACTAAACAAGACTTCTTCAATGGCTGTTCACGAATCTCAGTCAAGATTCTATGAAAACATCATCGGCAGAAGTGCTTCATTCTGTAAATATCTTTACACTGTAGCTGTAGAATACTTCCCAGAACAGTTCAAGGGAGTTACTGAAGAACAGTTCTACAAGGCTATCAACAGAGTTGAACCTTCACTAATAAGAACTGAAGCTGATGAACTTACTTACAGCTTACATGTAATCATCAGATACGAAATTGAAAAACTTCTTATTAATGACAAGATTACAGTTGATGATCTTCCAAGAGTATGGAATGAAAAGTATAAGGAATACCTTGGAGTTGAGCCTCAGAATGATAAAGAAGGAGTACTTCAGGATATGCACTGGTCTGATGGTTCATTTGGATACTTCCCAAGCTACGCTTTAGGAAATCTATATGGGGCACAGATGTTAAATGTAATGGTTAAGGATGTACCAGATGTATATGAACATATAGAAAAGGGTAATCTTGATCCAGTACATCAGTGGTTAAAGAAGAATGTACATGAATGTGCAGACCTTTATGATCCAAGTGACTTAATAAAGAAAATATCAGGAGAAGAACTTCAGGCTAAATACTTCCTTGATTACTTAAATAAAAAATATAAGGATATTTATAATTATTAATTAAATAAAAGTAATTCATAATAAAAGGCATCTTGCAGGTACTTAAGCAGGATGCCTTTTTAAATTTTAATTGTTATATATGAATTCACCTTTAAATAACATTACATTCAGTTAATAGTTCGTTTTTAAAGAAGTTTAAGAATTCTTTTATGTCTTTCTCATCTTTTTCTGATGCAAACACGTTTATGCTTAGAGCTACTCTGTTCTTAAATGTAGTTATGGCAACCTGAAAGTTTGGTACATGCTTAATTGCACCTGTTATAAAGGATGATTTTACTGTGAGATTTTTAAATTTCAGCTTTTTATCATCTATAAGGCCAATGTTGCTGATGGCTATAGGTGGATTTGTGAGAACTTTACTTATAAGTTTTTTAGAAATACTATATGGTAGATATTTATATGCTTTATTCAGCAAAAACACGTCATTAAGACAGCTTGTATTATTCTTTTGAATCTTCATGCTTTCAGATACCTGTTTCAGCATAGATTTAAAGGAGTCATTACATGACTCTACTGTACATACAAGGTTGCTTGTCAGGTTGCATAGACCTGGGGCAGTCTTATTGTGTAAATACTTTCGAAGATCTACGGCACAGGCAATTGCTTTTACATCATTATTCCATAGTTTGTGCAGAGTAATAAAATATGAGGCTAAAAACATATCATTTAGTGTTACACCGGAAGCTTTTGAGTAATTCTTAATTCATAGAAAATCCTCCTGAAATCAATTAAACATATTATACTATATTTAGAATTTAAATAAAAAACATGCTATAACCTTAAATTAATATTAAAAGAGTATAAAAAATATTGAAAAAGTAACAATATATGGTAAAATTTAATATAATATCATGAATACTATTATGAATTAGGGGGTTATTAAATGCATAAGAAGTTATTTATTCCTGGTCCTGTAGAGGTTAGTCAGGATGTTTTAGAAAAAATGGCAATGCCTATGATTGGGCATAGGAGCAAAGAAGCATCAGAACTTCAGCGGAGAATAAGCGATAATTTAAGAAAACTTTTCTATACTAAAAATGAAATTCTGCTCTCTACATCATCAGGCACAGGTCTTATGGAAGGAGCAGTAAGATGCGGTACATTAAAGAGGGCTGCTATATTTTCTGTAGGAGCATTTGGGGACAGATGGTATAGCATTGCTGAGAGTAATAATGTGCCGGCAGACAAGTTTGAATTTCCAATGGGCGAGGCAGTAGATCCGAAAGTTGTGGATGATGTTTTAAAGACAGGTAAGTATGATCTTATAACTGTTACTCATAATGAAACTTCAACTGGTGTAATGAATCCTATCGAGGAGATTGCGCAGGTAGTAAAAAAATATCCTGATGTTATTTTCTGCGTAGATACAGTAAGTTCAGCAGCTGGGGTAAAGATTGAAGTCGATAAGCTGGGCATAGATATCTGCATTACATCAAGTCAGAAGTGTCTTGCACTGCCACCAGGACTTTCAATATGTACATTTTCTGAGAAAGCAAGAGAAAGAGCTGAAAAGGTTAAGTTTAGGGGAACATATCTTGATCTTCTTGCATTGTACAAATATATAAAGAAAAAGGATTATCAGTATCCGACAACTCCATCACTTTCTCATATGTTTGCACTTGATTATCAGTTGGACAAAATTCTAAACCAGGAAGGACTTGAGAACAGGTTCAAGAAGCATATTGAGATGGCAGAGATAGTTAGAAATTGGGCTGACAAGTATTTTGAGGTTTTTGCTGATAGAAATCACCTTTCTAATACACTTACAACAGTTAAAAATACACGAGGAATAAGTGTAGCAGATCTTAATAAGGAACTTGGAAAACGTGGATTTACAATTTCTAATGGTTATGGAAGTCTTAAGGAGAAAACTTTTAGAATTGCTCACATGGGAGATTGTACAGTCAATGACGTTAAAGAACTTCTACAAAATATAAATGAAATTTTAAATTTAAAGTAATACGTAGCTTATAAAGTTATAGTAATAAATAATGGGGGTTATTAGAATGAAGGTATTGCTTGCTGATGGGTTACAGAAGCAGTCTATAGACGAACTTGAACAGCTTGGACTTGAGGTATGTAGCAAACATTTTGATGCATCTGAGCTGGGTAGTGAACTAAAAAAGTACGATGCTGTAGTGGTGCGTTCTGCAACAAAGATAACAAAAGAAGTTATAGATGATGAACTTGGGGGAAATCTTAAATTGATAATCAGAGCAGGTGTGGGTATTGATAATATAGATGTTAAATATGCTGAGAGCAATAATATTGCAGTAAAGAATACGCCTAATGCAAGTTCCATATCTGTAGCTGAACTTACAATTGCACACATGTTATCAGTAGCACGTTTCTTAAATATATCTAATGTGACGATGAGACAGAATCAGTGGAACAAGAAGAAATATGTAGGCTGTGAACTGTATGGCAAAACTTTGGGGTTAATTGGTATGGGCAGAATAGGAAAGGAAGTAGCAAAAAGAGCAGCCGCATTTGGTATGAGAGTTATATATTTTGATTCTTTGTACAATGAAGATATTGGTGATTATAAATTTGAACAGTTTGATGATCTGCTTAAAAAAGCAGATTTTATTACTCTTCATGTACCTTATGATAAGAAGAGGGGAGCTCTTATCGGTAAAGATGAAATTGAAAAGATGAAAGATGGTGCTTATCTTATCAACTGTGCCAGAGGAAAAGTAGTTGATGAAGCAGCACTTCTTGAAGCTTTGAATTCTGGGAAGTTAAGTGGTGCTGGTATTGATGTTTTTGAAAATGAACCTAGCACTAATGTAGAACTCCTTAGTAATCCAAAGGTAAGTATTACTCCTCATATTGGTGCGTCAACAAAAGAAGCACAGCAGAGAATTGGACGTGAAGTTGTTCTTACTTTAAAGGATTTTTTCAATATAGGTGATAAAGTCGTAATTGGTGTTTGAAATTAGTTGGGGGTGAATAGTATTGGCACTGGTAAAGGCGTTTGAATCCGTAAGACCTGATAAACAATATGCACATCTTGTTGCTGCACTTCCTTATGATGTAATGAACTGTGAAGAAGCATACAAAATGGCTGAGAATAACAAGTATTCTTTTCTTCATATTGATAGGGCAGAAATTGATCTGCCCCAAGGAGTAGATTTATATGATAAGAAGGTGTACGAAAAAGCAAAAGAAAATCTTTATTCTATGATTAGTGGCGGCGTTTTTAAAAAAGATAACAAGCCAAGTCTTTATATCTACCGGCTAATCATGAATGGAAGGTCTCAGACCGGTATAGTAGGATGTGTATCTATTGATGAGTATTTGAACAATACTATAAAGAAACATGAGTATACAAAACCAGATAAAGAACAGGATAGAATCAATCATGTTGATATATGTAATGCCAATACAGGACCTATATTTTTAACATATAAAAAGAAAGATTCTATAAATGATATTGTAAAAAGCTGTACTTACAATGAACCAGAATATGATTTTGTAAGCAGTGACGGTATAAGGCATACAGTCTGGATAATTGACAGCAAAAAGGTTGCTGAGATAATCGAGGATTTTAAAGAAGTAAGTAGTCTTTATATTGCAGACGGTCATCATAGAGCGGCTTCTGCTGTAAAGGTAGGTCTTAAGCGAAGAAAACAGTATCCTGATTATACAGGTAATGAAGAATTTAATTATTTCCTTGCAGTAATGTTTCCTTCAGATGAACTTAACATCCTTGATTACAACAGAGTAGTTAAGGATTTGAATGGTTTTAATGAGGAAGAATTTATGAATCAGATAAAGAGTAATTTTACTGTTTTTAAGTGTAATGACAAGAATCCATACAGGCCTGAGGAGCGTCATACCTTCGGAATGTATTTAAATGATAAGTGGTATAAGCTTATTGCAAAGAAAGGAACTTTTAATGAGGAGGATTCTATAGACAGCCTTGATGTTTCAATACTTCAAAATAATCTTATTACACCTGTTTTAGGAATAACAGATCCTAAAAGTGATAAAAGAATAGATTTTGTAGGAGGGATAAGAGGCTTAAAAGAACTTGAAAGAAGAGTCCACAAGGATATGAAGGTGGCATTTTCAATGTATCCAACTTCCATGGAAGAAATAATAAGAGTTGCTGATGAAGGCAAAGTAATGCCTGCAAAATCAACATGGTTTGAACCAAAACTAAGGAGTGGACTGTTCATACACTTATTATAAAGGTTGTACCCACCAAAAAAAGATTAACTAATAGAAAAAAAGAATGAACAAAGGTGCAATTATATAGAAAAGCCAACTATATAAAATAACCAATATATAAATAAAAAAAGAGCAGAAAGGTATTGGAATTCAAGACTTGAGAGTATATTGAACAGTACCAGACTGTTCTTTTTTATTGAAGAAGATTGAATAGAATTGAACTAAATTGAATCATTCCACTCTATTTTTTTAGCCAATCTTTATTTTATTATTTTAATCAGATTGAATCCTCGAACATTGCTCTATAAGAGCCTTTCAGCATCTTTCACTTCTCGTTCATCATTGTTCAGTCTTTTTTTGACGTGTACATAGATAGAAATAAGAATTTTGGATAAAGGTTTTAAGAAATAAAAAAGACTAATTGTATAATGAAATTGAACCAATAAAAAATCCATAGTGATTACCCGTGTTATAATTAAGTTGTGAAACCAAAATAACAAGGAGGATAATCACTATGAATTACCCAAATCATAACACAGAATCACGTAAAAATAAACACTTGAATTTCAAAGAGCGCATGACTATAGAAATACGCCTTGCAGACGGTTGCTCTGCATATAAAATTGCCAAAGAATTGCAAAGACCAATCAATACTATTATCAATGAAATCCGTCGTGGAACTACTACTCAAATCAAGCAAGGAAAACATGTTGAAATGTACCTTGCAGATACAGGTGAAGCAGTCTATACAAAGAATCGTCGTAACTCTTGTCGCACATTCAAACACCTACAATGTGATGAGTTTATTAAAGTATACTGTAAATCAAATTAAGACTAACTCATGGTCTCCAGACGCATGTGTCGGAAGTGCTCTATCAACAGGTAAATTCAAGCGTTCAGAGATAGTATGTACTAAGACGTTATATAACTATATCG
>NZ_VULX01000025.1 GCF_009696465.1 Inconstantimicrobium porci | reverse complement strand
TGCATTTTCCTTAAATTCCTTATCATACTGTTTACTCATTTCAATTCCTCCAATTCATCATATTTTTATTATAACTCTTTTTGAGAAATATCCACTTTTAACTTGTACTATTTATATTCTAGCTCCAGCTATCAGCAAAGACCAGATGAGAAAGTTCCTGAAGTTCGTGCATGATGATGTGGTGTACTGCAAATATTATGAAGTGGTCTACATCCTCTTTCACACAGGAATGCGAATATCGGAATTTTGTGGTCTTACACTGAAAGACATTGATTTGGAAAAGCGAATTGTTAATATCGACCATCAGCTGCAAAGAACATCAGATATGAGGTATATCATAGAAACTACAAAAACGGATGCTGGAACAAGGAAACTTCCCATCACAGAGGATGTAGCGCAGATGTTTCAGGCAATTATTGAGGACAGAGTACCTCCTAAGGTTGAGAAAGTTATTGATGGGTATAGCGGATTTCTTTTCTACGATGAAAATGATATGCCACTTGTGGCAATGCACTGGCAGCACCGATTCAATCACATGGTTGGCAGGTACAATGACATCTACCGGGTGCAGATGCCGAACATCACGCCTCATGTGTGCCGACATACCTACTGTAGCAATCAAGCGAAAGCCGGGATGACCCCCAAAACACTTCAGTACCTTATGGGGCATTCTGATATTAGCGTTACAATGAATGTGTACACACATATCGGGTTTGATGATGCAGAGGAAGAATTGAAACGAATGGAAGAGTTCCGGAAGGCACAGGCAGAAATGGAGAAGCAGAAAGGTGAAAAGCCAGTGTCACAGAAGATGTTCAAGGTAGTTTAATATTGAGAAGATAGATGATGCTCTGGTGTATGGCTGGGGCATTTTTTTGTGTGGAAAAAAACAAGGGTGTATGATAGTATTATTTTGAATAATTTTTTTCAAGAAGAGGGTGATTATTGTGGAAACACATTATTTAATAGATTATGAAAATGATGGAAAAAATGGACTTAAGGGATGTGAGAAACTTACTATTTCTGATTTTATTCACTTATTTTACACTGATAATTCAAAAAATACAACTCTTGATATTTTTACAAATCATGGTAAAGCGGAACTTGATATTAAAAAAGTTCCGGCGGGAGACCAATCGTTGGACAAACATTTAATTGCATATTTAGGTTATTTAGTGGGAAAGAATGCTAATATACAAACTGAGTATGTGATTATATCATCGGACAAAGGCTATGATAAAGTATGTGAGTTCCTACGAGATGAGTGTGGAAATAGCATATCTGTTTCGAGGAGAAGTACGATTGCTCTCAAACAAGTTACACAGAAAAAAGAAGTGAAACAAAATGCTGAAAAGAAAACTAGTGTATCTAAGGTGGATCCGGCAAAGAAAACAAAGCTGAATCAACAGATACAACAAGCTTTGAGTTCCTCTGAAACACAGTATAGACCTGGTGTGATGAATGAAGTTGCAAAGGTTGTAACCTCGTTGTATGGCAATGAAAAATTCATGAATGATGTTCATAATGCTTTGCGCGGGATGTATCCCGAGGACTATCTTGATGTATATGGAGACATCAAGTCTATATTAAGTAAATATGCAACAAATCAGGATAAGAAAGCTGATTGCGATAATAAAACACTACTTCATAATGAAATACAGCAGATTTTGAGTAAGGCAAATGTTGGCAAGGAAGTTATTGCTTATGTGCCGGGATTAGTAATTAAACATTGTGATGAGAAGAATGATTTGCAGACCATATATAGAGCAATAATACAAAAATTTGGTCAAAAGAAAGGTTTGGACATCTACAATAGGATAAAAAAACATATTTAGGAAAATTCCATGGCACAAAATGTAGGTCTGTTGGAGGATAAAAAGAATGAAAAAGCTTTTAAAGAGAATTGGTTTTGCCGTTTTGGTAATTGCTATACCGTTATTAATTGATATTTGTATATTTGGTAACTCATTTCCAAGTAATATTGAAAACCAAGCGTGGGCAGGCTTTTTAGGAAGTTATTTAGGTGGAATAGCAACCCTGGTGGCCGTTTTTATTACTATATCAGACAATAATAAAAAATTGAGGAGCAGAAAAAACTCGAGAAAGAGCAACTGACAGAAGAAAAGAAGTATGCAGTTAGACCATACCTTGATACTAGATATATTTTCTTTAATGAGAATTCGGAGTTTGGGCTAAATGACAGAGTATTTGACATTAAAGAGAGGACAGTAGAGAAGGTTCGATATGGTTTTACATCAATGGATGAACAGTGTATAAAAATGAGACAATCAGTACCCAATTATATATATTTGAAATATATAATTAGAAATATTGGTGCTGCCAGTGCCGTGGATATGAAGGTTAGTGTAAATGGTTTTTCTGAAAAAATATCTATTGCTAAAGATGAAACAGTGAATCTTTTTATGATTATTAGCATGGGAAAGGAAGAAACAGTGCCTTTTAGTATCCTATTAGATTATTGGGATGTGGAAAAGAGAGCTCATTATAATCAAGAGGATGGGTTTGAAATTTTGGTTAAGGGTACAGAGCAAATAATTAAGCCGAAAGAACATACTCTCCCAACTGAAATTAAAAATCCTTAGTAGTAAACTTTTCCGTTTTACTACCAATTTTACTACTAACAGGTAGTCACAACTTGCACCATCTTGCCTTATTTTGCCAAGATGACAGACTAAGAGCACATTTCACAAACATCCGAAAATCCTCGCAAAACAAGGCATTTCCGGGCAAAAAGGAGTAAATCAAAACTATGATAAAAGTATTATTCATCTGCCACGGCATCATCTTAATTATCATTGGCAGTGTATCTATAAATTTAAAGTGTTTACATGGAAGCTCTTTACCTTTGTAGCTCCAGGAAGAAAATTTTGAGTTTAATGATTTTTCTGTAAGTCCTGCATAAGTGATACAGCTAGGTGATGTGACTGCTATGAACCTTATATCGCTGAAAATAGATGCAGCTTCTAGTGCCATTTCTCCTCCTTTAGATCTGCCATAGATACCTATTTTATTTTTATCTACACTGCTTTCTGCTTTTAGATATCTTATTGCATTCTCCACGATTTCAAGAGGGATTTTTTCAAGTGAAGGAGATACTCCATCCATTCCAAAGTAGCATACAGCAAGAGCTGCAAAGCCTTCCATGGATAAACACTGAGCTATAGACTGGGCTTTTTCTATTCTTCCGTCACTGCCGCTTAAGACGATAACTGCAGGATGTTTAATAGTATCATTCTTAACAAAAAACCTTCCTTTAAGCATTTTAGAATCAACATCTTTACATAAAACATCATCAGTACAGTAATATCTCTTGATCGATTCAGTAAAAATATCAGAACCGATAGTAAAAGTAAAGTTTATTGTGTATGATCTGTTTTGTGGTACATCTTTGATTGACTGAGGTAAGGACTTATTTTTTACTCTAACTGTAGTCATTGAATAAATAATTCCCATCTCATCAGCGTCTTTATATGAACCACTAGATGGAGCAGTCTTTGATAAATCTAAAGTCCCATTTTTATCAGTATAAAACTCTCCAGAGGAAGTCCATAATGAATTATCAGGAATATATCTTATATCGGAATTAATATCCCTTTTTTAAAATTCGAGCATTTACTGAAATAAATAATAAAACTTCAGGATAATAATGTCAATACAATTTGAGTAATTACTCAAAAAAAGTTGACGCAGTCTTTTTTTGAATCTATACTGTAATAAAAGAGGTGGCAGAAATGGAAAAGAGTAATTTAAAGCAGAAGCGAAGCATTGTGATGCGTGAAAATATATTATCTACAGCGTTAAAACTTTTTTGTGAAAAGGGCTATCATAACGTTACAACAAATGAAATAGCCAAGGTATGTGGGATTTCAATAGGAAGTCTGTATTTCCATTTTAAAAATAAGGATGAAATATTACTGCAGATTCTCGATACTTATCACCGAAGCTTTATCGAAGACATGAATGAAAGAGTTGGAGATTCCGACGTAGTACTTAACAAAACTAATATTGAGCAGTACCTTCACATACTTATAAACAGTCTTATAGATACACATGAAAAATCTAAAGCCTTTAATAAAGAACTCATGGCTTTGTCATTTACAAAAGATGAAGTAGCAGAAATATTGTGCAGTGAAGAAACTATAGAGTTTGAACTGACAAAGAAATATATCAAAAGTATTGATGACTGCAAGAAGATAAGTGATATGGACAATACTGTATATGTGATTCTTGACATCATAAACAGCACAGTAAACAGAGTAGTCTTTAAGCCTCAGTCTGTTGATAAAGAAAAGCTGATTAAAACTGCTGTTGATGCAATAGTCAAAATTTTGTATTAATTTTAGAGAAAATTATTGACACTCCCGTAGCGTTAAGGTTGATTATTAATCTTGTAAGAAGTGATATCACTTGGAGATCCTGAACTTTTAAAGCAGAGTGAAGGATACGCTGGTAATGGCTCAATACCAGGATATATTCAGCTTGCAATTGTACCAGATGAGAAAAATCTAGCTAAATTAAATGCTTGTGCAGCGCATGAATTTCATCATAATGTTTTATTTTATAATGCTAAATGGAATTTCATGAATGTTTCAGTTGGACAGTATTTAGCTGTAGAAGGTCTTGCAGAGAGTTTTGCAGAAAGCATGTTTGGCAAGGAGTTTATAGGACCGTGGGTTACAAATGTAGATAACAGAGAAGCATAGCAAGTTTGGCGCTGGGACAGTACTGATTAGTTTCTATTGAACTTATTGTCTGCCTTGATACACCAACAAGTTCGGCGAGTTTTCCTTTATGGACATACTCTTTTTTATGAACCTGAGTTTGATGCTGAAAGAGGTTATAAAGAAATATTAGATTTTGCAGTAAAAAACAATAATAATCTATCTGCAGAAGACTTGGCAGAAAAGAGCTTAGAAATTAGAAAAGAAATATGTAAATATATTAGCAGTGATATTGAGATCAACAACATGATCTTTCAAAGGCTTGTTTTTGATACTTTAGGAATTGAGTATTCTCTTAGTGAAGAGGAGATTGAAATGAAATTCTGGGAAAAAGCAGAACCTATTTATCCAATGGAGCATGCTTTAGAAATGCTATGTTATCTAAAGAAAACTGGTATAAGGACAGGCATTGTAAGCAACATATCTTTTTCCAGCAGGACACTGCTTAGAAGAATTCAAAAGCAGCTGCCTGAATGTGCTTTTGAATTTGTTATTACATCAAGCGAGTATATGTTTAGAAAGCCTAATCCTTATATGTTTAAAGCAGCTATTAATAAAGCAGGGCTCAAGGCAGAGGATATATGGTACTGTGGTGACGGGATAAAACTTGATGTTGAGAGTTCAGCTAAATGTGGGATGTATCCAGTATGGTATGAAAGT
The DNA here is from genome assembly GCF_009696465.1 of Inconstantimicrobium porci. Taxonomy (GTDB): domain Bacteria; phylum Bacillota; class Clostridia; order Clostridiales; family Clostridiaceae; genus Inconstantimicrobium; species Inconstantimicrobium porci. The sequence continues at coordinate 35,937 of NZ_VULX01000025.1, read as the reverse complement.
GACATTAAATGTACATATAGGAAAGCAGATGCAGATTTAAGACCACAGTGTCCTCATCTTAATATTCATGACTGGCTGGAACTGATTGAAATACTAGACAAGCTAAAAAATACGTATTAGGAAAAACATCGGGTAAAGAATGTGCAATAAATTAAGAGCCTTTGTTATTTCTTAAAAGAACGTAAGGTGGCTATATTATGTTAAGTGGTTTAAAATTATTCTAAAGGTATATTAAAATTAAGGGGACAAAATAATATGAGTATTGAAAAAGTATTGGAGTTATATGGCATAGGAAAGAAAAAGATAGAGAAGCATTCTGAAAGTGAAGAAAGAGCTGTCTGGACTATAAATGATATGTACATCCTTAAAGAATCGAAGACCAAAAATGCAATAGATAAAAACATAAAGATAACAAACATGCTTATACAGCATAAGATTCCTGTTCAAAATAATCTGAAATCTTTAGCTGGACAAGATTATATAGAATATAATTCAAAATATTATGCACTTTATGAAAAAATAAAGGGACATACTATTACAGATTATTTTTATGGAGATTATGAAAAACAAGCTTATTATATTGGACAGTGTATTGGCAGATTACACGTAGGACTTAAGGACATATATGATGAAACTGATAATGATGAAATAGATGATAGTAATATGATAAACGAAGTGAATGGCTGGGCTCATAGTGAAATACAAGATTTTCTTGCTCAGGGAACAGTATCAGATTGTGAAACAGCAGAGTTTAGTAAATTATTAAGATATATAAGCAGTGATTTTGCAGAACTTTATAATATGCTTCCGAGGCAGATAATACATAGAGATATGCACGGAGAAAACATGATTTTTGAAGAAAGCAATTTTAAAGGATTCATCGATTTTGATTTATCTCAGATAAATGCAAGAATTTATGATCCATGCTATATGTGTACAGCAGCACTTTCCACAGTCTTTGATAAAGAAGAAATTACGAAGTGGCCACTCTTCGCTTATCAGATAGTTAAAGGTTACGATGACATAATACAATTAACAGATATTGAAAAGCAAAGCATTAAACCTATGATGATCCTCAATGAGATTATTATGACAGCATTTTTCTATAAATATGGTTATCAGGAAATTGCGCATACAAATCTTAAGATGGCACTGTACATAAATAAAGTTATTAAATAGCTTTTATCGAGTAACACTAATTGTGAGCTTTAGGTTTACTGCTAATGGAACTTATTGTATAATTATGAATAAATAACGGTTTGAGTGGGAGAAGTACAATGAATTACAAAATAATGATTGTAGAGGATGATAAGGAAATATGCAGTCTTCTTAAGGAATATATTGAAAAGTATGAGTTTACAACTCTTTATATTGATGATTTTGAGAAAGTTTTAGAATCATTTAATGATTACAAGCCTGATATAGTATTGCTTGATATAAATCTGCCTAAGTATGATGGATTCTACTGGTGCAAAAAAATTAGACAGTTATCAAAAGTTCCTGTTATTTTTATTTCTGCGAGGGTCAGCGGCATGGATCAGGTAATGGCACTTGAAAATGGTGGAGATGATTATATAGTCAAACCATTTGATATCGATGTAGTAATTGCCAAGATAAAAAGCCACATAAGAAGAGCTTATGGCGACTATGCTTCAAATAAGCACGAAGATATAGTGGAAATTGATGGTTTGAAGTATTATCCTGACAGACTGGAAGTTGCATTTAATGATAAAAATCTGATTATTACAAAGCGTGAAGGGGTAATATTAAAATATCTTATCAAAAAATATCCTAAGGTTGTAAGCAGGGACTTTTTGTTTGAAAAGATATGGGATGATGCTGATTTTGTTGAGGAAAATACGTTGAGCGTAAACATAAGCAGAGTAAGAAAAAGACTGCAGTCTCTTGGCATTGAAGAGGGAATAGAAACTATAAGGGGAACAGGTTATAGGATTAATAAAACCTGGTAGTGGCGTTGCTATGAAACTATTTTTAAAACATCATAAAAGTTACATAATTATATATTTTATAAGCCTTTTTCTTACTGTTTTATACAGTAATCTTAAAGGCTTTATTGGCGTGGGAGAAATTATATATATTTTTATCTTTAATACTTTCATACTCTTTTGTTTTCTTCTATATAGGTATTATAAAAATAAGCAATTATATGATTTATTTACAAGTGGCATTTCATCCATTGATGATTCCCTTGATGCTGCTAATGAATCTGAACTTAGCAAAGACGTATCTAAGCTTTTAATAAGGCAGTATGATTTGTACATATCAAATATGGAAAAGTGCGATAAGAAGTATAAGGATCATCTTACTTTTATCAATCAGTGGGTTCATCAGATGAAGACTCCTATTGCAGTTATGAAGCTGCAGCTTAAAGAATTTGAGGGTGAAGAGAGAGCTGCTGAAATGCAGGAAGAAATGGATAAGCTCATAAGAGGTCTTGATAAATCACTTTATTATGCTCGTCTTGATTCATTCCAGAAGGATTTCATTATAAAGAAAGTTAATCTTAAAGAAATTATTAGAGAGTCTGTTAACGAAAATAAAAGACTTTTTATTAAGAACAGAATAACACCAAGACTTGACATAGATAATGATATTACAATTCTGTCAGACTACAAGTGGCTTAAGTTTGTGGTTCAGCAGATTATAGAAAATGGCATCAAGTACTCTAGAAATAAAGGAACAATGTTGTTTATTGAATCTGTAAAAGATAAAGATAAAGTAAAACTGAATATCAAAGATGGAGGTATTGGCATTGCCAAGAAGGATTTAAGAAGAGTTTTTGATCAGTTCTTTACAGGTGAGAACGGCAGAAAGTATGGCGAGTCTACTGGCATGGGATTATATTTATGCAGGGAGGTTCTTACAAAGCTTGGACACGTGATTACTGTGGAATCAGAAATAGACAAAGGGACAACAGTAACTATAGAATTTATTGCTCATGATTAAGAAAACTTCAATCTTACATCTATGTCACGTTCATGTAAGTATCATAAATACTACATTACTTCTTATGACTGTAAACTTAGTTTATAAGTTGTAAGGAGGTATTTATTTATGGATATAATTTTTATTTTAAAAGCATTTTTTATTGCAGTAGTTGAAGGCATTACTGAATTTATACCAGTGTCTTCAACAGGTCATATGATTCTTGCAGGATGGGCAATTGGCTTTAATGGCGATTTTGTAAAGATGTATGAGGTCGTTATTCAGCTTGGAGCAATACTTGCTGTTGTGGTCTTGTTCTGGCATAAAATTAAAACAAGTATAATTGAGTTTTTTAAATTCATTTTTACATTTGGCAGGGAAGGAAAAACAGGATTTAAGTTTGGAATAAATGTGATAGTATCCTCTATACCTATTGGTATTATGGGTCTGCTATTTTATAAGAGGATAAAGGCAAAGTTTGTTCCTGAAGCCGTAATAGTAGGATTTATAGCTGGAGGACTACTTTTATTAATAGTAGAAAGTATGTTTAGAAAAAAGAAGTCAAAGACTCAGAATATTGATGACATATCATTCGTTCAGTCACTAACAGTAGGATTATTACAGGTACTTGCATTATGGCCAGGAATGTCAAGAAGTGCTTCAACAATAATGGGTGGATGGATAGCTGGATTTACAACTCCACTTGCTGCAGAGTATTCCTTCTTTATTGCTATTCCAGCCATGATTGGAACAACAGGCAAGGATTTATTAGAATTCGATTTTAGTATTATGACACCGACACTGTGGATTTCACTGATAACAGGTTTTATAGTAGCCTTTTTAGTATCTATGATTGTCATGAAGAAGTTTATCTCATTCTTAAAGAAAAAACCAATGAAAGTTTTTGCAGTGTACAGAGTATGTGCAGGAATACTACTTGCAGTACTTGTCTTAACTCATATTATAAAATTAACAGCATAAAGGAGAGTAGATTATATGGAAGTGTTAAATGTTAATAACTTAAGCAAGGTATACAGGGGTAAGGTACCTTATAAAGCACTTAACAATATCAGTTTTTCAATAGAAGATGGCGAATTTGTTGGTATTATGGGACCATCTGGTAGTGGTAAAACAACTCTTCTTAATATGATTTCAACTGTTGATAAACCTACATCTGGAGAAATTACAATCAATGGTAAAAATCCTTCAAAACTTAATGGCGATGAACTTGCACTGTTTAGAAGACGTGAACTTGGTTTTGTGTTTCAGGACTTTAACCTTATTGATACGCTTACTTTGGGTGAAAATATAATTTTGCCTCTTACTTTAGATGGAGTTGATGACAAGATACAAATTAATGAGCTTAAGAGGATTGCAGACATATTAGGTATTGAGAAAATTATAAATAAAAGAACTTTTGAAGTTTCAGGAGGACAGAGCCAGAGGGCAGCCATTGCTAGAGCAGTCATTCATAAGCCAAAGCTTTTACTGGCAGATGAGCCAACAGGAAATCTTGACTCAAAAGCAGCAGAAGATGTAATGGAGCTTTTTCAAAAAATTAATGAAGAGGAAAAGGTCACAACTGTAATGGTTACGCATGATCCTGTCTCTGCCAGCTACTGCAAGCGAATTCTCTTTATTAAAGATGGCCAAATATATAATGAGATTTATAAGGATGGAACAAATAGAGATTTTTATGAAGATATAATAGATGTGCTTGCCATGATTGGAGGCAGAAAACTATGAATATGATGGAGTTTTCTTATAGGAATGTTTTTAGAAATATAAAAGCATATGCTGCTTATTTTATCAGCAGCACTATTTCAGCATCATTAATGTTTTCATTTTCTATGATTATCCTTCATCCTGATTTTAATACAGACATGTTTCCTGATGCATTAAAAAATGCTTTATATGTATCAATATTTATAGCGTATTTCTTTCTATGCTTTTTTGTTTTTTATTCAGAAAGTGTATTCTTAAAAAGCAGGTATAAGGATTTTGGAGTACTTTATATAATTGGAGCTTCTAGAAAGCAGATTAAGAAAATGATCACTATAGAAAATCTGATTATTACATCATCAGCAGGTGTATTTGGTGTAATTATTGGTCTTGTTTTCTCAAAGATATTAATAGCTGCCTGTGGTAGAATTCTTGGCGTTACATCACTAAACTTTTATCTGCCTGTAAAGTCGATACTTATTACAATCACAGCATTTATAGTCATTGGATTTGTAGTTTCATTATCTGCTTCAATGATAATCACGGAAGATAAGGTGCTGAAGCTGCTAAAAGGAACAAGAAAGCCAAAAGCAGAACCTAAGTTTTCAAAGTTGTTAACATTAGTATCGCTGATCACATTAATAACTGGATATTTTCTTTCTGCAACAACAACACAGAAAAATTTTGCTTCAAGAGTTATTATAGTAACATCTATGGTAGTTGTAGCAACATATTTTATCTTTTCACAGGTCAGCATCAGGATAATACATTTATTGAAAAGCAGAAAGAAAATCTACATGAATAGGACAAAAATGCTTTGTATTTCAGATATGCTCTACAGAGTAAAAGATAATGCCAGAATGTTTTTCTTAATTACTATAACTTCTGCAGTGGCGTTGACTTCAATTGGAGGTATTTATGTTTACTGGAACAGCAAAGAAGCAGAAATTAATAGTTCATTTCCGCAGTCGTTTTTTATTTATGATTATTATAATCATAAAGATGATGTAGAGCGCAAAATATCATTTATTAAATCATCATTGTATGACAAGAAGGTTGATAGTAACAATGTATGCGGAACAATTAAGTATGTATCTGTTAAGGACATTGATGATACAGTATTAGTTAGCAGAAGTACATATGATGCGCTGAAAAAATCTAATAGTATGAGTAAATATAAATTCAATGAGTACAAAAAGAAAGTTTTACCGGCAATTTTCGACGATGTAAAAGTTGTTGATGAAGATGTATTTAACAGCACAGCTGGAAAGAAGATTTATTTTACTGCAGTTAATGTTAGTGACTATAAAACTACATTAGATATAAGCAGAGAGTACCTTGATAAGTTTAATTCACTTAAGCGAGATAAATACAGCAATGATTTTCTCAAATCATATATTCATGAAAGAACGAAAGTAGGCTACGGAGTACTGCTGTTCAGTTGTGTATTTATAGGACTTGTTTTCTTTATTACAACAGCCAGCTTCTTATATAATAAGTGCTACATGGATATCATAGAAGATAAGCAAAAATACTGTAATCTTAGCAAGATTGGTCTTACTTTTAAGGAAATAAAGAAGATATTGAACGTAGAGATAGGAATATTATTTGTGCTTCCATACAGTGTATCAATGCTTCATTTTATCTTTGCAATATCAGCACTGAAAAGTGCGGCAGATGTGCCAGTACTAAACGTAGCACTGCAGGTCATAGGTGTGATGATCGTGGTGCAGATAATTTATTACTTTATTATCAGGAAGAATTACATTGATGAAATAATAAAAGAGATTATAGTTTAATGTTCTGTATCAAAAAACTCTCGTTAGTATATTAAATAAAATATTTAATTATAGTTTTCATACTATGATAATATATTATATTTTTCGATAAGAAATAAATATCTAAAAGTACATTTATTGAAATATTTTGTCTTAAAAAAATTATATTAAAACAAATTCAAAAGTAATATACTTATGTAAGTAAATGGAAAAACATTTACAATATAACTTAAGGGGGAAGTCTTTTGAACTGGACTTGGATTAAAAAATTAGTTTATTTTATTGCTGTAGTATTCGTTATTATGATGATTCCTGCAGCCGGTGCGAGTGCTGAAACAGCAAAATGCTTTACAGTAAATGTGCAGAATACAAAGGAAAGCTACAAATATAATGAAGAGGTTCCTTATAAAGTAGCAGTAAAGAACAATAGCAAAAAGAAAGCAGTTAATGTTGTAACAAAGGTAACTATTCCAGACAACATAAAAATACTTAAAAGTGATGGCAAGATTGAGGGACAGACAATAACTTGGAATAATAATTTGATAAATGCTGATGAGTCTGTTAATCATAGTTACAGTCTTAAGGTAGAAAAGAATGAGATAGTTCCAGTTAAGTCTGTAACTAAAAATACAGTTACTACTTTGCCAAAGACAGGTGGAATAGGAGCTCCATTTTTCATAATAGCAGCACTTATAACAATACTTCTAGGTGTTAGTCTATTTAAGAAAGATATGAGAAAAGCTACACTTCCACTTGCTGTTGCAATATTAGTTGCTGGAGCTTTATTATTTGCAGGTAAAGTAATTCCTGTTAATGCTCAGGATACAAATGTTACTGAAAATTATTCACATACCATAAAGATAGGTGATTCAAATGTTGAAAGTAAATTTGCAATCACAGCATTTCTTGCAGAAGAAGCTAATCCTGTAAAGCCTGTAGCAGGAAAAGCTATAGTATGTGGTAAAGTTGTAGAAGCCGATAATGATACTGATCTTACTAATAATAAAGCACTTGAAAATGTAAAAATGACACTTACAAATAAACAAACAAAGGCTCAATATAATCCAGTAAATACAGATAAAAATGGACAGTATAAATTAGATAAGATAGCACCAGGAACTTATGCATTGAGTGCTGAAAAACAAGGATATAAAACAGTAAGCAAAAATGTAACAGTTAATAATAGCGATAATTCAATCACAATTGAGACTATAGAAATGCTTCAGAATGATATTGTTGGTATAGGAAGAGCTGAAGGACAGATTAATGATGCATTTGATGGTAAGGGTATAAAAGGTATAACTATAAATATTAAGAAAAATGAAAATGGTAACGTTGTTAAAACACTTACAACTGATAATAATGGAAAATACTCTGTAGACCTAGAAACAGGCAATTATTATGCAGAAGTCGTTGACAACAGACCAGAGATACAGGGGCAGAAAAAATATGTAGCAAATCATTTTATTATCAAAACTATTGCAAATCAGATAATAGGTAATCAGAACTGTACACTTACTCCTGTTCTTGAGGCACAGCAGATAAGAGTAGTGCTTACATGGGGCGAGAATCCAAGTGATCTTGATTCTCACCTGGTTGGACCTGCTAAAGATGGAAAGTCAAAATTTCATGTATATTTTGCAGAGAAAAAATATCTTGATGTTGCTGCATTAGATCATGATGATACGACAAGTTATGGTCCTGAGACTATAACTGTATATAAACCGGTAACAGCAGGAACTTACAGCTATTATGTTCATGATTATTCAAATGCATTAAAAAACAAATGTGATTTAATGTCAAAGTCTGGAGCAGTAGTAAAGGTATATGTAGGCGATAAGCTGGTTAAGACTTATAATGTACCATCAAAAGAAGGAACATTATGGCATGTATTTGATTATGATCAAGCGAGTAGGACATTTAAAGATATTAATTCTATGAGTTACCAAGAGAATGAGGTTAATGTAGGGAAGTAGAATCCATATTATACTCTAAAATGAGATTTATGCAGAGCTGTTGTAAAAATATAGCTCTGCTTTTTTGTTTCTACTAGTCCATTATGTCTACATCCTCTCCACGAAGAATTTTATTTATATTTCTTACAGCACACATTTTTCCGCACATTGTGCATGTATCTTCTTTTTCGGGTTTTGATTCTGCACGATATCGTCTAGCTTTTTCACTATCTATCGCTAAATCAAATTGCTTATCCCAGTCTAATTCACGTCTTGATTGACTCATATCATAATCCCAATCTTTAGCGTGTGGTATCCCTTTTGCAATATCAGCAGCATGTGCAGCAATCTTAGATGCTATTATGCCGTCCTTTACATCATCAAGTGTTGGAAGTCTTAAATGTTCTGCAGGAGTAACATAACATAAAAATGATGCACCATATGTTGCTGCTACAGCACCACCAATAGCTGCAGTTATATGATCATATCCTGGTGCAATATCTGTAACAAGTGGTCCAAGAACATAGAAAGGAGCACCTTTACATATTGTTTGCTGTAATTCCATATTGGATTTAATTTCGTTAAGAGGCATATGACCAGGACCTTCTATAATGACCTGTACATCTTTTTCCCAAGCACGCATTGTAAGTCTTCCAAGCTCAACGAGTTCACTTATTTGAGATACATCTCCAGAATCAGCAATACTTCCAGGTCTACAAGCATCACCAAGGCTTAATGTAACATCGTATTCTCTGCAGATATCAAGAATTTCATCAAAATGCTCGTAGAATGGATTTTCATTACCTGTAAGTTCCATCCAGGCAAAAATTATTGAACCACCTCTCGATACTATATTAGTATGTCTTTTACTTTGTTTGAACGCTTTTGCTGTTGAACGGTTTATTCCACAATGTATAGTCATAAAATCGACACCATCTTCTGCATGCATTCTCACAATGTCGATCCATTCCTTAGAAGTTATTTTTTTAAGTGCTTTGTTGTAATATACTACAGCATCATATATTGGTACTGTACCAATTATTGCAGGACATTCAGCAGTTAATTTTCTTCTAAATTTTTTAGTATCACCGAATGAACTTAAATCCATTATAGATTCAGCCCCCATATTAACGGCAGCCATAACCTTTTTCATTTCTATATCAAGATTAAGACAGTCTTTTGAAGTACCAAGATTAACATTAATTTTTGTTTTTAGACTATTTCCTATACCGTAAGGTTTTAAGCACTTATGATTTTTATTAGCTGGTATTACAACTTTACCTTCAGCGATTAATGATGATAATTTTTCTACAGGTATATCTTCGTATTCAGCAACTGATCTCATCTCATTTGTAATAATTCCATGCTTTGCAGCATCCATTTGTGTTGTATACATTGAAAATCCTCCTTAAAATAAAAATGACGTTTCATACCTGATTAAAATAAAACAGAAAGAAACGTCATTTAGTATCTTTATAAAACTTCCTACGTTGGCATTATCCAAATCAGGTATAAGGGTCGAAGCTAACATCTTCCTCTCAGCCTATTTATAAGCTCCCCTAAAATATTTATTTACTTCATACTATCAAATAATACAAATAATGTCAAATTATATTAATATAATTATGTTAGTTATAGTTAAATTATTGTTATATTACTTTTGAATTATGTTATAATTGATTAAAAATGGTGAATGGAGAACAATTTATGAAGGATGAAGTGTCAGTTTTATATAAATCACCAGTAGGAATACTTAAGATAACATCTAGAAATGAAAAAATAATACTTATCGAGCCTGTAGAAGACGAAAACTTTGTCAAAGGAGAGGCTATAGACGAAACTAATAAAGATTATAAGTTATGCTTAAAAGCAGTAGAACAATTAAACGAATATTTTCAAGGGAAACGAAAAGTATTTGATTTGCCGCTAAATGCTGAAGGTACTGAATTTCAGATGAAAGTTTGGAAAGCCCTTTGTGATATCCCTTATGGAGAAACAAGGAGCTACAGCGATATAGCTAAGGCTATTGGAAATACTAAAGCTGTAAGGGCTGTTGGTGGTGCTAATAACAAGAATCCAATTGCAATTGTAGTGCCATGCCATAGGGTTATAGGCAAGAATGGCAGCATGGTGGGCTATGGAGGGGGACTACCTATGAAAGAATACCTTCTTCAGCTGGAAAAAGCTTTATAGTAGATTTTATGGAGGAAGTACTATGTTTTTCATAATGGGAATAAGTGATAAAGAAGTAAAGCTGAATTTTGATCAGCTTGTAATTTGTAAGTGTTGTGGTAAATATGGCCACGTAGAAGTTTTTATGAGATACACATATTTTATGTTTTTCTTTATTCCTCTTTTTAAGTGGAATAAGAGATATTACGTGAGGATGAATTGTTGTAATTCAATATCAGAAATAAGCAGTGATATTGGTAAAGGCATTGAAAATGGAACAATAACAAGTATAAATCCAGATATTCTGCGTTTTGAAGGGAAAGGATATTCTGCAAAACGATGTAATAACTGTGGCTTTACAACTTTTGAAGATTTTGATTATTGTCCAAAGTGTGGAAGTAAACTATAAATACTAAAGTTTAGATAATAAATTAATAATAGGAGGTTGAACTATGAAACTCAAACAAAAATTACTTATTTTGTCTGCTGCATCTTGTGCAGTTATAGCTGCAGTTGGATACATAGCTAATACTGGTAAAAAGCAAGAAGAAAAGTCAGAAATGATTGCTGAAACTGAACAAAAATAGATGTTCAAAAAAATAACAGTATAGTGCAAGCGTAAATAAGGGTTGTAAGACATATTCCGAAGCCGACCTCGTTTCTTTATATGTCTTGCAACCCTCGAATTATAAACGGATGAAATAGCATTGTACCATTTTATTGAATTAACCTGTAAGTCCTTTGTTTTAAACGCTTTACAGCATTAAAATTTCACTATCTTTAATACAATTTTCTAGTCATTAAAATTAATTTCTGAAGGAATCACAAATTATTTTGAGAATTTAAGCATACCTTTTACGAATACTTTTTTTACATTAATATCTTTATCAAATAAAACTAAATCTGCATCATAGCCTTCTTTAATAAGTCCTTTATGATCATCAATACCACAGTGCTTAGCACCATTATATGAAGCCATTTTTACTGCTTCATTAAGAGGAATGTTACAGTTTTCATAAACATTTTTGACAGCCTTGTCAAGAGTAAGCACAGAACCTGCAAGTGCACCGTTTTCTAGCCTTGCTGCATTATTTTTAAGAATTACTTTTTGTCCTCCTAGTGAATAATCACCATCATCCATGCAGCATGCCATCATAGCATCACTTATAAGAAGAACATTATCAGTAGTTTTCTGCCTATAGGTAATCCTAAGAGCTGGATATGATATATGAACTCCATCTGCAATTGTTTCAGTTGTTATGTTAGAATCGAATATAGCACCTACGGTACCTGGTTCTCTATGTGTAAATCCTGTCATAGCATTAAAAAGATGAGTACCAAAGCTTATACCACATTTTATTCCTTCAATAGCTTCTTCATAAGTTGCTTTTGTATGTCCCATTCTGCAGGTAATACCCTTACTTGATAAATATTCAATCAGTTCATGGCAGCCAGGAACTTCTGGAGCGACAGTTATAGAAACAATAGAGTCTTCACACCCTGCAACCATCTTATCGTAATTTTCTGCACATGGTTTTATTAGATATTTTGGATTTTGAGCACCAATAGCTTTTGGATTTATAAAGGGACCTTCAAGATGAGCTCCAAGGACAATAGCACCGTCGGACCCTTTTTCTTTAACAGCTTTAACTGCTGTTACTGCTTTATGGATATCTTCAATTGACATTGTCATTGTAGTAGGAACAAAAGAAGTTGTTCCATGCTTAACAATTGTTTTTGCAATATTATTAATTGCTTCTTCTGTACCATCCATTGTGTCATATCCACCTGCACCATGTATATGTACATCGATAAATCCTGGAGATAGGAATAAATCTTCTGCATTTATGATTTCTTGATCATTGTTTATAACTTCAGGATTAATTTTATCAATCTTTCCATCTTTTATTAAAACAGAACCTTTTTCAATCTTATTTAAATATATGATGTTACAATTCTTTATTATCATTATTATCACCTCAAAATCTATTATTGGATATTACCAGTTGATATTGTTAATTATATGCTTTTATTAAAAAAATACAATAGAAAGCAATGAAATATAATGAATATAGGAAATTTACTAGAAAAATTTATTATGTTGACTATAAAATGAATTAAGTATATTATAAAGGTATAGAGGTAATTACCAGTTGGCGTTGCTTACTATAATTTTCTGATGATATAATAAAAATAGAGGAGCATTGTTTTATTATGAATAAAATCGATGATAGTTTAAGAACACCTAAGTATATTCAGCTTATGAAAATACTAATACATGATATAGAAAATTATATGAATGAAAATGATAAGCTTGATTCAGAAAGAGAAATATGTGAAAAATATGGTGTTAGTAGAACTACTGTAAGACAAGCACTTGATGAGCTTGAAAAAAACAAGTATATATATAAGATTCAAGGGAAAGGAAATTTTATTTCTTCAAAAGAAGCAAAACAGGATTTGATTAATTTCTATTCATTCACAGATGAAATGAAAAAGCTTGGAAGAGTTCCAAAATCAGAACTTATAGGTTTTGAAATAATGGAAGCTAACGATAAAACAGCAAGGAAGCTTGCTATTAATAAGAAAGAACTTGTTTATAAGATTTCCAGAATAAGAATTGCTGATGATATACCTATGATGTTTGAGGTGACTTATTTACCTTATGAGAAATTTAAAGGTCTTAAAAAAGAAATGCTAATGAAAAAATCAATATACAGCATATTCAAGGACGAATTTAATATAAGTATGAAGCTGGCAGAGGAAACATTTGAAGCTATAGTAATCAACAAGCTTGAAAGCATCTATCTTGGTATTAATGAAGGAGCGCCAGGTCTTAAGATTGAAAGAATCACATATGAAAATAAAGAAATCGTTGAATATACAGTAAGTATAGCTAGAGGAGATAAGTTTAAATATAAAGTAACACTTAATAATTAAGTAGATAAAATAATGAGCAAATGTTTTATTGCCATAACTGATAATTACCTGTTGTGGAAAATATGGCTTGTCATTATAAAATATTAAAGGAGATGTTTATTGATGAAAGTAATATTAACAGAAAACTATAATGATATGAGTAGAAAAGCAGCAGATATCATAAAAAATCTTCTTATAAAAAAGAACGATGCTGTGCTTGGACTAGCAACAGGAAGTACGCCGATAGGGTTGTATAAGTATCTTATTGAGATGAATAAAGATCACGTTATAGATTTTTCAAAGGTTAAAACTGTAAATCTAGATGAATATATTGGAATTGGCCCAGATGACAGCCAGAGTTATAGATATTTTATGAATACTAATTTTTTTAATCATATTAATATAGATAAAAACAACACTTATGTTCCAAATGGATTAGCTAAAAATCTTGAGGAAGAAGGCAGAAGATATGATAAAGTGATTGCTGATTTAGGCGGGATTGACCTTCAGATTCTTGGTATTGGTAATAATGGTCATATTGCATTTAATGAACCTAATAGAAAATTGACTGCAGGAACACATGTAACACCGCTTACTGAAAGTACAATAAAGGCTAATTCGAGATTTTTTGACTGTATTGATGATGTTCCTAAAACTGCACTTACTATGGGACTTGGTCAGATAATGAAAGCTAGAAAAATCATACTTGTTGCTAGTGGTAAGAGTAAAGCAGATGCTATAAGTAGGCTTCTTCACGGGAAAATCACAACAGAATGTCCAGCAACAATGCTTCAGATGCATAATGATGTTACTGTTATAATTGACAAAGAAATTGCAGAAAAATTAAAATTATGATGGAGGCAGTAAGTATGACAGAAGTTTATTTTGTGCGGCATGCAGAACCGGATTTATCAATTCACGAAGATTTTATAAGGCCACTTAGTAATAAGGGGAAAAAAGATGCTTATAATCTAGTTACATTCTTTAATGATAAAAAGATAGATGCAGTCTTATCCAGCCCATTCTTAAGGACTATAGATACTGTAAGAAATATAGCCTTTAAGTTTCAAGTTGAAATACAGACTGTCGATGATTTTAGGGAAAGAAAAATAGATGGCTGGATTGATGATTTTAATAGTTATACCAAAAATCAATGGTTGGATTTTAATTACAAACTCAAAAGTGGAGAAAGCTTAAAAGAAGTACAGTGTAGAAATATAAATGCATTAACTAAAGTTTTAAATGAATATAATGGACAAACCATAGTAATTGGAACTCATGGAACAGCACTTAGTACTATAATTAATTATTATGATCATACATATGGATACGAAGATTTTATAAAAATCAAAAATCAAATGCCATTGGTTGTGAAGATGGTATTTGAAGATGAAAAATGTATAAGTATAACAACAGAAGTTAAAGGGAGTGTTAATAAATGAGAACAAAACATGTTGTAGTTCTACCATATGATCAAAAGTGGAATGATGAATTCAATAAAATTAAGGATGAACTTTTAAAGGAACTTAATGGTAAGGTAATATCTATTGAGCATGTTGGCAGTACATCAGTTAAAGGTTTATCTGCAAAACCTATAATCGACATAGATATTGTAATAAAAGATTATGCTTCATTTGATGAAGTGCTTCATGGATTAAACAGGCTTGGATATGCATATGAAGGAAATCTTGGAATACCAGGTAGAGAAGC
The DNA here is from genome assembly GCF_009696465.1 of Inconstantimicrobium porci. GTDB lineage: Bacteria > Bacillota > Clostridia > Clostridiales > Clostridiaceae > Inconstantimicrobium > Inconstantimicrobium porci. The sequence continues at coordinate 20,735 of NZ_VULX01000025.1, read as the reverse complement.
ATTTAAATATGAGAATAAACCACAGTTTATGATTCATCATATTTATGTCTGTACCAAGGATTCAACTGAACTAAAACGTCATATATTATTTAGAGATTATTTAAGATGTCATAAAAAAGCTGTTGAAGAATATAGCAGAATTAAAGAAGAGGCTGCAGCTTTGTATCCTGATAATATTGAAAAATATATAGAATATAAAAGTCCAGTAATAGAGAAATTATATAGAGAAGCTGGAATTGTATAAATTAATTGTTTTAAGTTAATTTATATAAATCAATAATATACTTATATAATGTAAATTAGTAATCACAATTAATAGAACAGAGAAAAGAAAAAACTCCCGAAAGAGAGTTTAAATCCTAAAATTTATATTTATTTTTATTACTTTGATTAAAATTATGTGTTAGTTCTGTGATTATTTTCTTAACTTATTAACTAGATTTCTAGAAGCTATTAGGTTCTCCTTATGTTTATCAAGATCCTCCGAAATCATGCCTAGGTAAAGAAGGTCTGTGAGTATCAGTGATGCATTTCTTGATGTCACAGCTCCTAGTCTTAAATCTTTTTCTTGAGTTGGAACGTATAAAGCTAAATCAGCAAACTTCATCAGCGGACTTTTTATAAACTGAGTTATTGCAATAATTGTAGTATCTTTAGATTTTGCATATTCTATAGCTGTGTTGACTTCTTTAGTGTTGCCACTGTAGCTTATAGCCAGTGCAACATCATCTTTTGTTATGTGAGTTGTGGCTGCTAACTGTGTGTGAAAATCAGAATAAAACACTACGTTATATCCAAGACGTGAAAGTTTTTGTGCGAAATCTGTACAGCATATGCTAGAACTTCCTATCCCATAAAGATAAATCTTTTTTGCTTTCTTTAATGCTTCAACTGCATTTGCAAATGTATCAAGTTTTAATAGTTTGTATGTTTGTTCAACGGCAAGCGAATCAGATGATTTAGATTTCTTGATTATAGTTTTTAGTGAGTCGTGACTATAGATCTTTTCAGAAAAAAGTGGTACATCTTCACTATTATCCTTTGCAAGGTCCACTTTAAGTTCTCTAAAACCTGCATAGCCCATCCTTTTTGAAAAACGTATGACAGCAGCAGGTGACGTATCAGTTTTACGAGCTAATTCCTGTGTAGAAGTATACATAGCTTCATTTACATTGTTTAAAATGTAATTTGCAATTTTTTGTTCTGTAGTAGTGAAGTTTTTGCAGGATTTTATAGTATAAAGACATCCCATTTATTTTACCACCTTTCTGATTTATATAATATATGAATTTTATTTCTCATATAATGATCTTATTGCACTTGAGATATTCTCATTTTTATTTGAAAGCATATCAATACATGTATCTTTGTCTTTGCCCGTAAGTATCATAAGAATAGCTGCTTTTACGTTTTTACCACTTAGGTTAAGATATTTTTCTGCTTCTTCCAAACTGCAGTCTGTACAAGATATAATTATATTTTTTGCATGGGATATTAACTTTTCATTTGTAGGCTTAACATCAACCATAAGATTATGATATACTTCTTAAATCATCTTTTGCAAGAGTAAGAGAATCTTCTGCACCTTCTTTAGCTTTTAATAGTGCGCTAAAACCACCAGCTATGATTCCTTGGACTAGATCAGGATCAACTCCATAAGTTGGAGGACATTCACTAGCATCAAGCACACCAAGTCTGCCACTGGTACCGGCACCTATATATATTAATTGAACTAACAATAACATACATTTACTGATACATATTATACAGGGAATGAAATTTTTTTTCAAACTATGCATGTAAAATGAGAAAATTATTTTTTGAAAGTTAATAAATTAAACTTAAAGATGCATCTAATGTGGACGTAGTAACTATAAAGAGTATTGAGGGAGTTTTAGGTGTTGTCGAATCTGATACTCTACAAGTGGTTCTTGGACCAGGAAAAGTAGAAAAAATCGGAGCTGAATTTGCAGAACTTACTGGAATTCCCTTAGGAACAGCTGAAGAACCGACAGCTGAGGAACTTGCTAAAGAAAATAAGGCAGAAAGAAAAGCAATGCAGAATCATCCTGTACAAAGATTCTTAAGAAGAATTGCCAATATTTTTGTTCCACTATTACCTGGAATTATCGCAGCTGGTCTTATTAATGGTATATGTAATGTAATTAATGTCTCATCAAAAGGTGCTTTAAGTGGTATATGGTGGTATGAATGTATTAGAACAATAGGATGGGCACTATTTGAATACTTACCAATCTTTGTGGGTATGAATGCGGCAAAAGAATTTAAAGGCTCACCAATTCTTGGTGCACTTGCAGGTGCAATGTGTATAGCCAATGCAGGGATGCCTTTATTAACTAAGTTTAATAAAACTGAAGTTCTTCTTCCTTTTACAGGAAAGGTGTACAACCCTGCAGCAGGCGGACTATTAGCGGCACTTATTGCTAGTATATTCTTTGCTTGGCTTGAGAAACAAATACGTAAAATTATGCCTGATATACTTCAGACATTCTTTGCACCACTATTTACAGTTATAATTGGTGCGTTAGTTACTTTGCTTGTTTTACAGCCAATAGGAGCAGGATTAACAGCTGGAATCTTTGGAGGATTAGACTTCATATATACAAAGCTAGGAGCTATTGGTGGCTATATATTAACAGCTTGTCTTGGAACTGGATTTGAAAAGAATAAAGAAATAATAAAAAAAGCACATGAAAATAATGCAAAATATGCATTTACTTCACTTCATATTCCTGTGTAGCAGAGGCCTGAATGAAGTTATCGCTTAATTTTTTTGAAAGAGTGGCAATTTTAATTGAGTTATAACCATTCTGGGCCATAGAATTTACTACAATGTATAAAACTTCAGCAGCAGCTTCAATATTCTTTCTATTTACTTTTACTATATTTTCTGAAGATGAAACTAAGCTTTCTGCATTTACCCCTATTTCAGAAGCAGTTCTTCTTAGGTGGGCTATGTCAACAGCGCTATCTAAAATTTGTCCACCAAGTACAGTAGCAATTAATTTTCCTTCAACTTTAATAGGTGCAGAAAAATCTATAAGACCGGCATGACAAGTTCCAACAAAAGGCTTATTAGTTTTTGCTGCCTCTTGTCCCATTCTGTTGTGTGATGCAGCACATCTTTCACAACCTTTGTTAGTTGACTATAATATCGTATATAAAAACTTGAAATTTATATCTGTTGCAAAAAATGCTGGAAAATGATGAAATGAAGTAAAAGGAATATTTTCGAAAAACATAATTCCGTATCAAGGTGGATATATCAAATTTTCATCGAAAGGTAAAGGAATTACATTCTCAATATTGCTGCTAAATTTAAATTAAAACAACTAGAATTTGCAATGATCTTAGATTATAAGTGAATATTATGTATAAGAAATGGTATAGTACGCATAATAATCCCAAATGTGTTTATTGGTAGGTGAAATTTATGAGTAGAAAAAATAAATTTATAGTATTATTTCTGATAACATTTTGTTTTTGTGCAGTATTAACTGGAAGTTACACATATTTTACAAAAGCAGAAGAGATGAAATCTTTCAAAAGTGATTTATATAAAATATCATTAAAGTATGAAAGTACATGGGTTAAGAATTATAATTATAAAGAAAGATATGAGGGACCTAATGGATTTTTTCAAGTTGTAGCATCAACAGGAATTAATATGACAGTTGATGATATAGCTAGAATTGATGCTGAACATGTAGCAAAACCATATGGTAGCAACCCAAGAATATCCAAGATAACGATAGATAATGTTGAAGGAAGGCTTATTGAACCATCATCAGATCAGTTTAGTGAGTATCAGAATACTGCTGAAGTAGTTTTTAAATCACCAAAGTCTATCATTATTAATGGAGAAGTATATGATTATATAATTATATATGCTGATAAATATCATATTAATGATATTGCTAAAAGTGTAAAGTTTATTGAATAATTAAAAAGCTGCGTTTATATGGTAACAACTATATAAAGGTGGCTTTCTTATTATCTGGGAAATTGCATTGAAAAAGAAAAATTATATTTTATAGTGTTTATGGAATATATGTTATAATTAGAGCAAAGTTTTTAAGCGGAGGAATAAAAAAAGATTATGAATATTAATGGTGTAATTTTTGATATGGATGGTGTTATTTTTGATACTGAACGAATATATCTTCAGGTTTGGACTGAAGTATTTAAAAAATATGGACATGAAATGACTAAAGATTTTTATCTGCCATTGATGGGCCAGGGGACTGAAAATATTAAAAGAATTCTTTTTGATAAATATGGTGATAAACTACCAATAGAAAAAATGTACAAAGAAAAAGATGAAAAACTAATGAACATTGTTAGAAATGGACTTGTACCATTGAAAGATGGTGCAGAGGATGTTTTAAAATATTTAAAAAATAAGGGTTACAAAATAGCGCTTGCAACATCAGCAAGACAAGAAAGACTTCAATTACAGCTTACAGAAGATAATGTAAAGAAGTATTTTGATGCTATAGTTTGTAGCAATGATGTAAAAAATGCAAAGCCAGCACCAGATATTTTTTTAAAGGCTGCTGAAAATATAGATGTTGAACCATCTAATTGTATTGTAATAGAAGATTCTTCTTCAGGAATAAAGGCAGCATATAATGCTTCGATGGTGTCATTCCATGTAGAAGATTTAAAGGAAGCTGATGAGGAAATAAAAAAATATTCAGACAAGCAGCTTAAAAACATTAGAGAAATAATGAATTATTTATAAAACAAGATTAATTCTTATTTTATATTAGGAGGAATTAAAAAATGAAAATATTACTACTAATATTAACGATTATAAGCATTATCGTGTCATTAGGTACGTTTATATGGTTAAAGAAATCATTAGGTAAAGCAGTAGGAAAAGAAGAAGGTGATGTTAAAGATATTCTTAAAAAATTTGTTGTGATTGATGGTATATGTATAGCAGTAATAACAATTTGTGCAATATTCTTATTAAAAATAAAGTAAGATAATTAGATGGAGGATGGGTTATGACAGTAAAAGCAGTAATATTTGATATGGATGGTGTAATCTTTGATACAGAACGTGTTTACATGAATATCTGGAAGAATGTTTACAAAAGACATGGATTGGAGATTACTGAGGAATTTTATGTCTCGCTTATAGGAAGAGATAGAAACAGTATTATAGGAATATTACATGATAAATTTGGTCAGGAACTTGATACTACTATGATGTTTGCTGAATGCGATGAAGAACTTAAAAAGGCTATTTTACGTGGAGAAGTTCCTGTTAAGAAGGGTGCTATTGAACTTTTTGACTATTTAAAAGAAAACAAAATAAAAATGGCACTTGCTACATCATCATCAAAGGAAAAATTAGAAATGCAGCTTATGATTCAAGACTTAAAAGAAATCTTTGATGTCATAGTTTGTGCCGATGATGTAAGGACATCAAAGCCTAATCCTGAAATATTCTTAGTATCAGCAAAGAAGTTGGGAATGAACACGGATAGCTGCGTTGTAATTGAAGATTCACCTGCAGGCATTCAAGCAGCTTATAATGCAGGAATAAGATCTATTCATGTTGAGGATTTAAAAAAGGCAGATGATCTAATAATTGATTTATCAGAACGACAATTTAAAAGTCTTGTTGAGATTAAGGGATATTTAAAAGATTTAATTTAGATAAATTAAGTGTCATTTAAAGTTTTTACGTGCTCTTCAATAATCATTGTTCACATCGCATGTTAATATCACATATTTTAATCGATTTTTTATCATAGCTTTTTTCACATATGATATTAAATATATAACATAGAAAGCACTTTTTGAATATAACTAAATATTAGGAGGTGTGTTGCATGGATATTGATGAAGTTGGAGAGGTAATTTTTAATAACTTGAATGATGATAAAGATAATCAAAGTAATAGTTCTGAAAATGATTTTCCGTTAATGCAAAGGCTTATAGATGCATACGATTATCAGCTTTTAACATATCAGGCCTTTGGTCAGCTAGCATCTGTTGCAGGATATCTATATTGGTATGTATCAACTATTTATGGTATGCAAGTAATTAATAATAAATATTCAGCTAATAGAGAAGAATTAGTGGATCCTGATCCTGATATACCAGCATTAGCGGGAGCAGAAATTCTGCTAATTGCTCAGAGCGTTCTTCTACAGGTTTCTAGAAGCCAATATTTTAATTTTTATTTGAATTATAACCGCAATAATTTAAATACTGCAAAATCAGCTACCTATGAAATATATTTAGGCGATTTTATAGAACTTATTGCATATACATTAAGTTATCTTGGGACTAAACAGATTTATGAGATTAATCATTCTAATGATAATCCGTTTGTAGAATAGTAACTGATTGAAATGGCTAACGAAAAAGTGTAATATATGAGTATATATGTAAAATAAACAAAGATGTATTTAATAATTATCATTTATTTATATAGTACAGATAAAAGGGGGCTACACAAATGAATAATATAGAAAATTTGAGAGAGCTTAGAAAATCTATGAAAAAACACAACATAGATCATTACTTGATTCCAAGTGCTGATGCACATCAGAGTGAATATGTACCTGATTATTATAGGGGAAGAGCGTATGTATCTGGTTTTACAGGTTCAGCAGGAACACTTCTTGTATCAGAAAACTGTGCAAAGCTTTGGGCTGATGGCAGATATTTTATACAGGCAGCAAAACAGATTGAGGGAAGTGGCATAGACCTAATGAAGATTGCTACACCTGGATATGACACAATACATGAGTATCTTAAGAAAAACGTAAGATCAGGTGAGACTCTTGGATTCTATGGAAGATGCTACAGCGCAAATGACTATAAGACTTTTAAAAAAATAGCTGAAGAAAACAATTTTAAAATAAATATGGATTTTGATCTATTAGAAGAAACTTGGTCTGACAGACCTAAGCTTCCCAAAGATAATATATATATCCTTGAAACGAAGTATGCAGGCAAAAGCGCATCTGAAAAACTAAAAGAAGTAAGAGCAAAAATGGTAGATAAGAACGCAGAAAGCTATCTAATAACTTCACTTGATGATATAGCTTGGCTGTTTAATATAAGAGGTAATGATGTTATCTATACTCCTGTTGTTTTATCATTTGCCATAATAACTAAAGATTGTGCAAAACTTTATATAGATAAAGACAAGGTATCTAAAGAAATCGAAAAATCATTAAACAATGAAGGAATTACAGTACTTGATTATGATATGATTGAAAGCGATACTGAAAAACTGACTGGCAGAGTTCTTATTGATCCGGCCAAGGTTAATGCATCTTTATACTGCAGACTTAATAAAGAAAATGTAGTTGAAGAGAGAAATATAACTACAGATTTAAAAGCTGTAAAAAATGATATAGAACTAAAGAATTTTGAAAATTGTCAGATAAAAGATGGTGTTGCCATGGTTAAATTTATCAAATGGCTTAAAGAAAATGTAGGCAGTCAGAAAGTTACAGAGATGTCTGCTACTAAAAAACTTACAGCATTAAGAGCAGAAGGGAATTTAGCTAAAGGAGACAGTTTTGCAACTATTGCAGCATATAAAGATCATGCAGCTATGATGCATTATTCGGCAACAGAGAATACTGACGTTGAACTGAAAAAAGAAGGGTTATTCCTTGTTGATTCAGGCGGACAGTATCTAGATGGTACTACAGATATAACAAGAACAATTGTTTTAGGAAAGCTTACAGAAGAGGAAAAGAGAGACTTTACACTTGTTCTTAGAAGTCATATAGATCTTGCAAAGGTTAAATTCCTTAAAGGTGCAACTGGCGCAAACTTAGATGCTATATGCAGACTTCCTATGTGGGAAAATGGTCTTGATTACAAGTGTGGAACAGGTCATGGTGTAGGATTCCTGCTTAGTGTTCATGAAGGCCCACAAAATTTCAGCCAGAGACTTATAAATGTTCCACTAGAGCTTAATATGAACCTTACAAATGAGCCAGGTATCTATAAGGAAGGCAAACATGGTATAAGAACTGAAAACATGGTGGTTGTAACTAAGTTTATGGAAACTGACTGTGGTACATTCTATCAGCTTAAGACTGTAACATATTGTCCGATTGATCTTGACGGAGTTGATAAGACTATGCTTACAAGTGAAGAATTAGCTTGGCTAAACGACTATCATAAAATGGTTTATGAAAAACTTAGTCCATATCTAGATGAAGTGGAAAAAGAATTCTTAAAACACGAAACTAGAACAATATAATTTAGAATTAAGAACAGATAATAAATCAGTATGCAAAGCATACTGATTTATTTGTTTTAGATGAAGTATTACTCATTATATTTAATAAAGAATTTAAACATTCAAATTTCACACACATAAATGCAAATAACTGGTTGGAATGATTAAAATGTAGTAAAATAGATAAATAAGTAAAAGTTATGAGCTATCATTAGGAGGCATTTTATAAAACTATTAATACTCAAATTGATGATGAGTACATAAATGTAAGCAAGGTAAATGTAATTGGTCAAAAGTTTGAATTTGATAAAGATAACTATACTAGTAATATAGTAATTGGTGATAGAGATGCAGGATTTAATGGAGATAAAGAGTTCATAATTGAATATACAATTGATTATTATAAGAGAAAAGATAATAAAGAGGATTTATTTAACTTTGATGTGCTGCAGGATTATTATGATGGTGACATAAAAAGCTTTTACGCAAAAATAAATATGCCATGTAGAATAGATTCAAAAAATATAATGCTGTTAAGTGGTAAGTACAACAGTTATGATGGAAATGATTTGAATGTAAAACAGAAAATTTATGATAATATTATTGAATTATCAAAAAACAGCACAATAGAAACTGGCGGAAGCATAAAGATGAAAGTAGGACTTGATAAAGGCACATTTAAGAATATTCCAGACTTTAAATATAATTATGTTATAAAAAATATGGATGTTGATATACATATTACAAGACAGCAGGAATATTATGTGACGCAGAAGTATTCAATAGAAATGTTAAAAGAAAATGAAGATGATAACTTTTTAAGGATTATGGATATTGAAGCAAGTCTTGATAAAATTTATGATTTTAAGTGTAGTAGTAATGAAGTAGGAATTAATTCATTTTATGACTCATTAGAATTACCGAAGAAAAAAGGACGTATTGATTTTACAGTAACATATAAGCAGAAACCTGCGCTTGATTCTGATGTGAGATTCTGTATATATAATGGATCAAAGAATGTGAATGTTGAAAAGATGAATTTTAAAATAAACAGCGCAGTACCTATAAAAGATTGTAGGATTGATTGTGATGATGATATTAAAGATAGAATAAAAGTTGACAAGTCATCTAGAAATATAAAGATAGAAAGCAATGACTATCTTAATAAGAACACAATAATTGATGCAGAACTGGATATTGATAAGAGCAAATTTACTAGACCAATGAAAATAAGCGGACTTATTAAATTTTTCAGTGCTGCGATTTGCTTTTTTTTATCACTTTTTGTATATAAAAAGTACTGCAAAACTGAAATTATTACAGCTAAAAATAGGTATTATGAACCTGAATTTATTGACAGTTTAAAAGCAGGATATTTATTTAACAGTGAGTTTTCAAAGAAGAGTGCATCATCACTTATTTTTTACTGGTATTCTCATAAACATATAAACATTGAGTCATTTAGAAATAATGATGGATATAATTTTAAGATAACAAAGTTAGGGCATCTTGATGGTGAACATCAGGATTATGAGATAGATATGTTTAATAATTTATTTTTAGAAAGCAGCGAAGTTATTATCAATAAGAAAAATGGTAGTAATATGATGTATAAAATGTATTCATCTATAAAGAAGAAGTTTCTGGCGAATATGGAAAATGAGAAAATATTATGTGAAATTCCTTCAGTATTGAGGTATATAATTAATTTCAGTATGTATATTACTGTTGTTTGTCTTATTTACGACAGAATTAATGAGAGTAGAGATATGATTACTAAGTTTGGAATATACCTTGCTATTGGAGTGTTATTACTTAAGTTATATTCACATTTAACGAAGCGATGCAACATAGCTTATAAAAACAAGTCTAAGGGTAATATTTCATATAGATACATCTGGATATTTGTATCAGTACCATTTTTCTTGGTGATCTGTCTTATGTTCATATATAAGACAACACCATTCATTATTACTTTTATGACTATAATATTTTTATTTATGTCTATTACTATTAGGAATCATCCAATTAAGTGTAATGAGGTATGTAAGGAAAAGCAGCATTATCTTTTTGGATTACACAATTTCTTTAATGATAAAGATACAGCAGAACTTAATATGCTGTTAAGTTATAATGATCAATATTATAAAAAAGTATTTCCTTATATAGTAGCTTTAGATGATGAAAAGATCTTTATAAATAAAATGAAAAAAATATTATATGCTGATTTCTATGAAAGTGAAATATATTTCAGTTATATTCTTTCATGTATTTTGAATGGGAGTAACATAATGGTATAATTAAATGTAAATTAACAATTTAATTAAGGGGGAAGTTATTTTGATTTTTTTAGTATCTTTAGGAGTAGTTCTTTTAATAATTTTGGTGTGGTTTGTAATCACATACAATAAATTTGTTTCATTAAAAGCAAAAGTTGATGAGGCATTTTCAAGTATGGATGTATTTCTTAAAAAGAGATATGATCTTATCCCAAATCTTGTTTCTACAGTAAAAGGATATGCATCACATGAAAAGACAACATTTCAGAAGGTTGTTGAAGCAAGAGGAAATGCATTAAATGGGAATATTCAGGAGAGGGCAAAAGCTGAAGGAGAATTAAGTAATGCACTTTCTAAATTATTAATGCTTAAGGAAAGTTATCCTGCACTAAAGGCTGATTTACAATTTAAGCAGTTATCAGAAGAACTTACTAATATTGAAGGGGAAATTGAAAAATCACGTAGATATTATAATGGTTCAGCTAGACAGCTTAACGAATATGCTAGAAAAATTCCTAGTTGTATTGTGGCTTCTTTAGCAAGGGTAAAGGAAATAGAATACTTTACAATAAAAGAAGAAGAAAGAGAAAACGTAAAGGTTGAGTTCTAATATAAAATGAAAAAGAAAAAGTATAAAATTTTGTCGATAGTTTTAATTATACTAATGATAATTTTCTTCAAATATTTTTTAAGTGATTTATTTCTGGGAGCAGTAAAGAAACTTCCTTATGATGTTGAAAATATGGAAGTACTAGTAGAAGTAAATGATAAGAAACAGTATGAAGTAATAGAAAAACTAGATATTAGTTTCAATGGAACAAAAAATTATATTCAGACGGACCTTTTGGGAAATTCAGATTCTTCTTGTTATAGTGTTAGTGGCATATCAGTTTCAGGTGTGGATTATGAATTATACGGTAGCAATATTGTATTAAAAAGCAATGGTTATTTTAAAAAATCAAAGAAACAGGTAACTATAAAATACACATTAAATTGTTATAAAGATGAAGATAAAACAAAAGATAAAATGATTATAGATGTTTTAAGGTCAAAGTGGCCTCTAACTATTAAGCATTTTAATGCAGTTATAAAATATCCACCATATATGCATATGCAGAATGTTAACTTAAGTAGTGAAAGTTCTTATTATGCTAAAAACGGTAATCAATGTCTTAATAAAGCAGAATGTAATCAACAGGGTAACGTTATAAATGTTAAAGCTGACAACATTGTTTATAAGTATGCACCTATTACAGTTAATGCTACTTTTGAAAATAATGCATTTATGAAAGCGCCTGAAAAGAAAGTTGATTATATAATAAATGATGAAGAAACAAATATAGGTATCAATAAAGCTCAGGAATATATGGTTAATAAGAAATATAAAATAACTGTAAATAATTCTGATGTGAAGATAAATCTAAAACAGTTTTTAAGCAGTCATGGTGTTCTAAAGATTCATGACGTGAGATGTAAGAATGAAAATATTAGATATGAAAGCAATTCTGAGTATTTGTATCTGCCTAATGATAAGGGGATTTATGAATTTACAGTATCATATATAGCAATACCAGTCCTTGACGATGATATTATTTTTAATCTAAGGGATCATTCTGGATTCACAGATATTAAGAAGTCAAAGTTCATAATAAAGAGTGAAGTTCCTATTAAGGACTATAATGTTATGTCAAATGTCAAGTATAACTCATCAAAGAAAAATAATGAAATAATAGTGGAAAATACAGAAGATTTAAAATGTCAAGGGAATATAACAGTTAATATAATAACTGATAAGAATGCATTTTCAAGACCAAGTCCAATAACAACATACTTATCTGTAGTTACAGCTGCTTTATGTGTACTAGTTGCGTTATTTAGATTTTTTAGGTATGGCAGAGATCCAAAGGTAACACCTGTAGTTGGTGTTTATCCACCTGAGGGTTTGAATACTGTAGAAACTGCTTTTATACTAAATGGTGCTATGAAAAGTTCAGATATAACATCATTAATATTTTACTGGGCATCACATAAACACTTAAATATAATTATGGATAATGATGGTGAGAAAGCTAAATTTACGCTTGAAAAGGTATCAGATCTTGATAATAGACATAGAGATTATGAAATCAAACTTTTTAATAAAATATTTAGCAAAGGTGATGGCAGAAGAGTAACTTCTGATCAATTGCGTAGGAATTTACTTGGCGAAATATTTAAAGCTAGGTTAAAGGTACAATTTTCTTTTAGGGGAGATAGAAGTCTTGAGGATGAGCTTGCGCAGAAAAAAAGTTCAAAAACATTATATTTATGCTGTATTACTATAATACCACTTATAATAACAAGACTTATAGCAAGCTATATAGAGTTTAATAAAATAAGTTTAGCACTTATTTTATTTGTATCATTCTTTTCAATGATTATATTTTATTGTTTTGCATCTTCTCTAAATAATTTATATAGACTTAGCAATATAAAAAAAATCAGAAATATAGTTGTTGCAGCTTTGGCAGGTTCTATAATATTCGCTATAAATTATAAAATATACAGTCACAGAATTATTCCTTGGTATGTAACTGCAGGTTCTATACTGCTTATGATGACAGGGCTATTTATTAGTGCATTTATTACAAGGATTAGCAAGTATAAGGCAAAGCTTGCAGGAGAGGTATTAGGATTTAAGATATTCCTTGAGACTGCTGAAAAAGACAGACTTGAGATGTTAATAAATGATGATCCAAATTACTTTTATGATGTGCTACCTTATGCACAGGTATTAAATGTAACAAATACATGGACAGATAAATTTAAGGATATAACTTTAATACCACCGTCATGGTATAAGAGTACAGCTAAATTCACATTTAATGTTCTTTTTGATATATTAATACATCTTGCGCTTTAATCCTTAATCTATGAAGTGTTCAGTACAAGTGAAAGGGGATAGTTAATGAAAAAGTATAGAGGGATTTTATTTCTATCGTTTATGTTTATCTTATTTTTTATTAAACCAACTTCAGTATATGCTTCTGATGTTGGATATTATATAAAAAATATGAATGTTGATGTAAAAGTAAATAGTAGTAGGCAATACATTGTTACTGAAAAGATAGATGTTTATTTTAGTGAAAGAAAACATGGTATTATTAGAAAAATTCCTACAGTAGGAAGTGCTGAGTCTTGGACTGTCAGTGATGTTTCTGTAGCTGGGGCTCCCTATACTGTAACTAATGGATATAATGTCGAAATTAAAATTGGTGATAAGGATAAGGAGATAAAAGGAGATAAGTCATATATAATAAAATATACACTAAACCATTATGCTGATGAAGAGGAGGATGGTGATTATTTATATCTTGATGTACTTGGTTCTCAATGGGATACAAGCATAGAGAAATTTAATTCAACAATTACATTTCCATTTATGATGACTCTAAATGATTATAAAATAACAAGTGGAACATATGGTTCAAAAGAAAATAAACTTGGTGTAAAATGTAGTGTTAATGATAACATAATAAGTATTAATAGTGATAAGAAAATAGATAAAAATAATGCTATTACAATAAATGCTAAATTTAATGAGGGTGACTTTTCTTCTGCACCTAAATATCAATATAATTGTATTATAAACAGCGAAGAAACAAATATTGATATAACAAAAAATCAGGAGTACATCGTTAAGAAGTCATATAGTATAGATATGAATGGACTAGCAAGTGATGCAATGTTACCAGTGCTTCAAGGCTATGAAAGCGGCTCTAAGCTTTATGATTTTAAATGCAGTAATGATAAAATAAAACTAATTTCAGAGAATCGATTTTTATGTATTCCAAAAGAAATTGACACATATGACTTTACTGTAAGTTATAAGATTAAGCCGCCTATATTTTCAAAACTTAAATTCAATCTTTTTTCATCATTTGGAGAAAATAAAATTAAAAACCTCAAAGCTGTAATCAATTCTTATGTACCAATAAATAAGTATTCTGTTTCTGGAGCAGAATGTGATACTACGAAAAATAATAATGTAATTACAATAACTAATAAGAAAAATTTAAAAAGAAATCAGAGCTTAGATCTTACAATAGATTCAAATATGGATGCTTTTACAAGGCCTATGCCAAAAGCAGCAGTTACTTCTTTAATATTTGCAGCTATTATTTTTGTAATAGCAATTATACTATATTTTATGTTTGGTAGAGATGAGAAACTTTATCATATTGTAGAATTCTATCCTCCAGACGGAATTAGCAGTGTTGAAGCAGCTTATATCATGAATGGTTACTGCAGTAATGACGATATAACAAGTCTTATATATTATTGGGCATCACATAATCATATAAAGATTAAATTTAAGGATAAAGGTAAAAAGAGTGACGGATTTAAACTAATTATGCAAGATACTCTTGATGATAAGCATCAGCAGTTTGAGATTGATTTGTTTAATAGTATATTTCTTAATGGTAATCGTAAGACTGTATGTAGTAATGATTTAAAGGATTCAATATATAAAGATGTTAGTACAGCAGCTAGTAGTGTGAAGAAAGTATTTAAAGGTGAGAAATCTCTTTATAATAAAAAATCATCTATAGTACGTAAATTATACTTTATTGTATCTTTTATACCACTTATACCATTAGTAATGAGTAGAGTTGCAGAAAGCGGTTATGATTCAATTGATGTTTTCTTTAGAGTAGTCTTTTCAATGATAGGATTAATCTTATTTTACGGAATAACATGCAAATTCAATGATTTTTATAGAATGAGCAAAGGAAGAAAAACTTTTTGGACTGTATTTGAAGTAGTTATGTATTTTATTATTTTTTGCGTATTTTTAGGCAATTATATGTATAATATAATTCCTTTTAGTATTGTGTTTTGTACAGTATTTTTATTATTTGCTTCATTTTTTGTTACAGCATTTCTATCTAAGAAAAGTAGGTATAATGTGGATATAACATCTAGAATACTTGGTTTTAAGGAGTTTATGATGACTGCTGAGAAAGAAAGACTCGAAGCTCTAATAGAAGATGATCCAGAGTATTTCTATAATACTCTTCCTTATGCTCAAGTGCTGGGAGTTACAGATGTATGGAAGGATAAGTTTAGAAAAATTACAATGGAGCCACCTTCTTGGTATGATGGTAACATTGATACGTTTGATTGCTTTGCATTGAGCAGAATAATTGATAATATGAATACAGTGACAAGTGATATGACATCAGCTCCAGCATCTTCAAGTTCTAGTGGATTTGATGGTGGCGGATTCTCAGGTGGCGGCTCAGGCGGTGGCGGCGGCTCAAGCTGGTAGAATTAAATTAGCAATTAAAATAACAGATACCTAATAATAATATGAGATTCACATGCGTTATGCTTGTGAATCTCTTTTTTGTATAGTAGACTCGTTATAATTCATATGAGACTAACAGAGGAAAATATTCCATACAAAATGCAATATATAGTTGACATTAAGGCGGAAATATATTACTATAGATACATAGGGGAGGTGCTTTTGTGAAAAATATTAAAATGAAAATGGCAAGAGTTGAATCTGATTTGTCACAAGAGGAACTTGCACAATTAGTTGGGGTGACAAGACAGACAATAGGCATGATTGAAGCAGGAAAATATAATCCTACTCTTAATCTTTGTATTAATATTTGCAAAGCATTAAACAAAACATTAAATGATCTATTTTGGGAGGAGAATTAAAAATGGATGAAAGACAAAAACTAAACTCAGTAAAGCCGCTAGCTATAACAGTAGCAGTAACTTACATTTACTTATTAGTTGAGACATTTTACAAATTTATCAGCACAAAGGATATATTTAATTGTACATGGGAAATAGGATTACTTGTATTAATGCCGATTATTATATGTGTGGTGTTAAGATCTGAAAAAGAAGTGATGATTCCTAATACTCTATCTGGAAAAGAAATTGATAAAAATATGACACCAAAAGCAAAGTCAAATAGAAAAAGATCATATCTGTTTGATAGCATATTATTTGCAGGAGGATTAACTGCAGCAAGTATAGCTGTATACTGTTTTGGAGTAAAAGATGCAATAGATATTTATCTTATTCCTAACCTATCTGAAAGTGCTTCAATGATGGTGAGCTTTTTCCTCGAATTTACTGGTCTGTTTATTGTGAGCTATTTAGCTGATTATATTTGGGGAGAACACAGCGTAAAACAATATAATAAAATTATTAACGAATTTGATGATTAGAATAATCAAAAGGTCTGTATCAATAGTATCTGATACGGACCTTTTGATTTAGCTATTTAGTTATATTTTTATGACATTGTAGTGCACCAATTAATGATAATATTATTAAAATTCCTAGAATCCATATATTATTAGTATGATGATTAATTAAATCTTCTATAATTTTTATATCTAAACCTATAGTGACAATTAAAAAAACATTTCTTCTGAATTTCATTGAATAAAACATTACGCCACCTCTTAAAACTCTTTTTTTGCAAAGATATTTGTTGAGACGAGAAATGAAGCAAATGTTAGAATTGAGGTTATACCAACAGCTAGAATAGGCAGCATGTAATGCAGGCTATTAATAATATTCATAAGTGATGTTACTTTTACAGGAGGAATCAACTTTGTAAAATAGAATAATATGCATATAGCTAACATAAACAATGCTGCAAGTACATAAAGTGATTTAGTTGATCCTAGCTTGAATGATATCAATAATTGGTGCTGGAGCTAAAAGCATAAAAAACATCTTAAAGAAACTTGAATCTCCGTTGGGGATAAATAAAGCTGAATCGACAGCAGTGATCAACAAGATTATTAATATATTCTTTTTTGAAACTATAAAGTCTTTTAAAATTAAACCTGACGTTTTTTATACCTCCTTATTTAAAATTCCTTTTTCGCAAAAATATTAGTAGATATAAAGTATGATGCTAAAGCTATTACTATAGTTATTCCGATAGCCAATATTGGTATTATGTTTGCTAAACGATTAAAGATATTAGATAAGTTTGTTATATCAGTTTTAGAAACTACTTTAGATAATGCAAATGTCAAACCAACAGGTATGAATAATACAAGAAGCATAACAAGTCTTGCTTTTTCAGATCCTAACTTGAAAATTATCGGCATGTTGATACTGTCATAGATTATGCCTAAACAAAAATATAATACTGTCATAAAAATTGTCTTGTTTATATCTAATGAGTTAGATAATGTTGATGATACTGTTAATAGAATAAAGCATAATAATCCTGAACATAATAGGAAAATTATCATTAGAAGATATTTGCTTAATACAAGGTCTTTTCTTTCAATTGGCATTGTGGTAGCAAATGAATTCCATTTTGAAGTGTCATCAAAAGCTATTGCACTCATTACTGGGAAAGCACCTAAAAAAACAAAGAATGCACATATGAAATCTATTTTTCCCTGTGGCAGAAAGATTACAGAATAAAATACTATGATAGCTAATTGTATTCTTATATATTTTTTTAAATTAATAAAATCCTTTAAAATTAATCCAGTCATTATTTTTCACCTCTTACGTAGAATAGCATTATATCATCAACTGTACATCTTTCAACGACAGTTTCATTGTTATGTTTCATAAATTCAGGTCTGTTATCAATAAGTACCTCATAATTGTAATTACTCTTTCTATAACGTATGATATGAGATTTATCCATATCATTAAAAGCTCTTGCTCCACATTTAACAATACCCATATTTTCACGAAGTTCATCCTTGCTCTTTGAAAAGACAATCTTGCCTTCATGAATAAAAGTAATATAATCTGCAATCTTATCTAGATCTGATGTTATATGTGATGATAAAAGTATTGCATTATTTTCATCCTGAATAAAATCAAGGAATATATCTAGAATTTCATCTCTTGAAATTGGGTCTAAACCGCTTGTTGCTTCATCAAGAATTAGTAGTTTTGCATGATGGCTCATGGCAGCAGCTAGAGAAAGTTTCATCTTCATACCTTTTGAGAAGCCTTTTATAGTTTTATCATCTGGAAGTTTGAATTTATCCATGAATTTATAAAAAGTATTTTCATCCCATTGCCTATAAATTCTTTTTAATATGTTATTAATATCTTTTATAGTCATTGTTTCTTGAAAACAGTTATCATCAAAGACAACACCTATTGATTCGTTAATGGTAACATCATTCTCATAGTTTTCTTTGCCGAATAGTGTGATAGTTCCACTGTCTTTTTTTATAAGATTTAATATAGATTTAATTGTTGTAGTTTTACCAGCACCATTCTCACCTATAAAACCCATAATACTACCACGAGGAATGTCAAAAGAAACATTATCAAGTTTAAATCGTGGATAAGATTTAGTTAAATTTTTTACTGATAATATATTTTCCATGTTTACTCACCTTCATATAAAATTTTTATTATTTCAGTTATTTCTGGTAATGATATGTTGCTCGATTTGGCGATATCAACAGCTTTCTGTAGATATTCCTCAACCTTTTTCTGCTTTTCTTCTTTAATAAAATCTAAGTTCTTTCCAGCTACAAAACATCCCTTTCCGGCAACTGTTTCTATAAAACCATCTCTTTCAAGATCGGAGTAAGCTCTTTTAGTTGTGATTACGCTTATTCTTAAATCCTTTGCAAGCTGTCTCATACTTGGAAGGGGTTCTCCCTCGCTTAGTTCACCAGAGATTATCATGTTTTTTATCTGGCTTGATATCTGCTCATATATTGGTTTTTGATCTGAATTACTAATAATTATTTCCATTTAAGCACCTCAAGTTGTTATACTGTATATACTGTATATACACAGTATATGATTATATACACAATATGTCAATAGATATTTATAAAAAATATAATTACTAATTAAAAAGGTGAAGGTCATATTTAAAGTTAAACATGACCTTCACCTTATGTTACTTTGTGATTAGTGAAGTTTAAGATTATCCGAAGGTATAAATGGACACTTTTTCTCTATGATTTTTTTTATATTCTGGATAGATGCAAACTTCTTTATCTAATGTAAATGGTGAATCATTTTCAAGATAATATATATAATCATCTGAAGGGTAGTATAATAGAAGCGTGATTTTCGTCTTTCTCTACTTTATATTTTTCTGCGTGAGTGTTAAAAAATTCTATTTTAGATTCCTTATTGTTATGTTTTTCAAAGTAGCTTTTTTTGTTGTGATTACATTCATCTATATAAAATGAATTCATTTCGATTCCTTTAGCATTAACATTAAAGAAATGATTAGCGTAAAAATTTAATCTGCCTTTACCACAACCAAAGTCTATTAAGTTATCATTTTCGTATATATTAAATTCTTGAAATAAAGTTTCAAATACGTGATAAGATGTGGGCTCATATCTATGGTAATGTATTGATCTATAAAATTCTTTCTGATCACCCTGCGTTTTTATATTAAGTAATTTTTCATATTTCTGCTGATCCATATTTTAATCCGCTCTAAGATAAAGATTAAATTGTGCATTCTTAATATTATCATTAATTACGCATAAATCAGCATGAAATAAAATACAATTAATAATATTCTTAAATATTGAATAAATTCACAGATATGAAAAATTGGTAGTTGTATATAAGTAATGTTTATTTGGATTTTATGTATATATTAGAAAAAATATTAAAATTTATGTAAACTATTGCAATGAAGATTATAATGTCTTACAATAAAGGAGTGAAAACAATGTAATTGTTTTCGTAACCTAAATATCTTTGTTAAATTTGTTAGTTGAAAGGAGTACACTAAGTGTACTTTTTTCGTTATAAGAGAGAAGTGTATATCATTGTAGGCATTAATTTTAGAAATACGTAAAAGATAAAATTTTGATATTTTAATATTATGATGAAATTATCAAATATAGATTGCTTATGCTAATCTAAAAGTGTACCAATAATTAACTTCTGCTAAACAAAAAATGTACCACTCAACCACTCCTCCATTTATAATAAAATTGTCGACATTTTATATAAGTGGGAGGATTTTGAAAGGTGATTGAAATGGTACAATATGATTATATCAGATATCTTTATTTTAACGAAGGGCTTAGTCAAAGAAGTATAGCCAAAAAGATAGGAGTACATCGAAAGACCGTAAAACGGGCGATTGAAAATCCCGAACAAAAATATAACCTAACTGCGGTTAAGGACAAGCCTATAAACGGAAAATATGAACATTTAGTA
>NZ_VULX01000024.1 GCF_009696465.1 Inconstantimicrobium porci | reverse complement strand
GCATTTTCTTTAAATTCCTTATCATACTGTTTACTCATTTCAATTCCTCCAATTCATCATATCTTCATTATAACTCTTTTTGAGAAATATCCACTTTTAACTTGTACTATTTATATTCTAGCTCCATATCAGATGCTTTTTATTGCCGTCTATAATTGCTTTTTTTATAGGAATAGGATCTGATATTCCGCCATCAAAATAGAATTTGTTATTTATTTTTATTGGAGGAAATACAAGCGGTATTGCACATGTTGCTCTAAGTATTGTGCATTTGTCATCAAGCTTGTTGCCGTCGAGATATTCAGGTTTACCAGTCTCTGCATTTGTTACACCAACGATTACTTTTCCCTTATAGCTGTTATAAGTATTATGGTCAAATACACATAAAGAGTTTGGAAGTTCTTCAAAAACAAAGTCTAGACCAAACATACTCCTACATTTGAAATAATTTCTAAAGCTTAGATACCTTTTATCATTTCTGTATTTCTGAAGTATTTCTAGATTACGTCCTTTCTGTCTCGAAATATATGATATCCCATTTGTTATTCCTGCAGATACGCCTATGCAGTATGGAAATATTATGTCATTATCAAGTAGTGCATCCATAATACCTGCACTGAATATTGGTCTGAATGTTCCACCTTCTAAAACTAAACTACTCATTGCTAATCCTCCAGATTTTGATAAAAAGTATTTTGTATATCGAACTAATATTTAAATTATAATACTATTTATATATAATGACAAATATTTAAAATAATTTTTATGCAAACATTTAATTGAAATTTATTCCAAAAACATATCATAATAAAGTTGTGAGTGTATTGATTTCAAATATGGGGGGATTTTTGGATTCAAAATATAAGATAGAAGAGAGTCAAATATGAAATTTGGTTATTTTGATGATGTAAATCGTGAATATGTAATCAACACACCTAAAACACCTTACACTTGGATTAATTACCTTGGAAATGAAGACTTTTTTGGTCTGATATCTAATACAAGTGGAGGATATTGTTTCTACAAAGATGCAAAGCTTAGAAGAATAACAAGATATAGGTACAATAATGTTCTAGTAGATGATGGAGGAAGATACTTCTACATTTACGATAATGGTGATGTATGGTCTCACACTTGGAAACCAGTAAAAAAAGAATTATCATTTTACGAATGTAGACATGGATTGGGATATTCTAAGTTCGCTGGTGAAAGAAATAATATAAGAGTAGATCAGTTGTCTTTTGTACCACTAGAATTTAATGGTGAAGTACATCAGATAACTATTAAAAATACAGGAGATAATGATAAAGTTGTTCTCTTTTGTTGAGTTCTGCTTATGGAATGCAAGTGATGATAGTGAGAACTTCCAGAGAAACTTTAGTACTGGTGAAGTCGAAGTTGAAGGATCAGTAATCTATCATAAGACAGAGTATAAGGAAAGAAGAAATCACTATGCTTTCTATTCTGTAAACTCTAAGATTGATGGATTTGATACTGACAGAGATTTGTTTGTAGGATTATATAATGGATTTAGTGAACCACAGGCTGTTCTTAATGGACAAGCTACAAACTCTGTTGCAAGTGGATGGGTTCCAATAGCTTCGCATCAAATTAACATTGATTTAAAGCCAGGAGAAGAAAAAACTCTTATTTTTATACTTGGATATGTTGAAAATAAGCAGGAAGAAAAATGGGAAAGCAAGGGTGTAATTAAT
The DNA here is from genome assembly GCF_009696465.1 of Inconstantimicrobium porci. Classification (GTDB taxonomy): domain Bacteria; phylum Bacillota; class Clostridia; order Clostridiales; family Clostridiaceae; genus Inconstantimicrobium; species Inconstantimicrobium porci. Next base: position 39,754 of record NZ_VULX01000024.1, on the reverse strand, counting down.
AAGACTAAAGCTAAAGATATGATTAATAAGTTTAAGACAGAAGCAGATGTATCAAAAGCTTTTGAAGAATTAAAATCATACTGGGATAAGCTTCTTAACAATTACACATTAAAGAGCGATGATGAAAAACTTAATAGAATGGTCAACATATGGAATCCATATCAATGTATGATTACATTTAACATGTCAAGAAGTGCTTCATACTTTGAATCAGGAATTGGCAGAGGTATGGGCTTTAGAGATTCTAACCAGGATTTACTTGGATTTGTTCATCAGATACCTGAAAGAGCAAGACAGAGAATAATTGATATTGCATCAACTCAGTTTGAAGATGGTGGATGTTATCATCAGTACCAGACATTGACTAATAAGGGTAACAATGACATAGGAAGCGGCTTTAATGATGATCCATTATGGCTCATCTTGGGAGTTACAGCATACATCAAAGAATCCGGAGATGAAGATATATTAAAGGAACAGGTTCCATTTGATAGTGATGTAAATAACACTGCAACTTTAATGCATCATTTAAAAGTTTCATTTGATCATGTAATTAACAACAGAGGGCCTCATGGATTACCATTAATAGGACATGCAGACTGGAATGACTGTTTGAACTTAAACTGTTTCTCAACTACTCCAGGAGAACCTTTTCAGACAACTGAAAATAAAGAAGGCGGCAATGCTGAAAAGGATATTGATTCAGTAAAAGAAAAACTTGATACTAAATATGGTATCAGATTAAACTGGCCAGCATTTACAACTTATCATGTTGAAATGGGGGGAATCTCAACTTATCCAGCAGGATACAAGGAAAATACCGGTATATTCTGTCACAACAATCCTTGGATAGCATGTGCTGAAACAGTTATTGGACGTGGAGACAGAGCATTTGAAATTTACAAGAAGATTGCTCCAGCTTATATTGAAGAAGAATACAACGTTAAGAGAAATTATAAAGGCTGCGAATATGATGTGACAGTCAAGAATCCTAACGGCGTAAGCAGAGGAGTTAAACTCAGAAAAATAAAAATTATTATGATAGTAACATATATGAAACTAATTTTGAAGAAAAAGATGCAGCAAAAGATATAAATAAATGGGTAAGTAAAAATACTAATAATAAGATAAAGGAAATTGTAAAGAATACTGATAAGAGTGATATAATGCTGCTTATAAATACATTGTATTTTAATAAGAAGTGGCAGGAACCTTATGAAAAGAGTGAAATCACAAGTGGTAGATTTAGTAATAATGATGGAACAACATCAAAAGCTGAATTTATGCATTCTAGTGAAAGTGCGTATGTTAATGATTCAATGGCTGAAGGTTTTATAAAGAGTTATGAAGGTGGTAAGATAAGCTTTGTTTGTATGCTCCCTAAAAAAGATGTAAGCATAGAGAAGTATTTATCATCACTTACAGGCAATAGTTTTTTAAAGTTCATGAAAAGCAGAGAAAACATTGATGTAGTAGCATCTATGCCACAAATAAAATATGAATATTCTATTAGTCTGAATGATCCATTAAATAAAATAGGGCTTATAGATGCATTTGATTCTGGTAAAGCGGAATTTACAAAGATGTCGGATAATAAACTATGTATTTCTGAAGTATTACAGAAGACATATATTAATATAGGACAAAATGGTACTGAAGCTGCAGCTGCTACTGCAGTAACAATGAAAGAAACAGCCCCAGCTATCCAGAAAGAACATAAAACTATTACTCTTGACAGACCCTTTGTTTTTGCAATAGTTGATAATGATACAAATATTCCACTTTTTATGGGATCAGTTGTTCATATATAAAGTAAAATTTAAAATATGCTAATATGTAAATCTCCATAGAAAATCTGCTGCCTCTTCAGCATAATCTATGCCAATTCTTTTAGATTTTACTATTTTATCTTCTGGGATGTCTTCGCCATTCTCAAGATAAATATTAGGACTTGTTATCAAGTCCTCTTTGTTATTTTCCCTTGTTATGTTCATGGCAATGCAGAGCTTTCCTGGACCGTTGCATAAGTTTTTTAACTGAGTCTTTGTTATTTCATGAAGATTTTTTTTATATCTTCTTCTACACATTACATCCTGTCCTTCAAGAGGAGTTACTGCTCTTATGAGAACTCCTTCTGCCTCATTTTCTTTTCCTGATATTATATTAAAACAGTTATACATTCCATATATAAAATATACATAAATTATACCACTAGGACCATATAGAGGCTCTGTACGTTCTGTTCTTCTGTTGCCATAAGCATGGCTTGCTTTATCAATAGCACCGATGTAAGCTTCAGTTTCACATATTATTCCTTTTGTGATAACACCACTGTCATTTCTAACTAATACTTTTCCTAAAAGCTTCTTAGATAGAGTAAGTGCATCAGTATCATAAAAATCTTTGAGTAATCTCAATGTAATCACCTCTGATAAATATTTTATCATAATGTACAAAAGATAATACGGGTAATTTATAGCGGTATAAATTTTTTAAAATGCATATACTAACGTTAATAACAATTTAAGAAGGAAAAGATAATAAGGAGTTACAAATGAGAAATATACTTAGAATATTTAAAGACGATTTAGTTTCAATTAAAAATCATAAATCAGCGCTGGTTGTAGCGATTGCACTATGTATACTGCCTTCGCTTTATGCCTGGTTCAATATTAAGGCTTCATGGAATCCATATTCATCAGAGGCTACAAGCGGCATTAAGGTTGCTGTGACTAATGATGATAAAGGTACAACGCTTAAGGATAAAAACATAAATATAGGAGAAAAGGTAATTGATAAGCTTAAAGCTAATAAGTCATTGGGATGGCAGTTTGTCGATAAAGAGACTGCTGATAAAAACTTAAAAGAAGGAAGATATTACGCGTCTATAGAAATACCTGAAGATTTTTCGCAGAATATTACATCAATAGTTAATGGAAAGATTAAAAAAGGTAAGTTGATTTATAAAGTAAACGAAAAAATTAATGCAATTGCACCCAAACTTACTGATAAAGGTGCTACAACATTGCAGCAGAGTATCAGTGAAACTATAACAAGCACTATTGGTGATGTTATCTTTACTGTTACTAATGAAGCAGGAATAACTATTGAAAATTCTTTACCGCAGTTAGAGATAATTTATAATAAGCTTCTTGATTTACAAAGTCATTTTGGAGATATAAATAATTTGGCTGCAACAGCAGATACAAGTGCAGATAAGCTATATTCGCTGCTTACAGATGCTAAAGATGCAATTCCTAAAATAGAAAATATAATTGACACTAGTATTTCCATTGGAGAGGAAGGCAAGAATCTTATTAATAATTCAAAAGATTCAGTTAACAACATAGCTTCTACAGTAAAAAAGGATTTGAATCTGGCAAATGATATTGCTTCACAGATATCTAGTGTTAGTGACAAAATAATAAATGGCTTAGATTCAAATCTTGACAATGCATCTGCTATGATTGATTCATTAAAAACTAAAGCTGAAAATCTTAAAGCTGTAAATAATTCATTAATAAATGTACTACAGAAAATTAATAATTCTGCATCATCTGATAAATTACAAAATCAGATTAATAAACTTAATACTGTTTCAGAAAAACTAAATGCACTTACTGCATTACTAGATGAAGCAAAAACACAAATTACAAGTGGAAATATACCAACAGTTGAGCTGTTAGCTAAGATAAAAACTATAGCAGATGATATTAGTAGTATTATTACAAGTGCTAATAGTAAATATGAAAGTGATATAAATCCTGTAATCAAGGGCATTATTTCAAAAGGTACCGATATAGCACAAAATACAGAGGATATTCTAAAGGATACAAAAGCAAAAATTCCTGAGGTAAGTGGACTTTTAGAGACTGCGCTTAAGGTTACATCAAGTGGAAAAGGGAAGATTGCAGAAGTGAAATCTGTTCTTCCACAAGCTGAAAATAAGATAAATGAGATAATAGGCAGGATACAGGAAATTAAAGATAAATCAGATATCTTAGATATAATAAATATACTAAAGAGTAATGCTGATGAAAGAAGCAGCTTTTTAGCAGATCCGGTGGAGATTGAGGAAACAAGAATATTTCCAATGGCTAATTATGGTACAGCAATGACACCTTTTTATACAGTGTTATCATTATGGGTTGGTCTTCTACTTCTGACATCAATATTTTCAACTGATATAAAAAGAGAAAATGATTATAGAGCATATGAAAAATACTTTGGGAAAATGATGCTGTTTATGCTTATAGCTGTTATTCAGGCTATAATAGTTTCAGTTGGGGACTTGTTAATTTTAAGGATTACAGCATTTAATCCTGTACTTTTTGTTGTAGTAAGTATATTTGCATCAATAGTTTTTGTTTTTATAGTGTATTCGCTTGTATCTGTATTAGGTAATGTAGGAAAGGTTATAGGAATCATTCTGCTTGTGTTGCAGGTAGCTGGCTCTGGTGGAACATTCCCTATCCAGCTTACTCCACATTTTTTTCAGGTCATATATGCTTACCTTCCATTCACATATGCAATTTCTTTTGCCAGGGAAGCAATAGGAGGAGTAGTAATGAGTGTACTAATGCGAGATATTATAATCTTATTAGTATACATAGTAATATTCGTTGTATTATCTTTGCTATTAAAGAAGAAAATTAATGAGATAATGAAAGATTTCAGTGAGGATTTTGAAAGAAGCGGGCTTGAATAGTAATCTTTGTGCATTATAATTTCATAATTATCATATAATTGTTGTAGGTAATATGATTATATTATGGAGGAACTATGAGTGATGATGAAAAGCTAACAAATAATGTAGGCAATCCTATTGATGACGATGAAAATACATTAACAGTGGGTAATAATGGCCCCGCGTTATTAAATGATTCTTATCTTTTAGATAAGCTGGCAAGTTTTGATAGAGAAAGAATACCCGAAAGAGTAGTGCATGCTAAAGGCAGTGGTGCTAAGGGGTATTTTGAATTAACAAAGTGTATGAAAAAATATACAAAGGCTAAACTTTTTACAGAAGTAGGGGAAAAGACTCCTGTAATCGTAAGATTTTCAACAGTTATAGGATTTAGAGGGTCAGCTGATACCGCAAGAGATCCAAGAGGATTTGCCACAAAGTTTTATACTAAAGAGGGGAATCTGGATATAGTGGGAAATCATATTCCTATATTTTTTATAAGGGATTCAAAAAAGTTCCCAGATCTTATCCATGCATTTAAGCCATCACCATGCAATAATGTTCCAGATAAGAATAGATTTTGGGACTTTGTTGCTAATAATCCCGAAACAACAAATATGATTACATTTGTATTTACAGATTTGGGAACTATAAAAAGCTTTAGAACTATCGAAGGATTTAGCGTTAATACATTTGTATGGGTTAATGAAGAGGGAAAGAGAGTGTTTATTAAATATCACTGGATGCCTGAGCTTGGTGTAAAGACTATTGATCGGCATGAAGCAGAGATGTTGGCAGGAATAGACCCTGATGTGGCAGTAAAAGATTTGTATAACTGCATTAAAAAAGGCGGTAAAGTAATTTATTATCTTGAGGTTCAGATAATTGATGAATGTGATATAAATAAATTCGATTTTAATCCTCTTGATGCAACTAAAGATTGGCCAAAGGAACTTATACCCTTCGTAAGAATTGGTAAAATGACATTAAATGAAAATCCTAAAAATTTCTTTGGTGAAATAGAACAGTTGGCATTCAGCCCTGCTAATCTTATTCCAGGGACAGAGTTTTCAAATGATAAACTGCTTCAGGGAAGAGGATTTTCATATAAAGATACTCAAAGACATAGAATAGGTCCTAATTTTGAGCAGCTTCCAGTTAACAGGCCCTTAGCAGACGTTAATAATAATACTCAAGATGGACCTATGAGATATCATTATAAAGGTGGCTACACAAATTACAAGAATAACAGTTTAAACTGCAATAAACCTAAGGTACATTATAAGGGTAATGAATATAACATTAGATTAAATGCAATTATAGAGAAAGAGTCTATAGATAAAGCTGATGATTTTAAACAGGCAGGTCAGCGTATACGAAAATTAAACAGAAAAGATTATTGTAATCTTATTGATAATATGGCTAACGATATGTGGTGTGTGGATAAAAAGATTCAATTAAAAGTTATTGATAATTTCTGTAAGGCTGACAAGGAATTTGCAGATAAACTGAAAGAAAGATTAAAAATATAGATTATAAAATATATACATTAACTTGAAAAGAGCATATCATGTCTTCAGATATGCTCTTTTGTAATTTAGTAATAAAGAATTTTTAATATTCATAATAAGGGAATATTATTATTCCTAATAGTTTAGGACCTGAATGTATTCCTGCTACTGGTGAAAGTATTACATTATGAAGAGAAACTAGGTTTTCATTGTCTTTTATAGCATCCTGAAGCTTTTGAACTTCATCGTACATGTTGCCAGTAGCAATAACAACTCTGCATTTAAATCTTGAAAGTGATTCCTCAGCAAGTTTTACAAGTTTGTGAAATGACTGTTTAGATCCTCTTACTTTAGTAACAGTTGTATATTTACCATCAACATTATCCATCGTAATTATAGGCTTTAAGTTAAGCATTTCACCAATTCCACCAGCGACTTTGCCTATCCTTCCTCCTTTTATTAGATATGATAATGTTTCAACAGAGAAATATAAATCTGTATTTTCTCTTATTTCAACAATCTTATTGCAGATATAGTCAAAATCTTTGCCAGCTTGAAGCATTCTACCAGCTTCAACTATTAAAGCACCAGAACCCATTGAGATACTCTTACTATCAAAAACGAAGGAGTTTATTTTATCTTCATACTGTGAAGCTGCAAGTCTGAAACTATTTATTGTTCCAGAAAGACCAGAAGATATTGTAACAACAATCGCGTGAGTATATCCTTCAGCTATCAATTTTTCATAAAGATTACATACATCTGATACAGAAGGCATAGAAGTTGTTGGTACCTCCTTGTCAAGTCTGTCATATACTTCTTTGGCTGTTATAGTAACGCCTTCAATGTATTCTTTATCTTGATAGATTACTTTAAGGTTTACTAAGTTGATGTTAAATTTATTTATATATTCTTTAGGTATTCCGCCTGTACTATCTGTAATTAAAGCTATTTTTTCCATAAAAACACCCCTTATGCTACAAAGCAATAAATTAACAATTTTAATATATACATAATATCATGGAGTTAACTAAAATGCAATACGTAGTTATGAAAACTATGTGTTGTTATTAGAAATAATTTTTGTTCCTATATTCGGTAGGAGAAAGTCCAACAAATGATTTAAAAGTTTTTGTAAAATGGCTCTGATCATAGAAACCTAAGATCACTGATAATTCGAGCATACTTTTATTTGTAGTAATCAGTAGCTTCTTCGCTCTGTCTATTTTTATCTTTTTAGCATACTTCATAAGGGAAATGCCCATGTTTTTTTTAAAACAACTGCAAGCATATCCTTCAGAAATATTTAGATCATGAGCTATTCTTTCCACTGATACATGTTCTTCTATATGAAGATGAAGATATTGAAGCATTTTATTTATCATAAAATTCTCTGTTACCTCCATATCATTTATAAGAACATTTAGATAAGAACTTACGAGCTGTATTTCAGTATTTTGCAATTGTTCAAGTTTTGAACAGTTAAGAATCATATTATAGAACTTATTATAAATTGTGTGAAGATAGCTTTTTGAAATTCCTTTATTAATTACTTCTCTACAGTAGATGGCATTCCATATAAGGAGATCATTCTTTTTTGTAGAAATATCTATTTTATCTTGAGCCTCATAAAAATGCTTTTTTTCTAAGGCTTCAAGTATATGTTTAAGATCGTTAGTTTCAATAAAGAAAGTCATGCTATTATTAAATAAATTTTCGTCTGATTTAAAAACATCATACATATTATTACACTTCCTTTATTAAAGTATATCAAAGAATACTTGAAAAATATATAACGGGTTATTAAGTATTAATTTATATGCTTTCAAACATTAATTATATGTTTTTGTATACTATATTTATGGTGAGACAGCTAAAGGTATGATAAACTGTATGTGTAAACGTTAATTATGCTGTGGGTGATAAATTTGAGATTTAGTAAAAGGGAGTTATTTGAGCTGGGGGGTAAAAAAGTAGTTGCATATGCTTGTGAAAATAACAATGGATATTCCATTGAAATATTAAACCTTGGCTGTACAATGACCAAAATTATGGCACCAGATAGAGAGGGTAATATTGAAAATATTCTTCTTGCATGTAAAGATATGAAGACATATGTAAAAATCCATCATATATGGGTGCTCTTCTAGGAAGAACAGCTGGCAGAATTTGTGAAGGGAAAATAACCATTGAAGGTGTAGATTATGATTTGGCATTAAACTATGAACTTCATAGTGGACAAGGTGGAGAGAAGGGTTTTAACAGAAAGATATGGGATGTAAATGTAGTTGAAGATGAGAAAAGCATTTCGCTGGTATGTACGGCAGTTAGTCCAGATGGCGATGAGAATTACCCAGGAAATTTGAAAGTAGAAGTTATATTTACTTAAAGATTGGTAACGGATATGATCATTTATGGAATTTAAATAAGAAGAAAGACTATTATGTGTATATAAAAGATGAGGAGTCAGGAAGAAGTATGAAGATAGCTACTACACAAAAACATGTCGTAATCTATTCTATGAATTATGCTAATGGACCTATTTTATATGATGGACAACCGGAGAGAGTAAGATATGGCATATGTTTTGAAACTCAAAAGCCTCCGATTGGAAGGAATCAGGTATTCTTAGAAGAATCCATTTTAAGACCTGGTGAAAAGTATTATCACGTAACAGAATATAAATTTGATATAGTTAAGTAATAATATTTGGAGTGTTTAAAAAGTCTTGGTATAAACGGTTGTAAGCTGTTTATATTAAGACTTTATTCTTAGTAATAAGGCTAATTTTATTTTGAAGAATACTAATATAAATTAAGGATAAAGAAATCATAGAAACGGATTCAACTAGATATTGTCTATTTTAACATATATAAATATGTGTTAGAATAACATGGTGATTAAAAATAAGTAAAGGTGGATTTTATGAAAAGAGAAAAAACAGTCAGGTCATTATTTTTTTTAGTGGGATTAGTTATTCAGACACTAGGAATATCACTAACTCTTATTTCTAATTTCGGCGCAGGGGGATGGGATCTTGTTAATGTAGGTCTGAGTAGTCATTTTGGATTAACCATTGGGACATGGCTTAATATAGTGGCCGTTATTCTTATAACTGTATCAGGTATTATGAATAAAAGATTCCCACAGTATACTTGTATAATTACATGTTTTGTTCAAGGTATTTTTATTGATATGTGGATGGCTGTACTTCCGAAAATGCATGGGGATGTTTTTTTAAATAAATTTTTAGTATTTATGGTTGGTATAATAGTAATTTCAATAGGGGTGTCTATATACATATTAGCAAAATTTCCAGTAGGATCACTGGATCATTTTATGTTGTCGATACAGGAATTTTTCCATATACCAGTTGGAGCTGCAAAGATGCTTATGGAAGGATTGGGAGTTGTACTTGCCCTTCTTTTGGGACAGAAAATAGGGATTGGAACAGTGATTGTTATTTTCTGTATAGGGCCTATAATTCAGGTAATGTTAAAGTATACAACAAGATTATACGACAATTTAATAAAGCAAGATTAGTGAATTTTACTTCATACATAAAGTAAGTGTTTATTAATAATAATGCTGTCAAGACGTTTTAAAATGTGTTGGCAGCATTATTTTTTTGAATTAAAACTTTATATATTACGCAAAATAAAATAAATAACATGCATAAAAGAGGAGTGAAATTTCTTGTCAAAAGTTAATAGCATTAAAGTAATACCTTTAGGTGGACTTGATGAAATAGGAAAAAATATAACAGCATTTGAATATAATAATGAAATAATAGTTGTTGATTGTGGTGCAGCATTTCCAGATACAGATATGTATGGAGTAGATCTAATTATACCTGATATATCATATCTTCTTACCAATTCTAAAAAAGTTAAAGGTATCTTTCTGACCCATGGACATGAAGATCATATTGGAGCTCTTCCGTATATTTTAAAACAGCTGAATGTACCTATATATGGAACATCACTAACTATTGGGCTTGTTAAGGCAAAACTTATTGAACATGATATGTTAAATGATTGTACACTGAATATAGTTGAGGACGGAGAAATTGTGGATATAGGTAAAATAAAAGTTGAATTTATACGAGCCACACATAGTATAGCAGGGGCATGTTCACTTGCAATACATACACCACTTGGTATAATTCTTCATACTGGCGATTTTAAAATTGATTATACACCTATAGATGGACGTATTATGGATCTACAGAGAATTGGAGAATTAGGCAAAGAAGGAATCCTTCTTTTAATGGCTGACAGTACTAATGTTGAAAGGAAAGGACACACAATTTCTGAGAAATCTATTGGTGAGACTTTTATGCGGATTTTTAATAATGTTAAAGGGAGAATTATAGTTGCAACATTTGCATCTAATATTCACAGGATGCAGCAGATAATTGATGCATCTGTTAATTATGGCAGAAAAATAGTTTTCAGTGGCAGGAGCATGGAGAGAATATCAGAAGTGGCAAAAGATCTTGGATATCTGCATATTCCTGATGGTTTTACTGTATCACTTGATGATATTGATAAATATGAAAATAATAAGATTACTATAATTACAACAGGAAGTCAGGGTGAGCCTATGGCCGCACTTGCAAGGATAGCCTTTTCAACTCATAGAAAGATTAAAGTTGAAAAGAATGATATGTATATAATTTCGGCTTCACCTATACCTGGTAATGGCAAGATGGTTTCTAAGGTAATAAATGAACTATTTAAACAAGGTGCTAATGTAATATATGAAGATTTGGAAGATGTTCATGTTTCAGGTCATGCATATAGGGAAGAATTAAAGCTTATACATACTCTTGCTCGTGAAAAGTATTTTGTACCAGTACATGGTGAATATAGGCATTTGAAACACCATAAAGATTTGGCTAAATCTTTGGGGATTGATGGAAACAACATCTTTATTCTTCAGACAGGGGATGTATTTAAAATTACCGAGGATGGTGCAAAAAAGGAACAGAGAATACGTACTGGTAATGTTTATGTTGATGGTATTGGAGTGGGGGATGTTGGAAATATTGTGCTTCGTGACAGAAGAAACCTTGCTCAAGATGGAATGATAACAATAGTTGTTGCCATTGAAACAGATTCACATGAAATAATGGCAGGTCCAGATATAATAACAAGAGGATTTGTATATGCAAAAGAATCAGAAGAACTTATACAGGAAATTAAGGATATAAGCTCTGAGCAGGTAGAATCATGTCTAAATAAGAATATATACGAGTGGTATGTGATAAAAGCTAATATCAAGCAGTCTGTTGAAAGACTTATATATGAAAAGACGAAAAGAAGACCTAGCATTTTCCCTGTTATTATGGAAATATAACATATAAGAATATGATAATAGTATTAAGAAAAATAATGGTATTATGAATATATTTTTGTTAATGTGTAATAATACTTAATGTTAGTTATTGTTTTAACAATAGGAGGAATATAAAATGCCAGATAAAACTATAGTATGTAAAGACTGTGGAGAAGAGTTTGTTTTTACAGAAGGCGAACAGGAATTCTATAAGGAAAAAGGATTCGAAAATGATCCTGTTAGATGCGCAAAGTGTAGAAAGGCTAGAAAGCAGGAAAGAAATAGACAATAAGTGTGAAAGACAGTTGTATTTTGATGATACGGCTGTTTTTTACTATATAAGTACTAAAGATAAAATATTTTACCTTGATAATAAACAAAATCTATGTGAAATCGAATGAAAATTAATAAATATATTGTAAACAAGTTGCTATATTAGTATAATGTTATTAAAGAATATAAAAAATATATATTATAAATGATAATGATGGGAAATAGTACAGGATATGAATTTTTTTAGAGAGCTGAAGGTTGGTGTGAATTCAGTAAATGAAGTTTCTTGGAAGCAGTCCCTGAATCGCATGTTGAGAACTGAGAATTTTTTATGATTCTTAATGTAGATAATGACGTTGTCCTCACGTTACAGAGGAACTGTTTTTTCTTATGGATTTAAACAGAACAGAGTAAGCAGATTACTGCTTATTAGGGTGGTACCACGGAAAGCCTTCGTCCCTTCGGATGAGGTTTTCTTTTTTTATATTATTTATTTTGATTAATAATTTGGAGGTATTGTTATGGATGAGATTCTTGAAATTCTTGAAAAGAACAGCAGATATACAGACGTTGAAATAGCTTCAATGTCAGGAAAAACAGTTGAGGAAGTAAGGGATGCTATAAGAGATTATGAAGAAAGAAGTATAATTGCAGGATATACAACGCTAATTAACTGGGAAAATACAGGTAAAGAAACTGTAACAGCACTTATTGAAGTAAAAGTAACTCCGCAGAGAGGTGAAGGGTTTGACAAGGTTGCAGAAAGAATATATAAATTTTCTCAGGTTAAGGCATGCTATCTTATGTCTGGAGGATTTGATCTTTCAGTAATAGTTGAAGGTAAAACAATGAAGGAAGTAGCTCTTTTTGTATCAGAAAAGCTTGCAGTTCAGCAGTATGTTTTAAGTACAGCAACTCATTTTGTTTTGAAGAAATATAAAGATCATGGAACAATATTTAAAGCTCCACAGATTGATGACAGGGAGGCTGTATTTATATAATGAATGTGGAAGATTTAATTTTAGATAAAGTAAAGAAAATAAAACCATCTGGAATTAGAAAGTATTTTGATCTTGTAAATGAGATGGATGATGTCATCTCACTTGGTGTTGGAGAGCCTGATTTTGTTACACCTTGGAATGTAAGAGAGGCTGGTATATATTCTCTTGAACAGGGACATACACACTATTCGTCAAATGCAGGGTTTTTAGAACTGCGTCACGAGATTGCAAAGTATCTGAATAGAAGATTAAACCTTCAGTACAATCCAGATAATCAAATTCTTGTAACAGTTGGTGGTAGTGAAGGAATTGATTTAGCAATAAGAGCAGTTGCTGGTCCTGGTGATGAGGTTATAGTTCCAGAACCAAGTTTCGTTGCATATCAGGGATGTGCTGCATTTGCAGGAGCTACTGCAAAGGTCATAAATTTAAAAGAAGAAGATAATTTCAAGCTTACAGCAAAAGCTCTTGAAGAAGTAATAACTGATAAGACTAAAGTGGTGATAATTCCATTTCCTAATAATCCAACAGGAGCAATTATGACTAGAGATGAACTGAGACCTATAGTAGATGTGTTGAAGGACAAAAATATTATTGTTATATCGGATGAGATTTATGCAGAACTATCATATGGAGAAAGACATGTATCAATAGCAAGTTTTCCTGAAATAAAGGACAAGACTATTGTAATTAATGGATTTTCAAAAGCATATGCAATGACTGGCTGGAGATTGGGATATGCCTGTGGTAATGAAAAGCTTATAAGTCAGATGAAAAAGATACATCAGTATACGATAATGTGTTCACCTACAACTGCTCAGTATGCAGCTATAGAAGCCATGAGAAATTCAGACAGTGATGTGGAAGAAATGGTTAAAGAGTATAATCGTAGAAGAAGAGTACTTGTTGATGGATTTAGAAAAATAGGTTTTGACTGTTTTGAACCTTTGGGTGCATTTTACGTTTTTCCTTGTATAAAAAAGACTGGATTAAGTTCGGATGAATTCTGTGAAAAACTCTTAAAACAAGAAAGAGTTCTTGCAATACCTGGTAATGCATTTGGAAAATGCGGAGAAGGATATATTAGAGCTTGTTACGCTTCGTCTATGGAGAATATACTTGAAGCATTAAAAAGAATAGAGAGGTTTGTTAATACGGATATTTAATTCTTAAAGAAGTGTGTATTTCTATATGAATACACACTTTTTTGTCGTATATATACAAAAATAAAAAAATAAATAAAAAATGAAATGAAATTTTTACAATAATTGATATTATAGATAACAAATACTATATTTATATGTAAGAGTAAAAAACTTTACTACAGTTAATTGTATTGGGAATGATTGTATTGGGGGATAGAACACTTTATGTGTCTATATAAATAAATTTTTTAGGGGGTTATATATGAAAAACAAAATGTGCAGAGCTTTATCTGTAGCTGTTAGTGTAGCACTTGCTTCAACATTAATATCATCAGTAAAGCCTTATGAGGGGAAAGCAAAAGAGAAAAAGACTCAATTGAATCTTAAAGAAGAGTTACTTTCAAATGACAACAGCTAAAGAACTTACCCAAATTACAAATGTATGGAAAAATCTTAAGTATAAAGGGGAAGGGCTTGTTGCTGCAGTTATAGATACAGGTGTAGATTATACACATAAAGATTTTAAAGCGCCTAGTGATAAGTCAAAGCTTAAAATTAAGAAAAAGGATTATGATGTAGGAAAGAAGACTTTAAAGGTAAAGATGTTAAAGGAAAAGTTGCATTGATTAATCCATTAAAGCTTCCATTTAGAGATATGCAGAATAACGCTCAAAAAGCAGGTGCTGTTGCCGCTGTAGTATATCATCCATATCAGGATTCATATATGCATATGGCATCAGATAGTACTCTTAAGATTCCAGCTTTATTTATAGGAAAAACTGATGGAGAAGCTCTTTTACATGCTAAAAATCCAACTATAGAATTTGGACATAGGGTAGCTGCAACTCCGAACCCTAATGCAGAGAAGATGTCAGACTATACTTCATGGGGACCAACTCCTAGTCTTGATTTTGCACCAGAAGTAACTGCACCAGGTGGAAATATATATTCAACAGCTAACAATAATGGCTATCAGAATATGAGTGGTACTTCAATGGCTGCACCTCATACAACAGGCGCTGCTGCACTTGTTGTACAAGCTTCAAAAGATAAAAAGCTAGGTCTTTCAGGAAAGGATCTTGTGAGATACGCTAAAAATTCTCTTATAAATACTACTAAAATTATGTATGATAAGGAAAAAACAAATGGAAAACTTCCATATTCACCTAGAAGACAAGGTTCTGGACTTATTCAGGTTGAAGATGCAATAAAAAATAATGTACTTGCATTAGCAAACGATGGACAAGCTACAGTGTCATTAAAAGAAATTGGACAAAATACAACATTTGATATTACTCTTAATAATTATGGCGATAAGGCTGAAACATATGAACTTCAAAATCCGGGAGAAGTCCTTACTTCATATGTTCCAAAGAGTATTATTGATATAGGTATGAGTTATGATAAAATCTTAAAAGGTGCTAATCTTAAGTTTAATGAAAAGGAAGTTACAGTACCAGCTAAGGGTTCCAAGAAGGTAACAGTCACATTAAATATAGACGATAATGCAGAAAAAGAAAATTATGCAGAAGGATATATTAAATTTAAAAATAAAGGTGAAGATCCATCTCTAGTTGTACCATTTATGAGCTACTATGGAAGCTGGTCTAAAGAAAAGATTGTAGTCCAATGGTTTGGGAAAAGGAAAGTGACAATTATGTTATCCCATCATATGCCTCAGTAAAGATTGAAGGTCAAAATTCTGCTTTAGCTGGAGTTGATGGAATAGATAAATATGGATATGCAAAAATTAATAAGGATAAAATAGCAATATCCCCTAATGGAGATGGGTATTATGATGAATTAATACCATCATTATATTTATTCAGAAGTGCAAAGAGTATGTCTGTAGATATACTTGATTTTGATAACTTCGCAACAAATACAAATTATTCAAAGAAGGATATTAAGGTAACAGGAAGAGTATCTGCTAAAACTAAGACTCTTAAAATTACAGGAAATGATGTTGAAATTAAAGATGATAGATCATTTGAAGCAGATGTAAAATTAAATGAAGGTGTAAATATAGTCACTGTATATGCAGCAGATAAAGATGGTAATGAGCTTGCTAATTATGGAGTTAAGATATTCTGTGATGTAACAGCGCCAGTAATAACATTAACATCTCCTTTAGTCAATGGTGGAGTTATAAATGCTTCTTCACATAAACTAGAGCTTAAGGGAACTGTAAGTGATAACTTCCAAGGATATGAATTCAGAATTAATGGAGAAGAAGTTATAAAATATGAAAATGATGCTAAGTTTGGACCTAAAGTTAATACTAAAGAGTTCACGAAAGAATTAAATGTAAATGATGGTGATATAATAACACTTAAAGCTGTAGATTTATTCGGAAATGAAACTGTTAATAAATATACTGTAAAGATTAATCCAAGCCTTGGTGTAAGTGTAGACAATGTAACAGATGGTGGATATTATAATAAAGATGTTACACCAAACGTAAAATATAATGCTGACTTATATGATGTGACTATAACAGTTAATGGACAGCCATATGAGAATGGACAAACTATAACAGCAGAAGGAAGTTATACTTTAGCAGTAAAATCAGTACTAAAGGGAGAAGATAAACCTCAAGGTATTCAGGAATATAAATTTACAATTGATAAAACTGCGCCTGTAGTTAAAATTAATGGTATGGAAAATGGAAAAGCATATAATAAGGATGTACTTCCAAAGATTGAGGTAGAAGAAGGAGCAGTAGTAACTTCAATTACTCTTGATGGAAAAGCTTATGATGGAAGCGCTATTATTATAGTAGGTAAGCATGTATTAGAGGTTACAGCTGTTGATTTAGCTGGTAATATTAGTGAGAAGATAGTAGTATTCAATATAAGTGCACCTAAGCCAGAAGATCCTAATAAGAATCCTGGAAACAGTCAGGATAAACCTAACCCTGGAAATAACCAGAGTAAACCTGGTACAGGTAATACTTCATCATCAATCAGTGATAATTCAAAAAACCTGTAAATGTTAATAATACTAATGGAATTAATAATAAAGTAGCAAATGCTAATATTCCTAAGACAGGATCTATGGTTAATGCTACAAGTATACTATTAGCATCAATTATGTTAATTGTAGCAGGAGTAGCTATAATTAATGATAAAAAGAAAAAGGCGAGTAAGTAGTACTTTAATTAATATTATTATTCCTCTATATAGTTCATATAAGACTGTATGTAGCATATTTTGCTATATACAGTCTTTTTTATGCGCATATTTTTATGTTGAACATTTAAGGCTGATAGAATAATAAAATGGCATTAAAACAATCTTCATTATTTTAATAAGTTAAAATAAAGATAAATTTATTCGTAAAAATCCATAAAATACATTGACTATTTTAAAAAATAATAATATAGTATTTATATGATATTATTGAATAGATTAACAAAAATTACATTTTATTCAATTATTTTTGTTTGTTTTTATTTGGGGGAATAGAACACTTTTAGTGTCTATAATATATAACAAAATAAGGGGGACTATTATGAAGTCAAAATTATGTAAGGCTACGTCTGCATTGGTTAGTGTTGTTTTTGCATCTTCTTTAACTGCATCAGTTACTAAACCATATCAGGCAAGTGCAAATGAGCAAAAATTAGTATCTGATTTAAAATCAAAGCTTTTACAGAAGAAAAATGCTGAAATGAAAGTAGGGGATACTCTTGCAGGACATAAGAAGGTTAAAATTGATGAGGAAAATAAACGTACCAGCAATAACCCAGAGGAAACTGTAAGAGTAATTGTCGAATTAAATGCAGATTCAGCATCAGAAAAAGCTGGAGATGCATCAAAGGCTACAAAGTCAATGATTAACAGCACAATAGCTGGACAAGCTAGTATTAAACAACAGGTAGAGAAAATTGCTAATAATAAGGTTAAGAATACTTATGGAAACCTGATTAATGGTTTCTCTATCAATGTTAAGAGAAAAGATATAGAAAAGATAAAGAAATTAAAAGGTGTTGAAAATGTTACTGAAGCAAGAGTATTCTATCCAACTATGACAACAGCAAAAGATTTAACACAAGTTAAGGATGTTTGGAAGAATAAAAAGTATAAAGGTGAAGGTCTTGTTGCAGCAATAATTGATACTGGTATCGATTATACACATAAAGATATGAAAGCACCAGCTGATAGTTCAAAGTTAAAGATAAAAGAGAATACTTATAATGATGGTGGTAAGTATTTCACTAATAAAGTACCATATGGATACAATTTTGCTGATAAAAATAATCAAGTTATTGATAAATCAGGAAGTATGCATGGTATGCATGTTGCAGGTATTGTTGCTGCTGATGGTAGTCAGGAAGAGGTTAATAATGGAGAAGCAATACAAGGGGTAGCACCAGAAGCACAGCTTTTAGCTATGAAGGTTTTCTCTAATGATCCGAATAATTCGGGTGCTTTTTCTGATGATATTGTGGCTGCAATAGAAAAGTCAGTTGAACTTAAGGCAGATGTCATCAATATGAGTCTTGGTTCTACAGCAGGTTTTGTTGATAGTGACGATCCAGAGCAAAAAGCAATTAAAGAAGCTGCGGATGCAGGAGTTATTTGCGTAGTTTCAGCAGGTAATGAATCATACTCAACAAACCCATATGTTCTTGATAATCAGAAAGATACTGCTACAGTAGGTTCTCCTGGACTTGCAACAGAGGCTATTGAGGTTGCAAGTTCTGAAAATACTAATGTACATCTTAATGCACTTACAGCAACTGTAAATGGTAAAATAAAGAACTTTGGGTATACACAGAGTTCTGTGGATCCTAGGGATAAATTCTCTGCTGGTCAGAAACTTGAGATAGTTAACTGTGGTTATGGAGATGTTTCTGATTTTGCTGGTAAAGATTTAAAAGGAAAGGTTGCTCTAATACAGAGAGGTAAGTTAAATTTTACAGTAAAACAGGATAATGCACAAGCAGCAGGGGCTGCAGCTGTTATTGTTTATAATAATCAAGGTAATAGCTATATAAATATGGCATCAAACGCATCATTGGAAATACCTGCTTTATTCATAGCACAGAGTGATGGTGAAGCGCTTTTATCTGATAAAAAAGCTACTATTGAATTTAATGGCAAGACTGTTGTTACAGCAAATGTTGCTTCTCAGCAAATGTCTGATTTTACATCATGGGGACCTGCTCCAGATCTTCAGTTTGCACCTGAAGTAACAGCTCCTGGTGGAAATATATTTTCAACAGTAAATGATAATAGATATGCAAGCATGAGTGGTACATCAATGGCTGCACCTCATACAACAGGTGTAACAGCATTAGCTGTACAAGCTGTCAAAGAAAAAAATCTTGGACTTACAGGAAAAGATCTTGTTAGTTATGTAAAGAATTCACTTATTAATACAGCTAAGATTCTTTATGATAAAGAAGGTTCAGATGGAACTGTTCCATATTCTCCAAGAAGACAAGGAGCTGGTCTTGTTCAAGCAGAAGATGCAATAAATAATACAGTACTTGCAACTGCTGATGATGGACAGGCAACAGTTTCATTAAAAGAAGTTGGAGAAAAAACAGAATTTAATATAACTCTTAAAAATTATGGAGATAAAGATCAAACTTATTCTATGAAGACTCCAGGTGGAGTTCTTACTTCAAAGGTACCAGAAGACGGTATGTCTGTAAGTGTAATGAATTGCGATACTGTATTGAATGGAGCAAAAGTGACATTTGATAAAGACAAGGTAACAGTTCCAGCTAAGAGTAATGTTACTGTTAAGGCTACATTAAAGATTGATAGCAAAACTAAGAAGGGCAACTATGCAGAAGGTTATATTCAATTTAAGAATGAAACAAGCGCTCCGTCATTAGTTGTGCCTTATATGGGATTCTATGGTGACTGGTCAGCTGAAAAAATTATAAGCCCTATGACATGGGAAAAAGAAAGCAATGATTATCTTATACCATCAATTGCAGTAGTTCCATATAACGGATCATATAATTATGCTGGTTTTGATGGAAGAGACGAAAATGGAGTAAAAATAAATCCTAATAAAATAGCTATATCACCAAATAATGATGGTAAAAATGATAAATTAGTGCCTGAATTATATATGTGGAGAAACGCAAAGAATATGAGCGTAGACATTTTAGATAAAGATAATAAGGTAATCGCTGAAAATGTTGCTAAAGTAGATAATGTAAGAAAGCAATTACTTTCTAAGTCTACATCACCAGCAATAAAAAATAACTTATCTTGGGATGGTACAGCATACAATGCTGAAAACGGAAAGAAAGAACCAGTTAAAGATGGACAGTATTATATGAAGATTAAATCAAAGGTTATGACTGATGGAAAAGAGCAGGATACAGTTGTACCAGTTAAAGTTGATGCTACAGCACCAAAAATAACTTTAACATCTGCTCAGCAGACTAATTCAACATCTTATAAGCTTACATTTACAATAGATGAAGCAACTTCAGGGTTACAAGCTTATCTTGCTTCAGTAAATGGAAAAACTGTTAAGACTAAAACAACTGATAATGTACATTATACTGCCGATGTGACTTTAGATGAAGATAATGATAATGAAATAGAAATAGCAGCACTAGATAATGCGGAAAATATATCAGATGAATCATTTACAGTATCAACAAAGGTTGATAAAACTCCAGTATTATTCAGCAATGTTCAGCCTTCACAAGAATATACTGAAAAAAATGTTACATTTGAAGGAAGAGTAACTAATAATGTTCAAGTTTTAAGAATAGCAAATAAAGATGTTAAAATTAATGATAATAAGACATTCTCAGTAAATGTAACTTTAAATGAAGGCGTAAATACTATTCCAGTATATGCAGCTGATAAGAATGGAAAAGAATTAATGAATTATGGACTTAAAGTATTTTGTGATACTACAGCTCCAGTAATAACTTTAGATAGTGCTTTAGTAAGTAATGGGGTAATAAATGCAGCTTCTCATAAGGTAACATTAAAAGGAAAAGTATCAGATAATGTTTTTGGATATAAATTCTATATTAATGAACAACAAATTTTGTCATCATTTAATGAAGGTAAGTTTGGACCACAATATAATGAAAAGGAATTTACAAAAGAACTTACAGTTAATGACGGTGATATAGTATCATTAAAGGCTATTGATGAGTTAGACAATAAAGTTGAACAGAAATATACAGTTAAAATTAATCCGGGTCTAGGTGTAAAAATCAGTGCAGTTGCTGATGGCGGATTATATAACAAAGATGTTACACCTGTTGTAGAGTATAATGAAAAGGAATATGATGTTACTATGACATTAAATGGAGCTCCTTATACTAAAGGACAGGCAATAACAGAGCAGGGAGATTATACCCTTGTTGTTAATTCAGCTTTAAAAGGTGAGAAATCTCCAGTTGGAAGTCAGACATTCAAGTTTACAATAGATAAGACTGCACCAATAATTAAGGTTGAAGGTGTTGAAAATGGTAAGCTTTATAACAAAGATGTAACACCAGTTATTACTGTTGAACAAGGCGCTACAGTTACAGAAATGACATTAGATGGAAAAGAATATGATAAGGCTGTAGTTTCTACTGACGGAGTTCATAAACTAGTAGTAAAAGCAGTAGATAAAGCAGGAAATGAAACTAAATATGAAGCAGAATTTACTTTAGATAAAACAGCACCAGAAATAACAGTTGAAGGTGTTCAGGATGGATTCAAGTATGAAAATGAAGTAAAAGCTGTAGTTAAGGCTAATGAAAAAACTAGTGAACTTACAGTTACATTGGATGGAAAAGCTTATGATGGAAGTGTTATTAATACAGATGGAAAACATGAATTAAAAGTAACAGCAGTAGATTTAGCAGGAAATAAGACTGAGAAAACAGTAGTATTTACAGTTGAGATGCCAAAGCCAGCAAATCAGAAACCAGATCCAAGTAAAAAACCAGGAAATAATCAAGGTAAAGCTGGCTCAGGTATAGTAACAACAAACGATGATAATACAGGAAATGGCAAGGTAACTATTGCAGGCAAAACAAATGATACAAAGAATGTAAGTGCACCTACAACAGTTTCTACTTCTAAAATGCCAAAGACAGGTTCAATTGTAAATGCTTTAAGCATTACAATCGTAGCATTAATTATGATTGTAGCAGGTGTTGCTGTTGTATTTACAAAAAGAAAGAGAAGACTATAATTAAATAGATTAATATAAAAAACAGGTACAGAAAGAGTTCTGTGCCTGTTTTTTTGTTAAAGAAGATTTAATTTCTTCATTCCGTCATATAGATTACCTGACATTATAGAATAAGTGCTTTTTAATTCACCATCTATATATGGAGATAGATTTGAATCTATATAAATTGAATCCATGTTCACACTGCATGCACCTTCAATATCACAGATATAATCATTACCAATCATAACTGATTCCTCAGTATTAACATGTAATTTATTTATGAGAACATTAAAAAACTGCTTGTCCGGTTTACATACATTATAATCACTTGATATAAAAATATCATCAAAATATTTTGTGATATCAAGCATCATCATTTCGTAAAATGTAAAAATCCTTTGCGCATTAGATAAAAGATAGACATTTTTGCCCTTGGATTTTAATTCTTTTAACAGTTCAATAGTTTTAGGGTATAATTTTACGTATTTTATAGAAAGAGTTCTAAAAAATTGTGCTGTATCTTTTATGGTGTCTTTGGAAACGATAACATTCTTATCGGTATAAAGTTCTTCAAAAATATTTTCAATAGGAAAGTCTGGATATTTAGTATTTGTTATTTTGTTCTTAGCTGCAGTAGTTTTTTTAATATACATCTTCTCTAAGGTAGTAGCAGTATAATCAGCACCTTTGAAGTTGAAAAATAAAGCCAGATTTGTCCAAAGAAAGTCTGTTGATTCATCAGTATGTATATCTACTAATGTTCCATAAAGATCAAAAATATAATTTTTATACATTGTATAATCCCTCTCAAATTAAAATAAAGTTTATATGATAATAACTAAAAAAGTATCTGTGTATCTATTTTGCTATAGTTATTTTAAAAGAGCAGTCGTGAGTTTAACAGAATTATTCTAAAATAAAAAATAATATTTTGCAATACAAGACATGTATATAAATATAACGTAATATTAGTTTTGTAATATAATACAAATAATCTCGTAAAAATGAAATTTTTCTTCTAAACTATTGAACTTAAAAAATTTAAGTAATATAATAAAGTTTGTAAAGGTTAACAAAAATGTTTGTGACTTTTTTGGGAACGGTTCCGAAAAATACATTAGCTTTTTGTACCATTATTAAAATAGTTAATTAAAATTAACGAGGGGGATTTTAAGTATGTTGAACAGAACAAAATTATTCATATGATAGTTTAAGAGTATTCTAGGGTGTAGGACTATTTAGTGAAGTGTTAAACGGATTAGTTGATGCAAGAAGTATACACTAAATTAGCACTTGATACAATTGAACTATATTACAATTAAGTTAAGGTAAAACGAGTACAAGTTATGTTGACTCTAGCAAGAAAAAAATTAAAGCTATTAACTCAATAAAATTTACACTAGATAATTGTCTGAAGAACATATTTAGCCAAGTCAAGACTGGAATTGCTCAAGAGTAATTTAGAATTCAGGGGAGAGTTTCCATTCTGTAAGTTTAAAGAATAGTTGAGTTATATGAGGGGGAAAGTCAAGATATTAAGGCTAAAACGTGGAAATGTGCTGTTAAACATACAGCAGAAAAATCTTCTGACATATGGATATATAGCTCTAGCTCTTATATCTATTGCAATTTTTAGAATAAAAGGATTAATTAACAAAGTGTCTTTTCGAATTTTATGTAGTTTAAGGAAGATTATATATAATAATTAAGATAGTAATACAATATAATATATAAATATTAAAATAATTGCTATATGAATTATAATGGTAACGATACCGGTAAAATTCCAAAAAATCGATGGTGAATAGGATGAATATTAGAGATATAGCTGATATAGCTGGTGTTGGCGTTAGTACAGTATCAAGGGTGATAAATAATCATCCCGATGTTAAAGTCAGTACTAGAGAAAAGGTGCTAAAAATTATAGAAGAATATAATTACATACCGAATAATAGTGCAAGAGTATTGAAAAAAGCGAATACAAACTATATTGGACTATTAGTAAAAGGTATTTATAATCCATTTTTCTATGAAATGATTAATATTATTGGTAGTATTATTGCTTCGGCAGGATATTCAATGTTATATGAACAAGGCGATTATAAAATATATCAAGATGTTGATAATATAATATCATTTTCAAATGAAAAGAAGCTTCGAGGAGTAATATGCTTAGGTGGAAATTTTATAGATTTAACAGATGAAAGTTTCTCATCATTAAATATACCTGTAGTTTTAACATCTGTTAATACAGTTTCAAAGCTTGGTAAGAAAACTTATTCTTCTGTAGGTATTGATAATGTGAAAGCAGCATATGAAGCTACTAGTTATCTTATAGAATTAGGTCATAAAAATATAGCTATCATTCTAGGAAAGGATGATGATATGGGAGCTACATGGTGGAGATTTAATGGATATAAAAAGGCTCTTGCTGAACATAACATTAACTTAAAAGAAGAGTATATTCTCGTAGGAGAATATGAAAGTGAAAAGTCTTACGAGGTTACAAAAAAGTTATTACAGGAAGATAATGATGTTACTGCTATATTTGCATTATCAGACATTATGGCTGTTGGATGTGCAAGAGCTGTAGTTGATAGTAATCTTAAACTGGGAAAAGATATATCATTAGTAGGTTTTGATGGCCTTGATTACAGTAAGTTTTATACTCCAGCGATTACAACAGTTAAGCAGCCAAGAAAGCTTATGGCAGAAACAAGTGCAAAATTATTATTAAGCCTCATAAAAAATGAAACAGAAAATGAACATATATTATTAGATACTAAATTAATTAAAAGAGAATCTTGTAATAAAATACTTTAAGTATTTTTCAAAACAATAAAAGTAGAGGTGTATATTATGAATAGGGGTAGTGGTATTTTAATGCATATAGCTTCATTACCGGGGAATTATGGAATAGGTACATTCGGAAAAGAAGCATATGAATTTGCAGATTTTTTAAAGAAGGCTGGTCAGAAGTATTGGCAGATACTTCCACTTGGTCAGACTAGTTATGGTGATTCACCATATCAATCATTTTCAGCATTTGCAGGAAATCCATATTTCATAGACTTTGATATACTTGCCGAAGAAGGATTGTTAAGTAAGAAAGATTATGAAGAAATTTTCTGGGGTGATAATAAGGAAAAAATAGATTATAGCCTTATTTTCACTGAAAAGATGAAAGTTTTAAGAAAAGCTTACGAAAATGGTAAAGAAAAAAATGTAGACGAGCTTAAAGCTTTTAAACAGGAACAGTCATTCTGGCTTGATGATTACGCATTGTATATGGCCATAAAGGGGACTTTTGAACTTAAGAGCTGGAAGGAATGGGACGATGACATTAAGAGAAGAGAACCGGAAGCAGTTAAACGTTACAAGGATCAGCTTAGTGATGAAATAGAATATTGGTGCTTCCTTCAGTATCACTTCTTTAAACAATGGAATAAGCTTAAAAAATATGTAAATGATCAGGGAATTGAGATTATTGGTGATATCCCAATTTATGTTGCCGAAGATAGTGCAGATTGTTGGGCGAATCCTGATGCATTTCTTTTTGATAAGAAGACATTAGATACAATAAGGGTTGCAGGATGTCCTCCTGATGCATTTTCAGATGATGGGCAGTTATGGGGAAATCCAATTTATGATTGGGAGTATCTAGAGGATACTAATTATGAATGGTGGGTTTCAAGAGTAAGAGAAAGTCTTAAATTATATGATGTATTAAGAATTGATCATTTCAGAGGCTTTGAATCTTATTGGTCAATTCCAGCAGGTGATGATACTGCTAAAAATGGAAAATGGGTTAAAGGCCCTGCAAATAAACTATTTGATACCATAAAGAAAGAACTTGGCGAAATTAATGTTATAGCTGAAGACCTTGGCTTTATGACAGATGAGGTCAGAGAGTTTAGAAAATGTACAGGGTTTCCAGGTATGAAAGTACTTCAGTTTGGATTTGGTTCATCAGATTCACCTGATCTTCCTCATAACTATGAAGAAAGTAACTGCATAGTTTATACAGGAACTCATGATAATGAAACTGTAAGAGGATGGCTTGAAAATCCAGTAAATCGTGAAGCAGCAAAGTATGCAAAAAAATACTGCAGTTTAACAAAAAAAGAAGGTTATAACTGGGGATTTATTAGAACTGTTTGGTCAAGCATAGGGAAAACTTCTATAGCATTAATGCAAGACTTTTTAAATCTTAACAATGAAGCTAGAATGAATACACCTTCTACATTAGGAGGAAACTGGCAGTGGAGAATGAAAGATGACGTTCTTACTGATAGACTAGCAAACAGAATTTATCATCTTACAAAAACTTATGGAAGATGCAAATAAAATATAACTAAAATGCTCAATGCTCAAGGAATATGCTAGATTAGGAATGCTTTTGTTAATTAGACAAATATTTAATGTCCTATAGTGCAGATTATAGAGTGTTGGGCATTTATTACTTTGATTTTTAATGTTAATAAGGGGTGAATTAATTATGGAGGGTATATATAAGTTTGGAAGAGGACAATGGAAAACAATAGAGCAGGGTAATGAATTATCATGGATGATTGGAAATGGTATTGGAGGATATGCGAATAATACAGTGCCTGGTGGAGCAGCCATGTCTTTTCATGGATATTTAATTGCATCTTTAAATCCGCCAGTAAACAGGTATTTTGTATTAGCCAGAACTCAGGAGCAAATAAGGGTTGGTAACAGAGAGTATGATCTTACATCACAGCAGTACATAAATTATGAAAAAAATGGACAGAGGTATTTGCAAAGATTTATATTTGATTCTGTTCCACAATATATATATGAAGTTGAAAACATAAAATTAAAGAAAAGTATAGCTGTAGAGTATGGTAAAAACACTGTAGCTATATGTTATGACATTACAAATGGGTCTGATGAAGCAGAACTTACTATAGTTCCTTTATTTAATTATCGTCCAGCAGGGGATGTTACAGAAAAGGCTGATTTGAGATTCAATGTCTCAAAGAGTGAGAAGACACTTAGACTTGTACCTGAAAAAAATCAAGACGTAAACATTGATTTTATGATGTCAGATGGCGAATTTATTGATAGATCACTTTTTCCTGTAAACATGGCAACACCGAACTATATTATAGAAGAAAATAATTATTATATGATAGATAACAGAACTGGATTCCTTGGAGTAGATAATCATTTTACACCATATGAAGTACGTGTTGACTTAAAACCAAATGAGCATAAAAGATTCTATGTAAAATGCACAGTTGATGGACTTGATGATAAGAGTGGATTTGAAATATTGCAGGAATATAAAGACAGAGCAGAAAGAATAGTAAAGAATGCAGGATACAATGACAGTTTTGCTGATAATCTTGTAAAAGCAGCAGATCATTTTGTAGTAGCTAGGAAAAGTACAGGACTTAAGACAGTGCTTGCAGGTTTTCCATGGTTTACTGACTGGGGCAGAGATACAATGATTTCATTTGAAGGACTGGTTCTTGTGACAAAGAGATTTCAGGATGCCAGAGAAATACTTATGTCATTTGCCAAGTATATAAAAAATGGTCTTGTACCAAATGTATTTCCAGATAAGAATACAGAACCAGGATACAATACAGTTGATGCGTCATTGTGGTACTTCCAAGCTGCATATAAATATCTTCAGTATACAGGCAAAGAAGAAGATTACAAATTCATAAAAGAAAATATTTATCCAAAGCTGATTGAAATATTTGAGGCATATTCGAATGGAACTGATTTTTCAATTGGAATGGATGAGGATGGACTTATACATGCAGGTGATGGTCTTGACCAGGTAACATGGATGGATGTAAGGGTTGGAGATTACGTAGTAACACCAAGACATGGCAAGCCTGTTGAGATAAATGCTCTTTGGTATAATGCACTAAAAATAATGGCTGAATTAAGTGAGAAATTTGGACAAAATGGTAATAAATATGTAAAATTAAGCAAGAAGGTAAAAGAATCTTTTAATAAGAAATATTGGAACGAAAAAAAACAATGTTTATTCGACGTAGTTGATGAAAATGATGATTCTATTAGACCTAATCAGATATGGGCTGTATCACTGCCATTCTCAATTCTTGATAAAGAAAAAGAAAAAAGTGTAGTAGATGTGGTATCTAAGCATTTGTATTCAACATATGGACTTAGATCGCTATCATTTATGGATAGCAGATTTAAAAAGTCATATATAGGTAAGCTTTTTGACAGAGACAGAGCATATCACATGGGAACAACATGGGGATTTTTAATAGGACCATTTATTACTGCATATTGTAAAGTTAATAATCATAGTAAAGTAGCAGTAGAAAAGGCAAGAGAGATGTGCGAAGTATTTGAAGATCATCTTAATGATGGTTGTATAAATGGAATTGCTGAAATATTTGATGGCGATTATTCATGTACTAGCAGGGGATGTTATTCACAGGCATGGAGTGTTGCTGAAGTACTAAGATGTTACGTAAATGATGTTTATAATTACAGCAGTAAAAACTAAGGAGAATAATATGAAAGGGGAATTTAGATGAATTTAAATGAGATTTATGGAAAACTAGACAATTATGATGGTAAACTTGGAGCTTTATATTCAAAGGAAGAAACAAGATTTATTTTATGGGCTCCATTAGCGCAGGATGTAAAACTAGCGTTATATAACAGGGACGGTCTTGATTTTGAAAGCAATATTCAAAAGACAGTTTCTATGAGGTTTGAAGAAGATGATGGTATATGGCATGTTACAATTAAAGGTGACCTCAGCGGAATTTATTATAACTACCTTGTTACAAACGATGATGTTGAAAGTGAAGTAGTTGATCCTTATGCGAAAGCTGTAGGAGTAAATGGTAAAAGGGCTATGGTAGTTGATTTGGAAGCAACAAATCCTGAAGGCTGGAAGGATGACGTTAAACCAGTACTAAAGGATGCTACTGATTCAGTAATATATGAAATACATGTAAGGGATTTTTCAATCAATGAGAATTCAGGGGTAAAGGATAAGTATAAAGGAAAGTACAGCGGAGTTGCTGAAAGAAATACAAGAATACCAGGTACTGATATAAAAACAGGACTTGATTATGTTATAAGTCTAGGAATTACACATGTGCATCTTCTGCCAATTGAAGATTATATAACAGTAGATGAGTCTGAACCAGAAAAGAAACAATACAATTGGGGATATGATCCACAGAATTTTAATGTACCAGAAGGTTCATATTCTTCAGATCCTTTTAGGGCAGAAAAAAGAATAAAAGAAGTTAAAGAGATGGTGCTTAAATTACATGAATCAGGAATAAGAGTTGTGATGGATGTTGTATACAACCATACCTATAAGTCAAAAGACTCAAATTTGAATTTAGCTGTACCTAATTATTACTATAGACAGAATCAGGATGGAAGTTTTTCTAATGGTTCAGCATGTGGTAATGAAATTGCTTCTGAGAGAAAAATGGTTAGAAAGTTTATTGTTGATTCGCTAGTTTACTGGGCAAAAGAATACCACATAGATGGCTTTAGATTTGATTTAATGGGGGTATTAGATATAGATACATTAAAAGAAGTTAGATGTGAACTTGATAAAATTGACAAGTCAATAATACTGTATGGTGAAGGATGGAATGGTGGCAGCAGTACTTTAGCATATGATTATGGATGCTTCAAGAGTAATACAACTAAGTTTGGAAATATGCAGATAGGTTCCTTTAGTGATGACATCAGGGATGGAATTAAAGGACATGTATTTAATAAGTATGAAAAAGGTTTTATTAGTGGAAAAGAAAATCTTGAGGATACTATAAAGTTTGCTGTTACTGCATCAGTACAGCATGAAGACATAAATTATTCGAATGTAATTTACAGCGACGGTCCATGGGCTAATGAACCTTACCAGGTAATAAATTATACATCAGCACATGATAATAATACTTTATTTGATAAGCTATTACTAACAAATGAGGGGAAGTCCTTAGAAGAAATTGCAAAATTAAATAAGCTTTCTGCTGCAATTATATTTACGTGCCAGGGAATACCATTCTTTCAGTCTGGAGAGGAATTCATGAGAACTAAAAAAGATGAAAGTGGTAATATTGTCGAGAACAGCTACAATTCATCAGATTATGTGAACAGCCTGGACTGGGAAAGAATGAATGAAAACAAAGATATGGTTGATTATTATAAGGGATTAATCAAATTAAGAAAAACTCATAAACTATTCCATATGAATAGCGCTGACGATATAAGAAAGAATCTTGTATTTTTAAAGAAAGGTATAAACTTTCAAAACAACAATGTTGTTGCTTATATAATCAATAATTTCAATATTGATGACATATACAATAAGGTACTTATAATATATAATGCAAACGAGTTTGAAATAAAAGTTAATGTTGAAGAAGCAGACTGGTCATTAATTGTTAATGGAGACAAGAGCGGATGTGAAGAACTTGTCCACATAGACAGCAACGAAATAAAAGTACCTGCACACTGCTGCTATGTACTTAGTAAATAAACTTTATTCACATTATTTCAAGTATATTAAATGAACTATTAAGTAAAATGATATTCAATGAATTAATGTATAATGTATAATTCAGGTTGAAATTCATGAGCGTAGCATCATAAATTTCTATATTAATGGAGGATATCGCCAAACCTCTGTATTGTTTAATCCGAAATTATACATTATACTCCATACCTTTTACATTGGTAAAGAATTCTTATTTGATGAGCAGATGAAATGAAGTTCTATATTTTATTGGGTATAAGTTAGAATATTCTCTATAGTGACAAGTCCACAGGCAAAAAGAACAGCATTAAATGATGTCGCATTTTTACAAGATAGATAGCGATAATTTTATTAAAATAAAATTGTAAAAAGAGTAAGCATGGGATTTATGGAGTTTCCGTGAGTGCTCAAATAAATTTGGGGGGATTATTGTGAAAAAAAGAAATAAAGTTCTATCATTTTGTATTGCAGTTGTAATGGTCTGCACACTTATGTTTGGCTGTGCACCAAAAGACTATAAAAATGATACAAATACTAAAGTACCATTTTCATGGGACAATGCAACTGTGTACTTTGCACTTACAGACCGATTCTTTGATGGAAATAAAGAAAATAACCATTCATACGGCAGAGAGCTTGATGCATCTGGCAAGGAAAATGCAGATTACAAGAAACAGCCATCAACTTATCATGGTGGTGATATTAAAGGTATAACTAAAAAAATAAATGAAGGTTATTTTAACGAGTTAGGTGTTAATGCTATATGGATTACTTCGCCATTTGAACAGATTCATGGATATTATGCAGGACAGGGATTTAGATTTTACTCATATCATGGCTACTATGTTCTTGACTACAGCAATATTGATGGTAATGTAGGAACAAAAGAAGAGTTTAAGGAATTTGTAGATACAGCTCACAAGCATGGTA
Organism: Inconstantimicrobium porci; assembly: GCF_009696465.1. Taxonomy (GTDB): domain Bacteria; phylum Bacillota; class Clostridia; order Clostridiales; family Clostridiaceae; genus Inconstantimicrobium; species Inconstantimicrobium porci. The sequence continues at coordinate 8,180 of NZ_VULX01000024.1, read as the reverse complement.
TAAGAGTTGTTATGGATATAGTAGTTAATCATGCTGGTTATCCAACTTTAAAGGATATGGATGAATACGGATTTGGTAAGCTTAAAGATGGCTGGAAAGATTTTTACTATGGAGATCCATCTAATGTTACAAATGATACTTACTTTAGTTATATGGACAAAAGCGATGCAGCATCATGGGGAAAATGGTGGTCACCAGCATGGGTGAGAGCTTCACAGAGATTTGCCGGATATGAAGGTGAAGAAAGTGGAGACGATAAGACTATATGTCTGTCAGGTCTTCCTGATTTTAAGACAGAAACTACTAATGACCCAGGTATTCCGCCTTTATGGAAAACAAAGTGGCAGAAGGAAGGACGACTTGAAAAGGAAGAAAAATCACTTGATGATTACTTTAAGAAGACTGGAGAAAAGAGAACAGTATCTAACTACATTATAAAAGAAATCAGCGATTGGGTAAGAGAATATGGAATAGATGCATTTAGATGCGATACAGCAAAACATGTTGATTTAAGTGTGTGGAAGGAACTAAAAGTACAGTGTACAGCAGCACTTAAGGAATGGAAGGAAAAGAATCCTACTAAGAAGATTGATGACAAAGATTTCTGGATGACTGGAGAGATATGGGATCATAAAGTCGGCAGAACAGATGAATACGATAATGGCTTTGATTCACTTATTAATTTCGATTTTCAGGGCATGGCAGGTAACTTAGATAACCTTGATTCGATTTACAGCAGTTATGCAGAGAAGATGCATAGTGATAAATTTAATGCATTAAGTTATATATCTTCACATGATACTGTTTTGTTTGACAGAGATAATCTTATAGAAGGCGGAACTGAACTAATGCTTGTTCCAGGAGCTGCACAGATTTACTATGGTGATGAAACTGCAAGACCACTTGCTTTTGAAGAATGTCCATATAAAGATCAAGCGTTAAGAGGAGACATGAACTGGAATTCAATTAATCAAAAAGTATTAAAGCACTGGCAGATACTTGGTAGATTTAGAAGAGCTCATATTTCAGTTGGTGCTGGTGAACACAAAAAGATATCAGATTCACCATACACATTTAGTAGGACATATGATAAAGATGGAATCAAAGATAAGGTAATCTGCGTAATTGGAGCAAAAAATAAGACTGAAGTAAATGTATCATCAGTGTTTGCAGATGGTACTGAAGTAAGAGATGCCTATACTGGAGAGACAGCGAAGGTTAGAAGCGGCAAAGTTAAATTTAAAGCCAATGAAAATGGAGTTATTCTATTAGAAGAGGCAAAATAAGATAATACTTGAAATCATGTATTATAGGAAACAATTTAGAATTTAAAGTTTAAAATTTAGAATTCAGGATTAAACTCATGAGCCAATGCTCATGAGTTTCTCTTTTCTATATTGCAGTGGTGTAATATTTGTATATTTTTTAAAAAGCGAATTAAAGTAGGTCTGGTTGTTGTAGCCAACAGCATGGGCAATCTCTAATATTGAGAGCTTCTTATAAATAAGAAGCTCTTTACTTTTATTTATTCTTACTTCGTTTAAGTAATTTGAGAAACTTTTTGCTGTCTGTTCTTTAAATAGAGTACAGAAATAGCATTTATTTAAATAAAGCTTGTTTGCCATTGATTCTAAAGTTATATTTTCATAATAATTTTGTGTTATGTATGATATTGCTTCATTTATGTGTGAATTAATTTCGTTCATAAAGACCTCCTATAAAACCTAAATATTTTTAAAGATATTAATAATAATTCAATATATAATGTTATTGAAAATCATTATCAATTAGTGTGAGGTTATTATATACAATTTTATATAAGGATGTCAAATTATAAATTCGGGGGAGCTTATGAAGAAGAAAAAGATAAACTTACTTTTAATAATAATATTTATTATGTTGTCAATAAGTTCATTGTTTATTGGTGTGAAGGGAATATCGATAAAAGATGTTTTCAGTTTACATAATAATGAAAGCACAATAATAATGATAAGCAGACTGCCTAGGCTATTAAGCATTATAATAACTGGTGCTGGAATGTCTGTTAGTGGAATAATAATGCAGCAGATATCGAGAAATAAATTTGTTTCTCCAACAACAGCAGGAACAGTTGAATTTACCAAGCTTGGGATAGCAGTAGCTATAATCATGTTTTCAGGAGCAGGACTTTTCACAAAAATGAGTATTGCTTTTCTATTCTCGCTTTTTGGGACTTTCGTTTTTATAAAAGTCATAGGGCGAATTAAGTTTAAGGATGCAGTTTTTATTCCACTTGTAGGAATGATGATTGGTGGAATTATTGATTCAATAACTACATTTCTGACATATAGAAATGACCTTATACAGAATGTATCTTCATGGATGCAGGGTGATTTCTCTTTGATCATGAAAGGAAGATATGAACTTCTTTATATAGGAATACCTGTGTTTGTTATTGCATTTATTTATGCTAATAAGTTTACTATAGTTGGTATGGGGGAAGATTTTGCAACAAATCTTGGACTTAATCATCGGCAGGTTATGAATATAGGACTTGTGATAGTATCACTTATGATATCAGTTGTTGTAATAACAATTGGCTCTATACCATTCTTAGGACTTATTGTTCCTAATATAGTAAGTATTTATAATGGTGATAATCTGAGAGCAAATTTATGGTACACAATAATTGCTGGGCCGATATTTTTGTTAATCTGTGATATTGCAGGAAGACTGATAATTTATCCGTATGAGATTCCAATAGGTACAACAGCAGGGACTATAGGGAGTGCAGTATTTCTTTATCTCATATTAAGGAGGAGGAAAAATGAAAAATAAGAAAAAAATTGTGCTATTGGGAGCAGTATCGTTAATAATATGTATTTTATTTCTAACGGTAGGGCTTGACAGCAATTATAAATATGTTCTTAGTAAAAGAATACCTAAACTTATAGCTATTATTTTAACTGGAGTGTCAATAAGCTTTTCATCTATGGTATTTCAGACTATAACTAATAATAGAATTCTGACTCCAGGGGTAATGGGAATGGACTCAATATATATTTTCCTGCAGACTCTTATTATATTTTTCCTTGGTTCAAGCAGTTCATTATCAAGAAATAATAACCTTAATTTCATTATTTCACTTATATTTATGATTTTAGTGATGCAGCTATTGTACAAGCTGATGATTGGAAAGAAAAATCTAAATATACTATATCTTCTTCTAATAGGTATGGTGTTTAAAACTTTCTTTGGAAGTTTGTCATCGTTTATGCAGACTGTGATAGATCCAAATGAGTTCCAGATGGTACAGGATAAGATGTTTGCGAGTTTTAATAATATAAATGCTGATATACTTTTGATTTCATTAATACTTGTTGCTATTTCAATTGTATATGCATCAGAATATATTAACATATTTGATGTTATGGCTTTAGGCAGAGAAGAAGCTATAAATTTAGGTGTGGATTATGAGCTTGTAGTTAAGAAGGTGCTTGTAGTTATTGCTATATTATTATCTGTATCAACAGCACTTGTAGGTCCGATTACATTTTTAGGGTTGATGGTTGTAAGCATTTCAAGAGAATTTATTAAGTCTTATAAACACAGCTATCTTATAACATCATCTGCATTTATAGCTGTAATAGCTCTTGTAGGCGGACAGTTTATAGTGGAAAGAGTAATGAACTTCAAAGTAACTATAGACGTTATTATCAATTTTATTGGCGGAATTTATTTTATTTATCTTTTACTAAAGGAGAGCAGAAGCAATGATACAGTTAAATAATATTTCAAAAAAATATGGACAGAAAAAAGTAGTTGATAATGTTTCCATAGAAATACCAGAAGGAAAAATAACTTCATTTATAGGACCTAATGGAGCTGGTAAGAGTACAGTTTTATCAATAATGTCCAGGCTTATGAAAATGGACAGTGGCAGTGTTCTTATTGAAGGAAGAGCAATAGAAGAGTGGAAAAAAGATGATCTTGCAAAGAAGATTTCAATTTTGAAGCAGTCTAATAATATTTCTCTTAAGCTTACAATCAGGGAGCTGGTGAGTTTTGGAAGATTTCCATATTCAAAGGGGAATCTTACAGAGGAGGATGATAAGTATATTGACGAAGCTATAAATTATATGCAGCTTAAGGATATAGAAGATAAATACATTGATGAATTAAGCGGAGGACAGAGGCAGAGAGCATATATAGCCATGGTAATAGCACAGAATACAGATTATGTATTTCTGGATGAACCACTAAATAATCTTGATATGAAGCATTCAGTGGAAATCATGAAAATTTTAAGAAAACTTTGTAATGATCTTTCTAAGACTGTTGTAATTGTAATACATGATATAAACTTTGCATCATGCTACTCAGATTATATAGCAGCACTTAAGGACGGCAAAGTTGTAAAGTATGGCAATACTGATGAAATAGTCAATAAAGAATCACTTGAAGAAATATATGATATGAATATTGATGTGAAAAATGTAGATGGAAGAAAAATCTGCATATATTTTTAACGAAAGAAAAGAGGTAAATTACAATGAAAAAGAAAATGACAATAACAATAGCAATACTGCTGATTATAGCAGCTGGTGTATTTGGTGTGAAATATTTAAATAAGGATACAGATAAATCATCTGACAATGTTATTACTATAGCGCACAAATATGGAGAGACAAAGGTAAATAAAAATCCTTCCAATATTGCGGTTTTTGATTATGGTGCGCTGGATTCACTTGAAGTACTTGGAATTGAAGCATCTGGCCTTCCAAAACAGTCAATACCATCATCTTTAAGCAAGTACAAAGACGATAAATACAAGGATCTAGGAGGCCTTAAAGAACCTGATTTTGAGAAATTAAGCGCTCTTAAGCCTGATCTTATAATAATATCAGGAAGACAGGCAAATTTATATGATGAATTTTCAAAAATTGCTCCGACTTTATATGTGGAAATAGATAATAATGATCAGATTACTTCAATTATTAAGAATTTAAGAATGTATGCTGATATTTTTGATAAGAAGGATGTGGCTGAAAAAGAAATTGAAGATATAGAAAAATCAATAGAGGAATTAAAGTTAAAAGCTATTGCTACAGAGAAAAATGGACTTATAGCATTAGCTAACAGTAATTCATTCAGTGTATATGGCAAAGGCTCAAGATTTGGAATCATACATCAGAGTTTTGGTATTCCTGCTGTTGACAGCAATATAGAAGATTCAACTCATGGTCAGAAAGCATCATTTGAATATATAGTAGAAAAAGATCCGGATTATCTTTTTGTGATAGACAGAGCGGCAGTTGCAGGTGGAGATGTTTCAGCAGATAAATTATTTGAAAATGAACTAATGAAGAAAACTAAAGCATATCAGAACAACAATATTGTATATTTAAATGCAGAAAACTGGTATACAGTAATGGGTGGAGTAACTTCACTAAAATCAATGATTACAGAAATTAATAACTGTTTATAATTTTAAATATTAAATAAGGAATCAGAAGACTTATAAAGTGCACCCCAAATGTTAGACTAATTATCTATCATTTGGAGGTGTATTTTTTTAGTCCATGTATTGAATATTTGACACTTCATTATTCTTTATATAGACTCTTGTTACTCTTCTTCCAATAAGGCATAATGGCTCATAATTGATTGTTCCTATAAGTGATGCAAAATCATCTGCATCAAACTTCACATCTTTATCACGTCCTAAAAGGATGACTTCATCATTTACATTAACGTCATCAATATCAGTGATATCAACCATAATCTGATCCATGCATACATTGCCTGTTATTGGAGCTAGCTTTCCATTTATAATTACATAACCTTTATTTGACAAAGCTTTAGGATATCCGTCACCGTAACCTACTGGTATTGTAGCTATCCTGCTCACCATTTTAGTTTCAAAGTTCTTTCCATAACCAATGAAGTTATTTGCTTCCATAGTCTTTATGTGAACTATTTTTGATTTCCATGTAAGTACTGGCTTTAAATCAAGTACATCTTTATTAACTTCATCTGATGGATAGTATCCATATTGGATTATTCCAGGACGTACAAAATCATAATGTGTATCTGGCAGATCCATTATTGCAGCACTATTTGAAATATTCTTTGCGCCTAGCAGATGCTTACAGTCTTTAAGGTTATCGTAAAACCAGTTATAAATATCAAGTTGAAATTTAGTATATGATTTATCTTTACAGTCAGCAGTAGAAAAATGTGAAAACATGCTTACTATTTTAAGATTGCTCATGCTGCATATTTTTCTGATATCATCAAGGCTTTTTTGATTCTTTCTAAAGCCAATTCTCCCCATACCGGTATCAATAGCAATGTGTATCTCACAGACTGTATTATTTTTTTCTGCTTCTTTATTTAGCTTTTGTGCAAAATCAAGAGATGACACTGCAGGTTGAATATTATATTTTATGATTGTATTTATTGTATAGTCAAGGGAAACTCCCAATACCATTATGTCGCAGTCTATGCCGCCTCTTCTAAGCTCAACAGCTTCTACTACGTTTGCTACAGCTAGGTTCTTAATGCCAAGGTTTATAAATTCCTTTGAAACTTCTATAGAACCATGGCCATAAGAATTACATTTAACAATTCCTATAATATTGCTGCTGCCAATTCTTTTTTTTATTTGCTTCATGTTGTGGTCAAGATTATCTAAATTAATTTCAGCCCATAAAGGGTGTAAAAGATTTATTTCATTTTGCATTAGAATCAGTCCTCTATTTGTATTAATTACTAATACAAGTATATAAAATCGGTGATATAGAATAAAGGACCACTATAGTATAAAATTACTGCATTAGTGGATTATAGTGTCTTCCATAAGCCGTGTAGATTACAGTATCCTCTTATTTTATCTGCTTCACCATCAAATTTAAATTCAGCTTCAGGTGAATCAGAAGGTTTTAAATCTTTTCTTAATGTTTCGCCATTCTTTGTTACAACTTCAATCCAGCCAATATAATGCTTATCTTCCATTGGATGAGTTACTGCTCCCACATTTACTTTTATGCCGTCAGATGTTTTCTGTACAACAGGAATATGTTTTTCTTTTGCAGCATCAACAGTATTTTCTGTCATGAGTTGCATTGGTTCTCCGTTACAAGATAATGTACCGTTTCCACCAGATATTATTTCAACAGTAATACCAGTTTTAGGACAGAAATAAATTTCATTACTTTTCATTTGTGTTTCACTCCATTATTATGAATTAACAGTAATTAACTGTCATATATTATTATTTATGAAAAACATTATATTATTCTATAGCTATTTAAATTTCATAAAATTCTAATTGACGTTTTGATACGTTGGTTTTACATATATTGTAAAAAATATTAAAAATGTATAATATAAATTGTGGGGTAATAGTTATATCAGTTTCGGAAAACGTTTTAGCAAAATGATTAGGGGGAAAGTATTTTGTCTAAAAAAAAGTATTATTTATATTGGATAATTATAAATTTATGCATTGTAGCTATTATATTAACAAATAATATGAGTAGAAAAAGAGAAAGTCAGAAAATTGTATCACAAAATAATGATGTAGTTGAAATTTCAATAGCAACAAGCTGGTGTGGAAATGATACAAAGGCACAGGCACTAGAAAAAATTATTAATAATTTTGAAAGAAAAAATAAAAGACTAATTGTATAATGAAATTGAACCAATAAAAAATCCATAGTGATTACCCGTGTTATAATTAAGTTGCGAAACCAAAATAACAAGGAGGATAATCACTATGAATTACCCAAATCATAACACAGAATCACGTAAAAATAAACACTTGAATTTCAAAGAGCGCATGACTATAGAAATACGCCTTGCAGACGGTTGCTCTGCATATAAAATTGCCAAAGAATTGCAAAGACCAATCAATACTATTATCAATGAAATCCGTCGTGGAACTACTACTCAAATCAAGCAAGGAAAACATGTTGAAATGTACCTTGCAGATACTGGTGAAGCAGTCTATACAAAGAATCGTCGTAACTCTTGTCGCACATTCAAACACCTACAATGTGATGAGTTTATTAAGTATACTGTAAATCAAATTAAGACTAACTCATGGTCTCCAGACGCATGTGTCGGAAGTGCTCTATCAACAGGTAAATTCAAGCGTTCAGAGATAGTATGTACTAAGACGTTATATAACTATATCG
>NZ_VULX01000023.1 GCF_009696465.1 Inconstantimicrobium porci | reverse complement strand
AGCAACCGTCTGCAAGGCGTATTTCTATAGTCATGCGCTCTTTGAAATTCAAGTGTTTATTTTTACGTGATTCTGTGTTATGATTTGGGTAATTCATAGTGATTATCCTCCTTGTTATTTTGGTTTCACAACTTAATTATAACACGGGTAATCACTATGGATTTTTTATTGGTTCAATTTCATTATACAATTAGTCTTCAGAAAAACTTCTTGATAATAAGGAAATTGAATTTACAGGAAGAAAGATAGAAAAAAAGAAAAAGGGACTATTCAGTTTCCTTAAGAGATAGTATAACTTAATTATTATAAATGATTTAAATAAATAATGGTTCTACATGATAATGTGGGACCATTTATTATAAACAAAAAAGAAGCAGGCTGCCATAATATTGACAAGCCTGCATAAAATTAATCTCTTCTAAATAAATCTCTTGTATAGACTTTTTCTTCTACATCATCTAAACAGCTATTGTATCTATTAGCAATAATAGCTTGAGATTTTTTCTTAAATTCATCTAAGTTATTTACAACTTTGCTACCAAAGAAAGTAGTTCCATTTTCTAATGCTGGTTCATAGATGATAACTTTAGCTCCTTTAGCCTTTATACGCTTCATAACTCCTTGAATACTACTATGACGGAAGTTATCTGAGTGGCTCTTCATGGTTAAACGATAAACTCCAATTATACATTCTCTTTCTTGTTCTGGATTATAATTTCCGTGATCATTATAATCGTAGTAACCTGCTAGATTTAATACTCTATCTGCTATGAAATCTTTTCTAGTACGATTACTTTCTACTATTGCACTCATCATATTCTGAGGTACATCATTGTAGTTGGCTAGTAGCTGTTTTGTATCTTTTGGCAGGCAGTATCCACCATAGCCAAAGCTTGGATTATTGTAATGAGTTCCAATTCTTGGATCAAGACATACTCCATTTATTATTGCGCTAGTATCTAATCCTTTCATTTCAGAATATGTATCTAATTCATTAAAATAAGATACACGTAATGCAAGATAAGTATTTGCGAAAAGTTTTACTGCTTCAGCTTCTGTAAATCCCATAAATAAAGTATCTATGTTTTCTTTAATTGCACCTTGCTGAAGAAGAGTTGCAAATGTTTGAGAAGCTTTAACAAGTCTCTCGTCATTTTCATCAGTAGATACAATGATACGACTTGGATATAAGTTATCATATAGTGCTTTTGATTCTCTTAAGAATTCTGGACTGAATATAATATTTTTTGTATTATATTTTTTACGTACGTTTTCTGTGTATCCAACTGGAATAGTTGATTTGATAACCATGATAGCATCTGGATTTACTTTCATAACTAATTCTATAACTGCTTCTACGGCAGAAGTATCAAAATAGTTTTTCTGGCTGTCATAGTTTGTTGGTGCAGCAATAACTACAAAATCAGCATCCCTATATGCAGCTTCACCATCTAAAGTTGCAGTAAGATCTAAATCTTTCTCAGCCAAGTATTTTTCTATGTAATCATCTTGAATAGGAGATTTTCTATCATTAATCATTTGAACTTTTTCTGGAATGATGTCTACGGCAGTAACATGATTATGTTGAGACAATAAAGTTGCTATTGATAAGCCAACATATCCTGTACCAGCAACTGCTATATTATAATGTAAGTATTCGTTGTTTGTGTTGTTTTTGATTTCGTTTATGAATAAATCTGAAGGTTCAAAATTAAGTACTTCACCTAACTTTTCTAACTGTGGGATAGATGGTATATAATCAAGAGATTCAATACGGCTGATCATGGCTCGATTAATCCCAGTAAGGTTAGCTAAGTCTTGTTGGGTAATGTTCTTTTCTTTTCTTGTATCTATAATTTTGTTTGCAAGTAAAGATAGAGACAGTTTTTTCATAAGTATTATCAACCCTTTCTAATAAAAACAATAATAAATGTTATTTTAAATAATAGCATATGTTATTATTATACAGCCTAATTGATACAAATGCAATATTTCTAACTGTGTACCGATGTTTTTGTTATTCTTAGTAACATTATTGGCTTGGAAAGCATTTGCTTTTTTCTGAAATAAGCTATGGTGTATAAAATAATAATTGCCATTATGAATATTAGTCTATTTGAAATTTATTTGACAATATATCACACTAATCTTATAGTATATTTAGGAAATAGTATGCATTTTATGAAATTAAGTTTAGAATGGAATATATCATGTTATATACATAGATAGAAGGAGATTAAAAGATGAATATTACTCGTTATCAATTTGAATTACTTGCTTTTATAGAAAAGAATAAATTACAGGAATATACACATAGAATGCTTTCTGATACTTTGAATATATCAGGAACAGAAATAAGCAACTCTCTTGATTATTTAATACAGAATGAAATGATTGAAAAGGAAGGAAATAAATTAGAAATCACTAAAAGAGGCCTTGAAGCATTAGAACCATATCGTGTAAAGAGAGCAGTTATTCTTGCTGCTGGTTTTGGTTCTAGAATGGTGCCAGTTACTCTTGATACACCAAAGCCTCTTGTTAAGGTGAATGGTAGAAGAATTGTAGATACTGTTATAGATGCACTTGTAGCTTGTGATATTAAAGATATTACTTTAGTACGTGGATATAAGAAAGAAAAGATGGATGAGCTGCTTGAAAAGTATCCATTTATTAAGCTTGTAGATAATGATGTTTATGACAAGACAAATAACATTTCTTCAACTATGGCAGTACTTGATAAGATTGATGAATGTTATATCTGTGAAGCAGATTTAATGGTTTCTAATCCAGAGATTATCTGTAAGTATCAGTATACTAGCAATTATCTTGGTTCATATTCACTTGAAACAGATGACTGGTGCTTTGAATTACAAGATGGCCATGCTGTTAATTATAAAAAAGGTGGTAAGTACTGCTTCAATGCTTACGGAATTTCATACTGGAATAAAGAAGATAGTGCAAAGCTTAGAAGAGACCTTGCAGAATGTTATGCAGCTGAAGATGGTAAGGATATTTTCTGGGAGTTCATTCCGCTTAATTTACGTAAAGAGAAGTACAATGTTGAAATCAGACAGTGCAAAAAATCTGATATTATAGAAATTGATAATTTTTATGAGCTTGTTCTTCTAGACCCTGCTTATAAAAATTATCCTAACTAAATGAGAGGAAAAGAATTATGAATAAAAAAGAATTTTATATTCTTAATAATATTTATAACATCGAAAAAGGCAGACAGAAGGTTTCAATAGATACTTTTTTAAATCAGTCATTAAAGTCAGTTAAAGACTTTGAAAATCTTGTGGCTAACGGATATATTGATGAAAAGTCTAGAAAGCTTACAGATAAGGGACTTAAGGCACTTGAACCTTATAGAGTGCAGAATGCCGTAATCCTTGCAGCTGGACCTTCAACTAGATTTATTCCATTGTCTTTAGAGCAGCCTAAAGGACTTTATGAGGTAAAAGGTGAAAAGCTTATTGAGAGACAGATAAATCAACTAATAGAAGCTGGTATAACAGATATAACTGTTGTTCTTGGTTACAAGCAGGAGATGTTTTTCTTCTTAAAGGAAAAATATCATGTTAAGTTTATATTTAATTCATCTTACAATATTAAGAATAATATTGAAAGTGTATATCTTGCTAGAAATGAACTTCACAATACATATTTATGTTCATGTGATAACTACTTTGTGGAGAATCCATTCAACCAGTTTGAGTATCAGACATTCTATGCAGGATATAATGTTTATAAGAAAACAAATGAAATGTATGTTGAGTCTGATGAAGAAAACAGAATTGTTAATATGAAAAAGGGCTGTGACCAGGGGCAGATAGTTATGGGCCATTCATTCTGGCAGAAAGATTTTTCAGATCATTTTATAGAACTTGCTGAAGCAGATAGAGAAGTTGGTATTTATAATGAAGCATTCTGGGAGATGTTGGTTGCGGATAATTTATCAAAGCTACCTGCAATGTACTTAAAGGAGTATACTGAGGATTCAATATTTGAATTTGATTATTTTGAGCAGCTTAGAGAATTCGATAGTCAGTATGTAGGTCACACTCATAGTGAAATTATCAGAAATATTAAACTTGTTTTCCGCTGTGATGAGGAGGATATTGTTGATTTCAGAAATGTAAGTGAAGGTATGACTAATACTTCATTTATATTTAAAATAAAGGATGTTGATTATATTTACAGACATCCAGGTGATGGAACTGAAAGCATTATTAACAGAAGACATGAAAAAAGATCATTAGAATTAGCAAAAGAAGTTGGCATAGATCCGACTTATATCTATATGGATGTTAATGAAGGATGGAAGATTTCAAAGTTTATTCATAGCTTCCGTGAACCTGATTATGCTGATTTCGAGGATTCAAAAAAAATTCTAAATGTTTTAAGACAATTGCATAAAGCACCTGTTAGTGTTGATTATGGTATGAAGCCATGGGAAGATGCACTTGATATGGAGAACCTGCTACTTAAGAAGGATCCAACATGTTTTAAGAATTTTGAGAGTCTAAAAGAAAAGATCGGTAATCTTTATAAGAAAACTCTAGGTGACGGTGTAGAAAAATGTTTCTGCCATGGTGATACTTATAAGCCTAATTGGATGATAAAAGATGACGGTGAAGTAATACTTATTGACTGGGAATATTCAGGATATTCTGATCCAGGAATTGATGTGGGCTACTACATTGTTGATGCAATGTATGATTTTGATGATGCATGTAAATTCATTAAGGAATATCTAGGAGATACGTATAGCAAGGAACGTGAGTTCCACTTTATGGCCTATACAGCCATTATTGCTTATTACTGGTTCGTATGGGCACTTTACCGTGAATCATGTGGTGCGATTATGGGGGAAGCACTATTCAATTGGTATGAAATGGCGAAGAAGTATGTAGATTATTTGACAGATTGATTTTTATACAAGAATATCTAATATTATAAAGGGTGGAAAAATTATGGAGAATACAGAAAACAATCAGCTTGTCAGAGTGCTTGGATTAAAAGAAGCAATTAGTATGACAATCGGAACAGTTGTTGGAGTTGGTCTCTTTACATGTGGGTCAGCTCAAATTGGGCTTGTAGGGTCTTGGATTATTGGTTTGACATTTTTAGCTTTATTAATATCGGTATGGCCTTGCCTTATTTATGGGGAGATGTCTGCTGCACTTCCATGTGCAGGTGGAACTTATAACTATGCAAAAAGAGGACTTAACCGTGTATGGGCTAATCTTGCTGGCTGGCATTATATAATTTCTGTAGTAGCAATTGGTGCTGGTGAAACTTTAGCTTTTGCAAATTACTTCAAGATTCTGCTTCAACAGTGTGGTCTTGATATTACATGGTTAGATTCAAGAGTTATTGCAATTGTTCTTGTAGTGATTTTCTTATTATTAAACTTTAAAGGAATAGAACAGTCTGGAAAAGCACAGACAGCATTTATATTCTTCTTCTGGGCTTGTGCAATAAGCTGGTTCTTATATATGATTCCCAAGGTACATATGGAGTACTTTGGAGGTATTGCAATGAACTCATTACCACCATTTAATGAAATGATGTATATATTCGGTCTTGTATGGTGGTGCTATACAGGTTTTGAAACTTGCGTATCTATGGGAGCAGAAACAAAATATCCTCAGTACACTCTTCCAAGAGCACTGAAGATATCTGTATTCCTTGTATTTGCTTTAAATGCATTATTTCAATGGTTCTTAGTTGGCTTAGTACCTCATAAGTTCTATGGTATTTTAGCAGTTGCAGATGCGCCATATGCTGAAGGTTTAAAAGCTGCAGGACTTATAGGATTCCCTATAATTCTGCTTTGTATAGGAATTGCTTTTGGTGGGGATTTATCTACAATTAATCCAGGTATTGCAGCACCAGCACGTTATATTTATACAATGGCAGAAGATGGAGCATTACCATCATTCTTAGGTAGAGTTCATCCTAAATATAAAACTCCTCATATTGCAGTAATATTAGTCGGTATAATTAATATTATATTGATTGCAACGGGATCAATAAATTATATTGCATCAGTATCTTTGATTTCTCTTGCAGTATGTTATATGATTGGATGCTTGTCTTATCTTGGACTTCAAAAGAAGCTGCCAGATATGATAAGACCATATAAAGCTCCATTAGGTAAGCTTGGTTGCTTTGTTACAATAGTTCTTTATGCATTTATGCTGATTTTTGCTGATAAGACAGCATTAATCACAGCTGCTGTAATATGCGTGCTATGTGTTATGTACTGGTTTGTCTTTACAAGAAACGATGATTACGAACTTATAAGTATTGAAGAAGAGATAGGAGTCATTGAAGAACCTAGTAAACAGGAAAAAGAAAAAATGGACAAAGAGTATAGAGTGTGGAAGATAGGAACAATCATAGTTTCCTTGATAGCGCTTTTAATATATCTTGTGCCACTAATATAAATTTATATATAAAATAATAAATAAGCATGATTAATTATTTGGGACAATCAATGGAACTGGAATAAAATTTAATATGTGTATTAAGAAAGTCTAAAAACGTTACATAATGCGTTTTTAGGCTTTTTTTGTAAATATAAAATTAAAGAAGAAGATATAATTTATGTAATAATATATTTACTTTTTAGTGCAAAAGCTGTAGTATATAGAAAAACATGCATAAATATAACAAAATATAACTAAATAACGGATAAATATTCGTAGTCTCAGCATGTTTTTTGCACAATATACTAATATATTTTTTATGCAGTAAGTATTAAAAAGAAAAGGGGGATTATTTATAGTGAAAAAAATGAAAAGAAGCTTGGCAGTGTTACTTTCATTTTTTTACTGCAACTGACTTATTAGGTGGTCTTAATGTGAAATCTGTACATGCATATACTATTGGGGATGCAAAGATGCAGAATGCAGAAAAAATGAAGATAACCGATGTCACAAAGAATTTTTCAAAAGAGATCCTTGAGGAAAAGACTAAGGGTGATCTTAAAGAAAGCTACAACACTAAGGGGAAAGCCATGGATCCTGAAAGGGAGGTATGGGTTGTTGTACAGATGAAGAGTGATTCTCCAACTTATTTTACTAATAGTACAGAAAAAAATAATGAAAATACAGTTTTAACAAAAGCAGTAGAGGAAAATTCAAAAACTACTGCAGATTCTAAAAAGGACAACAATAAATCTGATTTTAAAGGTTCGGGTATGAAAGTAGCTGTAATCGATACAGGTCTTGATTATAAACATTCTGCCTTTAAGAAATCTCCAGCTTACTATTCTATGACAAAAGAAACAATATCAAATGTATTTAGCGACACTATTGCATATCAGGAAACTTCATGTGATGTTGATACAGTCTTTAAAAGTGCAAAAGTTCCCTATACATTCGATTATGCTGATGTTGATGAGGAGGTAATGCCTACTGAAGCTTCAGTAACGAAATATGGTAATGATCATGGTACACATGTTGCTGGCATAATTGCTGGTAACGATGACAAGCTTACTGGTGTAGCACCAGATGCCCAGCTTATGATAATGAAGGTGTTTTCAGATAAATCTGGTGGTGCTCAGACTGTAGATATACTTGCAGCACTTAATGATTCAGTAATACTTGGAGCAGATGTTATTAATATGAGTCTTGGTTCAAGTGGAGGATTTGAAAGTGAAGAGAGTGATAGCTTAATAAGTAGGATTTATAATTCAGTATCAAATAATGGTATAAATCTTGTTGTTTCAGCAGGTAATGCTTTTAGTTCTTCATACAGTTCAACTGCAGGAGATATGCCTCTGTCAACTAATCCTGATACAGGTATTATAGGTTCGCCTTCAAGTTATGACAGTTCTCTTTCAGTTGCAAGCATAAATTCTTATGCACCAAAGAATATAATTGCTGGCGGGAAATCTATAGCTTATACAGATATTTCAGGTCACAGCATTATAAAAGAACTTAAGGCAGATAGTTTTGGAATTTCAGTTTTTGATAACTGCAAAAAGTTATCAAAATTCACAGTGGAAGTGTCTGTGGTCCATCTTCAACATCTTCAGTTTATATTAGTCCATCAAGTGATGCTGAAAGTACTGCACTTGCAGTAATAAAGATGATTGATAATCTTCCAGAACCATCAGCAGTCTCATTAGATGATAAGGATAAAATTAATGCTGCACTTGATGCATATGGTGCGCTTACTGATTCAGAGAAATCACTTGTATATAATTATGATAAACTTGCTTCTGATGAACAGGTTCTTAATGACCTTGTGAAGAAGGATAATGATAAAAAGGCTGCTAAAGCAGTAACAGATATGATATCATCACTTCCAGATCCAATAACTTTGAAGGATGAAGAAGCTGTAAATAAAGCAAGAGCAGCATATGATAAACTTACAGACGATCAGAAAGCACTTGTTGAAAATTATGATGTTCTTGTTAAAGCTATGAAGACTATTGATGATTTAAAGAAACAGGCAAAAGATGATCCTAATGGACCAACTAATCCAGGACAACCCAATAATCCAGGACAGTCATCATCACAGGGTAATGGTTCAACTAGAAGCAGCAGCTAAAGAAAGATAGATAGAAGCTATCGCATAGATTTGTGGTTTGTAAATCTGTAATATGCGATAGCTTCTTTTTTGTAGCACATTATCAAAATATGAATATATTAATAAACAAAAAGCAAAAAGTTAATTTTATTAACAAAATAATTAATAAACTATTGAATTAATCATAAAATAGTGTTATTATACAATAAATTATTAATTGCTATAAAATAGAAATTAAGGGGGAATATTCATGAAAAAAAGACTTATTTGTGGGGTATTAGGTCTCGTTTTAGCATCAAGTATGTTTATGGCTTGTAATAAGACAGGCAATTCAGGGAGTGAAATAAAAATAGGAATGATTACTCCTGTAACTGGCGCAGTATCAACTTATGGTGTTTCTGCTAAGGAGGGAGCTGAACTTGCAGTAAAAGAAATTAATGATAAAGGTGGTATTAATGGTAAGAAGGTAAAGCTTGTTGTTGAAGATGATGAGGCTGATCAGACAAAATCAGTTAATGCATTTAATACATTATATGATAATGAAAAAGTAACAGCAGTTTTAGGACCAATTACTTCTGGTGCAACTTTAGCAGTTGTTCCAAATGCTACTCAGAACAAGATTCCATTACTTACACCAACAGCTACAGCACCAAATGTTACATCAGTTGGAGGAGAATATACATTCAGAGTATGTTTCCTTGATTCTTATCAGGGAGTTACTATGGCAGATTTTGCAGTAGATGATTTAAAGAAGAAGAAAGCAGCTGTGCTTTATAACGTGGGTTCAGATTATTCAAAAGGCGTAGCAGATGCTTTTAAAGCTGAGTATGAGAAAAAAGGAGGAAAAGTAGCTCAATTTTTAACTTACAACGATAATGACAAAGACTTCAATGCACAGCTTACAAAAATAAAGGGAGATAAGCCAGATGTTATACTTCTTCCAGATTACTACAATGTAACAGGCCTTATAGCAAAGCAGGCAAGAGATCTTGGTATAGATTCAACATTCTTAGGAGTTGACGGTTGGGAATCAACAGAGCTTACAAAGATAGGTGGAGACGCTGTCAATGGCTCTTATTATGTAAATCACTATTTCGCAGGAGATAAAGATTCAGCAGTTAAAACTTTTGTTGATGATTACAAGAAGACATATAGCAAAGATCCAGATGCGTTTGCAGCACTTGGCTATGATGGACTTAACATGCTAGCAAATGCTATAAAGAAAGCAGACAGCGATGATGGTGAAAAAATTAAAGATGCATTAAAAACTATTAAGTTAGATGGCGTTACTGGTGAGATAAGCTTTAATAATGAAAGAAATGCAGTTAAAGGTTCATCAATCATCAAAGTTGAAAACGGCAAAACAGTATTAGCTAAAAAGGTTGAAGCAAAATAATTCATTTGATATAAAATTGAGAATTGAACATTGCTAATTGATAATTATAAGGGGGTTTTTTCGGTGGAGTTTTTACAACAAATTATTAATGGTCTTTCTCTAGGTAGTATTTATGCACTTATAGCTCTTGGCTACACCATGGTTTATGGAATTATAAAGCTGATTAATTTTGCACATGGAGATATTTATATGCTAGGAGCATTTATTGGTTTTTATGTAGCAATAAGATTGAATCTTTCATTCTTTCCAACACTTATTATTGCAATGCTAGGTTCTATGGTTATTGGAATTCTTGTAGAAAAAATAGCCTATAAGCCGCTGAGAAAGTCACCAAAGATAGCTCTTCTTATTACTGCAATTGGTGTATCACTTTTCCTTGAAAATGGTACAAGGTTTATTGTAGGAGCGTCACCAAAGACTTTCCCTCAGCTTATTAATAACAAAAAGATATTTATAGGACCTTTACAAATATCTACAATACAGCTTCTTACATTTGCTGTTTCAGTTGTTCTAGTTATACTTTTAACTTTTATAGTAAACAAAACAAAAAGTGGCAAGGCCATGAGAGCAGCATCATTTGATATGGAAGCAGCATCACTTATGGGTATCAATGTAGATAATACAATTTCACTTACCTTTGCTTTAGGCTCAGCTCTTGCAGGAGCAGCAGGTGTACTTGTAGCTTTATCATGGATAACAATTGAACCATATATGGGCATGATGCCAGGAATAAAAGCATTTGTTGCAGCAGTTCTTGGAGGTATAGGAAGTATTCCAGGTGCTCTTTTTGGTGGTTTGTTTATGGGAATAGCTGAAACACTTACTAAAGCATACATCTCAACAAGATTATCAGATGCCATAGCATTTGGAATTCTAATAATTATTCTGATCATTAAACCATCAGGATTACTTGGCAGAAAAACAGTAGAGAAGGTGTGATTATGAAAAAGTATTATAAATCTATCATATGTATTGCAGTAGTTATTGCTGTTTATTTTGTACTGGATATTCTTATGAAAGAAAGAGTTATAAGCAATTATTATAAGAGAATAATAATTCTTTCATGCATTAATGTAATTCTTGCAGTTTCATTAAATCTTATTACTGGATTTACTGGGCAGCTTTGTCTTGGACATTCAGGATTTATGGCAATAGGTGCTTACACAGCAGCATTACTTGCTACAAAATTTCAAATGCCTTTTGTAGTTAACTTATTAGCTGCAGGGCTTCTGGCAGGTGCAGCAGCTTTGCTTATAGGAATTCCAACACTTAAGCTTACTGGCGACTATTTTGCCATAACCACACTTGGTTTTTGCGAAATTATAAGAATTATCATTACAAACATTGATTATCTTGGTGGACCAAGAGGAATGACAGGCATACCAGTTAAAACTAATTTTGCTATAGCCTTTTTCATGATGGTCTTAGTAATTATAGTGATACGAAATATTGTCCATTCAGCACAGGGCAGGGCAATGATTTCAATTAAGGAAAACGAAATAGCATCAGAGGCTATGGGTATTGATACAAGAAAATATAAAATTTTAGCCTTTGTTATTGCTGGAGTAATAGCAGGTATTGCAGGAGGACTTTACTCACAGTATGTAAACTTTATAGATCCAAAGAGCTTCAATTTCATGAAGTCGATAGATATAGTAATATTTGTAGTAGTCGGAGGTATGGGATCTATATCAGGATCAGTAATTTCAGCATCAATCCTTACATTCCTGCCAGAGTCGTTAAGAGCATTGCAGGATTTCAGACTTATAGTATACCCACTTATACTTATTGTTTTAATGATTTTCAGACCAGCAGGACTGCTTGGAACAAAAGAAATTTCATTAAAACCAATAATAAATTTATTTAAGAAGAAAAAGCAGATACAAAACTAAGAAAGCAGAATGAAGAACGATGAATTAAGGATGAAACTCCTTGAGGGAGTTTCGATATAAGAGGACGAATTCCTCTTAATAACTCTTTAATTGATTATTATGAGTCTATATATGGAATTGCGTTCAGCAATTTCATAAGTAGTTTGGAGGGTGACCCTCCATTATAATTTGGAAATTTATAAGCGTAGCGAATAAATTTCATCTTTCACTCATCATTCTGCTTTCATATTTCTTAATTTATAAGAGTGTTTATGCTGAATTAATATATTATTGTATGGAGGAGATTTGTATGTTAGATATTAAGGATTTAACTATTGAGTTTGGTGGACTTAGGGCTGTTGATAAATTTAATCTTAGTATAAATGATAATGAAATCATCGGTCTTATAGGACCTAATGGTGCTGGCAAGACTACTGTTTTTAATGCTATTACAGGTTTGCATCATCCTACATCTGGTGTAATAGAATTTAATAAAAAAGATATTTCGATGATGAAGCCATATTTGGTAACTAAGAATAAGATAGCAAGGACATTTCAGAATATAAGGCTTTTTGGAAGTCTTACTGTTCTTGATAATATAAAAATTTCATATAGTTACAGCATAGGATATAATCTTTTTGATGCTGTAATAAAAAGTCATAGATACAGAAGAGCAGAAAAAGAGATTGAAGAAACGTCTCTGGAAATTTTAAAAGCATTTAATCTTTACGATGATGCGTACGAATATGCTGAGAATCTTCCATATGGTAAACAGAGAATGGTTGAGATAGCAAGGGCACTTGCGGCAGAGCCAAAACTCCTGCTTCTTGATGAACCTGCTGCTGGGATGAATCCGCAGGAAACCAAAAATCTGTCAGAGCTTATCTGTTGGATTCGAGATAAGTTTGATGTTTCAATTCTGCTTATTGAACATGATATGAAGCTTGTTATGAATGTATGCGATAGGATAGCAGTACTTGATTATGGAAAGAAAATAGCTGAAGGTACACCAGATGAAGTGAAGAATAACTCTAAGGTTATAGAAGCTTACCTTGGAGATTGTGGCGAAGAGGAGGCTGCTATCTATGCTTAAAATAAAAAATCTTAATGTGTATTATGGTGCAATTCATGCGCTTAAAAGTATAAATATTGAAATAAGAGAGGGGGAGATAGTGACCCTTATAGGGTCTAATGGTGCTGGAAAGACAAGCACTCTTAAAGCTATATCAGGTATTATTCCATGCAAAAGTGGTACTATAGAATTTGAGGGAAAGGATATTACTAATGCTCAGCCACATAAACTTGTATACGCAGGCATTGGACATGTTCCAGAAGGAAGGAGAATTTTTTCGGAATTAACTGTTATGGAAAACCTTGAGCTTGGAGCATATACAAGAAAAGACAAAGATGTTAAAAGTGATTTTGAAAAAGTATTTGAGAAATTTCCAAGACTAAAAGAAAGAAGAAAACAGGATGCAGGCACACTTTCAGGAGGAGAGCAGCAGATGCTTGCAATAGGTAGGGCACTGATGAGCAGACCTAAGCTGCTTCTGCTTGATGAACCATCAATGGGACTTGCTCCAATCGTAGTAAGACAAATTTTCTCAACAATCAAAGAAATCAATAAAAGCGGCACAACAATACTATTGGTAGAGCAAAACGCAAATATGGCACTATCAATAGCAGACAGGGCATACGTTATAGAAACAGGACAGATTGTAAATTCAGGAGCAGCAGAAGATATAAAACAAAACGAAGACGTCAAAAAAGCATATTTAGGATAAGCACAATGTCAAAGGTCAAGAGCACAGATATAAAAGAATTATGTCTTAATAAGTTAAGAAAGCAGAATGAAGAATGATGAATTAATGAGAAAGCATAAGACTTAGTTTTAAGTATGTTTTCTGACATATTACACCTCCATATATTTATTTGAATTATTGCCGCAACAATAATAAAGTAAACATGTTATTAACTATAATTTCTCTGAGCGTAGTCGAAGAGAAATTTCCTTGATTCATCATTCTGCTTTCTGAAATCAAAATTATTTTTGTGCTGGTTGAAATTTAAGGAAAAATGTGTTATTATATACAAAAATAAATATTTCCTAGGGTAGAGGTGCCGTGGACTAATAGTATTTATACAAAGCTTGCAGGCGTTTGATGTATAAAGAAAGGAGTCGTGGCCGAAGAAAAAATTCAGGCGTGAGTTTTTTTCTGGCTTTGCGTATAAGATATGTAAGGCTGTCACTAATAGTTGTTATGTATTGCTTAAGTAATCATAATTAAAGTGGAGAGCTACAAGGACACGGATTTTGCAATTTAAGCAGCTGAGTGTACCTTGGCTGCTATTTTTATATCTAGATAAGAGATAAGAACGAAGAGAGTAGAGAAAAGGATGAAACTCCTTTCTGGAGTTTCGAAAAAGAGGAATTTAAGTATTAAAAAAGTGGAATTGCGTTAGCAATCCCACAGGAGGTTTGGAGGTGAAACCTCCAATATAGTTAAGAAATTTATGAGCTAGCGAATAAATTTCATCTAATTCTCTAATCTCTTCTCTCATATCTCTAATCTTATATAAATACCAGTTTATCCAGGATATTAAAGAAAAAATAAGCAATAAAAAATAAATAAATTGTGGGGGTTGATATAAAAATGGATGTAATTGTACAAAAATATGGGGGGAGCTCTGTCGCTACACCTGAAAAGATTTTAAAGGTGGCTGACACACTTATTAAGAAGAAAAATGAGGGAAAGGATGTTGTAGTTGTAGTATCTGCTATGGGTGATACAACTGATGATCTTATTAAATTATCTTCAGCAGTAAGCAGCAATCCTAATAAGAGAGAAATGGACGTGCTTCTCTCTACAGGTGAAATGGTATCGGCATCTCTTCTTAGCATGGCACTTATTAATAAGGGTTATGATGCAGTAAGCTATACAGCTTATCAGATTCAGATTAAAACAAGTGGTGGTCATGGAAAATCATTAATTGAAGATATTGATGTAACAAGAGTCAAGGAAAGTCTTGAAGAAGGAAAAATTGTTGTAGTTGCAGGATTCCAGGGCATTAATGAGGAATGCGATATTACGACACTAGGAAGAGGCGGCTCTGATACTTCAGCAGTAGCTCTTGCTGTAAAGCTTAACGGAAAATGTGAGATTTATACTGATGTTGATGGTATTTACAGCTGCGATCCAAGAAAGTATAAGGATGCAAAGAAGCTTGATGTTATTGACTATGAAGAAATGCTTGAACTTGCAAGTCTTGGAGCACAGGTAATGAATTCAAGAAGTGTGGAACTTGCTGAAAAATATGGCATAGAGGTATATGTAGGATTAAGTTGTAGTGATATTAAGGGTACAGTAATTAGGGGGATTAAAAATATGAATTTAGAAAGTAAACCAGTAACAGGAATAGCAACAAGTGATGATGACGTAGCAATAACAATAAAGAATCTTAATTCTGATATAAATATACTATGTGAGTTGTTCGAAAAAATAGGTGAGAAGAAAATCAACATTGATATGATTTCACAGACTACTCCAATAAACGGAATGGTGAACGTTTCATTTACAGTTCCAAAGGGTGAATTTAAGGATGCGATGTTAATAGTAAAGGATTATGTCAGCGAAAAGAGTATAACTATTGATGAGAATATAACTAAGTTCTCTCTTGTGGGTATAGGAATGAAATCTACATCAGGAGTTGCAGCTAAATTATTTAGGATATTTAACGATGCTGAAATCGATGTGAAGATGATAACTACGTCAGAAATCAGAATCACATGTGCGATTAAACAGGAAGACAAGGTTAAAGCACTTCATATGGCAGCAAAGGAGTTTAATTTATAATCAGGAGAAAATTTGATATAGAATTTAAAAGAATTGAAGAAGAACATATAGATAAGCTTCATGAAATTTATAATTATTATGTAGAAAATACTACTGTAACGTACCATATTGGAGCAGTATCAAGATCTAATTTTAAAAAAATTGTAAACATAGATGCACCTTACGAAAGTTATGCTATAATTGTTGATAAAGAAGTATGTGGATATGTGCTTTTTAATAAATGGAAGAGCAGACAGGCATTTGATAGGTCTGCGGAAGTCACAGTGTATTTATCAGAAGGATATGATGGAAGAGGAATTGGAAGCAGAGCTGTTAGATTTATTGAAGAGCGAGCAAAAAAAGCTGGCATATGTACACTTGTTTCTCTTATATGTGGTGAAAATATGGCAAGTATCAAGTTGTTTGAAAAAAATGATTACATAAAGTGTGCTCATTTTAAAAATGTAGGTGAGAAATTTGGGAGACTGCTTGATTTAGTATGTTATGAGAAGGAAATATAATATATGTTATAATAATAGAAAATAAACATATAATCTTATTATGAAACCACATGGATATTTAGTTGAACTTTAGATCATATCTACTAAGGATAAGAAATGAAACTTTTTATTTTATAAAAGGATTAAGGAGGTTTTTCATATGAGTGATGGAGTTATAAATTTTAATGAAGTAAAAAACAAGGTTAGAGATAAAGATATAGATAAATTTGAAAGTTATATTTTTAGTCTTTATGATTCTCTTTCAAGAGGAGAAATCTCAATGGGAGAGCTTTCTAAAAGTATTACAGAGTATATGGAAAAAAATAATATTTCACAAGAAAAATTCCTAAACATTCAGAAAGAGATGCTTAAGAGATATGGGTTTGACACACAGTACATGGAAGACCAGCTTAAATCAATGGGTATAAATCCTTCACAAATCGACCAAAGTATAAACATGTCATATGAAGAAACAAGAAAAACAATGAGCTTTAAAGAAAAGTACAATAATAAAATTGAAGATAAGATGTATTCTTCATATGTAATAAAGAATGACAAAAATAATTTGATAGTAGAAATGCAATCAGAAAACGTAAGACTTATCAGTGAAGGGAAGATAGATTTAAATGATATGGAACTAAACGAGTTTCTTTGTTCATATAAGAAAGTCGTTCAAGACAAGACACTAAATGTAAGCATCTACGAAAACGCAACACACTATAATTATTAATTTATCATTTAATTATGAATTTAAAATTACAATAAGTGAATAACGAACAGAGAACAGGAATAAAGCTTAGTGTATAGTGCAAAACGTGGTTTGATTTAAAATTTAAGATTTAGAATTTAAAATTGAAGGAAGAAATTCTAGATGAATTTCTTTGATTTATAAGGGTACTCATTGGAAGACTAGTTCCAGTGAGTGCTTTTTTTAAAGTAAAGGAAATTGCATTCAAAAACATCATTTTTTAATATGTCTTTCACCCTTTTTTATTTAGTAGAATTGTTGCATGTGTGAATTATGCTTGAGAGAATTCTACATAACTCAGTACAGCTTGCTAAAAGTTTGTATGATTCCTGGTTTGTTATATAATTAGTATCTTTAAGAAGATTAATCCAGTATTCAGTTTCTTTTGCCTCTTTTAAGGAAATATTAAGCTTAAAGATAAATTCGGCTCTGCTGGCACTATTAACAGCTTCAGTTATATTTGCACATATGCTTGTTCCTGAGCGTACAAGCTGTTTTGATAGAACAAATTCCTTATCAATAGTAGTCATCTTTTTATAAAGGTTGACTATTTCAGTTGAAAATGTATATGATTTTTTATAAACTAAGTTATCTTTCATAATTATCCTCCGTATTTTATAAGTATTAACATTTCAGAAGATAATAAACAAAAAAGTTCCATGTAAATGGAACTTTTTAATAAAAATAAGTTGCTTCCCTGAGAGAAACGAAGAGAAGATTCCTTAATTCTAAATTTTAAAATTTAAATTCTAAATTGCCTCTCTACTTGCTTGGAAGAATTTATCGTATGCTTCTATTTCATCTGTGAACTCTTTTCTGTTGTCGATATTAACAAGTTTGTAGTTTTCATCAAGTGTGAGATCTGCATCAAATACGTATGAAGCGTTGCCTGTAAATTTGTTTTCGTACTTATCATTATTTCTTGATACGTTGATTTTGATCATTCCGCCATCATTGTAGATATTTATATCTTTTCCATAATGGTCTGGGTGTTTTAAGCAGAAAGCAACTGATGATGCTGTCATGCCTGTTCCACATGATTTTGTAATAGCACATCCTCTTTCATATGTTCTTACATAGATGCTGTCTTCATTGATTTCTTTTACAAAGTTAAAGTTTACACCTTCAGGAAAGACTGATTTAAGGTTGTTTACTTTTTCGCCAAGCCTTGTTATTTCTGTATTATCAAGCTTATCAATGAAAGTAACTATATGTGGGTTAGTCATGCTTACAGCTGTAATCTTAAGATTTTCATCAACTGCAGGTACTGTTTCAAAGAAGCAGTGTTCTTTGTCATAAACCATTGGCAGTGATTTAGTATTAAGGTTAACTGAGTTAAGCCATATCTGAATAGTTGGTACATTTTCATATAGTTCAGGTGCTTTTACGGTTTGATATTCAGCCTTCATAGTCTGAAGAGTAATTTTATCCTTTCCTAGAAGCTCCATAGCATATCTACCTATACATCTAAGTCCATTGCCACACATTTCAGCTTCTGATCCATCAGTGTTGAACATTCTCATTCTTGCATCGCATTTATCACTGTTTTGAAGAAATAATACTCCATCAGATCCAATACCAGTTTCTCTGTTGCTAAGACTGGCAGAAATCTTAGCTCTTTCTTCTTCTGAGAAAGTATATTTATTAGTGATTTCATCTATTAATACAAAGTCATTGCCACTTCCGTGACATTTTCTGATTTTTATTCTCATATGTATACCCCCAATATAATTTCTATTTCGTATACAGTTATTATACTATACTATGAATAAATTTAAAATGTATAAAGTATAATGTATAATTTAGGATTGAAATCCCATTAAAGGAATTCCAGCCAAGGCATAAGCGAACATACCAAAATAAAGATTTGGAATGCCTGCTTATAAGAGGTCAAGTTCCTTTTTTAAACTCTTTGGATTAGTAATTCAGAGGTTTGGAGGTGTCCTCCATTAAAGATAAAAATTCATGAGCGCTGGTCTCATGAATTTTGTCCTGAATTATACATTAACTAAATAACTTCTTTGATCCATCTATTAGATTTAAACCTTGGTATTTCAAAGAATAGTTTCACTATTTCCTCGAAGCATACAAGCATGTAAACCCAGATTATATTCAGGTGTAGTATTGTAGCACCTATGAATGATAATGGCACAGCTATTCCCCATACACAGATCAGTTCAGTAAATATAGCATAGTTTACATCTCCACCGCCTCTGAATGCACCAATTATCATTGTTATATTAAAGAATCTAAGTGGTGTTATGATAGCCATAATTTTAAGTACTGTGAGAGTAATTGCTTTAGTTTCGCAAGTTATGTTAAATAATTTTACTATTAGTGGTGAAGTTAAAATAAGAGTTAATCCTATTATGATACCAAGAGCAACAGATATCTTTGAAATCTTATGTGTGTATTCTATAGCAAGATCTTTTTTTGATTCACCAATTTTATTGCCGATTATGATTGCAGTGGCTGCAGCTAATCCTGTACCGAATATGTTAAACAAGTTGTTGATAGTTATAGCAATCTGCATTGATGCCAGAGCATTTGTTCCAACTTTTGCATAAGCAATTGAGTAAGCGCTTATTCCAAGAGACCACATTATATCGTTGAATATAACTGGAGTTGCTGTTTTCATAAAATTTTTAAATTGATGCTTTGTGAATAGGAGCTCATTAAGTTTACACTTAACTGAATAATTCTTAGCGTATATAATTGTTACTACAAACAGCATTTCAAGAAGCCTTGAAAAAGTTGTTCCAAGTGCAGCACCTCTTACACCCATTGCTGGTAAGCCAAGTTTACCAAAGATGAATATGTAGTTAAAACCTGCGTTTGATAAAATACCAATAATGCTGCCTGCCATAGGCAATGAAGCCTGTCCAGTACTTCTAAGTGCTGTTGAAAAAGTAAGGGTTACAATTGTAAATATGTAGCTTAGTGAAACAATTCTCAGGTATGATACACCAAGATTAATTACTGTAGTATCCTTTGTGAATATTTTCATTACAAAGACAGGTGTAAAGAATGCTAAAATGGCAAAAGCAGAAGCTACAATTGTACCGATAACAAAAGTTATACCCATGAAATTTTTTATACTTTTAGTATCTTTTTTACCATAGTACTGGGAAAGAAAAATGCTTGTTCCGCCAGTTATACCAGTCATGCTCATCATAAATATAAAAAAGTATTGATTTGCAAGACCAACAGCAGCTATTTCATTTTCTCCTAAAGTTCCTATCATTACATTATCAACAAGGTTAAGTGACGATGTAATAAGATTTTGAATAATAATAGGTACAGCAAGTGTAAGTATTATTTTATAGAAGTTTTTATTTTTATTTGAAGTCATATATTCCTCCTTAGTTGTAAAATACAAAAAGAAAAAGCAGATGGGTTGTTAGCCGCCCATCTGCTTTATGCTGATATATATTATAGCATAAAGATTAATAGAATATCAAATTTAATCTTAAAATCATTGAAATGCATAATATGAAGGAGTATAATAATTTTTAACAAGTTAATAAGGTTATCGGTTGAAGGTAACGGGAGAGTGGCTGTGTTAGGCCCGCCGAAGAGGTTAATCTTTCAGGTGTCGTATTTTGATGAAGACCGTTATTGGACGAGCCCTTGGAGAGACTCATATAATTGTGAGCACCGAAGGAGCAAGATGTGAAAATTCATGTTGAAACTCTCAGGTAAAGAGGACAGGGGATTAAGTACAACTACAACTTTGGATAGAAGCACTAGAGATAGGGTTTAATGTATGATGTATAATGTATAATTATGGATTGAACTCCTTAGGGAGTTCCAAAAAGAGGACAAGTTCCTCTTTAAATCTCTTTGAATTAGTAATTCAGAGGTTTGGAGGTGTCCTCCATTAAGAATAAGAAATTAGCCGGCGCAGTGAAGCTAATTTCATCCTGAATTATACATTATACAATATAAATTATACATTCTAATATCTTTATCTGGTTTTATCAGAAAATGTATATCGTACTGATCCCTCCTTAAAAGTTATTTTTAAAGGAGGATTTTTTATTTATGGAACAAATCACAAACTTATTAAATTCAATTGATTCATTTCTATGGGGACCACCACTTTTGATTTTATTGGTAGGAACAGGTGCATATCTCACATTCAGATTAAAGTTTTTACAGATAAGGAAGTTGCCACTTGCATTAAAGCTTGTATTTAGCGGTAATAAAGAAAATGAAAAAGATGACTGTGAAGGAGATGTAACTCCTTTTGCTGCATTATGTACAGCACTTTCAGCTACAATTGGAACTGGTAATATCGTTGGTGTTGCTACTGCCTTGAAGGCAGGGGGACCTGGTGCTCTGTTCTGGATGTGGCTAGCTGCATTTTTTGGCATGGCTACGAAATATGCTGAGGGATTGTTAGCAGTAAAATACAGAGTTACAGATGAAAATGGTCAGATGTCTGGAGGACCTATGTATTATTTAAGCAGGGGATTAAATAATAAATTTTTAGCAAATATGTTTGCAGTATGTGGAGTGGGTGTTGCATTCTTTGGAATAGGTACATTTACGCAGGTAAATTCAATATCTGCAGGTGCTAAAGCTGCTTTTAATGTACCTATATATGTAACTGCTGCAGTAGTTACAATACTTGTTGCACTTATAACACTTGGAGGAGTAAAAAGGATATCGAAGGTTGCTGAAAAAGTAGTACCATTTATGACTGTTGGATATGTGTTAGCTGTTATCACAATAATAGTACTTAATATTAATCAGCTTTTTCCAGCTATAAAGCTTATAGTTTATAGTGCATTTAATCCAAAGGCTGCTCTTGGTGGATCGCTAGGTATAACTGTAATGCTATCTATACAGAGAGGAGTAGGAAGAGGTGTTTTCTCAAACGAAGCTGGACTTGGAAGTGCACCTATAGCAGCTGCAGCTGCAAAGACAAATAGTCCTGCAAGGCAAGGGCTTATTGCAATGACTGGAACATTCCTAGATACAATGGTTGTATGTACAATGACAGGGTTAGTACTTGTTATTACAAACACATGGCATGCAGCTTATGAGGGTCCAGCACTTACAACTGTTGCCTTTAATCAAGGACTACCATTTAATAATATTGGAGGAATAATAGTAAATGTCGGTTTGATGTTCTTTGCTTTTACGACTATATTAGGATGGAACTATTATGGCGAGAGATGTACTGAATATCTTGGTGGAGTAAAATATATTAAGCCTTATAAAATAGTATATATTATGCTTGTTGCTGTTGGGGCATTTCTACCTCTTGAAACAGTATTTATTATTGCAGATATAGTGAATGGTTTAATGGCTATACCAAATCTTATAGGTATAATCGGTCTTAGGAAAGTGATAGCATATGAGACGAATCTTTACTTAAATGATATGGAAGAGGAATATAATATTGCACAAATGCAATAATAAGTAATATATATTGACTTATACCTAACCATAATATAAAATTGATGAAAAACAGGCATACTATTTATTATGTATAAAATTTGATTTTATATTAATAATAGATAGTATGCAGTATAAAATAGAAATAATTATTTTTTGAATATTCAGAAAATTGTAAATATTTACAAAAGTCGGAATATATTTATAAAGAATAAGTAATTATTTATTATGGAGGTAAGTCTTATGGCTGATAAACAAAGAAGTTTGGTATTAATAAAACCTGATGCAGTTAGGAGAGAGATTGCAGGTACAATTATTTCTGTATATGAAGATAACGGATTAAAGATTGTTGCTATGAAAATGATGAAATTAGACAGAGAATTTGCAGAAGAACATTATGCAGAACATAAAGGAAAGAGTTTCTTTGAAAATCTGATTAGGACTATAACAAGTTCAGAGCTTATTGCGATGGTGCTTGAAGGAGAAGATGCGATAGAAAGGATAAGAGCATTAAATGGTAAATCTGATCCTGCAAAAGCAGCCGAAGGAACAATCAGAAATAGATTTGCACTTAATGGAACTGAAAATTCAGTGCATGCATCAGACTGCCCAGTAAGTGCTGAAAGAGAAATTGCACATTGGTTTCCAGAGCTAAAATAAGCTTTTAGGAATATATTTAAATATAAGATAGTGTAGTCGTCTTAAAGAAGAGATGGGTATAACATAGAAGAGCCTATAAAGAAGAGGGCTCTTTTATTTTTTGAGAAGAAATATCGAAACTCCCTTAGGGGAGTTTTATCCAAAATTCTGCATTCTGAATCAAAAAAGTTCCCGACAGCATTCAAGCTATCGGGAACTTTTTAATGTATAGGAAATTGCATTGAAAAAGATAAATTTTAAATGCTGTAAAGCGTTGAAAACAAAAGATATACAGGCTAATTTAAAAAATGGTACAATGCAAATTCGTCCTTTAGTCATCCTTTTTTACTTAGACTTTACTTGGAACCATACATCATCGTATTTCTTTATGTCTTCTCCAAGGTCTTTGAATACTTCGCATTTATCAAGAATTGATTTATCTGGATAAGCTAATTTATTATTCTTTATATTATCTTCAAGAAGATTCATTGCTTCTTTGTTAGGAGTAGCATAAGTTACTGCATCTGCATTTTGCTTTGCATTTTCTGGATCTAGCATGAAGTTTATGAACTTTTCAGCAGCTTCTTTGTTTTTTGCAGATTTCGGTATAACCATAGCGTCAAACCATTTGTTAGTTCCTTCTTCAGGAATACAGTATTCAAGATTTTCGTTTTCGCCTTTTACAGTAAGGTAGTCTCCTGAATACATAAGTGCAAGAGCAGCTTCTTCTCTTACCATAAGTTCCTTAACCTCATCGCCTACGTAAGCTTTAACAAGAGGTCTTTGTTTGATAAGAAGATCTTTTGCCTTGTTAAGTTCGTCTGTGTTAGTTGTATTTATTGAATATCCAAGATCAGCTAAAGCTACAGCCATTGAATCACGTACAGAGTCTAACATTAAGATTTTTCCCTTATATTTTTCATCCCATAGTATATTCCAGCTTGTTACTGGCTCTTTTACAAGATTTTTATTATACATTATACCTAATGTTCCCCAGAAATATGGTACTGAATACTCATTTTTAGGATCATAAGATAAGTTTTTGTATTTATCATCTATGTTCTTGTAATTTGGAACTTTACTGAAGTCTATCTTTTGAAGTAGACCTTCTTTTGTCATTTTTTCAATCATGTAATCAGATGGTATGATTAAATCATAACCAGCATCTCCGCTTTTAACTTTTTGATACATCATTTCATTTGTTTCAAAGATATCCATTGAAACTTCTATGCCAGTTTCTTTTTTAAATTTAGTTAAAAGCTCTTCATCAATATAGTCGCCGGCATTGAATAAATGCAGTACAGTTTTTTCTGAATTTGATTTTGAACAGCCTGTTAACATTGATATCAATATAATTGGAACAAGTAAAAGTAAAGTGATTTTTTTAGTAAATTTCAAGTTGATTTCCTCCTTCATTTGAACCCTTTTTATTTATTATTAATAGTAATATAAGTACTACTAAAAACATTAATGTAGATAATGCATTTATCTCTGGTTTTATTCCCCTTTTTGCCATAGAGTAGACTTCTATTGATAGATTGGTTACTCCTGGACCTGCAGTAAAGAAGCTGATTACGAAGTCATCAATAGACATTGTAAAGGCCATTAGAAAACCAGAAGCAATGCCTGGCTTTATAAGTGGAAATATAATTTTTCTAAGTGCATAACTTGGTGTAGCACCTAAGTCTAATGCCGCTTCTTCTAGATTATTTGGCAGCTGTCTAAGCTTTGGAAGTACTGAAAGTATAACATACGGAACTCCAAATGTTATATGTGCTAATAGTAGTGAAGTAAGACCAAGCTTTAAATTTATAAATCCAAAAAGACTCATAAGTGCAATTCCTGTAACTATATCAGGATTAAGCACTGGTATATTCGTAATGTTAAGTGTAATGTTTCTTAAGTTCTTTTTCATTTTGAAAATACCAATTGAGCTTATTGTACCTATTACTGTTGATATAACTGCAGATGATAGAGCTATAAAAACTGTATAGTAAAGTGCAGTAAGAATTCTTTTATTGTTAAATAAACTTATATACCATTTTAAAGTGAACCCTTTCCATACACCCATTGATTTTGAATCATTAAAGGAAAATAAAATCAATGCAAATATTGGTGCGTATAAGAATAAAAATATTAAAAGTGTATATAGTTTTATTCCAGCTTTTTTAAACATTAATTTTTACCTCCTTCTTCATTATTATTATCTAATTTCGACATTATAGCCATTGATATTAAAATTAATATCATCATAAAAATTGAAATTGCAGAGCCGAAGTTCCAATTTCCTGCTGTTGTGAACTGTTGTTCAATCAGGTTTCCAAGCAGCATGTATTGTCCGCCACCAAGAAGACGAGAAATAACGAAAGTTGATACTGCAGGCATAAATACCATAGTTATTCCTGACATTACACCAGGAAGACTAAGTGGAAAAACTACTTTGCAGAAAACCTGCATCTTGTTTGCTCCTAAATCATAAGCAGCATTAACTAGGTCGTTATCTGTATTTATTAAACTTGTGTATATTGGAAGTACCATAAATGGAAGGAAGTTATAAATCATACCAAGCATTACGGCGAAATCAGTATATAAAAGATTCACGCCAGTTATTCCTATTAGATTAAGGAATCTTTGTACAAATCCGTTCTTTCCAAGGATAGCCATCCAAGAATATGTTCTTAAAAGGAAATTCATCCACATTGGAAGTATAAATAAAAGTATATAAATATTTCTCTTTTTTGTTTTCATCTTTGAGATTATATATGCGATAGGGTATCCTAAAAGCAAACATAAAATAGTAGATAAAAAAGCAAGTTTTAGTGAACGATAAAATACCTTTATATAGTCAACGCTGAATAAAGTCTTATAATTTTCTAATGAAAAAACAGTGACTCCGTTAACTTTACTTGTAAAACTGTAATATAGAACTATGAACAAAGGAAAAACAATAAATATTATGCTCCATATCAAATAAGGATAAGCGATTGAAGGTCTTTTTTTCATATCTTTACTCACTCACTTTTCTCATTATATGAATATCATCAGGATATATATCCATACCTATTGTTGAGCCTACTTCTGCTGATTTTGTATTATGAAGCAGCCATTTCTTATTATTTTCAGTTTCCTCAAGTTCTATTTCATAATGTACACCTTTGAATACTACAGATTTTACAATTCCTTTAAGCATTCCTTTTTCAGGATCAACTATTTTTATATCCTCAGGTCTTATAACAACCTGTATTTCCTCATCTTTATTGAACCCTTTATCAACACATTCAAATTTGTGGTTGCAGAATTCAACTTTAAAATCATCATGCATTATTCCGTCAATGATGTTACTTTCACCTATGAAGTTTGCAACAAAGGCATTTGCTGGTTCATTATATATATCTTCAGGAGTACCCATCTGTTGGATTTTACCGTTATTCATAACAACAATGGTATCAGACATTGTAAGTGCTTCCTCTTGATCATGAGTAACAAATACAAATGTAATTTTAAGCTGCTGCTGGATTTTCTTAAGTTCAAGTTGCATGTCTTTTCTAAGTTTTGAATCTAGTGCACCAAGTGGCTCATCAAGAAGTAGTACCTTTGGTTCATTAACTATAGCTCTTGCTATAGCAACTCTCTGCTGTTGACCTCCACTTAAAGAATCTATATATCTTTTTTCAAAACCTTCTAGAGATATAAGCTTTAATGCATCTTTAACCTTTTTGTCTATTTCTGATTTAGAAAGCTTTTTTATTTTTAAACCAAAAGCTATATTATCATAAACATTCATATGAGGGAAAAGAGCATATTTTTGGAATACGGTATTAATCTGGCGCATGTATGGAGGAAGTTGTGATATATTACTGTCATCAAATAAAACTTCTCCATTATCTGCAGTCTCAAATCCACCTATTATTTTTAGTGTTGTTGTTTTACCACAACCACTAGGTCCAAGAAGAGTTAAAAACTCATTCCTTTTAATGCATAGCGTAAGATCGTCTAAAACTACATTAGAGCCATAAGACTTGCTTACATTTTTTAGTTCAATAATATTTTCGTTCAATTTAAACACCTCGCTTAAGTATTAAAATGAAGGGGGAGTTGAGATCCAGATTACTTTAGCATCTTTTTTTCCTTCATTAGATATATAATGATTTGATTTGGGCTTGAAATAAAAGCTTTCACCATTTTTAACTTTAAATTTTTTGTCTCCCAGATGTAGGTATATTGTCCCGGACAATACATAACCAAATTCTTCTCCTGAATGAGGTTCTTCTTCTATATACTGTCCACCTGGTTGAATCTTAATTATAATTGGCTCCATTTCATTCTTCTGAGAAGTAGGAACAAGCCATTTTAATTTATACTTTAGTTCATCATTTTCGGTTTCAAACATATCATCTTTAGAAAAAATAATTTTTTCATTCTCATCTTTTGCAAAGAAATTAGTAAGGTCTGTTCCTAAAACCTCAAGAATATCCATAAGTGTTGCAATTGATGGAGAAGTTAAATCATTTTCAACCTGAGATATGAATCCCTTAGATAGTTCACATCTATTTGCAAGTTCTTCCTGCGTAAGTTGTTTTTCAATTCTAAGTTCTTTGATTTTTGTTCCTATCTGCACGATTTCACCTACTATTTTATATAATTACATCTTAAAAGTGCTGAACGTAAAACATACACATCATTGTTATAAACAATAACGTGTCCAATATTTCAGCTATTTATTTATATTTTGCACTAAAAGTCATACATAATACCACTTTATTAGATTTGAAAGCAGAAAGCAGAATGATGAATTTTTAATCTTAATTCTGCAATAATCTACAAAATCTTACTTAACTAGTGGTTATACAAATCAGTTATAATTCATTAATATGTATATAATTTTTTGCAGATTACTATTACTAAACTTTAAGTTTAAATTTACTAAACATATTATAAATGCTAACTAAGTAAATTGCAATAATAATTTTATATTCGTTATTCGTTGTTAACTTAAATTTATATATTTTAAGAATAAAAAACAGCCTCAGTATAGAGACTGTCTTGATTATCTATTTATTTAAACTAGTTCCAACCTTCAAGATCTTCTTTGAATGATATAGCATCTTTGTGGAATACTGGTTCTTTTATTCCCTTAGCTTTCTGGTTCTTGTAGTCTTTTAATGCTTCGAAAGCATATTTGCCAAGGAGTGTAATTGCAGCAAGATTAATTAAAGCCATTATTGACATGAATAAATCAGCCATGTCCCAGACAAGATTTAAGCTTGCAACGGCTCCGATAAAGACCATTACTATAACAAGAACTCTGTATATTGTTAAGAAAATCTTCTTTTCTGTTATAAATTCGATATTTGATTCACCATAGTAGTAGTTTCCAACAATTGAGCTGAATCCAAATAATAATACGCATATAGCAACGAAGTATGTACCTAATATTCCAATCTGTGAATTTATTGCGTTTTGAGTAAGCTGTATGCCTGTAAGACTTTTATCAGTATGTACTCCTGAAAGTAGGATTATAAATGCTGTACAGCTGCAGATGATTAATGTGTCTATAAAAACCCCAAGAGTCTGAATTAACCCCTGTTTAGCAGGATGTGTTACATCAGCTGTTGCAGCAGCATTTGGTGCACTACCCATTCCGGCTTCATTTGAAAATAATCCTCTTTTTATACCTATCATTATGACACCACCAAGAGTACCGCCTATAGCAGGTTTTAGGTTAAAAGCTTCAGTAAATATTAGATTAAACATATGTGGAATCATTGAATAATTCTTTCCTATAATAAATAATGCAATAAGTATGTATGATACAGCAAGTATAGGAACAAGAATTTCTGAAACCTTTGCAATTCTTTTAACTCCACCGAAGATGACTGCTAATGTAAGAAGAGTAATTAATACTGCAATAACATATTTGTTAACGTTAAATGCTTCTGAGAAAGCTATTGAGATTGTATTTGACTGAACAGAATTAAATACAAGTCCATATGTAATAGTGATAATTATTGAAAATATTATACCAAGATTTCTTGATTTTAAAGCTTTCTGCATATAGTAAGCAGGACCGCCTCTAAATGAATCTGCATCTTTCACTTTAAATATCTGAGCAAGTGTGCATTCTACAAAGCTTGATGCTGCTCCAATAAGTGCTATAAGCCACATCCAGAAAACTGCACCAGGTCCTCCTACAGAAACTGCAATAGCGACACCAGCAAGATTTCCTGTGCCAACTCTTGAAGCAGTACTTATACAGAATGCTTGAAAAGATGAAACCTTATGCTTTACTTTTTCATCAGAGGATGAAAATCCATCACCTAGAAGTCTGAACATTTCCTTGATTTGACTTATCTGAACGAATTTTGTGCGAAATGTAAAATAAAGCCCGGCTACAATAAGAACAGATATTAATATATAACCAATGATATTATTGAAGCTGGAAATCAAATTTGACAAAAAAATCATAAGTATACCTCCTATATTTTATAGTTTATATAATTTTATTATAAAATTGGTAAGAACGCAATGAAAGAAAAGAACTACATTGTAATAAAATGTAACAACAATAATGTTAGAAATTAAAAAGAAGACATGACGTTTGTATCATGTCTTCTTTGTTATTATAATGGTATTCAATTTGACTATTAATGCTTACCAGGATTAGGTGGCTGTGGAGTAGTTGGTTTATTGTTGCCAGTTCCATTATTTCCAGTATTACCGTTTGGATTATTTTCTGGCTTATTATTATTGTTGTTGTTATTTTGTGTATTATTGTTATCCTCATTTTCAGCAGGTTTTGTTTCTGCTGGAGGAGTTGATGGCTGCTCAGCGGCCTTATAATCATCCTGCTCAGTAGGTAATTTGTATTTATAATCAGGAGAATCCTTAGATATATCTTTGTTTAAAAATACACGTTCGACAAGTAAAGCTGCAGGTGTGTTTGCATTTGCAAGTTTATTGTTTGATGAATTAACCTTTGCAAGCACATGTACATCACAGTAGCTGCTTACGTCACTGCCACCTATTGATAAATCTTCTTTTACTCTATTTCCTCTAGGATCCTTTCTACAAAGATCAGTAGCAAGTTTGCCCGAATCTATACAGATTGCACCTTTTATTACTCCAGAGGGCATTTTAATGTCTTTGCTCTTATCCTTTATATTCTCATGAGCTTTTGCCATGATTTTCCCAAATATTGAACCGACTGTAACACCACTGCTTTGTGAATAAACTTCAGATGGTTTATCATAGCCAATCCATACTGCTGCAGAAAGATAAGGCGTAAATCCAGCAAACCACATATCATGATTACCGTCTGCTGTACCAGTTTTACCAGCAGTAACAACGTTTGGTACTTGAGCGGGTTTGGCACTTCCTGATGTGACAGGAGATTTTAATAAATCATACATAATGTATGCAGCTTCTGGAGAAATAACACTTCTTGTTTCAGGTTTTTTCTCAAGTATAATGCTTCCACTGGCATCAACAACTTTAGTATAAAGTATTGGCTCAGTATAAGTACCGTTATTACCAAATGTGCCATAAGCAGCTGCCATAGTAGTAGAGTTAGCACCATCTCTATCACCAGGATCATTACTAAACTGACCAAGGGCAACAGCAGCTATACCTTGTGAATTATTATTGAATTTTAATCCGAATTTCTTTCCATAGGCAATACCATTTTTTACGCCCACCATATCTTCAACTTTACATGCAACAACGTTGTAAGACTGAGTAAGAGCATCCCTTATTGTAACAGTTCCATGAAATCTTCTATCCTGGTTTCTTAACTGCGTTGCAGGATTAATGCCATACTTCTTTGCAAATGCATCAGAGTACGGTGTATCTTCGGCTGTAGTGCTTGGAGTTATAAGCTTCATTTCAACTGCTGGAGAATAAACAGTAAGCGGTTTGATTGCAGACCCTGTTGGTCTTAAATCAAAGTATGCTCTGTTATTAGATCTTCCAGGCGGCTGAGTTCCACGTCCACCAACCATAGCTTTAACTTCGCCTGTATGGTAATCCATAATAGTAGCAGAAGCTTGTAAAGCAGGGTAAGTATAGTGGCCATCTGCAGTAGAAATATTCTTACTTAAATCATTTCCAACCTGATAAGTTTTGTTATCGTTAAGTATTTCCTGAGTAGCATTCTGAAGGTTTCTATCCATAGTAGAATAAATACGAAGGCCTCCATTAACTATCATCTTTGAAACTTCATCGTCTGTATATTTATATTTTGTCTTCAAATCTTTTTTGACCTGATCGATTACTGGTCTTGTAAACCACTCAAAATTCATTCTGTTCGATGAAACAGTTGGGTTGAATTTTAATTTTCCGTCATTAATGTCTTTAATTGCCTGATCATATTCAGCCTTACTGATTTTCTGGTTTTCAAGCATTTTTGATAGAACGGTCTTTGTTCTCTTTAGGTAACGTGAAGGATCTTTTTTTGATGCTTCTGTAAGTGCATTATAATATGTTGGTGACTGAGTAGTACCGGCAATATAAGCACATTGTATTAAGTTTAACTGTGAAGCCCTTATTCCAAAATACTTATTAGCAGCTGCTTCAACACCATATACAGTTCCGCCAAGTGGAATTGTATTTAAATAAGCTTCGAGAATCTCATCTTTGCTTAAGTATTTTTCAAGCTGCAGAGCATAATATATTTCAGTAACTTTTCTGTTAATTGTAACTTCATTTTTTAATATGGTATTTTTTAATAATTGCTGAGTTAAAGTTGATGCACCATGTAGACCTGGCTTTCTTGTAATTATTCTCTGGACATCGATATATGCAGCACCGGCTATTCTTTTTAAATCTATACCATTGTGGCTGTAGAATCTTTCATCTTCTATGGAAACGAAAGCATTCTGAAGATTTTTTGGCATTTCAGATAATTTGATAACATATCTTTGTTCTTTATCTACAACGTCATCCATAAATTTGCCCTCAGAATCATAGATTATTGATGGCTGATTTAATCTTAGAACCATATTAACATCAAGTGGTTTTGCACTTTTGACAATTGCGAGTATATATCCGCCAGCAACAATTATGCCTACAAGAATAAGTACAAGTAACGTTAAGAAAAAATGCTTAAAGAATTTTTTGATTTTGCTTTGTTTCTTTTTCTTCTTTTTCTTTATATTCTTTTTAGGCGTTTGTTTCTTCTTTACCTCTGACATAGTTTCCTCCTATAAATAATTTAAGAAAGTAAAATATTACACTTTATTATATCATATTATAATAATAAAGCACTAATTAAAAGCGATGTGATTTCATTGAAAGAGAAGAAATTTAAAAAATCTAAGTACTTTTATATAATTATATCCTTTATTATAATTTATATAATGATATGCTTGTTTTATTATACAAGTAGTGTACTTACACCAGGTCTTTTGGGCATTGCAGAGGCTAAATATAAGTCAGATGCAGTAGAAATAATTGAACAGACATCATGCGATATTTACTCTAAAAATTACAATTATGAAGATTTTATAACAATTGAAAAAGACAGTGCAGGAAACATAACAATGCTTAGAGCAAATACAGTAAAGATGAGTGCAGTTGCTCAGAAGGTAGCACTTGATTGTACTAACAAACTTAAAAAGCAAGGAATAGAAGGAATTAAAGTCCCATTAGGATATGCATCAAGAAATAACATCTTTGGCGATGCAGGTCCTAATATAACAGTGAAGATGAAACCAATCGACAGGGTTGAAATAAAATACGAATCAGAATTTGAGTCAGCAGGAATAAATCAGACAAGACATAAAATTAAAGTAAAGCTGACAGCAAAGATAAAGATTATTGTTCCAACAACAAGTAAGGAAGTAGAAGTGTGTGACGAAATACCAATCTCAGAAACAATAATAGTAGGAAAGGTTCCAAATACTAATCTTCAGCTTAATTAAGATGTAGAAAATATATGTAGGTCAAAGGTAATAGGTCACAAGTCACAGGATAGGAGGAAACTGTCCCTTGCTACGCGGGACGTTTCGTTAATTGTAATGGAGGATGCTTCTTCATAGAATTCTTAGACCAAAGTGGAAGATAATCAAGTTAAGCTTCTTAACCATTTATAAATTATAAAATTATAATCACTCACAGTTACGAAAATTAATTTATTAATTAATTGTTCTTTGTTAATATTATAAGTTTTGAATCAATATTTATATAAACCATTAATGATTTAAGTTATACTAAATTAATAAAAATTATTAAGAATTAAGGCTTTAAGGGGTGGTTTATATGAAAAAGATAGCAGTGATGATTTATCCTTATTTCTGTATGCAGGAAATTTCCTGTCTAACAGATGGATTAAAAGTATTTTTTGATATTGATGTAGAAGTATTTGCTTCAACTAAGGAAGTTATTAAAAGCGAAGAAAATTTTAAAGAATTCATTGATGAGTATACAAAATACGAATCAAAAAATTATTAAATTAGAGGTTTGCAGGAATAATATTACATAAAAAATAAAGGAATTCATGAGCATCTGTTTCATGAATTCCTTATTGAATTGATCAACGATCATTGCAATTTTACGCTTCCCAGTTGAAAACGTAAGGAACGTTTCTATAATAATCTCCGTAATTTAATCCATATCCTACTACGAATACATCTTCAATAGTGAAGCAGCAGTAGTCTGGTTTAATATCAACTGTTCTTCTTGATGGTTTATCAAGTAGAACACAAGTTTTAACAGATTTAGCTCCAAGACTTTCTACATGTCTCTTTACAAAATCCATTGTTATACCTGAATCAACTATATCATCAACAATAAGTACATCGTATCCTGTTATGTCATCTGGAACATCGTTAACAATCTTAACTGTACCTGAACTTGTTTCTGAGTGACCATAGCTAGATGTTGTCATAAATCCGATTTTAGCTGGAACTTCAACTGCTCTAACTAAATCTGCAGCAAATATAAAGCTTCCTCTCAATAATGATAATACATAAAGCTTCTTGTCAGCATAATCTTCAGTTATAGTTTTTCCGACTCTTTGAATTTCTGTTTTAATCTGATCTTCAGATAATAGTATATTACGCTTCTTTTCTTCCATAGTTCTCCTCCGATAATTTATTAATCTATGAGTAAAGTGTACATCATAATTCTTTTTAAAATATGTAAGACTAAAATGGTATACGACACTTTAATCATTATTTACAATAATAAACTAATAGTATAAAATTAAATCAACGTTGTCAAGGTAAGTAGAACAGTTACTGTATTAAATTATAGTTATTAAAATTGAAGCTGAAATTTTGAGGTGATAAAAATGATATATGGAAACATAGATGGGATAAAAAATTCTTATATAGAACAATTAGAAGAATTATATACTTTGAGAGTTCCACAGGATAGTCTTTTATCAGAAGAAGTTTTAAATTATATGATTAAGTTCACAGATTTAACGGAAAAGGAAATTAGTGTCGGCATAGATAGGAAAGGAAAGATTGTCAGTGTTGCTATTGGCGACAGCACATCAGTTCAGATACCGCTTATAGATATAAAGGAGAGAAAACTTTCAGGAGTAAGAATAATTCATACTCATCCAAGTGGTAATCCAAAGCTTTCAGCACTTGATGTTTCAGCACTTCTTAAGTTGAAGCTTGATGCAATTTTAGCTGTTGGCGTTGATTATGGAAACGTAACAGCTATCAACATAGGTTTCTGCAGAGTAGTAGATTCAATGCTTGAACATGATGAAATTAAAAATTTAAGTATCGATGAAGTTCTTAATATGAAGTTTGTTGAAAGAGTTAGAGATATTGAAAACAGCATTAAAGAAAACGATGTTG
This sequence comes from Inconstantimicrobium porci, assembly GCF_009696465.1. Classification (GTDB taxonomy): domain Bacteria; phylum Bacillota; class Clostridia; order Clostridiales; family Clostridiaceae; genus Inconstantimicrobium; species Inconstantimicrobium porci. The sequence goes on along the minus strand of NZ_VULX01000023.1, from coordinate 6,973 downwards.
TAGAAGACAATAGGGAAAGAGCAATTGTTGTTGGAACTGATACTTATGAAAGCCTTGATGAACTTAAGGAATTAGTAAAAGCATGTGATGCGTCTGTTCTTGATTCAGTATTCCAAAAAAAAGTTAAGATTGATCCTGCTTTTTATATAGGTAGAGGAAAGGTTGATGAAATTTCATATCTTATTCAGACTAAGGGAGCAAACCTTGTTGTATTCGATGATGAACTTTCAGGTTCACAGATTAGAAATCTTGAGTCGGTTTTAGGAGTAAAAGTTATCGATAGGACTATACTTATTCTTGAAATATTTGCAACAAGAGCAAGAACAAGAGAAGCAAAGATTCAAGTTGAACTTGCACAGCTTAAATACAGATCTTCAAGACTTACTGGACTTGGTACAGTTCTTTCTAGAACAGGTGGTGGAATAGGTACTAAGGGACCAGGTGAAAAGAAACTTGAAATTGATAGAAGACGTATCAAGGATGATATTTATGACTTGACTCAGGAGCTTAAAAAGATAAAGAAGACAAGAGAAGTAATGAGGGAAAACAGAAGTAAGCAGAGTGTGCCTCAAATAGCTCTTGTAGGATATACAAACGCAGGAAAATCAACACTTAGAAATAAGCTATGTGAAGTTGCACAAATTAAGGAAAACAACGTAAAGGAAAAAGTATTTGAAGCAAACATGCTTTTTGCAACACTTGATACAACAACTAGAGCAATAAGACTTCTAGACAATAGGGTGGCAACATTAACTGATACAGTGGGTTTCGTAAGGAAGCTGCCTCATGAACTTGTTGAAGCATTTAAATCTACACTTGAAGAAGTAATAAGCGCAGATGTTTTATGCCACGTAGTTGACGGGTCATCTGAAACAGCTGATGAACAGATTGATGCAGTTGAAGAAGTACTTGCAGAACTTGGAGTAAGAGAAAAACCAACAGTTCTTGCAATAAACAAGATTGATTTGTGCAGTGAAGAAACTTTAAACAAGTTAAGGGAAGATAATTCAAGATATGACATGATTGAAATTTCAGCTGTTAATGATATAAATCTTGATGAACTTTTAAGAAAAGTTGCAGCACTTCTTCCTAACAAACTTAAGAAAGTAAAGATGATGATTCCATATGCTGATCAGAATCAAGTAGCATATCTTCATAGAAATGCAAACATATTTAATGAACAATATGAAGAAGAAGGTACAATGCTGGAAGTTGAAGTAGATGAAGAAATATATAATAAATTAAATAATTACATAATTGAAGAATTATAAATTTTAATGTCAAATGGAATGTAGGAACTCCCATAGCTTTAAGCAGGGAGTTCATTTCCAGTGGAGGGCAATTAATACATAGATTAGAGATAATGGGGGTGTTTTTTTGGAAAACGTAATTGTTAAGTATCAGAGAGCATTTAATATGATTTTATCCAAGTTGAAGAAAAATAAAAATGTTATTGCTGTTGCTGTTTTTGGTAGTATAGTTACTGGTGACATATGGGATGAATCTGACATTGACCTAATAGTTGTTATGGATAAACAAGACAAGCCTATTGATAATATCTATAGCACAATAGGTGATGTTCCTATTCAGATTAAATTTACAAATAGTGAGTATATAAAAAATGTACAGGACAGTTCATTTATTGAAAAATTAAAGAGTTCTAAGATAATGTTCTGTAATGATAGTGAGCTTTTTAGATTCATGCAAGGGGTTACTTTTAATATGACTGTAAATGATGACAAGGAAATTCAGAATCTAAATTATCTTGGGCTGGTACTTAAGGATATCAATGTAATTAAAAAGTATTTACATAACAATGGTGACTATGTAGCTTATTCGGTAGCTGTAAGATGTGCTGAAAATCTGTGTAGATTATTTCTTAATATGAATGGTTATACAGTGAGCAAAGACAGCATAAAACTAGCAGTAAATATAAATGATAATATTAAGTATTGTATAGATAGATTGTTTTTTGATAAAAGCGTAAACAGGAAAGAAAATATTTATAATTTTATTAATGTTGCCCAGGATTATCTTGAGAAGACATGCAGTAAAAGTACGCTATATCTTATAAAACTATTAAACAAGGAAAACAGAAGCATGAGTTCAGCAGAGATTAATCAGCTGGAGGAGTTTAAGGAAAAGTCTATAAAGATGGAGGAAATCCTTGATTTCATGTGCAGAAATAATATTCTTTATAAAGAATTAAGGGATTATAGGGATAGCGATGGAAGCTGTATATTAAAACAGAATGTTTATCATACTTAAAGCTATAAGGAGTACATTTTATGGATTTTAAGAACTTAATATTTAATGATGATAAACCTAAATATGTAGTATTGGCTGAATATATAAAAGAATTTATAAGAAAAGGCGAAATTGAAGACGGTGAAAAGCTTCCAACAATAAGATCACTGGTTGATGAAATAGATGTCAATAAGGCAACAATAATTTCTGCTTACAAAAAACTTGAAGAGGAAGGCTATGCAGTTTCTAAGATAGGCAGCGGAACATTTGCAAAGCAGAGGGATTTTACAAGGATTATTAAGAGACAGTACAGCAGAACGTTTAAAAAACTTAGCAAAGATAGAATTAAGGATTTTATTGATTTCACAGGGGAAACAACATCAGCAGAACTTTTTCCTATTGATGAATTTAAGTCTGTAATCAATGAAGTATTGGATAGAGATGGAGCTGAGGCTCTTATTTATAGGGATTCTCTTGGATATGAAGAATTAAGAGAAACTATAAGACGTAAGTTTTGGAATAATTCAGTGAGCCTTTCAGATATTCTGATAGTTTCTGGTGCTCAGCAAGGTATTGATATTGTGGCTAAAACAATTGTAAATCCTAATGATAATGTGATTGTCGAAAAGCCTACATATAGCGGTGCACTTTCAGTATTCAAGTCAAGAAGGGCTAATATAATTGAAGTAGGAATTGAAGATGATGGCGTTAATCTTGAAGAACTTGAAAAAATTCTTAAGAGAAATAAGATAAAACTTTTCTATACAATGAGTTATTTTCAGAATCCTTCGGGAGTCACTATTTCCAAGGAAAAGAAGGAAAAGCTGTTGCTTTTGGCAGAGAAATATGATTTTTACATTGTAGAAGACGATTATTTATCAGAACTTATTTATGATGAAAAAATAGAGTATATTCCAATTAAAAAGATGGATATTAGTGAAAAGGTAATTTATATTAAGAGTTTTTCTAAGATATTTTTGCCAGGAATCAGACTTGGATATATGATATCACCTAAAGGTCTTAATGACAGTCTGCAGCTTGCAAAAATAAATACTGATATTTCGACTTCATCGCTTATGCAGAGAGTTCTTCAGAAATATATTGATAATGACTACTGGATAAGTCATACAAGGGAATTAACTGATGTTTACAGAATGAGATATGAGTGTATTACAAAATCAATAGATACTATTTTAAAGGATAAGGTGAGTTATGTTTTGACAGGAGGAGGCCTTCATCTATTTGTTAAAATTAAGACTGGTAGAATGGACAGTGTTTCTCTTTATAATGCACTGAAGAAGGAAAATGTGCTTATTACACCTGGAGTGCTGTTCTTTAATAATGGTAATGATGGTCTTAAGTATTTTAGAATTGGTTTTTCAGAGGTACATTGTGATAAGATAACTTACGGCATTGAGATAATAAACAAGTATATATGAGGTGGACTATGAAGTATTTAACAGTAAAAAAGAGAGCAGAAGACAGATTTGTGGAAAAGAAGTCTGAGTTTATAGGATATGTAAAGAGAGTTACAACAGAAGATGAAGCAAAGGAATTCGTTGCTGAGATAAAGAATATGCATAAAACTGCAACACATAACTGCTATGCATACATTGTAGGTTCAAACATGGGCATCCAGAGATACAGTGATGATGGAGAGCCTCAGGGAACTGCAGGAATTCCCATTCTTGAAGTTATGAAGAAGCAGGAACTTACTGACTGTGCAATAGTAGTTACAAGATACTTTGGAGGAATACTTCTTGGTACGGGCGGACTTAACAGAGCTTATACTAAAGGTGCATCTGTAGCAATAACAGCAGCAGGTATTGTTGAAAAGGTAAGCGGTGTGGAGATTAAGATTACAATTGATTACGATCTTCATGGTAAGCTTCAGTATCTATGTGGACAGAATGACTGGTATATTGAAAACACTGATTATTCAGATGTAGTAGTTTTAACTATTAGATGTGAAGCATCAGAAAAAGATTCTATAGAAGCAAAGATTGTAGAAAACACAAATGGCAAAGCTGAAATAGATGTAAGCGATGAAGCAATATATTTTAAGGAAGGAAATAGATTATTTCTTGAAATTGATGAATAGATTTTATTAGTACACTCTATGAATTATGAATTGTTTGGCAGCACCATTGAAGGTTGATTTTTAGTATGTTATAATTATTGGTAGAGCGTCAAAATGACATAAATGGTTGTATATTTTGATGAACAGCCATAACGATTTGATCAATTAGTAGTTGACCAGATGAATTGATAAATTTAAAGATGAAATTTACATAGAGTGATAGGAGGAATTTTAATGTCAGGACATTCAAAGTGGCATAATATTCAAGCAAAAAAAGGTAAAGCTGATGCTAAAAGAGGAAAGATTTTTACAAAGATAGGTAAGGAAATACAAGTTGTTGTTGCTAGTGGTGGACCAAATCTTGATTCTAATGCAAAACTAAGAGATGTTGTTGCAAAAGCTAAAGCTGCCAACATGCCTAATGATACTATTACAAGAGCTATAAAGAAAGCAGCTGGAGAAGGCGAAAAAACTCATTACGATAAAATAGTATATGAAGGTTATGGCCCAAGTGGTGTTGCTGTTATCGTTGAAACTCTTACAGATAACAAGAATAGATCTGCAGGTAATGTTAGAAGTGCATTTACTAAAGGTGGCGGAAACATGGGTACATCAGGATGTGTATCTTTCATGTTCCAGGAAAAGGGTGAAATAATAATTGAAAAGGGCGATCTTGATGAAGATGAAGTAATGATGATGGCTCTTGATGCTGGTGCAGAAGACTTTAATGCTGATGAAGAAGAAGTATTTGTAGTAACTACTGCTCCAGAAGATTTTGGTGCTGTAAGAGAAGCACTTGAAAACCAGGGATTAGAATTCCTTGAAGCAGCAGTAAAGATGATACCAGATACTTATACTACATTAAATGAAGAAGATTCAAAAAAATTCCAGAAGATGTTAGATCTTCTTGACGATGATGATGATGTTCAGGAAGTTTACCACAATGCTGAGTTCCCTGAAGGATGGGAAGAATAGGGCATTTAGAGGTATTCTGAACTAGAAAAAATCATTTGATAATGGTATACAAATTTATTTGAAGACACTTTCAATATTGATATACATAGTGTATTGATATTGGAGGTGTCTTTTTTGCTTTTGGAAGATTTACTAAAGGAATATAGGTATGATATGAAGGTTAGAAATTACAGTGAAAGAACTATTAAGACTTGCTATAATTCATCTCTTAAATTTTTTACTTACTGTAAAAGGGAGTTTGGCATTGAAGAAATAGAAGACATGATGCCTATATATTTAAAACAGTACATAAGCTATCTGCAATCCATTGGAAGATCAGAAGTATATATAAACTCAATCATAAAGTATTTAAGAGGTTTCTTTAAATACAGTGTTAAAGAAGAGTACATATCAGAAAAGCAGAACATTATGAGTAAGGTTAAGTGGCTCAGACAGAAGAAAGTATTAATTAGAACTTTCAATGATGCAGAGGTTGGGAAGATGATAAAGGTTTGGAACTATAAGAACTTTTATAATGCACGAAATAAAGCAATTATAGCTATGCTTTTTGAAACTGGCATAAGAAATAATGAACTTTGCAATTTGAGACTATTGGACGTAAGGGAAACTCTTATAAAGGTATTAGGCAAGGGCAATAAGGAAAGATATGTTCCTATAAGTCCTGCATTAAAAAAGATATTAGTTAGGTATGAGAGAATAAGGAATGAATACATAAAAGATAAGTTCGTTACAGAAGATTATTATTTCCTTTCATATAGAAGTAGAAAGCTTACTATTGAAGCTGTTGAAAGAGTTGTAAAGGAAACAGGAGCAAGAGCAAAGGTAAGAAAAGAAATAAGATGTAGTCCTCATACTTGTAGACATTATTACTGTCAGTTCTTACTTAGACAGGGAGTTGATTCTTATAGTATTTCAAGGCTTCTTGGTCATTCTAATACTAATATAACTAAGATATATCTACAGAGTTTAGATGATGAGAGGATAGTTGAAATGACTTCACAAGTTTCGCCTCTTATGAAGTTAAAGTAAAAAAATAACTGCCATGAAACAGGCAGATATAAAAACTAAATATTGTTTTATAATTCTTTGCAATTCCAATAAGGAGATTACAAGTAGTTTAGCAACTCTATTGTAATTCAAAAAAATTTAGAATGCAAGGCTTTATTTCCTATACCCTTTTTTAGGGAAAGGTTAGTTGTTATGCACTATGCAACTATAAATAAAATAGTAAGTTAGCTTGGCTGATGCAGAAAACAAGCTGTGTATTAATTCATAAGTAATTCCTAATGTTATAGCTTATGTAAAGGTAATTGATACATGTAAGGCGAGTGGCAGCCAATAACCTAAAACAATAGTCATGGTGGTATCTTAGCTGAATAGATTCAGGGTAAGTGCAGGCAAAGCAAAAACATATTGGATAAGATAGATATGGTAAAGCCTGTAGCGAAAGCATAATAACATTAGTATGATATGAAGATGAGTACAGTATACAAAGTATGATCATAGTTGTTTTACCTATATCTACATAATTAATATTGTGTAGATATAAATGTCAAGTTAATCATGTAAATTTTTGATCATTTAAGAATGTAGTTTTTTTATTCTTCTTCGAAATTCATATGATCCTTTAAACGATATGAATTTCCAGTAATTGAAACTACGTGTGCATGA
>NZ_VULX01000022.1 GCF_009696465.1 Inconstantimicrobium porci | reverse complement strand
ATTTATCATATACATAAAATAGATTTATAGGGAAGGGAAAAAATACAATTTATATGTAAAATAATGGATAATTAATAAAAAGTTTAAAAAGATATATTTTTGCCAACATTTACTTGACACAAACATTACTATAAAGTAACATGGACAAGTCAAAAAAAACATTGTATTATAGTCTATAACAAATCAAGACTATCGTATAACGCAGTCGATATGGGATTGCAGTTTCTACCAGGTTGCCATAAATAACCTGACTACGATGTGTTGTTCTCAGATGTCGTTTCATGGCAGATGAAAATTACATATCTAATATGATACAAAGAAGCTGATACAGAAATATAGTTAGTCAATATCATAAAATACCAAATAAGGACTTATAGATAAGAGAGTAGAATGAAGAGTGCAGAGATTCGGATGAAACTCCCTGAAGGGAGTTTCCAGCCAAGTTATAAGCAAACAAATACTCGAAATGACTGTTTAATCTTTGTAACTTCAGAGGTTTGGAGGCAGAACCTCCATTAAAATGAAGAAATTGGTGAGCATAGCGAACTAATTTCATCCTGTTCTCTTCTCTCTAATCGCTTATCTCTAATCTTATTAAATTCCAGTTTATGAAGAAGAGTTATATGTACTTAAAACAATATAATACGTAACAGCTAGCAATCAATTAACCTCATCATGCGATAAGCCTTGATTATTAAGGCATGGAGGAAAATAAATGAAGAAATTTTTATCTAACTACTTCAATTTCGATGAAAAAAATACTACTTTAAAAACAGAAATAATAGGTGGAATTACAACATTCCTTACAATGGCATATGCATTGTTTTTAATTCCAAGTGTATTATCTGAAACAGGAATGAATCAACAAAGTGTCTTTGTAGCTACAGGTCTTGCTGCGGTAATAGGTACTCTTATCATGGGTATATATGCAAAATTTCCAATGGTTCTTGCTCCTGGTGTAGGACTTAATGCATTTTTTGCATATAGCGTATGTCTTGGAATGAATATTCCATGGCAGACTGCAATAGCAGGCGTAATGGCTTCAGGAATAATATTTTTAGTAATTTCAATCACAGGACTTAGAGAAATAATAATTAAAGCTATACCACAGAACTTAAAGTTTGCTGTTAGTGCTGGTATAGGTTTATTTATAGCATTTGTAGGATTTAAAAATGCAGGTATTATCGTTAAAAGTGATGCTACATTTGTACAACTTGGTAATCTTACTGATCCTAATGTGTTACTTGCTGTATTTGGAATATTAGTTATCTCAATACTTATGGTAAGAGGGAAAAACACAGCAATATTTATAGGCATGGCTTTAACAATAGTTGTAGGTATGATTTTTGGAATAATACCAGTACCATCAAAAGTAATATCAATGATTCCATCAATGGCTCCGACTTTTGGAGTTTCAATCGCTAACATCAAAAATGTATTAACACCACAGATGATGCTTGTTGTATTTACATTCTTATTTATGGATTTCTTTGATACAGCAGGAACACTAGTAGCTGTTGGTTCAAAGGCAGGACTATTAAGGAAAGATGGATCAGTAGAAAATGGTTCAAAAGCATTGCTTGCTGACTCAGTTGCTACTTGCATTGGAGCAGTTTTTGGAACAACTAACACAACTTCATATGTTGAATCATTATCAGGAATAGCAGTAGGAGCAAGAACTGGACTATCAAGCGTTGTTGCAGGATTATTATTCTTAGCCTCTTTATTCTTTTCACCACTATTAGCAGTAGTAACTAATGCAGTAACAGCACCAGCTCTTATCATAGTAGGATCACTTATGTGTGCAAATCTTAAAGAAATAGAATGGGATAAGAGTGAAATAGCGATTCCATCATTCTTAACAGTGATATTAATGCCACTTACATACAGTATAGGTGAAGGAATAGCATGTGGATTCTTAACTTATGTAGTGCTTAATGTATTCAAAGGAAACTACAAAAAAATCCATCCAGTAATGTATGTATTAGCAGCACTATTCATAGTGTACTTTATAATATAATTAATAAAAGCAGCCTTAATTCAAATATATTTTCGAAGGGCTGCTTTTTAATTAATAACTAATAATTCATAGTGCATAATTAAGGATGAAACTCACGTTTGCGCGAGTTTCAAATAAGAAGGTTTGGAGGAGAATCCTCCCAATAAGCATAGAAAATAAACAAGCAAAATCTGTGACTGGTGACCTTTGCTCTGATTCATGTTTTATTTGTTGTTAAAAAGATGTTTTTTGGATATAATCTATATAAATAATAAATTGGAGGGGTTTAGTATATGGAAATGAATATTCTTCATGCACTTCAGGAACTTCACAATCCTGTGCTTGACAGTATCATGGTGTTTATAACGAGTCTTGGGAACGCGGGGGCAATATGGATTGTATTATCAATAATATTTATCTGCATTAAAAAGTATAGAAAATGCGGAATTACTATGGCAGTGGCTCTTTTGATATTTGGAATTTTCGGTAATGTAATTATGAAAAATGTGTTTGCAAGATCACGTCCTTGCTGGATAGATGATAGTGTAAAAATGCTTATAAAAATACCAAAGGATTATTCATTCCCTTCAGGTCATACAAGTGTGTCCTTTGCAGGAGCTTTCGCAATATTTTTATATTACAAGAAAGCAGGTATAGCAGCTTTTGTACTAGCATCGCTTATTGCTTTTTCACGTTTATATCTTTTTGTTCATTATCCAACAGATGTAGCGGCTGGAGTGCTGATAGGACTGCTTTGTGCAGCAGCGTCATTTTTTATAGTGAAGAAAATTTATGAGAGAAAATTTGAAATGGTAAAATAATATTTGTAAGTTAATCTATAATAATAATAAATTAAAATTTAACCATATGGGGTGTAAATGTGATATATGATAAGAATAAAATAATTGAACTTCTTAAATCTGACAAATGCAGTAAGATTTATGAAAATTATGGTATAAACTCTGTGATAATTTTTGGCAGCATAGTTACCGATGATTTTGAAGAATATTCTGATGTTGATATTGCTGTATTAAGCAGTCATAAAATTGGTCTTTCTGCAATCATGGATATAGAAGATTCGATAAGTAATCTAATAAATAGAGATGTAGATGTTGTTTTTTTAAATGGTGAAGATATAGATTTAAGATTTAAGGTTACTGTTTATGATTCTGGCATACTTATATATAACGATAAAAACGATGTATTCACTAAAGATTATAATAAAACTGATATTATATATAAAAATAATGAAGAATTTAGATATTTTAGGGAAAGAGATGTGATTGAATGATGAATACAGACAGACTGTATGATATAATTAAAAATATAAGAGAAACTCTATCTCTTATGGACAAGGCTATTAAAGTACTTAATGAGACTTCAGATGATGGTATGAGGGAGATAATCATGTCGTCTATAAAACAAAGTTTTCTTGAATATTTTATACTTATTGAAAATTACACATCCCTTTGTCTGAAGGAACTAAAACTTTATAAGATAAGTGATGATATGGATAAATCACTTATAAAACTATATCAAAATAATATATTTAGTGAAGATATCTATAACTTTTTAAATCAATATAGAAAGTATAGAAATAGAATTGCACATGTTTATAAGCAACCATCAACAGAAGAGATACTTACATTTATTAATGAAAACAGAGAGAATATAAATGAAGTTGTTGACATTATGATTTCAATGTATAAGGAAAAAATAAAATAGATGATTAGGGAATGGAAAATATGAAAGTTAATTTTTATGATTCAGTAGAAGATAAATTTTTAAAGTTTGCAGTAATAATAGCAAAGTATAATGGCAAATATGTATTCTGCAAACATAAAGAAAGAGATACATATGAAATACCAGATAAATTAACATATCCAGAAATACAGCCAAAACTTATGGAAGAGGCAAAGAAGAGAAACATACTATAGGTAAAAGGTCAAAAGTCACAGGTCACAGATAATGAAAAAACTGTGACCTGTGACCTTTTACTTATGATCTTATACAGTTGTATTATAGGCTCTCTTTTAAAATATTAATTACATCGTTCTTATTAAGTGGAACATATGCATATTGAAGTCCACCGAATTTTACTGCATCTTCTGCCATCTTTTCAAAATGAGTTTCATCTATATTAAGTTCTTTTAAAGTCATTGGAATTTTGCAGTCTTTGAAGAACTGTTCAGTCTTATCAATTGCTTCGTTGGCTACTGTAAATTTATCACCAGTATTTTGAATATGGAAGACATTCTCGCCATATTGGACAAACTTATCCACAGTCTTATCATTTAAAATATATCTCATCCATCTTGGTGTGATTATTGCAAGACCGACTCCGTGAGTGATATCATAAAAAGCACTTAATTCATGTTCAATAGGATGACAGCTCCAAGCCTGATTTTTTCCACAACCAGTAAGTCCGTTTAAAGCCAGTGAACTAGCCCACATAAGATTTGCACGAGCTTCGTAATTTTCAGGATCTTCTAATGCAACAGGGCAGTATTTTATACAAGCTTCTAAAAGACCTTCTGAAATTTTATCTTGAACAAATGTATCAATTTCAGTTGAAAAATAGTTTTCAATTACATGTGACATTATATCTGCTGTACCAGCTGCAGTTTGATATTTTGGTACTGTATAAAGGTACTCAGGATCAAGAATTGAAGCTTTTGGCAATATATATTGTGACTCTGTTCCTATTTTTTCGTTAGTTTTCATATTGGATATAACGGCATAAGGATCCATTTCTGAACCAGTAGCTGCAAGAGTAAGGATTGTTACTAATGGAAGAGCTGCTTTGATTTTAGAAGGATTAGTAACTATGTTCCAGGCATCACCTTCATAGCAAACACCAGCTGCAACAACTTTAGCACAGTCAATAGTACTTCCACCACCAGCTGCTAAAACAACATCTATATTATGTTCTCTGCATAATTTAATTCCTCTTTCCACAGTTTCTATACGTGGGTTAGGTTCAATACCACTAAGTTCAATTATAGTACAGTCTTTAAGAAGCTTATGAATACTATCATATATTCCATTTCTTTTTATGCTTCCTCCACCATAACATAAGAGAACATTTTTCCCATATCTTGAAATTAAATTAGGAAGATTTTTGATTTCACCTTTACCAAAAAACATTTCAGTAGGTGCATAAAAATTAAAGTTCTTCATTTATAATTACCCCTTTATAATTAATCTCAAACATATTATAACTCCAAATAATTTATTTTGCTTTAGAAGTTAAATAATAAAAAAATTTTTAATAAAATAAAATGTTAATGCAATGTTGAAAAATACACAATCAATACATTCACAATATCTAGTGTAAACGAAACAATAACAATACAAGATGTTGTATTTAAAGATGAAATGATTTAAAATAAATTTTATTGAGAAAAGATTTATACATACGATGATAGTGAGTTGGAGGAACAATAGATGGCCGGAATTTTATCAGATGAATTTTTAAATAAATATAGAGAAGAAGAAGCACCACTTAGCAGCATTGGTGAATTTGTATATCTAAGAACTTATTCAAGATATTTAAGTGATAAGAGAAGAAGAGAGACATGGTTTGAAACTGTACTTAGAACTACAGAATATAATGTTGGACTAGGTATTGATTTTAAAAAACAAAATAATTTAGAAATTGATATGGATGAGGAAAGAAAGGAAGCAGAAAGATTATTTGATAATCTTTATAACCTTAGAACTTTTACATCAGGAAGAACTTTATATATGGGTGGAACAGATATTGTCAAAGAATATCCACTTTCTAATTTTAACTGTAGCTTTACGATGATAGAAAGTTTTCATGATTTTGTAGATGTATTTTACTTACTTATGGTTGGATCAGGTGTAGGCATAAGAATTGACAAAAAAGTTATCAGCAAAATGGATAATGTAAGAAAAGTTAATCTTAGAAGCATTTATAATGCACAGGAAAAAGCTAATAAGAGTAAAGCTGAAATGGAACATACTGAGTTAATAGTTGATGGAGATGGGAATTCAGCAATTATTAAAGTTGGTGATAGTAAAGAAGGATGGTGTGAATCTTTAGAATATTACTTAGAAATAATTACTAAAGAAGAACACAAGCACGTTAAAAATGTGATGATTGATTATAGTTACGTCAGAGATAAAGGAGAAAGACTTGAAAGATTTGGTGGCAGAGCTTCTGGATATAAATCACTAGAAAGAATGTTTGAGAAAATTAATAAGGTAATACAAGAAACAGAAGAAGGAAGCCTTAAACCTCTTGATGTTCTTGATATTGCAACAATAATAAGTGAAAATGTTGTTTCAGGCGGGGTAAGAAGAAGTGCCATGATGGTTATCTGTGACGAAGATGATACAGATATTATTAATGCAAAGAGTAATCTTTATACAGTGGTTGATGGAAACTGGGTTGAAAACAAGGAAATTTCTCATAGAAAGATGAGTAACAATTCAGTGCTTTATAAGGAGAAGCCAACACTTGAAAAGATAAAAAGTATTCTCCATTCAATTAGAATTAATGGTGAACCAGGATTTATCAATGGCATGGAAGCAAAGAGAAGAAAGAGTGGCTTTAAAGGCTGTAACCCATGTGGAGAAATACTTTTAAAGTCACATGAATGTTGCAATCTGACTACTAACAATCTTTATGCTTTTGTTGATGATAACAATAATGTTGATTTAGAAAGACTTGAAAAAGTAATCAGACTTTCAACAAGAGTAGCACTGAGAATGACACTTGTAACTGTCGAGCTTGAATCATGGGATAAAGTAATGAAGGAAGACAGAATAATCGGGATTTCACTTACTGGCATGATGGATATGATGAATAAGACTAAAATGAATTATGCAGATCTTGCTGAACTTTTAAGAAAACTTAGAAGCTGTGTCAAAGATGAAGCAGAAAAGTACTGCAAAGAGCTTAAGATATCAGTACCCGAGCTTATGACTACAATTAAGCCAGAAGGAACACTTTCAACGTTGCCATGTGTAAGTTCAGGAATACATTTTTCACACTCAAACTATTATGTTAGAAGAGTAAGAGTATCAGTTAGTGATCCATTATTCAAAATGATAGATGAGCTTAAGTGCTATCCAATTTACAACGAAGTTGGCCAGACTGATGAAAACTGCACAACTAAGGTTATTGAATTCCCTGTTAAAGCACCGGAAGGAAGAACAAAGTATGATGTGGGAGCAATTGAACAGCTTGAATTGTACAAGATGTCAATGGAAAACTGGACTGATCACAACACTTCAATTACGGTACATGTAAGAGAAAATGAATGGGATGATGTGGCTAACTGGCTTTATAATAACTTTGACTATGTAGTAGGAATTACATTCTTGCCACTATATGAAGAAACTTATCCATTACTACCATACGAAGCTATTACTAAGGAAGAGTATGAAAAGAGAGTTTCAGAAATTAAACCAATGAATTATGATATACTTAAATTCTACGATAACGATGAAGAACACGAAATAATCGACAATGAATGTGCATCAGGAGTATGCCCGATACGATAAAAGTGATATGATTTTTAATATGTTTGAACATAATTAATTCTTTAAGAAAAGAGACTGCATAAATTAAATGATGCAGTCTCTTTTTGCGTATGCAGAGTGGTAAAAATGGGTTTGAAGTTGATACAAACAAAATAATAAAAAAATATAAGAAATTGAACTCTATTTAATTGTATGCAATTGAGTTGAATCAAATTAAATTGTGCACGATATATTGAAAAAAATAAAAAAGTTGTGTCACCATTGTTCAATGACATTTATTTGCAAAGAAAAATCTGAAAAAGGCTCGTCCACCAAGACACTATATGTAAAAAAGCTGTATAATATAGATATATAAGGAAAGAAGGGATAATATATGAGTAAGACTATATTTGTGCTACTTGATGGATGTACATATGATAGTGCACAAGAAAATCTGGGATTTTTAGAACACCTTATTGAAGGCGGTGTTGGGAGCAAGTTTAAGGTAAGGGGGGAGTTACCTTCATTATCAAGACCTATGTATGAGACTCTACTTACTGGATTGCCTGTTTGCAGTCACTTAGTTACAAACAATTTAGTTCAGAGATTGTCTTTAAAAGAAAATATTTTTACACTCTGCAGAAAAAATAATCTTAACACTGCAGCAGCTGCTTATCATTGGGTAAGTGAATTATATAATAAATCGCCGTTTAATCCGGCAACAGATAGAATTCAATGGGGGGAAGCATTTTGAGTAATTATATTTTTGACAGTCATGTTCATTCAAGAAATTCCTTTGATGGGGAGGAAAGCGTGGATACTTTATGCAGCTTTGCAGTTAATAATAATATAGATGGCATCTGCATAACTGATCACTGCGAAATTAATGAGTATGATGAAAGCTTTGAAAACAGCATAAGAAAATCTCATTCTGATGTGGAATGTGCTCAGAAGAAATATGAGGGCAGGCTCATTGTGAGAAAAGGAATTGAGCTGGCACAGCCACTGCAGAATATGGAAATAGCAGAGAAAGTTCTTAAGAAGTTTCCTTGTGATTTTATTATTGGTTCAATGCATAATCCAAAAGATGAACAGGACTATTACTATATTACAAAAGAAGAATACATGGACAAGCAAAGACTAGATTACCTGCTTACAAGATACTACGAAGAGTATTATGAAATGACAAGATGGGGCAAATTTGATGTTATTGGACATATTACATATCCTTTAAGATATATAGAAGGAGTTCATAAAATCAAAGTGGACATGACAAAGTACAATGAAATAATCTTTGAAATGCTGAAAGTGGCAGCACAAAGCGGTATTGGAATCGAAGTAAATGTATCCGGGTTCAGACAGCCTTATAATAAGCAGTTCCCAAACTTTGAACACATAAAAGCCTACAGGGATTTTGGTGGCGAGATAGTAACAATCGGTACTGATTCTCATAACAGCATCACTTTAGGATCATACTTTGAAAAAGGAGAAGAACTCTTAAAACAGGCAGGTTTTAAATATTACAGCTCATTTAAAGAGCATAAACCAGAAATGATAAAGCTAAAATAAATTAAATAAGAAATATATATGTAAATTGTTAACTTATTGATACTTTTTTATGATTCACTTTTTATATAATGTAAAAGCATACATAAATAGACAAAGGAGTAAAATGAAATGAAAAAAGCAATGATTTGTTTGATGTTATGTTCAGCACTATTTTTTGTTGGATGTAATGGAGAGAGCCAGAAAGAAAGTACTTCTAATAATTCTACAAAAGTAACGTCTTCTGAAAATACAAATAGTACTGAAGATCAGAATAATAAAGAAAATAAAGAAGGCGAAGAAAACAAAGAAAATGATTTAAACAGTAGCAGTAGTTCCAGCAACACTAAAACAGAAAAGACAACTGCAACAACAAAAAATAAGATAACAAGTACCTCTGGAAATAGTTCTGTACAAATAAAAGATAATAAAGCTGAAAGCATCTATTCAGAAGTTAAGTCTTATATTTTAAGTGAACAGAAGAAAAAACCAGAAGCAGAGAAGATAAAATGGAGCAAGGTATTTTTAGACAAAGTTGATTTCGCACCACTTTATGATAAGTATATTAAAGAAGGAGGAAATAAGAACAGTGTAGAGGATTTCGCTTTATATATATCTAAAAATGCACCAGTACAAAGTAACTGGAAGAACCTTTTTGAAGCTGATTTTGAACAGAAGTACGGACAGAAGGTAACTAAGATAAAGCATTTAGAAGGATATTTATACCAAGCATACATAAATATTGATGGTAAGGATGT
This sequence comes from Inconstantimicrobium porci, assembly GCF_009696465.1. Classification (GTDB taxonomy): domain Bacteria; phylum Bacillota; class Clostridia; order Clostridiales; family Clostridiaceae; genus Inconstantimicrobium; species Inconstantimicrobium porci. The sequence goes on along the minus strand of NZ_VULX01000022.1, from coordinate 32,082 downwards.
ACCGTACGTTGTTGTTAACTCAAGAACAGGATACTTCCATGGCTAAATATACAAAGTCACTCCTTTTTTATCTTTATAGTTTTCTGATAAAGAGGTTTGGAGACTTGTCTGCATTGGAGTTAACAATTAGGCATCGTAGAGAGCCTAATTGCTTCCTCACCTGTGACTTGTGACCTGATACCTATGAGCTTTACGAATAATTTATCTTTCCAAGATGTATTTTATGTTTGATAATTACTTGATTATAGTAGTTCTTTTTTTGCTATTTTAATTAATGCAATAGTTGTATTATAATGGTTTTATGTATCTTTAATGAAGGGAAGTTAGAACAATGAATAGTGAAGAAGTTATTAAAAAGATTATAGAGAAAAAAATCAGTATCACAACTATGGAAAGTTGCACTGGAGGATTTTTGATTAGCTGCATTACAGATGTTGAAGGAGCTTCTACTATAACTGAAGGTGGATTTGTAACTTATTCAAATGAGCAGAAGGAAAGAGTAGGTGTACCAAAAGAGACAATAAATACATATGGTGTTTACTCTAGTGAGACAGCTGAAAAGATGGCTGAGGTATGTAGAGAAAAGATGAACTGTCACATAGGAATTGGTGTAACTGGTACATTAAGCAATGTTGATCCTAATAATAGTGACAGTGTTCAGGGTGAAGTATATTTCTGTATCAAATATGATGATAAAACTGTTTCAAAAAAGATTACAGTTCCAATAGAGAGCAGGCATAAACAAAAGGAATTCATCAGAGATAATGTGTTCAACGAAATGGGTAAATTAATATACTCATTAAACGAGAATTTCTAGAATAGGTCACAGATATCAGGTCACAACAAAGGATATAATTAAATTTAGAAACTGTCCGCTAGAAAAGTTTCATCTTAATCTGTTACCTGTGACTTGTTACCTGTGACATCTATGATAAAATTAAGTTTATTATTAGTTACATACAGAGTAGAGATATATTAATTCTTCTTTAATTTCATTATCATATATGTTGGTGTTTCGATAAAGTTATCATATCTGCCTTTTTCGCTTTCTTTCCACTCTTCTGGTGGATAAGGTTCTTTCTTATAACTGTATGAATCTTCACCCTCTGTAAAATCTTCATAAGCTTTAGCCATCATGTCCCAATTTTTTTCTATGTTCACAATATAACCTCATTATTTTGTTTTTACTATTGACAAATTAGTTAGTATAATAGCACTAATTTGGAATAACAATGCTAGTTATACCTTAATTTTTAAAATAAGGGAATAATGAAGTTTCGTCCTATAGTAATCTAGGGGAAGCAAGACATATGAAGAAACAACATTAAGAGACTGTAAGGAACGACGTCGGCATTAGAATATGTCTTGCTGCCCTCTTTTATATTATAAAGAATCCAGCTGCAATAATTAGGTATACTGACATTAGCTGAATACCTTCAAGCCAGTTTGATTCACCATCACTGCATACTCTGTTTATTATTAGTACTGAAGCAATCAATGCAATAAGTTCAAATTGATTGAAAACTATACTCATTGGTTTGAAGAAAAGGCTGATAAATATTAAAACAGGAGCAACGAATAATATTATCTGCAGACTGGAACCTGTAGCTATTTCAAGTGCTACATCCATTTTATCTTTCATAGCCATAATTACAGCTGTACTATGTTCTGCGGCATTTCCTATGATAGGTATAAGAATTATTCCTACAAAGAATTCACTCCATCCTAAAGAAGCAGTAATAGGCTCGATACCGCTTACAAGAAATTCACTTTCAAAGGCAAGTATAACTGTAGCACAGACAAGAATTATGATGGACTTTTTCAAACTCCATTTTGGACCATGAGATTCTTCAATATTATTATGCTGCTCAGCTGTATATAAGTGTTTATGTGTACCAAATGAAAAGAATAAACTTAAGCCATAAATCAATATCATAATAACTGCAACAAAAATACTAAGACCCTCATATGTAGAGTTTACAAGTTCTTCTGGAAATGTATGCGTAAATAGTGCAGGAATACATAAACCAATAACAGCAAAAAGAAGCATATTTGAAGTCATTTCAGCAACTTTTCTATTAAATTTCTGCGTTTTGATTTTTAAACCACCAGCAAGCATAGCAGCGCCAGTTACAAGGAGGATATTGCCGATAACAGCACCGGCAATTGAAGATTTTACAACATCAAATAGACCTTTTTTTAATGCGAAGAAAGAAATAATAAGTTCTGTAGCATTACCAAAAGTACCATTTAAAAAACCACCGATTTTAGGACCAGCATAAAAAGAAATTTCTTCTGTGCCTTCCCCCATAAGTCCAGCAAGAGGGATAATTGACGCACAGGCAAGAATAAACATAATCGTACCTGAAGCACCCATAAATTTTGCAATAAAACTTATTGGAACAAAAATGAGTAAATATTTCAAGAATTTCATATATATCATAACCTCCTTTATGATTTGACACTGTATTATATTTTAACCAAATTTTAGATTAATATTAATTATAATAAAATGCAATAGGATCACTTGAAATATTTAAAACATTAATATATTGAGAAAATAGTGATATTATGAGAAAATAGTGGTATTATGAAAAATAAAGAAAAAATCAACAAAGGAGTATAAATTATGGCACAATCACTTATAAACTGGTTTACAAATGTATTAAGCTTTCTGCCACATGAAGTTGTTGTATTTATAATTTCAATGATTCCTATTCTTGAGTTAAGAGGAGGATTAGTTGCAGCAGCATTATTTCAAATACCGATGATAAAAGCTATAGCAATATGTATTATAGGAAACCTTATACCTGTACCATTTATATTATGGCTTATAACACCAATATTTAGGTGGATGAAGTCAACAAAGATATTTAGACCTATGGTTGAAAAGTTAGAAAAGAAATCAATGGAGAAAAGTGATAAGATACAAAAATATGAATTCTTAGGACTTGTTCTATTTGTTGGTATACCTCTTCCTGGAACTGGTGCTTGGACAGGTTCATTAATTGCAGCACTTCTTGAAATTAAACCAAAGAAAGCATTTTTAGCTGTCTGTACTGGACTTATACTAGCTACAGCAATTATGTGTTTTATTTCATATGGAATTCCATTTATAATTAAAATGCTGTAATTTAGATATTATTAAAAAAACTAATGATGCTAGGAATGTGATTTTTATTTTCTGTTTGCAGATAATTATGCTGCCAATAATAATTAAAATATACAGTAGAGTAATAAAAAAAGATATAAGAATATCAGCATTCATTTACCTGACGATGTTAACGTTAATTGCTTTTATAACTGAAATAGCACGAACAGGTCATGGATGTTTAATTGTTACAATACTTATTACAATTATTCTCAAGGTTATTTTTACAAAGGATGTGGAGAAGATACGAGTGGCTTCAATGATGCATGATATCGGTAAGCTTATGATACCTTCTGAGATACTTGACAAAAAAGGAAAACTAACTTTAGAAGAGTTCGATATTATAAAAACGCATGCTACTTTAGGTGAAGAAATATTACATAACACAAATGGAACAATAATGGAATGTGCCAAAGTCATAGCGCTTGATCATCACGAGAAGTGGGATGGCAAAGGCTATAATGGCAAAAAAGGCAGTAATATTTCTATAGAAGGAAGAATAGTAGCCGTAGCTGATGTTTATGATGCACTTGTTAGCAAACGAAGTTATAAGGAAGCATAGAAACTTACTACATTCATTCTCTACTGCATTAGAAAAGAAGATAGATTTCTGTAATACAGCTTATCACCATTGTAAATATACCTGCCAATGGCTTAGTACGTCCAACAATGCCCCATTCCAACAATAAAGGTGTGTTGTACTAATGCAAATCGAAGTAGATAAAAAAGTAATACAGGATAGATTAAAAGATTTTCAGCATATGAGTAATCTTGTAAACCCTTACTTTGAAAAAGAAAATATCCATTTATCATTTGCAGGTTATAGCAAGACATTAAGCTCTTATATAAATTGCGACAACTATGACATATATGGATTACACACATTGCTTAAAGATTTAAATTTTTGGGTTGAATACATGGGTGAGGTAGTTGCTATAAATCAATATTTATATCTGAAATATGAGAATATGTTCAAATATTATTCAGTTTTTGATTTATCACCTAAAAATCAAGTTAAATACAATGAAATTAAGCAAACATATGAAAGATTAAAGATATACACAAAGCTTTTAAGGATTCAATACAATATGTTTAAGTCATGTTCTTACAATGTATTGAAATTATATAACGAAAGCTCAAGAGCACTTATATATAGAAGTTCATTCTAAGAAAATGAGATGTGATTATTCTTTTCTGAACAAATAACCCTAGAACGATTTGAGGTAAAATTATTCTAGGGTTATTTTAAATGTCTATTTCTTTGCTTAATTTACCCATATATTCCTTATGACAACAAATAAGCCTAAGACGATACATTGAAGTATTATCTTAGGCTTATTTTTATAGTAATGTTTTAGCTTTTTCTATGACTGATTTACAATCATCACCCATTATTTTGAGAATTTCCTCTTCTGATTTTCCGGATTTAAGATACTTCATGATTTTGTAAAATTCATCATGACCCTCTTCACGACCTTCTTTCTTGCCGTCTTTAAAATTCTCATAAAACTTTTCCTGTACGCTCAAAAACTCCACCTCTAATTCTTTATTAGACTTTATTTCGAGTACTTTACGATGTATTTTTTGCACGAAGTCACAGCTATTATTAGCTGTCTCTTGATTTGAGCTACACAAATAATTAAGGAAATCACTTATATTTTTATCAACATTTTTATTTTCACCATTTGCATTTAACACTATTTTATGTATACCATCATTTAATTTAAGGTTTAGACTGTTTAATTCGCAAATATATTCAAAATCATATCTACTATAACCTTTATGAAATAAGTCAAATGGACAAATGAATATAATATAATCATTTCCTAAATTACTATAATCTTCACTCTTATCAAGAGATTGTACATCCATCGCACTTTGATAAAATCTCATTCTTGTAGGAATATTTCCTCTATCAGTATTTTGTATTTCTATATTATACTTATTATTATAGACATCTTTTACGTATACATCAAGCCTAACTCCTCTTGAGCCATACTGTGGACTTATCACCTCCTGCGTATTTACCATCTCAATTTCTTTAATTTCCATATTTAAGAGATATTCAAGAAACTCATGAACGATACTAATATCATTCATAACTTTTCCAAAAAGGAAATCATCATTTAGATTCAATTCTTGTAAACTCTTCCTTTTGTATGACATATTTTGTCCCTCCATAATTAGTGAATTTACTTGTTAAAGAACTATGAATATAGTTACAATATAAGTATATTCCATTATACGTAAAGTTTTTTAAAATATAGTTATAACAATGCTATAATGACAGCTATGAATAAGCTTAATGCGAAAAAGATTCTTTTTGGTGGTTCAATTACAGTTACAACTAAAAATCTGCTTACTGTAACAAGCAGAGATTATATCAGGGAACTTGTAGATAAAGGAGTTAAGGCTGTTACATTTGTTGAATATGTACCAATTAATGAATTAACCATGGACTTAGCTCCCTCTGATAAGGAACGTGAAATATTAAAAGAGAATATATCTGAACTTAGAAAAGAATTTGATGAAATTGTATTGAAAAAGAATATTTTTAATTTATATTTTCGCAGAATATGAGGTGAAAAAAATTTCTAAAGTATTAAAAAAAATATGTAAACGTATTGACAAAATATTGTGGAACTGGTATCATAAACTCACGAAAACGATTCAGAAAGTTAAGGAGGATTTGTTATGAAAGAACAAAGAGTGGCAAAAGAGATACTAGAACATATTGGTGGAAAAGAAAACATCAAATCAGTTGAACATTGCGCTACAAGGCTTAGACTGATACTAAAAGATAAAAGCTTGATTGATGAAAAAGCAATAGAAAATATTGATGGTGTAAAGGGACAGTTCTTTGCGGCAGCTCAGTATCAGATAATACTTGGTACTGGTTTCGTAAACAAGGTTTATGATGTTATAGTAGGGGGAGATCAAAACCTATCAAACAGCAGTGCAAAAGAAGATGCTTATTCAGATATGAATACACTTCAGAAGATATCAAGAACACTTGGAGATGTATTTGTACCTATAATACCAGTGCTTGTAGCAACTGGATTGTTCATGGGCGTAAGAGGACTATTAACAAACCTTGGCGTAACTATGGACAAGAATTTCTTAACTTTTACAGAAATACTAACTGATACAGCATTTGCATTTTTACCAGCATTAGTTGCATGGTCAACAATGAAGAAATTTGGTGGAACTCCTGTAATTGGTATAGTAATAGGACTTATGCTTGTTGCACCACAACTTCCAAATGCATATAACGTTGCGGCAGGAACAGCAAAACCAATACAGCTATCACTTTTAGGACTTAGTATTCCGGTAGTAGGATATCAGGGTTCAGTTCTTCCAGCATTAGTGCTTGGAATAATAGCAGCTAAGATAGAGAAATTCTTTAGAAAAGTTGTACCAGATGTTTTAGATCTTATAATAACACCGTTTATTACTTTACTTATCACTATGGTTTTAGGTTTATTAGTAGTGGGACCAATAATGCATAGCGCAGAAACAGGTATATTTGAAGCAATAAAATACTTTATGTCAATTCCTTATGGTATAGGTGGAGCACTAGTGGGTGGACTTCATCAGGTAATAGTTGTTACAGGTGTACACCATGCTTTAAACGCACTTGAAGTTGAACTTCTTGCTTCAACAAAAGTTAATCCATTCAATGCAATGATTACTTGTGGTATAGTAGCACAAGGTGCAGCAGCAGTTGCAGTAGCATTAAAAACTAAAGACAAGAAAAAGAGATCATTATATATATCATCAGCAGTTCCAGCTTTTCTTGGAATAACTGAACCAGCTATATTTGGTATTAATTTAAGATTCTTAAAACCATTTGTATTTGGATGTATCGGTGGAGCAGTAGGTGCAGGATTTGCAGGTGCACTTCACATGGCAGGAACAGGAATGGGAATTACAGCAATACCAGGAGTTCTTTTATACATTAACAATATAGGTGGATATCTATTGATTAACGGAGTAGCAATGGCAGTATCATTCTGCTTAACTTACTTCTTCTTCAAGACACAGGAATAAGAACAATGATCGATGATTGATTACTGATTAAAAGAATAACAGGTGGATTCTTCAAAAGATGAAGAGTCCTTTTTTTTATTGTTGCAGTAAGTAAGATGAAAGTATTCTAAGTGTTGAATCAAAATGTAAAAACACATATTATCCAACTTGTGCTATAATGTTGTTATTAGAGGAAGTGGAGGAAATTATGAAACAGAAAGTTACTATTCAGGATATTGCAAATATGGTCAATGTATCGAAAAGCAGTGTTTCTAGATATTTAAATAATGGATATGTTAGTGAAGCGACAGCAGAAAAGATTAGAGATGCTATAGAAAAGACTGGATTTGAAACTAATTTCTTTGCATCAAGACTAAAAACTAAAAGAAGCAGACTTATCGGTATAGTATTACCTAGAATTAACTCAGTAACTGTAGGATGTTTATTAACAGGAATAAGCAGTGTACTTGAAGAAAAGAATTATCAGAGCTTAATTCAGATAAGTAACCTTAGCATTGAAAAAGAAATAGAAAACATCAGAAGTCTTGCAAAACAAGGCGTTGATGGGATAATCGTAAACTCAATTGCTGTAACTAAGGAACATATAAAGGCAGTTAGTAATTTATCTGTACCTGTTATTTTTACTGGACAGAAAAACGATATCGTTAACTACATAAAGCTAGATGATTACAAGGCAGGCAGGATAATGGGACAATATTTAAAAAATAAAGGTCACAAAAAAGCTGTGTTTGTAGGTGTCAGTGAAAATGATAAAGCAGTTGGTGTTGACCGTAAAAAAGGCTTTATAGATGAGTTTACAAGAGATAATACTGGAAGTAGCGTAGAATTTGTTGAGACAGGATTTTCATTTGAAAATTCTTATGATAAAGCAGGTGAAGTTTTAAAATTAAATCCTACAGTTATCACCTGCGCTACAGATAATATCTGTCTTGGAGTGTTAAGATATTTTCATGAAAATAAGATTGAGGTACCTGAACGTGTTTCAATAGCAGGTTTTGGTGGATATGATATCGGCGCTGTATCTTATCCAGCACTTACTACTGTAGCATTTGATTATGAGCATATCGGCAGTAAGACTGCAGAAGGTTTATTAAAACTTATTGAAGAAGATATAGAGGAAATACAAGAAGAAGATCATGTTTCATTAAAAATTTTAGAAAGAGAAAGTGTGGCTAAAATAAAGTAAATACAACTAGATGAATGGAAAGTGACTATGAGAGAAAATAAAATAAGAAATGAAAGAAAAAGTGAAATAATGGATTATGCAATGAAATTATTTGCAGAAAGTGGCTATGAAAATACAACTATTGAACATATAGCAGAAGGATTAGATATGGATGTTGAGCTTTGCTATAAGTATTTTGAATCGAAATAGCATCTATATGATATGGTGCTGGAAACATACGTTGATATATGTAGTGAAGACATTATAAAGGTATTTGACAGCAAGCCTTCAATTGATGACTCCATGGTTACAGCAAAGTTTATTTTGCATGGTGAAATGTCACTTATTAATGATGATAAGTATGCTACAGATAATATTCAATATGTACAGAATATGATATGGAAGATTCTAAAATAAGCAGGATTTATAAATATATATTTATTAGCAAATAACCAGGGTATATGATGCCCTGGTATATTTTGGAATGTTCATTGAACGATATTCAATAATCCAATATAAAAGAAGGGGAGATATTAATGGAAGAGTTTCTTATTGATAAGTATGGTGAAAATAAAGGAAAAGAGTTATGGAGATTAACAAGTGATAAAGTTACAAAGTTAATGAACAAGACCAAGCTTGCTACTAGTAAAGATAGAAAAGATACCCTTAAGAATGTTATCTTTTCAAAACCTGCTTTATACTTAGTGTTACATGAAAAAGGCTTAAGTAAGGAAGAATCCTATGATGTAGTTTATGAATTTCTACATACAGTTGTGTGCGTAAAGAGTAAAAAGCAGTATCAGACTATGGAGAAAATCCCATGTTTCTTTACGATATTTAAAAAAATATTTATTAAAAAGACTACAACAAGTGATCTTTGGACAAGCAGTTTAAAGTGTTCAGGCAAAGATAGCTTTGAAGTTGATATTACTAGATGTTTGTGGCATGATGCATGCAGCGAAGCAGGATGCCCTGAGATTTGTAAGCTGTTCTGTGGTAATGATGATGAAAATTTTGGAGAACTACGAAAAATAAAATTCATAAGAAAAGGTACACTTGGAAGAGGCGATAAGATGTGCGATTTCATGTTTGAAAAGAGAAAATAAAATAGAAATTATTGATAAAGACTTCCGAAAAAGGGGGTCTTTTTTGTTATGTAAAAAGACAAATTAGAAGAATGTTATTAAATGCTAAATTGAAAAATAAATGTTATTATGTGATATAATTTAACTAAAAAGGAAGGAAACATAGATAGGGTGAGTAAATGAGAGACAACAAAAACACTAAAGAAATTCATTTGGCTTCTGGTGCAGAGGAAAGATTTTTAGATTTATTTATTGATGTATTTGGACCTGAAAAAACAGACAAGCTTCTTATACAATATGGAGTAAATGATATCTATGGAGGAAGACGTTATATTGATTTTGCAATTGTCACAGAGAATAATAAGGTGGCTGTTGAAATAGATGGGGAAGGTGTTCATGAGCCGGGAAAAGTTTCTCATGAAAAATATTATGATGATTTATTAAAACAGAATTCACTAATATATGATAACTGGAAGCTTTTCAGGTGGACAGACGGACAGCTTAAGAGATATCCTGACAAAGTTAAAGATGAAATGTACACATTCTTAAGTGATTATTTAGCTGAAAAATCAAGGAGTGATATTGAGAAAATTGAGCCTAAAGGTGTTACTTTTGAACTAAGAGATTATCAGGAAGATGCTATAAACAGCTTAAGGAAGTTAAGAAAAGAAGGAAATACAATAGCACTTCTATATCATGCAACAGGCATTGGCAAAACTGTAACGGCAGTTGAAGATGCCAAATCATATGGTAAGCGAACTTTATTTATAGCTCATACTAAGGAACTTGTAAAACAAGCTGCTATAAAGTTTAAGGAATTGTGGCCGGAAGTATCATGTGGCATTTATATGGGGGATTGTAAGGATAAAGAATCCTATGTAGTATGTGCATCTGTACAGAGCATAAGTAGTAATTTAGATGAATTCTCCAAGGATGACTTCAAATATATTGTTGTGGATGAAGCTCATCATGGGACAGCTGAGACATATAAGAAGATATTTGAATATTTTGATGCAGATTTCACTTTAGGACTTACAGCTACACCAGAAAGAGCTGATGGTGAGGACGTTTTAAAACTGTTTAAAAATATAGCTCATAAGGTTGATCTTGAAACAGCAGTAAAGAAGAATTATTTATCAGAAATAAGATGCATAAGAATCAAAACTGATATTGATATATCTAATGTAAGAATACATGGTATTAATTATGATCAGAAGGATTTAGAAAGTAAGTTATTTGTGCCTCAGAGAAATAATGTAATTGTTGATACTTATATTAAATATGTTAAGGGTAAGAGAACAGTTGTATTCTGTGCATCTGTACATAATGCAGAAGAAATTGCAATGTTATTTAGAGAAAATGGTGTTAGCGCTGAAGCTGTGTCAGGTTCATTAAAACAGCAGAAGAGAGATAAGATTCTTAATGATTATGAAGAAGGAAAGATTGAGGTTCTCTGTGCATGTGATTTATTAAATGAAGGATGGGATAGTCCTAAGACAGAAGTTTTATTTATGGCAAGACCTACAATGTCTAAAGTTATATATCTTCAGCAGCTTGGAAGAGGTACAAGAAAAGCAGAGGGTAAGGACTGCCTGCTTGTATTTGACTTTATAGATAATGCAAATATGTTCAATATGCCTTTGTCATGCCACAGAGTATTTAACCTAGAGAACTATGTTCCAGGAGCACTTATCTTAGGCCATGGTAATAGAAAGTTCAAGGAAGCAGATTTTTTAAGAAGAGGTGAAAAGCCAGTTGAACTTATAGATATGCCAGTAAATGTGCTTGATTACGAACATGTTGACCTATTTAATTGGAATGAAGAAGCTAAAAAGATGATTTCACAAAATGGTTTTGTAAGAATGGTAAATAAGCAGTCTGGAACAATAAGTAGCTATATAAAGAATGGTAAAATTAAGCCTGATCTTATAGTTCCATGTGGCAGCAAGTCATTCAACTATTTTAAAGAAGAAACAGTTAAATTTTATGCAGAGGAGTTTGGCTGGACTCTGATAACAAATGAAAATATTAAAGATATGTTTATCGAGTTTGTAAAGAAGATGGACATGGCATACTCATATAAGCCTGTGCTACTTAAAGCAATGCTAAGTGAATGTGATGAAAAAGGTGTTGCTGCAGTAGAAGATATTATTGATTACTTTATTGACTTCTATGGTGATAGAAAATCACGAGGACTACAGGCCGAAAAGAAGAAATCAATCTACAATAATGATGAAATAGATAGAAAAGCAATTCAAAAGAATATCTTCTCAAATCCATTTGGAAAGTATGAAGAAATGAACTTCATGGAAAGATGCAATGACATTGAATACGTGAGATTCAATAAATTTGTGTGGAAGAAGTTAAGTAGAGAAGAAAAAGTTGAAATAGATAGAATATGCGATGAAAAGTTAAGTAGCTATTATAGAGAGTAGATAAAGTCTACTTTTAAGGAGGATAAAATTAATGAAATTAGATTTAAACGGAGAATTTTTTAGCAGTAAGAAGGTAGAGTATAATGAAGCAACAAGGAATTGCATATGTGATGTGGTTTCAAAATTTGAGGAAATTCAGGATAAGCCGTTAATGATGCTTGGTAAAATACAGAGCGGTAAAACTCGATCATTTATTGGGGTGATTTCATTAGCATTCGATAATGATTATGATCTTGCTATAGTATTAACAAAAAACTCAAATGCTTTAGCAAAACAAACAACAGCAAGAATGAATCAGGAATTTAAACAATTTAAGGATGATGATTTAGTAGATGTTTATGACATTATGTGTATGCCACCTGATTTATCAAAATTTGAACTTGATAAGAAGTTAATAATAGTAGTGAAGAAAGAAAAAAACAATATACCTAAAATGCTTAATTTTATTAAAAAATACGCCTTTAATGTGGACAAGAAATGTTTAATTATTGATGATGAAGCAGATTTCTGTAGTATAGGATATGATAAAAATAAAGATACAGAGATATTTGATTTAAGAAAAATAGCATCACAGATAAATGAATTGAGATTAGAATTAACTTGTAAGTTTATACAGGTAACAGCCACTCCATATTCCCTATATTTACAACCAGAATCAATAAATTTAGGTGAAGGCGAAATTAAACCTATAAAACCTGCAAATACTGTGCTTGTACCTTATGGTGAAGGATATATTGGGGGAGAGTATTACTTCGATAGAGAAAAATATCCTTTAGGAGAGTATTTGTATTGTTCAATTGATAATAAGGAATTAGAAATTATAAAAACAAGTGATAGACGTAAGTTTAAGGAAGAAGATATTCTGACTAGTGATAAAATTCAAGGCTTAAGAAAAGCTGTAATTAATTTTATTATAGGAGGATGTATTAGAATAATACAAAATGGTGGGAGTCCAAAGGGTAAGAAAAATAAATTTAGTTTTATAATTCATACGGAGATAGCTAAAACAGCTCATACAAGACAAGAAAACATGATTAGTTTATTGCTTGAAAAATTAGAAGAGGAAACTAAGAAAGACTCTAACTTATTAAATCAATTTATAAACGAAGGATATGAATATTTTAAAGAATCAATAAATGCTTATGAATTTGAAATTCCAATTTTTGAAGAAGTAAAGAGTTGTGTTATAAGAGCAATTAAAGATCAATGGGTAAGTAAAGTAATTGTAAATTCAGAGAATGATATAAATGCATTACTAGATGATGATGGACAATTAAGACTTAGAACACCACTTAATATATTTATTGGGGGACAGATATTAGATAGAGGAATCACAATATCAAATCTTATAGGATTTTATTATGGTAGAAACCCACAAAAAATGCAGCAGGATACGGTATTACAGCATTCAAGAATGTACGGGTACAGAAGTAAAAATGATTTGTCTGTTACTAGATTTTATACTACAAAAGATTTATATAATCGTATGAAGAAAATAAATGAATTTGACTCAAAGTTAAGAGAAGATTTTGAGCAAGGAAAGTTAAATAAAGGTGTTATCTTTATTAGCAAAGACGAAGATGGAAGAGTAATTCCTTGTTCACCACAGAAAATATTAATTAGTAATACGCAGATTATCAAAGAATGGAAGACAACAACACCTGTGGGTTTCCAAACTGGTTGTAAAACCAATATAGAAAAGAATATTAGCAGAATTGATAGTATTCTTAAATATAGAAACAATGGAGAATTGAAGGGAATGTATAGAGTTTCAAAGGAAGAGGCTATTGAGATTATCCAACTAATATATAAAACTATTAAAATAGAAAATGATGAATGTATAGATGAAAAAGGTTTTATAGCGATAATAAATTATTTATCAAAAGAATATGTAAATGTGTACTGTGGAGTAGATAGAAACATAAGTAGGTTAAGAAAAACATCAAGGTATTATTCAGATATGCCATACAATAGAGATTATGATCTAAGATCAGCCAAAGAGATGGCAATAAGTGAGCCTACTCTTATGCTTATGAGGCAGAATGGTAGAAAAGAGAATGGTTGGAGAGATGCTGAGTTTTATTGGCCTGTTCTAGTAGCTCACAAAGATATTGATACTGCAGTTTATGCTGGTAAGTTACAAGGTTAAAAAAATAAGGAAAAGGTGTGACCATGGGGAAAATAAATGATAAGCTATGGAGATTTTCTGCTATTCCAGGGATAGAGGAATCTTCTTTTAATAAGGTTTTAGAAAAGTTCTATGATTTTGGGATAGCAGGACTAGTAAGAGAAAATGTTCAAAATTCTTTGGATGGGAAATTACCTGGTATTAATGAACCCGTCAAGATAACTATTAGGACTGGCAAAGTAAAAGATGAAGAAATCCCAGGACTAGGTGAAATCAAAGAAAGAATACTATGTTTAGAAGGACGAAATTCATATACTAGAGAAACAATAGACTATATGAAAAATAAAATGAATGTACAATTAGTGCCTTATATTTCATTTGAAGATGAGAATACTAAAGGATTAGCAGGTGCAAAAAATGGACAAAGTAATTCAGACAAAGATACATGGAGTGTTTATGCTTACAATAAAGGAGTGCATTCTGAAGATAGCGACGATGATCATGAAAAATCAAGAGGTGGTTCTCATGGTATAGGAAAAATTGCTTCTAATGCAGCTTCTGATTTATACATGATGTATTTTGCTAACTGCGATGAAGATGGAAATAGACATCTTGGAGGAACTGTTCAGTTAATTGAACATAAATATGAAGATAAATATTATAGATCAACAGGATATTTTACTAATATTAAGCAGCTAGATGATACTACTACGAAGTTTTATCCTTTTGAAAACAACTTTGGAGGTATCTTCTCAAAAGATACCAGAGGACTTAAAATTATAATTCCTTTTTTGAGAAGTCAGTTTAATGATGAAAAAGAAATAATCAAAAGTATATGTGATAATTTCTTTATAGCAGTTTTACAGAACAAGTTAATTGTAAATGTAAATGATAAGATTATTGATAAAACAACAATAGAAGATTACATATTAAATAATGAGTATTATGTACAGGAAACTTCTGAAATTAAAGAAGAATTTACTCCTCTTTATTTTACAACTTATAAAAATATAGTGCCAAGAGAACTCTCTATTAAAGATCGTGAAAATGAATATGAATTTATGCTGTATTTTAATTATGATGAAGAGATAACAAAGGGTAGAGTTGGAATAATAAGAACTATTGGTATGAAGATTGAGGATAAAAAGATAATTGGTAATGCTAATAAGCCATTTAACGCAGTGTTGATACCAAAATCTATTATAGAAGATTCATTTTTAAAGTCATTAGAAAATGAGTCTCATACAGAATTAACTTTTGAACATATTAAGGATCAAAAATTGCAGAAGAATGCTAAGAGATTTTTGAATAATCTAGCTAAAGAGATTGCCAAGGTCATAGAAGAAGAAATGAACAAGAATAATCCGACAGATGGAAAAATGAATACAAGTGATATTTTATATGTTATAGATAATCAGTTTAAACAACAGTTATCTAAATCAATTAATAGGGTTAAATTAAAAAGTGGCATTAAAGAAAAAGAAATAATTGAGATAACTACTAGAGCAAAAAAAGAAAAAACTGATTCTAAAAATAGTAAAGAAACTGAGCATAAGAAGAAAGAAAAGAAACAGAAAGCAGTAAAGAAAATTACAAAAGAAGATCCAACTACGAATACAGAAGATATTGAGAAAAATTCTGTGTTTAAAACAAAACCAGATGTTGTAGAAAGATTGATTATTAATAATCAAGAATATCTTAAATTTGATTTTACTGAAGCTAAAGAAGTTAAGAAGGCAACTTACTGTGATATCTCATTATCTGAAGTTGATGGTTCAGGAGATCAAAGCAAGGATACTTTTGATTTAAATGGTAATTATCAGTCTGTAATAGATAGAGCATCAGGTCGCGAACTTAAAGTGATAAAGAACAAAATTAAAGATGCTTCAATTAATAAAGGTATAGTCCAGCTACAGATAAGTACTAAAGAAAATTATAATAAAGCATTGAAATTTATCTATTATGTGGAGGTATAAAATATGATTTTTGATAAAGATGCAAATTTTCCATATCCAGTGCTATCTTATAAATCAGATAGTTACGAATATAATGATTTTATGCTGTCCATTAATCTTGACGAAAATACAATGAATTATAAGCTGTATATTAAGTATAATATAGAGTCGGATTTTATTAAGAAACTGTTACTTCATGGACAAGCTCAATTATTGTTGATTATTAAATCAAAAGATAATAGTTTCTATCCTATTGGGATAAAACAGAATTCTCTAGAAATACCTAAATCAAGACTTGCACTTAGCTCAAGGACAAGTATTCAATTGTTTATACAATCTAAAGAAGAAATAAATTTTGCTGATAATGAAGATTTAAATTCCTTTTATAGTGAATTTAAAGATGAAATAGTTGTGCCTAAGAATGCTCTTCTCGGCTATTCTAATACAGTAGTATTCGATGGAAGTATAAAGAAACCATTAGATCTTTTTGAAAAAAAAGTTGATGAAACTTTAAAGTCGGATATTAAAATACAATTATCAAGTGAAACTATAGTAATAGTGTATAAAAATAAAGAATTACAATTCGCCAATTCTTCATATGGGCAGGCACTTAATAATCCTTATGTTTATATGGGATTGCAGAAAGCACTTTATAGATTTATTCAAAACAATAGTGAAGAAAATGATGATGAAGTCGAAATTAATGAGATAGAGGTGCCTTATGATGCGTTAGACGTTAAACTGTATAATCTTATGAAGAGAAAGATGGTTGATGTAGTTAACTATGACAATATTGATGAAGTGATATATGCTATATCAGATAAAATATTAGACAAATATTCTTCTGCAGTTTGGAGGTTACAACAAAATGGAAATTAGGCTTTTAAAAAGCGGATACAAAAATAATGAGCAATTTTATAAAGATTTTCTTGAAGATAAGATTAAATATAATGATGAATACTTCTCAGATGAAATTATAGAATTGAAATCTGCTCCAGATTTTCCTATTTATATGGGTGTTGGTTATGAAAAGAATCGTGAGGAACTCTTTTTAAAGGCATTTGATGTTATTTCAAAAAACTATATAAATCTTGATAGGGATATTTATCTTAACGAAACATTCTGGCATTCTCTTATGTGCTGTGAAAAATCTAAATATATCATAGAAAAATATCCAAATGTTACTGAAAGTATAAACAATTTTAATAATATTGTACTTAAGAAATTTGATTGGGAAAATTACATATATAAATGTATTCTAGGTGCCCAGTATGTTGAGGATAATATTAAAGAAGATAGTGAAAAAAATAAATTTTATAAACTTATTGTAGAGAATCTTGATCTATATAATTACATGATAAAATATGAGATCTTCAGAAATGATAAGTTTATTATGAATATACTTGAAATTATAGATGAACTTGATTTGTCAAAAGTAATGAAGGCCAAGATTATTGGAAGAGATGATCTTGGTAAAGACGAACGTGTAGGTAGAAGAATAATTTATGAATTTAATAAAAGCTATCCAGTTATAATGGCACCTATGCTGGAAAAAGAAGAATTAAAGGAAATATTTCTAAGATTCTTATCTTATTATTATGATACAAATAAACTATATATAAAGCAGTAATTTAAATTATATAGTTACTATAATTTTAGTTTAAGATTTCTATTACTATGGTTCTAGATGTTGATAAATAGTATAATTATATAGAGGTGAGGTACATATGAAGATAATTGAGGTTGTTGCTGCTGTTATTAAGAAAGATGATAAATTCTTTATAACTCGTAGAGGTTATGGGGAGTTTATTGATATGTGGGAATTCCCGGGTGGAAAAATAGAACCTGGTGAAAAGAGAGAAGAGGCTCTTCATAGAGAAATTAAGGAAGAACTTGAACTTGATATAGAAAATCTAGAGTTTTTAACTACTGTTGATTATGATTACCCAAACTTTCATTTAACAATGCATTGCTATTTATGTAATATATCAGGTGGTACATTACATCTAAATGCGCATAATGGCGTTAAATGGGTTACTCTTGATGAAATAGATAATGAAAAATGGATTCCAGCAGATGTTGCAGTGGTAAATAGTATTAAAGAAAAATTTTTAAAATAATATGATTAAAAAAGGATTAAATTCACGCATAGAATTTAATCCTTTTTTAAGAGTTAAGATGTTATATATTCATAAATATCAGGCCTTACAGGTGTTAAAAGTTGATATTGTATTTCTACGGCAGTTTTTGTTGTATTTTTCATTGTAAACTCATGAGGTTCACCAACAGCCTTTATCTTTCCAATAAAGTAGAATTCTTTAGAGATTTTATCATCTTTATTTTTTCTTACAAATAAATAGATGCTTACATTATCTTTTTCTGCATTATATACTTGTGCTACATCATCAGATGAAGCTGTTCTTCCTGATTTAGATATAGCAATTAATTTTGATTCTGATATAAATCTATCTTCGTAATTAATTGTATCGTTGATATCCTCATGTTTATCATAGTTAACGAATATAGGATATGTTTTGGTTGTTTTATCAAATTTATATCCTCCAATATTAAGAGGAACTTCGCCTTTTTCCCATTCTAATATTCTGCAAACATCATCATAAGTATATTTTTGATAAAGTTCAAAGCATGTATTCATATATTTATTACTATAGTTTTTCTCATATCTAGATATTCCAAATTGAATAAGTTCAGAAACTATAGTTTTAAAATCATTATTTTTAAGAAGTTCATTAAAATTATCTGATACAGCATAATCATTTCTATCTTTCTTTAAAAAGACACATTTTGCATAAGTTTTTTTCCCTGAACCTGTAGGAAATTCATTAGTCATTACATTAACAACATTATTTTTAGTTAGTGTAGTAAAATCTATATTATATAATTCTTTTAAGTCTTTACTTAAGTGAGTCATTAAATTGTTGTTATTACCACTAAGTATTGATTTTAATAATATTAATTCATGAGGTCTTTTGCCTGAAGCTAATTTTCTTGATATAAATTCAAGAAATAACTTTTCTGTATCGTTTAGTTCAATAGTATAATCTTTTTCGTATTTTTTTAAGAAAACATAGTAAGATCCAAGTGACTTATTATCAAAAATTCTTAAAGGATCTATTGATTCATAGTCATCAAAGTCCTGAAGGTGTGGAATCCTACCTATTTTTAGTTTTAGATGCTTATAGCTTTCTTTGATCATTTTTATGTCATTAAAGTTGACTTTATCTATTGAATCAAAGATCTTCTTCTTTGAAATCTCATCAAAATTAATTGTAGAACAGCCAGGAATTACTCTTGAACCCTCTGATATATATTTTCTTAAAGTATCTTTGTTGAATGTTCTATCGCCAGAAAGGGCAACAGGAATTAAAAAGTTCTTATCGTAATTTCCTACAAAATCTATGACAACAACATATTCTTTTGAGTTATTCTTTCTAAGACCTCTACCAAGCTGTTGCACAAATATTATTGATGATTGAGTAGGTCTAAGCATTACTACTTGATTTACAGATGGAATATCAACACCTTCATTAAAAATGTCCACTGTGAATATATAATCGAGTGAGTTTTCCAATTCTTTCTGTTCCAGTCTTTCGATGGCTTCTTCTCTTTCTTTTTGAGAACTATCTCCTGTTAATGCAAGAGTATGATAACCACGTTGATTGAATAGGTCTGAAAGTTCATGTGCTTCATGCTTATCACTGCAAAATATTAGGCCTTGAACTCTGTCGCCACAGTATCCATAAAAGTTAATTTTATCGATAATATGATTTACTCTATCTTCAGATACGAGATATTTAAAATCGGATTTATCAGTAAGTAAGACACCATTAACATATATATCAGATACTGCAAAATAATGAAATGGACATAAAAGATCTTCTTCTAGAGCCTGTTTAAGTCTTATTTCGTAGGCAATATTATAATTGAACATTTTGAATATATCAAAATCATCACTTCTTTCAGGTGTGGCTGTCATTCCAAGA
Source organism: Inconstantimicrobium porci (assembly GCF_009696465.1). Taxonomy (GTDB): domain Bacteria; phylum Bacillota; class Clostridia; order Clostridiales; family Clostridiaceae; genus Inconstantimicrobium; species Inconstantimicrobium porci. The sequence continues at coordinate 12,109 of NZ_VULX01000022.1, read as the reverse complement.
AGAAAGTCAGGTGTAAAGTATTCAACTATTTTTTGATATGTTGCTGCACCTGCTTTATGAACTTCATCAATGATTATGTAGTCAAACTCATCTTTTTTGAAATTGTGTAAGATATCATCTTTAGATAAAGTCTGTATAGTAGAGAAAACAATATCTCTGTTAATCTCTTTTCTGCTACCAGATAAAATACCCATGGTTTTTGAGTCACCAAACACATTTTTATAACTTTCTAAGGCTTGAAGTGCAATTTGTTCTCTATGAACTACAAATAAAGTTTTTTTAGGATTATAATTTCGAAGCTCAAATGCGGATAAATATGTTTTTCCTGTTCCTGTGGCTGATATAAGAAGCGCTTTATGCTCATTATTTTCATGAAGCTTTGATAGATTATTTATAGCAGCAATCTGCATTTTATTTGGTCTTAATTTGTACTGTTTTATACTTGGAACTTTTGATTTCTTGGTATATTCGATTTGCTTTTTATATATCTCTTCATAAGTTTTTATCCATTCAAGCGTTAACTCATTTGCGTCATTCCACAGTTTATTAAAATCTGTTATGACATCTTGCGTTAGTGAACCTTCATCTAATGAAGAAACTTTTAGATTCCATTCCTTGTTTTTTGTGAGCGCTGTTTGAGTTAAGTTTGAACTACCTACAATTACCTTATAATAATCAGCATATTTAAAGATATATCCTTTTGTGTGAAAGTTTTCTTTGTCATAAACTCTTACTTCAATATTTGAAAATGATAAAAGCTTCTTTAATGCTTTAGGTTCACTAAAGTTAAGATAATCAGTAGTTATAATTTTCCCCTTAATACCTTTATCATTTAATGATTTTAGAGTTTCTAGCAACGGTACAAGTCCACTAGATGTTATAAATGCAACTGAAATATAGAATTCTTCGCATTTTTTAAGTTCGCGAATGATTTCACTTAATACTTTTGTCCCTTTTAGGTAGTCATTAATAATAAGCTTTGGTGTTAAAGCTAAATTACCGTCTAAGTTTCTATTAATAAAGCCTTTTTCAGTAGCTCTAAGAATTTCATTTTTTATTGACGAATCATTATTAATAATTGTCTTTGCATCAATGTTTTTCAAATTTAGTGTAGTCAAACCCCGTAACACCTTCCCTATATAATATAAAGACATTATAACATAAAGCTATAACTATTTGAGCAATATATCAAATTGATACATACAATGTGCAAATTCGACATATGTGGAAACAGTTTGGGAAATATACTAATTGAAGTAAAGTGTTTTACCGTGATATAGATATACTTATAATTATTTGTTGATAGTTGTATAATATAGTTAAACTGGAATTGATTTAATATACAAAGAAAGCAGGTATGCATACTATGGAGTATTGGAAGGATTTGTTTCAAAGTATTATATTAGAGCGTGGCTTGGATTACTTTCAAAATGGAAATGTATCAGAGCTAAAAGTAACAGATACTGGCTATTCTGCAATTGTGGAGGGTAGTGAATCTTATGATGTTGAAATACGAATTAATAGAGGTTCAGTGACTGATATGTATTGTAGTTGTCCTTATGCTGAAGATGGTACATACTGCAAGCATATGGCGGCAGCTTTATTTGCTATAGATAATCTTAAGTATGATTCTATTAATCTAATGACAAAACAAGAGGTACGTGATCAGAAAGCACTTATAAAAGTTATAGATAAAATTCCTGAAAATGAGATTAGAAAGATTGTCCTTGATTTAGCTAATGAAAATGATTCACTGCGTAATTATTTTATGATTAAATATTCTGATAATGTGAGCGATGAAGTGATGACAAAGCTAAAAAATGAAGTTGATAAAATAGCTGTGAATAATTCTGATGGTTATGGCTATGTTAATTGGAGTAATGCCTCAGATTTTATTAATGAAATGGAGAATTTTCTTGATGAAAAAGTTGACATTCTTATTGAGAAAAATAGCTTAAAGGAGGCATTTGAACTTACAAATTATGTTTTTCATTGTGTTGGAAATACAGATATTGATGACTCTGATGACGAAACATCGTATATTGCTAATAGATGCTATGAGTATTGGAAACAGATTCTTTACAAAGCAGATGAAGCACAAAAACAATATATGCATAAATGGTTTGAGACCCATCAAGAGGATTACGTTACAGATTATCTAGGAGAATATATTGAGGGATTTTTGAAAGATGAATTTTGTGACGATAAATATATGAGAGAACAGCTTAAACAACTTGATAAAATCATTAAAAAATATGAAAATAAGACTGATTGTGGAAGTACATATTCTCCGTATTATGGATGTGAAAATGCTATTATAAAGCGTATAAATATTATGAAAGATTTGTGTTACTCTCAAGTTGAAATTGATAAATATAAAAAGAAGTATAGGAATTTCTCAGCAATTCGAGAATTAGAGATTGAAGAATATTTATCCAAAGAACAGTATGATAAAGCAATTGAAGTGCTTAAAGAAAGTAAGAACATAGATAAAGATAATTTTAATCTAGTTCTAAATTATAGTAGACAGCTGATTGAAATTTATAAAAGGACAGGTAATACATTAGAATATAAGAAGGAATTATGCTATCAGGTTTTTTCTTGTCAACAATTTGATTTAAAATATATCAAAATGCTGAAAGTAGCATGTAATAACGATGAATGGATTGAGTATAGAGAAAAAATATTAAATCTTAGACTAATAAATTCAGTAAGGTTTTCTTTCTTAGCATTAGAATCACTTTATGATAAGTTACTATATGAAATTATACATAGTGGTACAATAGATGATTTGGATCAGTATGAGAATGTTTTAAGTAAGGAACTGCCTGAAAGAACAAGAAATGTTTATATAAATTATGTAATAAAAGAAGCTGAAAGAGTTTGTGATAGACGCGGATATAAAAATTTGATGAGGTATTTGAAGAAAGTATCAAAATATGAGGGTGGGAAAATAGAAGTTGAGAAAATTGCCAATATATGGAAGATGCAATATAAAAGAAGACCTGCTATGATGGATGAACTTAAACAAGCCGGATTTTAGTTTTACTGTACGCCTATCTTTTTAACGATACTTCTTTGATTAAGATCTTCGTTAAAATAAAGATATTTGATATAGCACATATTTTGTTTGAAAGAAGGTATAAATTGACATTTAAAAGCGTTGAACTATAATTAGAAGGTAGCACTTCTTGGAACTAAGTACACAATGACTGAGGATTTTTATAAGGATAGAATAATTGATAACGGCATAGATGTTATGATTCTAAATAAGGATGATATTGAACTAGTTAATCGAGTTATTTACGATGAATTATGTGTTGGTAAGATTAACGAAGATTAAGAAAAGAAATATGTAAGAATAATTAATGATATGAAGGAAAAGGGAGCAGAAGGTGTAATCCTTGGCTGCACAGAAATTGGACTTCTGATTAAGCAGAGTGATTCATCTCTTCCTGTATTCGATACAACGGAGATACATGTTGCGTTTATGTTACTGTTATGCATTTTATTTATTGTGAAACCAGATTTGTCAAAAGCAGTTCTTGGTAAAATACGTTTTTTGCTTGGTGATACTTTTGGTGTGTATTATCTTGTTATAGGTCTTGGCATATTTCTTATATCTATATACGTGGCATTTTCAAGATATGGCAGTATTGTGCTGGGAAATCCTCATGAGAAACCTAAGTACTCATTTTTTGTCTGGGGTTCTATGATGTTCACTGCAGGTCTGGCAGCTGATATTTTGTTTTATTCATTTTCAGAATGGCTTTTGTATGCTGTTCACCCACACATTAAAGATCTTGGGAGTATTCAGGACTGGGCAAGTGTATATCCATTGTTTCACTGGAGTCTGATTCCCTGGGGATTTTATTTAATACTGGCTGTTTCTTTTGGTTTCATGCTTCATGTTCGTAAAAGAAAAAGACAGAAATATTCAGAAGCATGTCGCCCTATATTAGGAAAACATACGAATGGACTTCTTGGAAGGTTAATAGATCTATTGGCTGTATTTGCTCTACTGGCTGGAACTGCCACAATTTTTAGTCTTGCTACACCATTAATGGCAGGCATAATTAATGTTGTTTTTCATATTCAGTTAAGTCGTAATGCAGTTACAATAGTTATTCTTGTTGTGACATGTATGATATATACATATTCACTTGGTAAACAGATTTCTGGTGCTGCTAATTTTATTGCTTCTTATAATAAATCAGGTGATTTATATGGAGTGATAATTTCGATGATTAATACGATGCCTTGTGCTGCACTAGTTTTGATACTTTTGACAATAGCACTTGTATTTTCGGACAGTTCTATGAGTAATTTACAGTCTGTAAGCATTATAGCGGCATTTCCAATAGGCGTTGTAATTTTGCTTATAACTGTAAGCTTTTTAAAAGATGCACGAAACTATTTAGATAATGATAATAAATATTTTACTATAAGGGCTTGAAATATATTTTTCAAGCTTTTTTTAATAAGATAATTTAGAAAAGTGAGAATAAGCTAAAATATAAAGAACAAAATTATTAAGATAATAAATTATTCAAAAAAATGTTGAAAAAAGTAGAAAAAACAGGCATAATTTAATTGAGTGTATTTGAATATTTTTAGGAATCTTTTTTGTGTGGTGGCTATAATTGTTAAATGATTCTTTAAATAGTGATCAAAGCGATATGCAGAAATATTTTAGTCTTGCGCTGAATCAAAATGATATAACTGCTCGGACTATAAATTTATCGACTAAAACAGTGCATAATCTTAATTGCATAGATGATGTGATATATTATAAATCAGAGCTAGGGGATAATATTAATGTAAGAAATTATGGCTTAGTAAGTGAAAGAATATTTCCTGATGATATAGATACATCAACTATGTCATATATGTGTTTTAATATAACTAAAGAGAAGATTGAGGAAGTTTTTTCGAAAAAACGTGATTATGAAATTAAGATAGATGAACTACCAAATGATTTAGAAACTGGATTAAAATTGGCTTTTAAAGAGATAAGTTTATCAAAAGGAGAGATAAACGATTTTTCAATAGAGTCTCTTAAGAAGTCTTACAGTGAAGGAAAAAGAAAAATTTCTAAATCATATTGGGCAATGCTCAGAAAAACTAATGAAATGGTATGGATAAAAACTGAGTGTAGACTTATAGAACGTAAGGACACTGGTGAAATAATAGCTTACTTTTTTAATAGGGATTTGACTGACAAGAATATTTTAAATGGAGTAATAAATAAATTTTCTAATTTATATTTTGAATGTTTTGCTGCTATTTTTGTGAAAAATGGGAAAATAAGATTTATTGACAAGGAGAATGGAGTTATTCTTATGACAAGAACAGATATTGCTCTTTATGAAAAGCTTAGATATGCTTCAGAACATGATTCTCTTACTGGTCTTTTCAATAGAGAAAAGGTATTTAGTAATACACGAAAAATGATTGATGAACATCTTGAGATACAGTTTGCTTTTGTACAATTGGATATTGAAAGGTTTAAGTTGTATAACTCTGATTTTGGTGAAAAAGAAGGAAATAATCTTTTAAAATATGTTGCTAAAATAATTAAGGAAGTTGTATCAGATTATCCAATATGTACCTATGGACGAGTGAATGCCGATAAGTTTTGTTTCTGTATCCCATATGATGAGGATAAATTCTATAAAAAGCTTGAAAATGCAAATGAAAGGCTTAATAAGTACCGTCAGGATTACCTGCTTCATTTTAAGATGGGTGTGTGTATTATAACAGATTCATCTAAGAGCATGGAAGATATTAATGTTAAAGCGGCTCTTGCAGCTGAAAAGTGTCGCTATAATATAAAGCATTTCTATGAAGTATATGATGACGAAGAAGAAAAAATTCAAAGACGGGAAATGGAAATTATTCATGATATGCATACTGCAATAGATAAGAAACAGTTTACTGTTTTTCTACAGCCTAAAGTTAATTTATATAATGAAAAAGCATGTGGTGCAGAGGCACTTGTAAGATGGATACATCCTAAGAAAGGTATGATACCACCCAATATATTTATACCTGTTTTTGAGAAAAATGGATTTATAGCTGACCTTGATTATTATATGTGGGAGCAGGTTTGTATACTGTTGAGAAAGTGGATTGATGAAGGCAAAAAAATAAATCCAGTTTCAGTAAACGTATCACGCATAAGCCTTTATAATCCTAATCTTGTACATAAGCTTTTAAAACTTATTAATAAATATGGTATAGCACCGCAATATCTTCATTTAGAGATTACAGAAAGTGCATATATGACAAACCCCTCAATGATGCTAATGATTATTGAAGATTTGCATAAAGCTGGATTTACTATCCTGATGGACGATTTTGGGAGTGGGTATTCTTCGCTTAATGCATTGAAGGACTTTCCAATAGATATGCTGAAGATAGATATGAATTTTCTTCCAAGGGGAAGTATGGTTGAAAGAAGTAGGATAATTATTTCGTCAGTAATACATATGGCTAAAAGATTAGGAATTAAAGTTATAATGGAGGGTGTTGAAACTCAAGAACAGCGTGATTTCCTAAGAGATTTACAATGTGATTATATTCAAGGCTATTTTTATTCTAAACCGATTCCAGTTACAGAATATGAAGATAAATATATTAATTTGATGGACTTTTGAAATGAATAAATATATACTATAAATTATCAGAGTAAAGAAGTTATATACATACTGAATCAGTATCTGTGTAATATTAGAATAGGAGTGATAGAACATGGAAAAGATAGCAAGTTTCACAATTGATCATAATAAATTACTTCCTGGAATCTATGTTTCAAGACAGGACAATATAAACGGACAAATCATAACTACATTTGATATCCGTATGACTGCTCCAAACAGGGAGCCAGTTATGAATACTGCAGAAATGCATACAATAGAGCATTTAGCTGCAACTTATTTAAGAAACCACAAGGACTATAAGGACAAGACTGTATACTTTGGACCAATGGGATGCAGAACTGGTTTTTATTTGATATTAGCAGGAGACTTAAAGTCAAAAGACATAGTACCTCTAGTAACTGAACTTTACAGATTTATGTCTGAATTTGAAGGAGAAGTTCCAGGAGCAGCTGCTAAGGACTGCGGTAACTACCTAGATATGAATTTACCAATGGCACGTTTTATATCTAAGAAGTTCTTAACAGAAGTTCTTGAAAATATAACTGAAGAAAGACTTATATATCCAGAATAATTGATAAACTTCATAGTCTCAGATGAGATTATGAAGTTTATTTTTTATATTTCTATAAAAAAAGTCGATTAACTCTTGCATAATAAATTGCAAAGGTTTAATATATTAAATTAATAAGAACTATTTCGAATAATTAGAAATAATTCAATAATATTTAAATTTGTTAAGCAATAAGTAATAAAACTTAAAATAAAATATTATATTGGGGGTTATATAAATGAGTGTAAAATTAAGAAAAGTAGGAATTATAGGAGTTGGACATGTTGGGGCACATGTAGCTTTTAGCCTTGCAACTCAAGGAATAGTTGATGAGCTTGTACTGGTGGATATTAACAAGCAGAAGGTAGTAAGTGAGAGGCAGGACTTGATTGACAGTCTTAGTTATCTACCACATAGGATTAATGTAGTTAATGGTGAATATGAGGATCTTGCTGATTGTGATATTGTAGTTCTTAGTGCTGGAAAGATCACTGAAACTGGAAGCCGTCTTGATGAGGTACAGTACAGTGCTAATGTAGTTGATAGTTTTGCAGATAGAGTTGTGTCAGCTGGATTTAACGGTATATTTATAGTTATAACCAATCCTTGTGATGTAATAGCAAGATATCTTTGGGAAAAGACAGGATTCCCTAAGAACAGAGTATTTGCAACTGGTACTGGACTTGATAGCTGCAGATTCAAAACAGTACTGTCAAGAGAAACAGGTGTTGATCCTAAAGCAATTTCAGCATATACAATGGGTGAGCATGGCGATTCACAGATAGCCGCATGGTCAAATGTAGTTTTTGGTGCAAAACCTTTATCACAGCTTGAAAAAGAGGATCCTGACAGGTTTGGTAAGTTAGATAAACCTGCAATTTTAGATGAAGTTAAAAAGGCTGGCTGGGTAACATTTAAAGGAAAGCATGCTACTGAGTTTGGTATAGCTTCAACTCTTGCAAGACTAGTTTATGCAGTGTTCCATGATGAAAAAACAGTTCTTCCTGCAAGTACACTTCTTGAGGGTCAGTATGGTGAAAATGGAATTTTTGCAAGTACTCCATGTATAATCGGAAAAAATGGAGTTGAAGATGTTTATGAACTTAATCTTTCAGATGATGAACTTAAGGATTACAAGAATTCATGTGATGTAATAAGAACAACATATAACTTAATTAAGTAACTGATATTGTATAGTGGATAATCTAGTTATAAGCTAATATTAAAGAAAGTATAAATGATCTAGATAATGCACTTTACACCTATGAAAACTTAAATGATGATAACATGAAATCATTAGTTGGAAATAGTATTAGAATGAGTTTCTATATCTAAGAAAGAGATGTTATCTTCAATTCTGGAAGATCTAGAACATATAGTTCAATAAATATAGACCTCATAGTTTTTTATTAAGAGACTATGAGGTTTATTTTTTTATAACGGCATAGTAACATAAATTATAGAAAATATGAGCAGGAGGTATATGACATGACTGAACCTTTTACTATTGCGTAGCAGAAGCTGTCGCAATATTTATTTGAATTTCAGGAAATGGAGACATGTCTCCAAACCTTTTTTTAGAATAGCTTAATGATAAAAAAGAGTTTTAAAGAGGAATTCGTCCTGGTTTAAGCAGGCATTCCAAATCTCTGATTTGGCACGTTCCCTTATGCAATGGCTTTGGAACTTCTGAAAGAGAAGTTCAATCCGAAATTATACATTATAAACTATACAATATACATTCAATATTTAAAATAATTGTTATCGGCTTCTGCTGCATCCTAAAATTAATATATTTTAATCTAGGGGGAAGCAGAAATGAGCAGCAGTCAAAAATACGTATGGAATATAGTTGCGGAAAATTTACCGGTTGTTAAAAGAAATTGTCCAAAGTGTAAGTGTAAAACTAACTTTATTAATACAAAGAAATTCAGAGTTAATGCCAATAAAAATAATATTGATGTGTGGCTTATTCACCAGTGTGAAAAATGCAAGTCAACATGGAATATGACAATTTATGAAAGGATTAATCCATCTGATATAGATAGACAACTTTACGAAAAGTTCGCGGCTAATGATGAAGAACTAGCAGTACAATATGGTTTTGATTTAAGTGCTTATAGCAGAAACAAGGCTGAAGTTGTATTTGATGATGTAAATTATAGAGTAGAGAAAAACAAGGATATTGATTTCACTTGTAAAGATATTGAGATAACTATTAAGACTAATTGTGTACAGGATCTTAGAGTGGACAAGTTACTAGCAGATAATACTAAATTTACAAGAAGCAGAATCCAGAAGATGTGTAAAGATAGCAGTATCTATGTTGAGGGTGAAAAGAATGCTGCAAAACTTAAAGTAAAGAATGACATGATTATTCATATAGAAGATATCCCATTAATGTGATTTGTAGACATACTATAAAAATTTGGTATAATAGTTGTATAATATAACAAGAAGGAGGACACTATAATGACTGAACCTATATTTAATGCATAGCAGGAGCCTATGTATCGATTTGTAAACAAAGATATAGTATAACGAACTTAGTAAATACATTTAGAAAAATGAGAAGTTTTTCACTAATTATGAATGAAGATATCATAATAATGAATTATGGATGAAACTCCTTAGTGCAACTTCAATATAAGAGGACAAATTCCTACATTGGCTTTTGCTATTTCTAGACAGTAAATTTGTTTAGGAGGGCATTATGAGCTATAGAAAGGCACAGAAAGTTTTGCCACAGGAACTTATCGAACTTATACAAAATTATGTGGATGGGGAATGTATTTATATTCCTAGAAAGAATGAAAAGAGACAGCAGTGGGGAAGCAATACTTCCACTAAAGCTGAGTTAAATAAAAGAAATGAAAATATATTTAATGATTATCAGAATGGCATGAAGACAAGCGAGCTTGCAGAAAAGTATTTTCTGTCAGTTAAAAGCATTCAGAGAATTGTCTTACAGTGTAAGGTATTAGCATGATTATTTTCATTACAATAAGCCTGCATCAAAATCAGTGATGCAGGCTTATTTGTTTTAGAAAGTATTTAATAAAGGAATCTAACAGTACAATGTTACTTGGCTTGGTGAATTAATATTTATGCCATCTCAATTTTTAAATGGTACTGTTCAATTTGATGAGGTTAATAATAACTCAGTTAAAGTAACTGTAAAGGATCATAATCTTGTAGTTAGTGGGGTATATAATTTTGATGATAGAGGTATGGTAAGAAGCTTTTCTACAGATTTCAGAAGTATCACAAAAAATGATGGAACACTTGAAAGAAGAAAATGGTCTGCTGTATATGATAATTATACATCTAAAGATGGATTGGTTTTACCTGATAAACTTATGAGTACATGGCATTTTGATAATGAGGATTTAGCATATTTTATTGGCACAAATTTGCAGTATTCATTTAATTAAGAAATAAGTATATAATATAAAATAAGAGATAAAAACACAGTTTCTGCCGGTAGTCAGAACCAGCACTTATATTTTATATAAGAGATTAGTTCATATCTCTAATCTACTTTAATTTAGTGCTGCAGTAACCTGCCCTCCTGGGTTGTCCGTTCTCTGAAATTTATTTTTCAGGAGGAACTACATATGATTAAGGAAATTAAGCTTACAGTTATGTTTGAGAATCCATTCTGGATTGGTGTTTTTGAATGCCATGATGGTAACAGCTATAGTGTAAGTAAAGTAACATTTGGAGCAGAGCCTACAGATGTTGAGGTATTTGAGTTTATTAAAAGAAATTTTTATAAGCTTAAGCCAAAGGAAGTAAAACTTGATGGAGGCAAGAAAACTGCTGCAAAAAAGAAAAACCCTAAACGTGTTTTGCGAGAAATTAAAAAAGAAGCTAAAAATAAGGGGATTGGAACAAAAGCACAAAATGTTATTAAAGAGCAGTATGAAGAAAACAAGGCTGAAAGAAAAAGAGCCAGAAAAGAACGTAAAGAAGAAAGAGCACAGAGAATGTTTGAGTTAAAGCAACAGAAGAGAAAAGAAAAGCACAGAGGACACTAGATAAAATAAATGTATTATGTGTAATGCATTCTGTTCTATAAATCATTATTTGTAGTGCGGTGAATAACTAATAACGAACAGAGAATAGTTTATATATTTTAAGCTGACAATAAAGTTTCTGATTATGTAATTATGGAGGTTTGGAGCATATATCCTCTATTAAATAAAATTCATACGCGTAGCGCTACGAATTTTGTCCTTTACTATTCGTTTTTCTCTGTTCGCTATTTGTTGGTGAAGCAAATATTGCTAGAGTTAATAAGTATATTATTTGTCAGCCTTAATCCATTGATTCCAAATCTCAGGTTTATTACCTACTGTGGCTTCTTTGCCATTTCTAACGATAGGTGTTACATATAGTGAAGGGTTTTTAAGAAGAATTTCTTCACGTATTTGGGCGCCTCTTATTTTATCCATGTTTAACTTTTTATAGTCTTTAGATGACTTATTTATAAGGTATTCAAGGCCTACAGCTTTTTTTACACTTTGAAGTTCACCATGGCTTAGTGTTTTTTCTTTTAAATCTATAAACTGAAAGTTTATTCTTCTTTCTTTAAAGAATCTCTGAGCTTTTTTAGTATCATTACATTTCTTAGTGCCAAAAATCTGAATATTCATCTAGTTAATCATTCCTTACATAAAAATATACTTGATAAATTGCAATAACAAATTGAACTAATTTTATTTTTCCATTTGAACCCTTGAATTTTTAAGCTGCATAGATCTCATCGAGGTACTTTTCAAAAAGCTCCTCTGGAGTTCGGTAGTCTAAGATTTTACGTGGAAGAGTGTTCATCCATTCTTCAATAAACCCTATGTTATCAACACTATAATCAGATATACGCTTTCCCTTGGGG
>NZ_VULX01000021.1 GCF_009696465.1 Inconstantimicrobium porci | reverse complement strand
TTAACTTTTAATGGAGAAAGTTATAGATACCGACAGCAAAAAGAACATCTATTAGGCCTTAATAATAAGTCTGTACAACAGTAGCAATTATAATATCACCCGCAACTGAAAGCAGGTATTATTTTTTATTCTAAGTGGTACACTTTTTAATTAGCAAGGTGGTACACTTTCTTATTGACAAAAGCAATTAATTTGAAGGGATCCAATTTAAGTTTGTTATTCATTAATTAAATCATAATATAAATAAAGTAGTAAATCAATAAAAATGTAAAAATAAATTTACCATTTGCTTTTTAAATAATATAGTAATAATAACTATTTACAAATAATTCAAATGGGTATATTATGACTATATAGACAAAAACAGTCAAACGCATAGGGAGGCGATTTTATGCCAAGAGCATATAATGATAAAGAACGTGAAATTATAGTAAATGATCTAAGAAAAGCTGCTCTAGACTGCCTTAAACAGTATGGCGTAAGAAAGACTACAGTAGATGAACTTGTAAAACGTGCTAATATTCCAAAGGGAACGTTTTATTTATTTTATCAATCAAAAGAAATGCTTTTATATGATGCAATTAATGTGTTGCATGATGATATTCAGTCACAGCTTATGGCAGAACTTGAAAAGACAGTTACTGATGAATTCGGTGTAGATGATTTAACAGATATTATCTACTATTATTTTAAAATTACAGATGAAAGTAACATAATAAGCATTCTTGAACATGGAGATCTTGAGCTTATCTTAAGAAAGATACCAGTTAAAGAAGTTACAAAGCATTTTGAAAAAGACAAAATATCACTTGATAAATTAGTGGAGCTTATACCAGCAATAAGAAATAAGGATCTTTCAGTATATGAATGTGCACTGCGTTCTATATTTTTATCAATGCTTCACAAAAGAGAAGTCGGAGAAGAACATTTTGATGAATGCATAAGGCTGCTGATAAGGGGAATTGTAATTCAGATTATGAACTAGAATGTAGTGAATTAAATGAAACTTCTCCTTTTCTAGGGGTGTAGGTTACTGTGATGATAAATTTTTTTAAGCTGCGTTTGACTATATTTACTAAATTAGTCATATATATAAAGATTGTGGAGGGATAATAATGATTCAGGTTAAGAATTTAAGTTTTAGTTATAGTGATTATAAATTTATTGAGGACATGAATTTTGAAATTAAATCTGGTGAAATCTTTGGATTTCTTGGGCCTTCTGGCGCAGGAAAAAGTACCCTACAGAAGATTCTTACTGGTGTGATAAGTGATTACAGTGGCATTGTTAAAGTAAATAATACTGATATGAAGAATAAGAAAGCTGATTTCTATGAAAAAATAGGAGTTGATTTTGAATTTCCTACTTTATACGAGAAGCTTACAGCTAGAGAAAACTTAAAGTTTTTTTCTTCACTTTATAAGTGCAGGACAAGAGATATTGATGAACTTTTAAAATCAGTAAATCTTCTAAATGATGCTGACAAAAAAGCTGGCGATTTTTCAAAAGGGATGAAATCAAGGCTTAACTTTATTAAATCACTGCTTCATGATCCTGAAATTCTTTTTCTTGATGAGCCAACAAGCGGCCTTGATCCGACAAACTCAAGGATGATGAAGGATTTGATTTTAGAGGAAAAGAAAAAGGGCAAGACAGTTATAGTTACAACTCATAATATGAGTGATGCTACAGAGATTTGTGATAGAGTGGCCTTTATAGTTGATGGTGCAATTAAGGCACTGGATACACCCCATAACCTTATAATGCAGAAGGGTGCAGCAAAAGTCACATATACATGGATTGAAAATGAACATGAAAAAACAGATACATGCAACCTTAAAGAGTGTGGCTCTCATAAGAAGCTTATGTCACTTATGTCAGAAGGAAAAATAACTTCAATTCATTCCAGTGAGCCTACATTAAATGATATTTTCATGGATGTAACAGGGAGGACATTGATATGAGAAAATTAACTTTAACAATTTCTGATATGAAGTTTCAGTATAAGTACGGATTTTATTATCTTTATACTTTTTTATCAGTGTTATATATATGTATTGTGCAGATTATGGCTAAGGATTTTAAGGATATTACAGCACAGTTACTTGTCTTTACTGATCCTGCAACTATAGGAATATTCTTTATGGGAGCAATAGTGCTTCTTGAAAAGAGCCAGAGAATATTACCAAGCCTTATTGTTTCACCTATAAAATTTTCCGATTATCTATTTGGTAAAGTTATGTCATTTGCATTTATAAGTGTTATATCAGCAATAGCTATTTTATTTTTTTCACCATCAGGAATTGGTGTTGTAAGCATTATTACTATTGCTCTTGGTTCGTTATTTTTCTCAGTACTTGGTATGATTGCAGCGCTTAACTCCCGCAGTATGAATGAGTATCTTATGCTCTCAACAATTTTTGAGATAATCTTCTGCCTGCCTGGTGTGCTTTATATATTTAATATTGCAGAAAAATATCTATTCTTTACACCAGCAGCAGTTATTGTGCAGGGCATGAGAAATAAGCCAGCAAGTATTTTTTACATGATAATATGGAATACATTGCTAATACTTATAACTTATAAGTATATGAATAAGAAATATAGAAAAATTGGAGGTGCAAGATAATGAAGATATGGGTAAATGCATTTAAACAGTTTATGGTGGGCTTATGGAATGAAGTAATTCTTTGTGTGTCATTGCTTGCACCAATTTTAACTGGGCTAGTTATATATTTTGGAGTGCCATATATTGAAAAACTTTTATGTGCCTATTTTAAATCTTCATTTATTATCAAGCCTTACTATCCATTATTGCAGCTGATACTTATATGTATGCCAATCTTAATGCTTGTCTTTATAAATGTCATGGTAGTGCTTGAAGAGATGGATAATGGCACAGCAAAGTATCTATGCGTAACACCTCTTGGAAAAAAGGGCTATATAATGACAAGATTTTTTATAACAAGCGTGCTTTCAATGGTTTATTCATTTGCTGTTAACTTCCTCTTTCCATTATCATCTTTCACAGCTATAAAGTGTATTGTGTACTGCATACTTTTTGCAATGAGCGGCTTCTTAATGGGATTCTTTATCACAGAGAAAAGCAGGAATAAGGTTGAAGGAATGGCTCTTGTTAAGATAACTTGTATAGTATTTTTAATTTCACTTTCAATCCCTTATTTTGTTACATCTAAAGTACAGTTTGTACTGTCATTCTTCCCACCATTCTGGATTGGAAGAACTACCTGTAATTTTTCAATAATAAACATTTCCTTAGCAACATTATCAGCAGTAATCTGGTACATGCTGCTTATCAGAAAGTTTCTTAAGAAGATTGTATAGAATATTATTGTTTTTATCAACAATATTATTTTAAAAAATATACAAATTGTTATTTAATTTGAGAATTTACTATATAATTGTAATTTTATGACGAATATATACATGTAAGTATTAATTTAGGGGGATACAAATGAATAGGGATAAGAAAAAATTCAGATCTATAAAGGTAAAAATATTATTAGCAACTATTCCAATAGTGTTTATAGCTGTTACTGCTCTAAATACCATATCCTATTTTATGTCAAGCAGTATAATTGAAGAAGAATCATATAATATACTTGATGCATCTGCAAAGAGTCAGACTGCACAAATAGAAAGCTGGTTAGATGATAATTTGAAAATTTTTAGTACTGTACAGAAAGCATTAGGAAGTACTGATTATTCAGAAAAAGAAATTAAAAAAATATTGAATCAGTATTATCAGTTTAATAGTAATTTTTCTGAAGGACTTTATGTTGCTGATTTAAATGGCAAGATAATAACTGCAGAGGGATCTAACAGACAAGATAGTAATGTTAAATCAAGTCAGTGGTTTAAAGAAGGGCTTACTCATATAAATATGCGTTATGGTGAACCTTATAAGGATAGTAACAATAATAGCATAATAAGTGCTACAGGACTTCTTGTAAACAATGGCAAGCCTGTTGGTGTTGTTGGTGCTGATGTGAAGCTTGATAGGATTAGTATTATAGTAAATTCATTAATTGATATGGATGATGCACAGTCATTTCTTGTTGATAAGGATAATGGGACAGTGATTGCAAGCAGCGTTGAATCATTAAAGATTAATTCTAAACTTAATGAATCTTCTAATAAGTTTTATGATAATGTATTAAAGAAGATTGATAAAAACCAATATGATTCAGAAAATATTGATGAAAATATCGTTAAGCTTATGGATATAAAGGAAACTAACTGGACTCTTGTTTCATATGTTCCAGAGAAGAGCATTATGTCTTCTGTTAATTCTTTAAAAGTATATATTGTTTCAGTTGCATTGATTGCTATTGCTATCGTTTCTTTAGTAATTTATAAATCTGTAGGCAGTGCAGTAAAGCCAGTTAAAGACATAAGCAATAAAATTGTAAAGATGGCTGAAGGTGACTTTACTGTTGATATTGAAGTTAAGGGTAATGATGAAATATCTATAATGGCTGAAAGTCTTCAGAAGTTTATAACATCTATGAGAGCAATGCTAAATGATATCAAAGATATATCAGTTCAGCAGAAGGAACAGGCACAAGCAAGCGATAATACTTCAAAGACATTATTTGATGCTTCAAAGCACCAGTCAGAAGCAATGAAGAATTTAAATATAGTAGTTAGTGATCTTGCAGAATCTACTGGAGAAATAGCAGGAACTGCTACTAATCTTGCTGGCATTGTCAGTGATACCAGTGATAATGGTGATAAAGTTAAAGTTAAAATGAATGAAGTTGTTAACATATCTGAGGCAGGTAAAAAGGATATGAGCTATGTATCAAATGCTATTGACACTATACAGTCATCAATTGAACAGCTTCAGCTTACAATAGATGAAGTTGGTAAATCTACAAAAGAGATTAATAGTATTGTTGAAATCATTGGTGATATTGCAGAGCAGACAAATCTTCTTGCACTTAATGCATCAATTGAAGCAGCAAGAGCAGGGGAAGCAGGAAAAGGCTTTGCTGTCGTAGCTACTGAAATTGGAAATCTTGCAAATAGCAGTGCCTCTTCTGTTAATGATATTGCACGAATTATAGAAAATATAAATAAGCTTGTAGGAAATGTTATAAATGAGGTTCATAAAAGTGTGGAAAACGTTAATCAGAGTACATCACTAATAACTAATTCAGTTTCAACTTTTGACAAGATATATTTAAATATTAATGAGTCTAACAAACTTGTTAATATAATGTTAGAGAAGGTTACGAATGTTGGCGAGGCTGCTGATAATATGGCTTCAATATCTGAGGAGCAGGCAGCAAGCGCTGAGGAAATTTCAGCAACAGCGCAGGAGATTCTTGAACATTCTGAAAAAGTCACTAAGGGAAGTAAGGCTGTTGCTAAAGATGCAGATAGTCTTTCAGAAACAGCTTCAACTCTTGAAGAACAAGTTGGTAAGTTTAAGTTATAGGAGGTATTTACTATGAGGATAAAGAAGATAGTAAGTTTTCTTGCAATATGTGTTTTGATGATTAGTGCTTTAGGATGTTCAGAAAGTAGTTCATCATCAGGTAAAAAGATAAGAGTTTTTGCAAGTTTTTCAGGTATAGGAGATTTTAATCAGACAATAGTTGATGGGATGAATTCCTATGGAAAAGCTAATAATATTGACGTTACAATAAAAGATGTAGAAAGTGATGTGGAGAAACAGGTAAATGACGTAAAGAAAGCAAAAAGTGAAGGTTATGATGTGATAGCCTGTGCACTTGCTGATTCAGATACAGCACAGCATATAATCAATGCAGCAGGTAATCTGCCAGTTGTGTTCTTTTCTCAGGAACCTGATAGTTCAAGACTTAAGAAAGACAAGTATATTTTTGTTGGATCAAATGATAATAATGTTGTAGATATGATTGCAAAAGATATTGAAAAGAAGTTAGCTGGTAAAAAGTCATTTAATGCAGTACTACTTGAAGGAGATAGAAATAGCAAGTGTGCTGTAACTCGTTCAGATTCATTAAAGGGTAGATTGAAAGAGGATGGATATGATATAAATTACGTTTTTAAGGATACAGCTTCCTGGAGCAGAGATAATGCAAAGGATATGTTTAAAGTATTTTTAAAACTTAAGAGTAGTTATGATTGTGTTATAGCAAATAATGATGATATGGCACTTGGCGTAATTGATGCTATGAAAGAAGAAGGAATCAATCCATCTTCAGTGCCTATATATGGCGTTGATGCAACAACTAATGGCTGTAAGGCTATACAGGATGGAACAATGACATTTACTATAAAACAGTCAGGAGAAGGACAGGCTGAGTGTATCCTAAAAGCTGCTAAAGCTTTTGTAGAGGGTAAAGATATAAATAAGATACAATATGCAGATAAGAGCGGTAAATATATATGGTATCCTTATACTGCAGTTGAGAAGAGCAATGTTGAGAAATTTGCTAAGTAAAAAGAAAGAAAGAAGCTTTTTGTGTAGGGATATTCGAAGAAGTCTTTTTTAGAATGTTTCTTTTCGCATTGTGTATTCAAATGAGCAAGGATCAGAGTCTGTCAACTCTCCAAAGCATAATTTGCTATGCAATTATGGTAATTCCACATGTCCTTATGCATTTTACTTACAGACTTTTAATATAGTCAGTATAATTATGCTTACTATTTTGTTTGGTGTACCTTTTGCTCTTATGCAGAGAAAATCCAACTTAATATCAGCCATAGGTTCACATGCACTTGTAGACTTTATGAGGTTTTGTGTTTTGGTGCATAATGATTTGCTGAAAATACACCTATGAGATTAAATGATAAGCTGTCTAAAGAATTAGGCATCAGATATGATTTTGCATATATATCGTTAAGAGTGCACAAAATAATCTTGATAATCAGACAGTTAAATTTAATATATAGGCGGTGCATATGATGAAAAAAATGGCGTTACTATCAATTATAATGGTTATTAGTATGGGTGTTGCAGGATGCAATAATTCAGCAGTACCAAACGATAACAATCAAACTACTAATCCAGGTACAACTAATAGTCAAAGTTCTAATGAAACAGGTGCGATTGCCATTGAAGAAGCTAAGGACATAGCTTTGAATGATGCAAAATTAACTAGAGATAATGTTACCTTTATTAAGGCAGAAAAAGAACTAGATAATGGAGTGGAAAAATATGATATAGAATTCTACTCTGGAAATACTGAATATAATTACGAGATAAATGCTGCAAATGGTAAGATAATGGAATATGATCACGATATAAAAGATTTTGATATAAAGAATAATCAAAATTCTAATAATACAGCTAAAATTACATTAGAAGAAGCTAAGAATATAGCTATAAAGCATGCGAATTTATTAGGGGAAAAGGTAACCTTTACTAAGGCAGAAAGGGATTTAGAAGATGGAGTAGAAGTATATGAGCTAGAATTCCTTTATGGAAATACAAAATATGATTATGAGATTAATGCAACAGATGGCAAAATAATAGGATATACTCATTAGGAAGAAAATTATATGAGTGTACTTAATGATGAAAAAGAGGTTGCTGGCTTAGAGAATAATATAAAAAGATATTATGATATGCTGTTTTAGAAGTATGGAAAAAGGACTGGACTTTGAAAATTAAGTTCAGTCCTTTTTATTTCATAGTCATAAGGTGAGATGTTGTTAATGTCTTGAAGGAATTAAAAATATTTGTGAAAATATAAAAATAGGAGTAAATTAGTTAATGTAGTCTAAAAATAACTAAACGAAAAGGAGCAAGATGATATATGAGTAAGAAGAGAGTTAAAAATTACAAAATTGATATGTGTAATGGACCAATCTTAAGTAAAATGCTTTCATTTGCACTGCCATTAATGTGTTCAAGCGTATTACAGCTGTTATTTAATGCGGCTGATATTATAGTTGTTGGAAGGTTTGCAGGTGATAATTCTCTTGCTGCAGTGGGATCGAATACTGCACTTATTGGACTTATAACTAATCTTTTCTTAGGTCTTTCTATTGGTTCTAATGTACTTATAGCTAAATATTATGGTGCAAAGGATAGAAAAAGTCTTAGTAATACTGTACATACATCAATTTTAATCAGTATGGTAAGCGGTATAATTCTTACTATTATAGGTGTTATCGGGGCAAGGAATATACTTGTGATGATGCAGACTCCTAAGGAGGTTCTTGATCTTGCAGCTACATATCTTAGAATTTATTTTTTAGGAATGATTCCTACAATGTTATATAACTTTGGAAGTGCTATATTAAGGGGTGTGGGCGATACTAAAAGACCGTTATACTACCTTACTCTTGCTGGAGCTGTTAACATAGTACTTAACTTATTTTTCGTAGTAGTTTTAAAGCTTGATGTTGCAGGTGTTGCAATTGCTACTGTTATTTCTCAGGTAATATCAGCATGTCTGATTATTCTTTGTCTTAGTCATGAAGAAGGTGGCATACATCTTAACATTCGTAAGCTTTCAATAGATAAAAGTGTTTTTCTTGAAATCCTTAGAATTGGTTTACCGGCAGGATTCCAGGGAGTTATATTTTCAATTTCAAATGTTTTAATCCAGTCATCAGTCAACTCATTTGGTGCAACTGTTATGGCAGGAAATTCTGCAGCAGCTAATGTTGAGCAGTTTGTCTACTTTGCTATGAATGCATTTTATCAGTCTACAATATCATTTACAAGTCAGAATTACGGTGCAGGTAATTACAAAAGAATATATAAGATTTTACTTGTTGGACAAGCATGTGTTACAACTGTAGGAGTTGTTTTTGGGAATTTTGTTTACATTTTTGGTGGGACTCTTCTTAAGATGTACACAGCAAGTGATGCAGTTATTGCAGCTGGCATTGTAAGACTTGGTATAGTATCAAAGACTTATGCTTTATGCGGCATTATGGATGTTATGGTAGGTGCACTTAGAGGAATCGGCTATTCAATAATGCCAATGATTATATCTCTTATGGGTGCATGTGTATTTAGAATAGTATGGCTTGCTACAGTATTTAGGATAGGTAAGTATCATACAGTGCAGATAGTATATGATTCTTATCCAATATCATGGATTATTACAACAGCAGTACTGATAGGCTGCTTTATATGGGCTATGAAAAGGGTAATTAATAAAGTAAGTAGTAGCCAATCCGATATAATTGCAACATAGAAAAATCAGATGTTGATTTTCTGTATAAATGAATTTAAGTCATGACAGTCTGATTTGCTTATGCTCTTTTTAATGGATTCAATATCACCTTTGATATGAGCAGTATCATGATTGATTTTCTCTATCTCAGCTTTATGAGTATGTGATGAATCTTCAAGTGCTCTAAGTATTTCAGTATGTTCACTTATACTGTTCATTATTGGCTGAAGTTTTTCGTCAAGCATCATACTTATTGCATTTAGTAAATCATTATCCATTAAAATCACTCCTTTTGTTAGTATATTATTTGTGGATTTTGTGAAAGCAATTTGAAAAGATGGATTAAATTATTCATATAAAATAAAAATACACTTTTTTATTTTTGCAGTCAACGTGTTTAAAGATATATGAAGAAACGACTTGGAACGAAGTGACGGAGGCTTCGCAATATATCTTTGAACACTTAGAATTATACCACCAACAGATTTGAAATCAATCTGAAAAATATAGTAAAATATGAAGCTTTATTTATAATAAAAAATCAAATTAATAAATGGAAAAGAGTAATTCGATGATAAATTTAAGAGAAAAAAATTCTCCGAAAGTGAGAATTAATTATATGGCCAGAAGGATTGTAGTATACTGCCTTGGAATAGTAATACTTGCACTTGGCATAATGCTTAATACAAAGGCAGCTTTAGGGGTATCCCCAATTATCTCGATACCTTATGCACTTTCAAAAATCAATAATCTTGAGCTGGGAACAATTACTTTTGTCATTTACTGTGTATTCATTTTTATACAGCTATTGCTTCTTAGAAAAGATTTTAAGCTGAGAATGCTTCTGCAGGTAGTTGCCAGCTTTTTGACCAGCTTGTTTATAAGTATATTTAATAGATATATTTTTATATATAATAATATTTATATATATCATTTTTGTTTTTAAATTATTTTAAGGTTGTACGCTAAAATATGAAGAACTACAATGTTTTTGTAAATAAAAAATAAGAAAGGTTTACAAGACATAATTTGTCTGGGTGAATAAAATGTCAAAGAAACTTATTATAATAAACGGAATAATGGGCGTTGGTAAGAGTACAGTGTGCAGAAATCTTTACAAGAAGCTGGATAACTGCTTCTTTCTTGAAGGTGATGATTGCTGGAGGATGAATCCTTTTACAGTCAACGATGAGAACAAGAAAATGGTTATCGAGAACATAACTTATATGCTTAATTCATTTATAAAAAACAGTTCATCAAAGTACATTCTCTTTAACTGGGTTATCCAGACTGATGAGATTATGAAGTCAATTCTTGAAAGACTTGATCTTGATGGTGTTGATGTCTACAGAATTACACTGATGTGCAGCAGGGAAGAACTTGAAAAAAGAATAGCTGGTGACATTGCCAAGGGGATACGAGACAGCGGATGTATGGAAAGAAGTATGAGCCAATATGATCTTTATAAGAAAATGCACACCATAAAAATTAATACAGACAATACAACAATTGATGAAAGATCAGAGATGATTATAAAATTGATTAATGGGTAGAAGAGGCTTCGGAATATGTCTTTCAACCTTATTTTCGAAAGATTTATGCTATTTTTAGTATATTTGTATTAATATAATGGCTTGATTTTCTTTCCATCAAAAATGTAAATTGCGTTATAATATATAACAAGGGGGGAAAAAATATGAAAATCTGTTTTTATTCATTACGAGAATTCGACGAACTTGCATTTTGTAAGAAGTTTGGAAAGGAATTTGGTATTGAATTTGTTTATACTTGTGACTATCCAAATAAAGATAATATTGAACTTGCTAGAGGCTGCGAAGCTATCAGCATAATACCTTGTGATATGTCTGAAGCTGTACTTAAAAAGTTTCAAGATGTAGGGGTAAAATACGTAGAATGCCGTTCAATAGGTTATGATCATGTTGATCTTAAGGCGGCTAAAAAATTAGGTATGAAAGTATCTAATGTATCATATCCACCTGATGGTGTTGCAAATTATGCAATAATGCTTATGATGGCATGTAGTCGTAATTTTGGGCATATTTTAAAAAGGGTAGAGCTTCAGGATTACTCATTAAAAAATAAGATTGGCAAAGATATTAGTACAAGCACAGTTGGTATAATGGGTACAGGTAAGATTGGTTCTACTGTGATACGCCATTTATCAGGCTTTGGATGCAGAATCCTAGCATATGATGCTTATCAGAATGATGAAGTAAAAAAATATGCAGAGTATGTAAGCATGGATAAGATGCTTGCTGAGTGTGATATTATTTCACTTCATATGAATGCAAATGAGGAAAATTATCATGTAATTGATAAAGAGGCAATTGAAAAGATGAAAGATGGAGCTATTATAGTAAATACTGCTAGAGGTAAGTTAATCGATTCAAAAGCACTTATAGCAGGTCTTGAATCTGGAAAACTTGGTGGAGCAGCTCTTGATGTGCTTGAAAATGAGGATGGCCTTTATTTCCATAATCGAGTTGGTGAAGTTATTTCAAATCATGATATGGCAATATTAAGCTCATTTCCTAATGTTATTATAAGTCCACATACTGCATTTTATACAATGGAGGATGTAGAAGACATGGTAAAAGGATGTTTTGAAAGTATTTATGCCTTTGAAAATGGTAAGGAAACAGTGCATGAAGTGACTTATAAAGAATAAAAATCTGACTGTATATTTTAAAAATGTAAAAAATGTTTATTTTTATAAAAAATGCTGTATAATATATACTATGAGGTTAAAAACGATGTATTTTAACACCTATTTCGAGTCTTCCGTTGGCACGCTCCAAGTCGGCTCTGCATAGGTATTAAAATCTATAGATTACGTAAAGACGAAAGTGCATTAAAACGCACTTTCTAAAATAGGAACTGTCATACTGGTAATATGACAGCTCCAGTGATGTTTAGTTGCCTGAAGCAACTAAACTAACACAATTATACCGCAAATTTGGAAAATATACATATAATGTAAAATTATATTGAAAAGTTATACAATTAACGATAATAGTGGTCTTATGCTGAAGATTTCTTCTGTGTTAAACAGTTCAGCTAAGGTGTCCATGTTGTCTAATGAATGCTCTATTTCCTTTGAGTATAAATGCATAATGTACTCATTGTCTTTTGTTGTGAATACTTTCTTGTTATCAAGATATCTTACTGTATCAAGCTCCATTACCATGATGTAGTTTAGTGCTGCAAACTTGATTTTTGAGAACACATCGTAGTCATAAACAGATTCCATAAAGTATCTGAAAATAAGATATACTATAAGATGTTCAAATTCATATTCGTATTCTTTGTAGTACTCTTCAAAGTCTTTTAGACTCCTTGTAAAGTATTCAACATGATCTTCTCTTGAGTTGTCATGAAGCACATCTAGTACATGATGAAGTTCATGTGGCCAGCCTTCATTGATAGGCTCCATTTTTTCAAGCAGCACATTGATATATTCTTTCATCAGCTCATATTTTTCTTCATTACTTGTTTGATAAATATCAAGTGAATCAATGAACTGCTTTTGATAATCTTTATTTAAATAACGCTGTCTTATTTCCTTAGTTTCAGCATATTCTTCATCATCGATTTTTTCCTGAAGCTCCTCTGCAAAAGAAAGCAGCAGGCATATTCTATGTTTTAGGCTAAGAGACCTGTCCTGGGCAATTTTCATGGCAGTTTTTCTTGAAGGAATCATAGCCATATACATGTCAACGCTGATGTCATTGCATGTATCTACCATTTCATCATCTTCAGTAGTTTCAAAAGTTGCAGGATCTTTATCTTTTAAAATAAGTCTTGCTGCTTCAGGACATGATATAGAAAGTCCTACTTCTCGTAGACTTCCATATTCATTTGTAAATCTTGGGAACTGCTTGCATGTGTAGCATAAATGGTCTTTGCCAAGATTAGAATATATGTCGCAAAGCTTGTTCTTGTTTAAGAATGGACAATCATTGTTAGGTTTTAACTTAAAGCCTGGTTCTCCATCTTCGTAATGTGTGATTTCAGAGTGAAGTCTTTCACCAAATTCTCCAGTGATAGTTTTATATTTATTATATGTATCGCCATCAATGACAATTTCCCAGCCTGCGCAGCATGTGTCAGGACAGTCAGATGCAATACATTCAAAGTCTTTAAAATAATATGGTACTTTAGTTATCATGCATATTACCTCGCAAAATTAATAATATCTATACAATTATAACACAGAAATTTTACAGAGTATCTTTTAAAGTTTTTTCCATACGCGCTCTTGACAAACATTTTTTGTAAGAATAAACTTATATATGGAATGATAGTCATTATCAAGTGAAATAATTTATCTGCTAAATCAGCGGTATGAAAATAAAGGGTTTACACGTTTGTGTAAAAGAATGGTAGAATGCAATTTCGTCCTTTAGTCATCAAGGGGTGAAAGACATGTGAAGAAACGACTTGGAGAGCCGCAGGGAACGAGGTCGGCTTCGGAATATGTCTTCCAGCCTGTATTATTACCATATTATATTGACAGAGGTAAATTGCAGTTATATTATGAATATATGAACAAGTGCTCATGTGTTTGTTTGAAGGAGGAGTGATTTTATGTTTATTGAAATTAGTAATCTTAAAAAGGGATATGGATATGATGGAAACAGAGTTGAAGTTTTAAAAGGAATAAGTGCTGGAGTTGAAAAGGGCGAGATATGCGTACTGCTTGGACCATCAGGTTCAGGAAAATCAACTCTGCTTAATATAATAGGCGGGATTGATCAGGCAGACAGCGGATATATAGCCATTAAAGGTGAAAAGACAATAGACATGAATGAAAAGAAGCTTACAAGATACAGAAGAAAGCATCTTGGCTACATATTTCAGATGTACAACCTTATACCTAATCTGAATGTGAAGGAAAACATAGAGGTTGGTGCATATCTTAGTGATTCACCACTTGAAATAAATGATCTTTTAAAAACTCTTGGTCTGTATGAACACAGACACAAGCTTCCTAATCAGTTATCAGGTGGCCAGCAGCAGAGAACAGCAATCGGTAGGGCAATCATCAAGAATCCTGACATATTAATATGTGATGAACCTACTGGAGCTCTTGATTACAAGACTTCAAAAGAAATTTTAAAGCTTATCGAAGATGTTAATACAAAGTATGGAAATACTGTAATCATGGTAACTCACAATGATGCCATCAAGAACATGGCTGACAGGGTAATCAAAATAAGAGACGGTGAAATAAGAAAGAATTATATAAATGAGGAAAAAGTATGTGCTCAGGATCTTGAATGGTAAAGGGGGAATGGGGATGAAGAATCCACTAAGAAAGAGACTGCCAAAAGAACTTAAATCTGAAATGGGAAAATACATTGTTATATTCTTATTCCTGGCTGCAACAATAGGTTTTATCTCAGGTTTCCTTGTTGCAGATGGCAGTATGCTTGCAGCATATAATGAAAGTTTTACAAAGTACAATATTGAAGATGGAAACTTTGAAACAGGCGATAAGATAAATGATGAGACTATAAAAAATATAGAGAAAGATGGCAAAGTTACTTTATATAATAATTATTACACTGAGGAAAAAACTAAAATCAAGTCAAATGAAAGTACTCTTAGAATTTTCAATATTAGGGATGATGTTAATAAAGCATGTCTGATGAAAGGAAAATTCCCAGAGTCAAAAGATGAAATTGCAGTTGACAGAATGTATGCTGACAATAATAAGATATCAGTAGGCGACATCATTACATGTGGTGATAAGAAGCTAAAGATTACAGGGCTTGTAGCATTATCTGACTACAGTGCACTTTTTTCAGATAACTCAGACATGATGTTTGATGCTGTTAAGTTTGGTACAGCAGTTATGACAAAAGAAGGCGCTGAAGAGTTTTATGATAAAAGCAGGGTTCATTACAATTATTCATGGAAATATGACAAGAAACCTGCTGATGACATAGATGAAAAGAAGATGTCAGATGACTTTACAAAAGTAGTTAACAGAAATGTGGTTTTAAATGGTTATACACCTGCCTTTTTAAATCAGGCAATACATTTTACAGGCAATGATATGGGTGGAGACAAGTCAATGATGCTTACACTTCTTTATATCTTGATCGCAATAATGGCATTTGTATTTGCAATAACAACAAGCAACACAATTGTAAATGAGTCATCAGTAATTGGAACACTGAGGGCTTCAGGATATACTAAGGGCGAGATGGTAAGACACTACATGACAATGCCGCTTATAGTATGCGTCATATCATGTATTGTAGGTAATATCCTTGGTTATACAGTATTCAAGAATATCGCAGCAGGACTTTATTACGGAAGTTACAGCCTGCCAACTTACAAGACAATCTGGAACGGCAATGCGTTTGTTTTAACAACAGTTGTACCACTAATCATCATGATGCTGATTAATTTTGTGATACTTGTAAACAAGCTTTCTCTTTCACCACTTAAGTTCATAAGAAGAGATCTTAAGAAAAATCAGAGAGCAAAAGCTATACGTCTTCCTAATTTTAAATTCATGAGCCGTTTCCGTCTTCGTGTAATAGGACAGAACATTCCAGGTTATATCATGCTTCTTATTGGAATTGGATTTGCAAACATTCTGCTTCTTTTTGGCATGATGCTTTCACCGCTTATTAATAATTATCAGGAAAGTATACTTAATAACATGATTTCTAATCATCAGTATGTTTTAAAGATGCCGGTTGCGACAAAGACTGATTGTGCTGAGAAGTTCTGCATGACTTCTCTTAAAACAACAGTAGAGAATAGAAAAGCTGAAGACATAAGCATTTATGGTATAAGTGATAACAGCAAGTATATAAAAGCTGACCTGCCAGATGACGGCGTATATATTTCAGGTGGATTTGCAGAGAAATATGATATTAAGACTGGTGACAGTATAACATTGAAAGAGCAGTATGAGGATAAGAGATACAGTTTTAAAGTCAAAGGTATTTACGATTATCCAGCAGCACTTTCAGTATTTATGCCAAGGAAGCAGTACAATATAATATTCAATAATGATAAGAATTTCTTCAATGGTTATTTCTCAGATAAAAAGATAACTGATATAGATGAAAAAATTATTTATTCAGATATTACAAAAGATGACCTGACTAAGGTTACAAGACAACTTAAGGTATCAATGGGCGACATGTTCCATATGGTAAATGTATTTTCAGTAGTGCTTTACATGCTGATCGTCTACCTTCTTTGCAAACTTATCATCGAGAAAAACTCGACATCAATTTCCATGCTGAAGATACTTGGCTATGAGAATAGAGAAATAAGCAGACTTTATATGATGTCCAACACCATAGTGGTTGTAGCATCAACTCTTGTAACACTTCCAATAGCAGGAGCAGTCATGAAAGCAATCTATAAGAATGTAATGTATGAATATTCAGGATGGCTGCCATTATACATTGAACCTAAGGTTTACTTAGAAATGGCCATAATGGGAATCATCGCATACCTGGTAGTTGCACTTATTGAAAATAGAAAGATTGGAAAGATTCCAATGGTAGATGCACTAAAGAATGTGGAGTAAAAGTATAGGAATCTGATATAGTTTATAGTGCTAATATAAATGATGGTGAAGTTATTTTTTATGTACTTCTTGAATTTCAGTCAACTATTGACTACAGAATGCCATTAAGGCTGTTCTTCTATATAAGTGAGATACTCTATAACATTTGTTGTTTTATGTACAGCATATTTAAGGCTTTCGCCACATATTGTAGAAGTTGCAGAAGCAAAACTTGAAAATATGCTGAGGGAAAATTTCAGGGTTTCACTTGTTGAAAAAGTTGCTTCTTTAAAATATAACTATATAGAAAATCAGGACAGCTGGGATCTTATCTCCAGGGTATGCAAAGAACATGAAAAACAGTGTACAAATGCTTTCAGCCAGCTTTTTGATATGGTAGCGTTGATAATTAATGTTCTTGGAATATTGTTTGTGTTGCTTATGCAGGTTTGGTGGACAGCAGTATTTATAGTGCTTATATCAGTACCGCTTTTCCTTATTGCGTTAAAAGCTGGAAAAGCAAGTTATGAAGCCAGCAGGATGGCTCAAAAATATTATAGGAGAGTTTCATATCTTTCTGAAGTATTGAATGGACGTGAAGCAGTTGAAGAAAGAGCTCTTTTTCAGTACAGCGGCAGAGTAAATGATAAATATCGCAGTCAGTATGAGAAATTCAGAAAAGTAAGATTCAGAGTGAACCTTAAATGGTTCGCTAAGGCTAAACTGAGCGGAATTATTACAGCATTTCTATCATCAGTCATCATTGTTATTCTTGTTTTTCCAGTAAGGTCAGGAAAGCTTACAATAGGCTTGTTTATTGCAATTGCAGGCAATGTGATATCACTTATCCAAAGTCTTTCATGGCAGATGCCTAAATATGTTGATGGACTTGCAAAAAACAAAGAGTATCTTGTTGATTTAACAAGTCTTGTTAAGCTTCAGGGAAAAGCTGAATATCTTGATAAGCCTTGTAAAACACCTGTGAGTGTTGAGTCTCTTGAATTTAAAAATGTTTCATTTAAATACCCAGGCACAGATAGATTTATTTTAAAAGGTATGAATTTTAAAATAGAAGAGGGAAAACATTATGCTTTTGTAGGAATTAATGGCGCTGGCAAGACTACAATTACAAAGCTTATCACTGGATTATATGAAGATTTTACTGGAGAAATTCTCATAAATAACCTTTCAATAAAAAATTACAGCCAATCACAGTTAAAATCTATGTTTTCTGTTGTTTATCAGGATTTTGCTAAGTTTTATATTTCACTTAAAGACAATGTTGCACTGGGAGATGTTAATGGCTGTAGCAATGACAGGATTAATGAAGCGCTTGATATTATTGACCTCAAGGAAGCAGCAGAGCATCTTCCAAATGGACTAAACAGTAACCTTGGCAAAATTAATGAAGACGGGGTAGACATTTCAGGCGGTCAGTGGCAGAGAACAGCCATGGCAAGAGCAATAGTAAGTCCTGCTTCACTTAGGGTTCTTGATGAGCCAACAGCTGCAATAGATCCAATTGAGGAAACAAAGCTTTATAAAAAGTTTAAGCAGATGTCTCAAGGAAAGACTGCTGTAATTGTAACTCATAGACTCGGTTCAGCTAAGATTGCAGATAAGATTGTGGTGCTTGATAAGGGAAAAATAGTACAGATTGGAACACATGATGAACTAATAAATAAAGATGGCAAGTATAAAGAAATGTATGAAGCTCAGAGTAAGTGGTACAAGGTAATAGATGAGAAAGTTTGAAAAAAGACATATGGAAAGGACAAGCTCCCCTTTTAATGCCTAGGAAATTGCATTTAAAAATATCGTTTTATAATACCATAAAGTCTTAAAAATAAAGGGTTTATAGGATAATTCAAAAAAATGGTATAATACAATTTCGTCCTTTAGTAAGCAAAGAATGATGTGTTACTGTCTCGATTACAAAATGTGGTATAATAAAAGATAAATTCATTTTTTGGCAATAAGCAAGAAATAATTAAAAGGAGGAAAATAATGAAAGATATAAGATTATGTGATAATGGGGAATTCGACAGGATAATTAAGCTGTCTGAAAAATATAATCTTGGCATAGAAGTTCAGACTTTTACTGATCCGTATTTAGATAATATGGATAAAGTTATAGAGCATCATCGTGATAAACTCAAGCTGCTGAATAAGGGAAAGAGTTTGCATGCTCCTTACTGGGATTTGAATTTAGGAAGCAAGATACATGGCATCAGGAATGAGACAATGAACATGATAAATTTTGCATATGATACTGCAAAAAAATTAGGCTGCAGCGAAATAGTCTTTCACAATGGCTATATTCCTGGTTCATCATATCCGCCAAAGTGGGTAGAGAGGGCAGAAAAGTTCTGGCGTGAGTTTTTTGAAAATAAGGGTGATTCAATTACTATCTGTCTTGAAAATCAGTTTGAACTGGATGCTGATATCATTAAAGCTGAAATTGATGCAGTTAACGATAAAAGACTAAAGGTCTGCCTGGATATTGGACATGCGCATGCAAATTCTAAGATTAGCGTTGAAGAATGGATTATCGAACTTGGGGATAGAATCGGTTATTACCATCTTCATAATAATCATGGCAGTCAGTATATAAAGAACCATAACAATGATGAACATCTTGGCCTTACTAATGGAAATATTGATATTAATAATGTTCTAGACCTATCAGAGCAGTACTCACCAAATGCAGTGTGGTCATTAGAACCTCAAAATGAGTATATGGAAGAATCAATAAAATGGCTTAAGAAAAATAGGAGGGGGAATAAATAAAAATGCCAGAAAAGATAACACATAAAATTGTAATAATGAAGGTGTTTCATATATGCTCGGATTCTTATCTAAGCATCCTGATATAGCATCAGGAATTATTATTCTAGATTATCCAGCTATTCATACAAAATTGCCTGAGGGAGCGGGAGAGTTCTGGTACAATATGATATACAATGGAGTTAAACTTGGAAATTTTGTGACAAAGCATACTCTTGATGGTATAGAGCATGAGTCTGTTTATCATGAGTTTTATGAAGATTTAGAAAAAATGAATTGTCCAGTATGGTTATTCAGGGGGAATGATAAAGAGTCAAAAATTGAATCTAATCTTACAGATGAAGATATAGCAAAGTATAAAAAGTCTGTTAAAAACCTTGAAGTAATTAATTTTGATTATAGTGGACATATGATTTTAGATGAAGAACTATCAAAAGCAGCTAAAAATGTGGATAGAATTCTAAATACTATAGATGCAGCAAAATAAATAAAAAGATTGCTGGAGTTAAGCTTCCCAGTAATCTTTTTTGTATCCAAGTAAAAATAGTGCAACCTGAAGGTGCGAAATATTTTAAAAATGATAGCTGAACTTGGTGGAGTGATGATGTAAGTTTCTGTATAATTTAGCTATAGAAAAAGGGGGTAGATATAATGTCATTTGGAAGTAATCTTCTTTTCCTGAGAAAAATGCATAACAATATGACTCAGGAAGATCTTGCAGAAATAATGCATGTTTCAAGACAGACTATATCAAAATGGGAATCAGACAATGCTTATCCAGAGATGGAGAAGGTTTTTGAACTTTGCAGCTTTTTTTCATGTTCCATGGATGAACTGTTAAGAAAGGATATGAATGTATCAGGTGATGCATATTCTGCAGTACATATTGAGAATGTTGAGAAATTCAAGATGGCTCGATATGCTGTGATAAGTCATGATCCTGAAGGCGATGCCATAAATCATATGAAGATGTGGGCTAAGGATAGTGGTTTACTTGATGTACCAGGATATGAACTTAAAATAATCGGCTGGGACTTTCCGTTTGTAAATCAGCAGCAGATCAATGTATTTCATATGCATGGTTATGCAGCAGCCTGCATTCTGCCAGAAGATTTTAAGATAGACTGCAAATCAGTGGAGATAGCAAGTCAGGATGAGTGTAAATATGCAGTAATTACAATTAAGAACTACAAGGAATCACCTTTTGATACTATTCCTAATGCATACAAGATAATTCAGTCTTACATGCAGGTAAATGGGTACAATCATAGGGAAGATGATAACGTTTTGCCGTGCTTTGAATATGAGTATGAAAAAGACGGACAGGACTATATGAATGTGTATATTGCTATTGAAAATTAAGAAAGCTGAAAAAAATGATGAAAGCTGAAAGCAGAGTGATGAAATAAGAATTTAAAATTTAAGATTTAAAATTTAGAATTATGGTTAAAATTCATGAAGCTTCGCCATGAATTTAATTAAATGGAGGATTCTCCTCCAAACCTCCTGTTAAATTGCTGAACGCAATTTAACTTTTATAGGTGATGGCTTGTCCACCTTATTCCATTTCAGAAACTCCTTTAGGGAGTTTCCTCCTTCAATTTTAAATTTTAAAATCTAAATTATAAATTTAAAAAGGAGTGATTGAAATGAATATTAAGTTTAAACCGTTAGTGGAAGAAGATATTAGTGTGCTTACACCTATTATGAAGAAAGCATTTGATGACAGGTACAGAAAGTGTTTTGAGAAGGACTGGATAGACTTTGATAATTTTTTCTTTGATAACCTAGATATTGCTGACAAGTACGGATTTATAACAGTACTGGATGGCGAGCCTATTGGACATATTTCATGGGACCCAAGGAACTGCCCAGAGTATGTTGAAGTTGGTCACAACTGCATTGCATCTAAATACAAAGGAAATGGATATGGGAAAAGACAGCTTACTGAGGCACTTAACAGAATTAAGCAATACGACGGTCTTAAAAAGATAATCGTAGGTACAAATGATAATTTAATTGCACCTAAAAACTATGAAAGCTGTGGCTTTAAACTTGCTCAAAGAAGAAGCAATAATACAGCTTCCGATTTTTCAGGAGATTATCTAGACTATGAGATAATTTTATTATAATTAGATTAAAACAGGGATGGCATGTCCACTCCTTATTTTTATGTTATTTAGTTTTATTAGGAGTAAGTTTGATATCTCTATCTAGACTATAATAAAGAATCATGCCTATTATCATTGGAATCATGTACATACAAAACTTTAATAAATATTTAAGCATATTTATCGCGTTCTTAGAATATAAGTTAAGTCCCTTAAAGGTGAGCTTCTCCGCTCAGCTTAGGAACTTCTACGTATTAATTAATTGATTTCTTTTTGCTAGGATCAAGTTTGAGTGCTATAGGTATACAGAATCCAGCAATAATTCCGCAGAATATTGAGTATGCATACTCAGGAATAGGAGTAAACATTCCGATAATTCCACTAATAATTATGACTAAAAACATGAAGCAGACAAAACAAAATGCTTTCCACTGCTCTTTTACTTTTAAGTGTGAACTGATTTTTTTAGTCAGCGTATCATGTTTATCTATCTTTGAATAAATAAACATACATATTACCATTGGTATTACAAATGGACAAAACCTATATAAAAAATTAAGCATATCTTTTATCTCCTTTATTATTAATTATACATTATAACTCTACTTAAGTGCTAGGCAATAATTGGAATAATTTAAAGTGAAGTTTTATTGCTTGTCCACCTAATTCATCTCTTAACTATCACATCAGTAATTTTATATTTCATATTATTTCTAGTATTTATTTTCTTGAAATCTCAAAAAAATAGTGTATACTAGTCATATCGAAAAAAATAGATATGAGGTGATGTGATGAAAAATAAATATAAAGAACATGCCAAAGTTTTTAAGGCATTCTGCGATGAAAAACGTCTGATGATACTTGAAATGCTGCAGAGTGGTGAAAAGTGTGCATGTCATCTACTAAACAACATGGACATTGGTCAGTCCACATTATCACATCATATGAAGATACTCTGCGATTCTGGGGTGGTCAATGCTAGAAAAGAAGGAAAGTGGACACACTATTCTATAAGCGAAGAAGGCAGTAAGTATGCAGAAGAACTGCTTGAAAAACTGACAGAAGTAAATGAAGATAATGAAAATAAATGTTGTAGATAAATTTTATTTTGAAAGGATGATGAACAAATGAAGAAAGTTGCATTTATCTGTGTTCATAATTCATGCAGATCACAGATGGCAGAAGCGTTAGGGAAAATATATGGAGCAGATGTTTTTGAAAGCTATTCAGCAGGGACTGAGACAAAACCTCAGATAAACCAGGATGCTGTGAGAATAATTAATGATTTATATGGAGTGGATATGAATGAAACTCAGAAATCAAAACTGATTACCGATATTCCAAAGATAGATATAGCTATCAAGATGGGATGCAATGTAGTGTGTCCATACCTAGAAGCAGAACACGTAGAAGACTGGGGACTCGAAGATCCTACAGGAAAAAGTGACGAGGAATTTATAAGGACAGCTAAGATTATCGAAGAAAAGGTAAAGGACCTGGCAGAGAGAATTAAGAATAATCAAATTTAAGATATAGATGGTGAGTAAATGAAACAGGTAGATTTAACAAAAGGAAAAGTAATATCAGTTATTACCATGCTGGCGCTGCCGATTATGGGCAGCTCACTGCTGCAGTTTACTTACAATATCATTGATATGATGTGGGTGGGCAGGCTTGGCAGTAATGCAGTGGCAAGCATTGGTTCATCAAGTCTTTATGTGAATATAGGAAACGCCATAAGTTCACTTGCTATTATTGGCTGCGGCATAAAAGTTGCGCATTCAATAGGTCAGAAAGACGACCAGAAAGTTAAAGAATATATCAATGCAGGGATAATGCTCAACGCGATTATTGCTTTAGTTTTTGGACTGGTTTTAATTTTTGCAGGAAAAGGATTTATTGGATTCCTTAATCTCAATAACTCTGAAGTTGAGAAAGATGCATATAGTTATTTAGCAGTAAATGCACCGATTTTATTCTTTGCCTTTTTCAATATGATGTTTACGAGGATAATGAACAGCTTTGGCAATAACAAGCTGGCATTTAAGATAAATGCAGTGGGGGTAGTGCTTAATATCTTCCTTGATCCATTATGCATTTATAATTTAAAACTAGGTGTTGTTGGTGCTGCTGTGAGCACGTTAATAGCAAATATAATCATGTTTATTATATTCATAATTAGTACTGATGGAATATTAAAATATAAAGCTGAAATAGGTGTTGATTTTGCTAAGGTAAAAGAAATAGCAAAGCTTGGTTTTCCTATGGCTTTTCAGAGAGTATTATTTACATTTATCAACATCATGTTGGCAAAGATAATTGCAGTTTTTGGTTCAGATGCAATTGCCGCTCAAAAAATAGGTGTGCAGATAGAATCAGTTGCCTTTATGATTGTCGGTGGATTTAATGGAGCCGTGGCAGGCTTTACTGGACAGAATTATGGTGCGAAGAAGTACGAGAGAATCAAGGAAGGCTATAAAAGTGCACTTGTTGTTGGTGTTTCTTATGCATTGATAATGGCATCTTTATTCCTAATGTTCAATAAATCGATGATCAGGGTGTTCATCAGAGATGAAGCAACGATTGATATAGCAGCATCATATCTTAAAGTTGTGGCATTTTCACAGATGTTCAGTGCAGTTGAAATGATCTCAAACGGCTTGTTTACAGGGATAGGCAAGCCAAAGATTCCAGCATCTATTAGTATTGTATTTACAATTTTGAGAATTCCATGCGCACTAGTACTTATAAAGCCTTTTGGCATAAATGGTGTCTGGATTAGTATTTGCATAACAAGTGTACTGAAAGGAATCTGTGCGTATATTGTTTACGTGTTTAAGATAAAAAGAAATTTTTTAAAGACAGTTGATATTGGAGCATAGATTAACAGGCTGATAATTTGAGGTTATCAGTCTGTTTTTTTATTAGTTCATTGTTTGTTAATATAAAAAAATTATATATAAATTAGGAAGCTTATTTGGATTTTATTTGCAGAACAGCTTTTTTTATAATCTAACTAATACTCTCAAAGAAAATGGTTACACAGGTAATGAGAGAGAGTATTATAAAAGCTAAGAAAACGTATACGAAATCCCTGGGGTTATGTTGGCTTAACTAGTTTATACTAGTTTTATTTCAAGTTAATCTTTTTATTACAATAAAATGGTGTTATAATAAAAATTGTGTAGAAAAGAATCGAAAATGTTAAATTTTCTAGTATTTTATAAAAAAGGGGTTTTATATAATGAATGACGTGATTATGTTTTTGCTTGCTATTTTACCGATTATTTGTTTAATAATCGCGCTTACTGGATTCAAATTACCAGGTCATATAGCATGTCCAATTACTCTTGTTGTTGCAGGAATTGTTGCTTTCTTTGTATGGCATATGAGTCCTGTAAATTTATTTAGTGCTGCATTAGAAGGGATAGTAATGGCTATTTGGCCTATTTCAGTGGTTATTATTGCTGCTATCTTTACATATAATGTATGCCTTCATACAGGAGCAATGGATGTAATTAAGAGAATGCTTACTGCTGTATCTTGTGATAAGCGTATACTTGTACTGCTTATTGCATGGGGATTCGGTGGTTTCATGGAAGGAATGGCAGGATTCGGAACTGCTATTGCTATACCGGCAGGTATTCTTTGTGGATTAGGTTTTGAACCAATAATGGCTGCGGTTATATGTCTTATTGCTGACTCAACTCCTACATGTTTTGGTTCAGTTGGTATACCTACAGTAACTTTGGCCAAGCTTACAGGTCTTGATCCTGCTAATGCTGCTTTTGCTACTGCTTTACAGATAGCTCCATTAGTTATCTTAACACCATTTATAATGGTTATCTTAACTGGAAAATCAATTAAAGCTATGAAGGGTATGTGGTTAACTACATTATTAAGTGGACTAACATTTGCACTTCCTCAGATATTAGCTGCTAAGTTCATGGGACCTGAACTTACTGACATATTAGCTTCTATTCTTACAATGGTTGTATTAATAGTAATAAGCAAGCTTAAGAAGGGTGAAGTACCAGCTGAATACAAGATGGAACTTCCAAAAGAAATGGCTGGCGAAAAGACTTCAGCTGCAGAAGGTCTTCGTGCTTGCAGCCCATTTATCTTAATATTTATATTATTACTTGCTACATCAAAAATTGTTCCTGCTATTAATACTACTTTAGGTTCAATTAAAACTTCAGTACAGATATACCAGGGACAAGGTGGTACACCAACAGTATTCACATGGCTTACATCACCAGCAGTATTAATTTTATTAGCTGGTATTATTGGAGGAAAGATTCAAGGAGCTTCATTCAAGGAAATTGGTGGAGTTCTTGTAGACAGTATAAAACAAATGTCAAAGACAGTTGTAACTATTGCTTCAATTGTAGCTGCTGCTATGATTATGAAGTATAGTGGAATGAGCAATCAGATTGCGGTTGTACTTGTTGCTGTTACTGGCAGCTTCTATCCTGCAGTTGCACCAGTAATTGGTTCTATCGCAGGTTTTGTTACTGGTAGTGGTACTTCATCAAACGTTTTATTTGGTGGATTACAATTACAGACTGCAAAGAGCTTAAACTTTGACCCAACATGGATATGTGCTGCAAACTCTGCAGGATCTAACATTGGTAAGATGATTTCACCACAGAGTATAGCAATAGCACTAGCTGCTATTAATATGCCTGGACAAGAAGGTAAGTTAATGGGTAAATCAATACGTTATTATGTATTATTTATCGTATTAACAGCAATTATCTGTTTTGCAGGATTAAAACTATTATACTAGTATAGTTTTTACTATTGAAAATAGCTGCACAGAAATTTTAATGATTTCTATGCAGCTATTTTTTTAATTTCATCCTTTAGTAATCCAAGTGTTGCAAGACATATGAAGAAACGACTTGGAGCGTGTTAGGGCGGAGGCTTCGGAATATGTCTTTCACCCCTTTTTTTATTCTAGTTTTTTAAGGTATCGTCCATAACCCATTTTTTCCATATCATCTTTAGGTATGAATTTTAGTGCAGCTGAATTTATGCAGTATCTAAGTCCACCGCTTTCTTTTGGACCATCATTAAATACGTGTCCAAGATGTGAATCACTATTTTTACTTCTAACCTCTGTTCTGAACATACCGTGGCTGAAATCTTCGACTTCCTTTACAAAGCCGTTATTGATAGGTTTTGAGAAAGCAGGCCATCCACATCCAGATTCAAATTTATCTTTTGAAGTAAAAAGTGGTTTTCCAGAGACTATATCTACATAAATACCTTCTTCAAAATTATCATAGTACTCATTTTCAAAAGGAGGTTCTGTACCATTTCCCTGAGTTACTTTATACTGCGTAGGTGTCAGGATATCTTTTAGCTTTTCTTTTTCAATAGCAGACAATTTTGAATTTTGCTCGATAAAATCCTTTCTTCCAGAAGCAGCATAATAAGACTTGTATCTTATTGGATCTTTTTTATAGTAATCCTGATGATATTCTTCAGCTTCGTAAAATTCCTCTGCTTTAAGAATTTTTACAGCAATAGGCTTTGGATATCTGCCGCTTTCATCAAGCTGTCTTTTATATTCTTCAGCAATGCATTTTTGATTTTCATCAGTGTAGAAAACTGCAGTCTGATAGCTTTGACCTCTGTCATGAAACTGGCCGCCTGCATCAGTTGGATCGATACTCATAAAAAATGCTTCTAGTAAATCTAGATAGTCTATTACGTTTTCATCATAAAGAATTTCCACTGCTTCATAGTGACCAGTATCGCCAGCACAGACATTTTCATATGTAGGATTTTCAGTATGTCCTCCAGTATAGCCCACAGTTACTTTATGGACACCCTCTAATTTATCAAAGGGCTTAACCATACACCAGAAACATCCGCCAGCAAAAATAGCTAAGTTTAAATCATCCAAATTATCACCTCACATTTTGGTTTTGTCAGTGGAAAGAGTGAGTTTATAGTCTTTTTAACATGCCCTGCAGCATACTTGCATGACGAGCTTCATCACGAGCAGCATGATCTATAAATGTATATAGTTCTTCAAGGCCGGCATCTTTTGCTTTCTGAGCAAGGTCAGCTTTGAATTTATTTGAGCCTAGTTCACCTTTAATCATTGTAGAGATGTTAGTTTTTGTGCAGTCAGATATCTTTCCTGATAGTTCTGCATATTGAGCCGCATGTTCAGCTTCTTCCCATGCTATCACTTTTAAAACTTCAGCAATTTCTGGATAACCAGCACGCTGTGCAACTCTTGCCATTGCAAGGTAAAGTCCTACTTCTGCTGTTTCTCCAGTAAATTGGGCATTCAAGCTACTTTTAAATTCCTCGTTGTCTTTTGCAAGACCAAGTTGATTTTCAATAACAAAATTTAATTCATCCATAATTATTCCTCCTAAGTGACACTCAAAATCTCTGATTTTGTAATGCTAATATTAGATAGTATTTATCTAAAAGACTTTTTTTATTTATGTAATCAAAGAGGATTTCTTAATCAGGCTTTTATTGTGAAAGCTAAAGTTGTAAAATAAAGATAATTTATTAAAATTTGGGATAGTGTAAATAAGAGAAAAGATAGCTAAGCTTAGCAATGGCAAATGGTCTGATACAGTTATCATGGAGAGAAGAAGCAAAATTATTGGTATAGATTAAGCGAATTAATAGATAAATGCATGCAGTAGCATGCATTTTTTGCATAAAAAGCTGCTAAAATATTTTTGTGTAAAAAATTAAATATATTGGAAACGTTGTTCGATATATTATTTGATAATAAAAAAAGGATTGTTGTATTTTAGTGGGAGTATAGGTTAATAAATGGGGGGATAAAGTATAATGACAGAAGAAATTTTTGATATGAGCGTAAAAGAATTAATTCCTGGTATGGTCGTTTCAGAAGATGTGATTAGTAATGATACACTTTTATTGAAAAAAGGAAGTGTTTTGGATGAAAATATCATTGATAGACTTAACGATGTATATCTTACAAATCATGTGCAGGTATATATACCTGAGGGGGTATTAGGTGAAAAGAGAAAAGCTATAGAAAAGAAAAAAGTTGAGAAAGCATTCTTAGAAGTAGCTGATAAATTAAAAAGAATGTTTGCCAAAAGAAACTCTTTGGATGAAAACGGTATAGAGGATCTGCAGGAATTTGCGGCTAAAGTAGAAAAACAACTAAATAATAGTGAGCTGGCCTTAAATACAGTGCTTTTTAAGGCTGATGTAGACGATTATATTTACAAGCATGGCGTTAACGTTGCTGTACTTAGTGCATTGCTTGCAAAATGGATAGGACTTGCAGATAAAACAATTAACTTGGTTATACAGGCTGCCTTATTGCATGACTTTGGAATTACAAAGATTGCTAAAGAGCTTCAGGTAGAACCAGACTTAATAATGATAGAAAGAAATTATAAGGTAAAGGATCATGTATTAATTGCTTATGATGTTATGAAGAGCATCAAGAGTATAGATAAAGCTGTTACATATGGAGTATTAATGCATCATGAAAGATGTGATGGATCAGGATATCCGCTTAGAATTACTGAGGAAAAGATTCATTCAATTGCTAAAATAATAGCAATTGCAGATGAATTTGATGTAATGAATTCAAATAAGGGCTTTATAGAGGAACAAGGTATATTTGCTCCATTAAAAGCGATTCAGGAAAAAAGTTATAAGCTATTAGACTATAAATATTCAAAAATATTTTTAGAGCATATGTGTAATTTCTATATAGGTGAAGAAGTTAAGCTAAATAATGGTGATGTAGCTAAGGTTCTTCAAATGAACATTAATGATATAAAAAATCCATTACTATTAAAGGGTGATGAATTTATAGATTTGAAGAAAAATAAAGATTTATACGTAAAAGAATTGGTTATTGAGTAAAATAATGTTGAAAGAGGCCCCATTAAACAAACATAGCAACAATAGGATTTACTATAAGCTTTTTAATAATGATGATCCTAGATGTGGCAATGGGAGAAGTTACAGAATTCAAATGAAAATTTTGTTACATTTTGTCTAATAAATGTATATTATTATAAGCATTAAGATGTAATTTACAATGTTACACCTCAGCTGTGTTTTAAATACGGTTGAGGTGTTTCTTATTTTACTGTAAAGAAAATTCAAAACTAAATGATTATTAATCAAGTGTTAAAATATGTATAATGGTTATGGTTTATTGTGACTATCACAGTAAGAAGGAGATAATATAATCACGTTTTTTATTGAACTCTTCAAGAGTAAATGGTCCCATTTTCTTTTATTATAATTAGTACGTATCATTTAACAAGTAAGTTTTTATAATGCATAAAAGTACCTAAAAGTGTGGCAGCTTTTTTTCAAGCTCATCATAATTATCAGTCTCTAGACACCATTTTATTGAGGTCATAACAAGTGAAGCATATAGAGTGGATAGATAATCAGTCATAGATGCTTCATTATTGCTAATATCTGAATTAATACTTGTCTTAAAGCTTGTTTTTAGAAAATCAGACATATCATCATAAAGATGTATGGTATCCGTATGAATGGAGAACAGACATAGAATCGTTTCTTGACATTTTCAACAAGTATATTGTTTACTTTTTCACAGAGCTGTTCTGCTACATCATACTTGTCCTTATAATGTTTATAAAAAGTTGAACGATTGATAAGTGCTTCATTTAATAAATTTTGTACAGTTATTTTACTGAAATCTTTCCTTATTAAATGCAAAATAACATAATATAGATAAGCAACAATTAGTGCTAATTCGTTGCTTATCTATATTATTTATAAAAATCTGATGATTGTTAGGTCAGTATGGCTATTTTAAAATACAGTTGAAAGGAAGGAATTGATATGGAAAATATGAAGATGTATGTGTGATTATTACCTGTTTTATTTATTTTACATGATATGGAGGAAATTGCTTTTGCACGAAAATGGAAGGAGAACGGAGCAAAAAAGAGCGTATTATATATTGGACTATCTTTATTAATTGCTATAATAAACATAAAAGTTCTCCATAAATACGGATATAAATTCAGCAGTTTAGTCTAATATATTGATAGATACTACACTTTATTAGTTGAGCGCAGTGAAATTATTTGTGTAATATGTTACAATATGGCTATAATAAGATTAGTAAGACTTTTGGAGGCATATTGATGAAAGCAAAGTGCTATTATTGCAATAAAGAATTAACAGAAAGAACAATCAAAAGACACATGAAAAATTGTGATACTATGAAGAAGAAAATAAGTGAAGAATTTGAGGAAAATAAGAGTAAGAGAAAGCAGTATATAATATCGATAAAGTATAAATATTGCAAAGATTACTGTATTTATATATCAATTGATGCAGCATTACAGCTATGTCATCTTGACCAGTTTATAAGAGATGTATGGGTGGAATGTTGTGGGCATTTAAGTGAATTTATTATTGATGGTATGCGTTATCTAGACAATAGTGATGGTAATTATCAGATGAATGTAAGACTTAAGGATGTGCTTTATTCAGGACTGAAATTTGAGTATGAATATGATTTTGGTTCAACTACATATTTAACTCTTGAAGTAATTGATGAGATAGAAGTAAGTAAAAAACATAGTCAGATTGAAATAATAGCAAGAAATAATGAAGAAGGAAGACCTAATTCTCCTAGAGAAGGTGAATGTGGATATGTATGCGATGAAGAAGCAGAAAATATGTATCTTCCAGGAAATAACGTTAAATATAAGGTCAGCAAGAAAAAGCCTAATATATATGGTGATGATGATATGTTTATCCATTTTGATAATGAAGATTATGAACAGTTATTAAGTGATTATAAAGAGAATATGGATAATGAAATAAATAATATTTTAATGAAACTTTTCAATGGAGTTTATTCATTTGATATTAAGGAAATAATAGATTCATATACAAAAAATCAACTGATTAGATTGGCAGATGGTCTTAATTTAACAATACCACAGAAGTTGAAGAAAAAGGATTTTGCTGAAAAACTGTTTGATGAATACGAAAAGGCTGCACAAAGTGTAATTAGCAACTTAGATAAATATAGATATAAGCTTTTAAGTGAAGGGATGAAGAAGAAAGGAATAATAAAATCTAAAGAAGATAGATTAGAATTTGAAATATCTATGTACAATTTG
Organism: Inconstantimicrobium porci; assembly: GCF_009696465.1. GTDB lineage: Bacteria > Bacillota > Clostridia > Clostridiales > Clostridiaceae > Inconstantimicrobium > Inconstantimicrobium porci. The sequence continues at coordinate 13,421 of NZ_VULX01000021.1, read as the reverse complement.
GGATTAATATTCCCAACCAAGGATAATGGTATGCGTTTATTTACTATTCCTAAAGTAGTTCAGGACATTATTACTAAGAATGATACAATGAATTTTAGAAGGAAGATAAAAGAAAATACTGAAATGGTACAGATTGTTTCAGGTATGCTTTATACATATGGCGTAGTAGGCTGTAGCGAGATTGAAAATACATTACGAGAAATGGGATATGGTTTTGAAAATATTGTTGAGGTTCTTCGAATATTTGAAACAAATAAAAGAGTTGCACTGCCTTTAGATTATATAGTCACTGATGCAAACAAGTGTCAGGATTTTTTAGTAAATGGAAATATAGAAGATTATAAAGTCATTTTAGATTTAATAGATGAAAATCTTCCGATGCAGAAATATAGTAAAGAAAAGTTGATGATGATGGGAAAAGATGATTATCTGCAGCATAGTCTTTTAGGGGAAAATTTTAAAGACGATTTATTAACTTTGTTTTGTATGTCAAAAGAAGATGCAGAAGAATATACAGAGATGATGGCACTGGATGTGCAGTATCGTTCTCCTGAAGAAATTACAGAGAATGTCTTAAATGGAATTGATGCAGAATTAGAGAATTATGAGCAGAGAATGGTAAGTAATGTTATAAATAAATTCCTTAAGAATATACCTTTATGGAGGCTTAAAGGATTTACCATAAATGAAATAGAAAAACGAGAAGAAAAACTTAAGGAAAAGAATAATGGCAATAATAATGTTATAAGATTATTTTAAGCACAAAAATAAAATAACATGTATGATATAATAAATGAATTTATTGATAATTATGGAGGGTTTTATGAAAATTATTTTTAATGAAAAAGAAAAAAATGCTCTTACAAAGAAAATTTATTTATATATATTTAAAGAAGATAATGTGCCAGATGAAGTACTTGAAAGCGCAATATGTGAATCATACTGCGATGATGAGCACACATATAAGACTTTTGAGGAAATACCAATGGAGTACAAAATTGAGGCAATTGAAGACTGCTGCACTGCTTCAGGTATGGAGTTTGAAGATTATGATGACATATTGAATTTTTTCCACAAGAAGTTTAAGCATTAATATTTTACCTCTCTTTTTGATTATGAAAGGAGAGGTATTTTTGTTTGGAGGTTTTATGAGAGTTTTGATTGTGCCAATGGCTGCCATGGCTGAAATTGGGGATTTACCACAGATTAAAGAAGTATATACTAATATTATTGAGAAAATGAATGAGAATAATATTCAAATTTGGGATGATATTTATCCTTGCGAGTTTTTTTCATGAATATGGATTTGAAATAAATACAGGGAGATAGATATAAGACAGCAGTTGAGGAAAAAGGAGAAAAAAGACGATGAACATAAAGTTTAAAGTAATGGAAGAGAAAGATTTAAAGGGCTGTGCACTTCAAATGATAAAAACTTTTAAAGAAGAGCCATGGAATGAAGTGTGGACATATGAGCAGGCCTATACAAGATTTGATGAAATCATGTCAGCAAGAGTTTCAAGAGGATATGTTGCTTATGATGGAGATACTGTAATTTCAACACTTTGCGGACGTATTATGACTTATATGGGATTTAAGGAATTATGGGTTGACGATTTCAGTGTTGATCCAGAGTATCAGGGAAAAGGTATAGGAAGCAGAATGATAGAGTTTGTACGTGAAGAGATGAAAAAAGAGAAAGATAAGGTTTCATATTTATCATTACTAACTGAAAAGGGTTATCCTGCTGTTAAGTTTTATGAGAAAAATGGTTTTAAGTCAGATGAAAGACTTATTTTTATGTCTGCAAATGTATATGAAAAATAGAAAAATTATGATATATTATCAGTATATAGGTGAAAATCAAAATGAGGAGGGATAACAAATGCTTAAGTTTATTTTAAGTGTTAGAAAATCAAATCAAGGAAGAAATATGCTCTAGACAACACAGGACATATGCTAAAAAGCGATAGTAGTCTAGAGATAAATCGCAACTATGCTAGTGAAGGAATATTGTTATGAATTTATCGAACTAATGTAGAATGTATATTGTATAATGTATAATGCAGGATGAAATCCGTAAACGGATTTCTGAATTTTAATGGAGGATACCTCCAAACCTCTGAAATTAGTAACTAAAAGAGTTTTAAAGAGGAATATGTCCTCTTTTTGGAACTGCGCTTCAGCGAAGTTCAATCCATAATTATAAATTATATATTGGTGATAATTAACTTTATCGAAATAAATATAGTAAAATATTTAGTGTACACTAGTTTAAATATATGTATTCTGTGTTGTGCTCCGGATAATTTAATTTTGAAGGGAGTTTTACACATGGCATATATAAATGGAAAAGAAGTTCTACCTGAATATCTTTTAAAGGAAGTTCAAAAATACTTTAAGGGAGGTATAATCTACATTCCTGAGCCTGGAAATAGCAGAAGGGAATGGGGCAGTAGAACAAATACTCGTAAAGAACTTAAAATTAGAAATAGTGAAATTAAAGATAAAAAAATAAATGGTGCATCAATCAATGAACTTATGGAAGAATATCATCTTTCATACGATTCAATTAAGAAGATTGTATATGCATAAAATATACGATATTAATGAAATCTATGAATAAATCAGGTGGCGGTACTTTTCTTTCGAGAAAACAAGTCTACACTAAGAACTGCTAGTATTATTCTTTAGTCAGCCGGTAGTCTGCTACGAATAATATAAGCAGTTCTAGCGTTTGCTTAAGATTCTCTGCAGAAAATCGCCACCGCCTGATTTAAAGTATAGATTTCATTAATTTTATATATGGAAATCAGAATGATAATTTTCCTCGACTTTGCTTGGAAAATTCAAAATCTAAAATACATTTCAAAAAACTTACTTCTAACAATTACTTTTGTAGTAATTTCCTTTTGAGAATTTTAAGAAGTTTAATTTTGTATATCAGATCTACTCAAAGCCGATTTGGAGCGTGTTATGGCGGAGACTTCGGAATATGTCTTTCATTCCTCTTTTTTGTTGTGCAGAAAACTCTTTAAAAAAAGTGATACACTGAAATTTTTTAGTATATGAATTAAAATTATGTTATAGGATGTGGTACATATGATAGGAGAGATTATTGAAACTAAAAGGCTTGTATTAAGACCGATGACTATAGATGATGCTGAAAATGCATTTTCAATATGGGGCAATAAAGATTCTGGAAAGTATTTATCAGATCCCTACTATAAAAGCGCTGAGGAATTAAGAAAGCTTTTGGCTGATATTAAGGATTGGTCTGACTATCAATACATAGCAGAGGATAAATCAACTGGTGATTTTGTTGGGACATGTAGTATTGGTCCAGAACAGGAAGATAGCGAGTGGGGCTTTGGCTATTGTGTGGCAGAGAATAAAAGATGCTGTGGATATGGCACAGAAATAGCTATGACCATGATAAATTTTGCACGAAGAAAGGGAGCACATGTATGTTCAGCTGGTGTAGCAAAAGAAAACATACCATCATGCAGAGTGCTTGAAAAGTGCGGTATGCATAGAGTAAGTGAAAGCAGTTTTAGAAAAAGCGGCACTGATAAAGCGTATGAGTCTTATATTTATAAAATTAATATATTGAATAAAAATAAAAACAGACTATTTACCAAAGAGCCTGCCAGTAGATTTAAATGGTAATAAACCTGAGATTGGGCATGTTGGTGCTTATGTTTACAGAGGAGAAAGCGTTTTAAAGTGGAAGTATTTAGAGAAGTGTCAGATTAAGAAGGTAACAGACAGGAGTATGATTGATGAACTTGTACAAATGGATGTTGCCATGTATGGAGAAGCATGCGGAGAAGATTTCTGCAGAAGACGTGCACAGCGTATGGGAGAAGAATATTTGTCTGACAGTAGTCTTAATATGTATGTATGTTATTTAGATGGACAACCAGTTGGAAGTTGTGAATTATACATAAGTAATAGCGTTGCTAAAATAGAATCTTTTACAGTTCAAGAAGAGTTTCAGCGCAGAGGCATAGGAACTACTATATTAAAATATCTTATGGAAGAAGCAAAGAAACAGAAAGCAGATATTAGATATCTTATTGCTGATGAAGATGATACACCTAAGGAAATGTATAAAAAATTAGGATTTCAAAAGGTAGAGGATACTTACTCATTATTCTGGAAGCTATAAAACACTTATTAGTGCTTAATCGTCTTTTTCATTACCCATTATTAGTGTATAATGGTATAAAATGAGTTGTAAATTGTTGGTTTTCTTTACGATTAACAAGTCCATCCTTTTCAAGCTCCTTTAATTGTGTAGTCAATATTTTGTGGGTAATAGATGAAAGCAAGCGTTTTAATTCTCCATATCGCAATATTTCATTAAAAGCTAACATATAAATTATACGCAGTTTCCATTTTTGACCAATAATATTAACTACTCTTTCAAATTTTTCATATCCAAATTCTTTAAGGTAACATGTTTTGTTGTTCATTCGCTTACTCTCCTTTTAGATAGTGTCTTACAAAAAAGTGCATACTTACTAAATAGAGTATACAATGGTAAAATTGAATAGTAAATAAATTATTCAATTATGGAACAACTGCTTCGTGGAAAGTATGCAATAAGTGTTGCTACTTATGAAAATCATGGTGGTCGAGATTCTGCAAAAATATTAAATAGGCTTTTATCACATTCAGGAGCAATAATTAGTGGAACAATTATATCTCGAAAGAAAAGTGAATCAAGTTCAAAAGAGAATTATCAATTAAGTAAAAATATACATAAATTAGCTGATAAACTTTATGAAGACATTAAAGGGAAACGCAAATATATATTCCAGCCTATAAAGCACTTTATTATATTCAAAATAGGAATTAAACCATTTGTCATAAAAAATGCAGACCAATATGGTGGAGTAATCAATCATTGGAAAAGTAAAATATAATTTGATATGGGTAATTTTAAAGAGAAAGGAGAACGTATTGGACAGTATTTTATGTGCAATAAGTAATGACTATTGAAAAATTAATACTTTAATACATATTATACAGTTCTTTACTAAATATATAATGTTGAAACAAGAAGAAACTGATAATGTAAAGCTAAAAAAGGAAACAGATCACTTTACAATACTGTACTGTGAAACAGACAGCAGCTGTATTGAGAATGTTGCAGACATTCTTGAGAGCAGTTATAAAAGTATAACTGAGAATCTTAAGGAAGGACTTGAAGAAAAACTTGTTATAGGGTTGTATCCAAATCATGACAGTCTTACGGAGGGGCTTGGAATTGGAGATATTCCTGAATGGGTGAGAGGTGGTCTTGCAAAAGATAAGATTGCTATAGCATCTCCTTTATTTTGAATATATAGATTGCTTTGCCGGTTTATGGTATAATATCACAAAAAAGGGGGCTTGCGAAATGATTTTAGAGGAGTTTGATTCTACAAAGAATGCTGTATATAATGCGTCTGATTGCCAGAAACGTATAGAAGGATTTCCCAAGGTAGGTATCTCATGCTTCGCTACAGTGACGCTTGAAAGACTGTTAAGTTCATTTAATTATAGGGAGATTGCAAGAACATCTTTCGCGAATCTTGAGGTACCTATTTATGAAATTGAGTATAAGGGCATAAAGATTGCTGTGTTTAACTCATATGTTGGTGCAGCTGGATGCATAGCTTTGATTGAAGATTTATTTGCTATGGGACTTGAAAAGCTTGTACTTTTTGGCACATGCGGAGTGCTTGATGGTGAAATTGGTGACTGCTCCATAGTTATTCCTGATAGTGCAGTAAGAGATGAAGGAACAAGCTATCATTACATGGCTGCATCTGATGAGGTTAAAGTTAATGAAAAGTATATAGATGATTTTAAGCAATACCTTGATGAGCGTGATATTTCATATACAGTAGGTAAGGTATGGACAACAGATGGTATATACAGAGAGACAAGAGAGAAGGTTAAAAGGCGTAAAAGTCAGGGGTGCATATGTGTTGACATGGAATGTTCAGCTGTAGCAGCTCTTGGAAAGTTTAGAGGAAAGGATGTACTGCATTTCTTTTATGCAGCAGACAATCTTGATGCTGAAGAATGGGATACAAGAAGTCTTGCAAACAATGATAATCTAGATGAAAAACATAAGATTTCTTCAATTGCATTGGAAATGGCAGTAAGAATCAGCGATAATTAAAATAGACATAATATAATATGAAGGAAGAATTAATATGAATTTTGCTGATTTTATAACTATTATTCGAATAATATGTGCAGTTTTGATGTTGATTCCTAAACCATTGTCGGCTGAATTTTTTATACTATATGCACTTTGTGGATTAAGCGATATTCTTGATGGTTTTATAGCAAGAAAGATGCATATGCAAAGTGAAAGAGGAGCAAGACTGGACAGCATTGCAGACATCGTTTTTGGAGCATCGCTTGCAGTGAAGATTATTCCCATACTAACAATTCCTTTATGGATGATAATATGGATTATGTTCATTGTAGTATTAAGAAGCGTATCTTATATTATAGGATATAAGAAGTTTCATGCTTTTTCTTCACTACATACTTATACAAATAAATTAACAGGACTAATGCTTTTTATCTCACCAGTTCTGTTTTTGTTTTTTGGATTTATAGTTACTGGATGTATTCTATGTGTAACAGCTTCAGCGTCTACAGTTGAAGAGTTGCTTATCACAATAAAATCTAAAACACTTAACAGAGACTGCAAAACTATATTTTACAGTTAAAATATTTAGGGAAAGGCTGCGTTATACTCATGAAGATATATTTTGTACGACATGGACAGATCGATTGGAATATTACTGAAGTTGACAGTGATGTATTTACTAGTATGATGCAGGATGGTACTAGCGATGTTCAATAAAGGAGATATAGCTCAAAAACTTACTTGTCCTTTGTTTGATGGCAAAGAGTACTGGGTGCTGACAGGAGCAGCACTGGTGCTATATGGGATAAAGGATAACACAAAAGATATAGATTTAGGTGCGTCATCTGAATTTATTGATGAACTTATTTAAAAAGGATATAATTATGATTTCTGTGATGATGGTACAAGAAAAATATGTTTTGATGAATTCGAAATCTTTGAAAACTGGATTTATGGCTCAATAAATCACATTGAAGATATACCAGAGACAACGCTAGGGGAGTTGATTAGTATGGATTCAGCTATAAAAAAGGCAGAGCAGAAGATAGAATATTTGAGTAGTGATGAAAATGCAATGAAAATCTATTGGGAAAGAGAAAGATCTCTTCATGAAAGAGCTAATATGATAAGTTCTGCTGAAAAACGTGGAATGGAAAAGGGAATAGAGAAAGGAAAACGCGAAGAGAAGAAAGAAATTGCTATGAATCTTTTAGATATTTTAGATGATGAAACGATTGCTTTAAAAACTGGATTAAGTATAGATGAAATTAGAAAGTTAAGAAGGAAAAAGATATAAGATATAAGGTGGGCATTAAAGCCTGTCTTATTTTTTACGGTCGCGGCTTTGGAATATGTCTTTTACACCTTTTAGCATTTCTTAAAGATATAATTTTTCCACTTGCTGTTAGCATCTGGATTTATTTCTAAGGTATAGTCAAATAAATTTCTTGCTTCATTTAAAAGTTCCATTTTTGAATGTTCAATAAAGTTCCTATAATAATCCTCACCATCTATATTGCCAAAACTCTTCTTATTGTTTTTGCCATTACCATCATAAACTGATAATAATAAATAACCTCCATCATTGAGAACATCGTACATTCTTTTGATGAAGACAGGTTTTAATGCCTGTCTTATTTTTTGTAGAAATTATAGGAGTAATATGCTTTACTTTTTGATTATATTAGGATTATTATGTTTAATATGAAATAAAGTAAGAGGTTTTGTAATGGGGGAAAACATAGAATAATGGAACATGATATAAATTTAAACATTCATTGGTCAGCACCTGATGAAGTGTGGGATAAAATCGGTAAAGTATATGAAGAAATGCCTTATTGGAAAGGATACGAAAATGGTCCTCAGTGGACTGGAGAAAATATAGATTTATGGGCATCCTGTGAGCCAAGTGGAATACAGATTGCAGGAACAATGCCGGATGATATCTGGCAAGACTGGTACAAGCTTTTAAAAGAAAAACTAACAAAGGCTTTGGGATACGAGATCGGTGAACCAGAAGATGGATATGAGTTTAAATATTATAATTAAAACACTATAATTATTACTTATAAAATTAATATAATTGTCAGGAAACTGCCATAAACTCATGTTACAATAATGATATGGAAAAATCTGATGGAGGTTAGGGAGGCAATGAAAATTGATAGAAAAAGAGTAAGATGCGTATTTGATGAATATGTTTCTAATTACAATGCCAATGACGAAAAGATAAAACTTAAGATATATCATACTTATAGAGTTGCAGAGATTTCTGAAAGAATTGCAAAGAGTCTTAATTTCAGCAGTGAAGACATTGATCTTGCATGGCTTATGGGCATGCTTCATGATATAGGAAGATTTGAGCAGGAAAAGCAGTATGGAACTTTTGATGATTCAAAGTCTGTTGATCATGCTAAGTTTGGTGTTAACATATTATTTAATGAAGGAATGATAAAACAGTTTGTTGATGATAAAGAGTGTGATGAGTTAATAAGAGATGCGATTTCATATCATAATATGTTTGTTATACCACAGGACATCACAGAAAGGACAAGAACTTTCAGCAATATTTTAAGAGATGCAGACAAAATTGATATTTTAAAAGTTCATGTAGTTGTTCCTCTTGATAAGATTTATCCTATGACACTTAATGATCTTTATACTTCTCAAGTTACTAAAGAGGTTATGGAAAGTTATTTTAGGAAGGAAACAGTTTTAAAGAGTCTGAGAAAGACTGCAGTGGATACGTTAGTTGGACATACTGCCCTTACTTTTGGACTTAATTATAAGAAAAGCTTTGAAATTGTTAAAGAACAGGGCTGTTTAGATAAATTATTAAGTTTTGAAAGCAGAAATAGTAATACTCAAAAGCAGTTTGCAAAGCTTAGAGAAATCATGAATAAGTTTATTGCAGAAAAAATTGCAGAATAGAGATAAGATAGGAGATTTCATTTTGAAGTTAAGTAAAAAAAGATTATTTATAAGTTTGATTCCTATTTCAGTTATTTGTGTGGGTCTTGTACAGTTGATTGTTGAAAAAATCCTTTCAAAGAAGGATATGCTGCTTTTTAATGTGAGGTCTTTTTGTACATTTGCAGCAATAATTACAGCTGCAGTTTCAATTATTTTATTAATTATAGATGTAGTCAAATCTTATCTTCAGAAGAAAAATTGTATTAGCAGAATTTTTATGATAATGACTGCAGTGTCTATTGTTTTATGGGGTTCTTTATATTTTCTGATTAATGAAGATAACAAGCCTTATCATGTTATTAATATTAACTGGGATATGCACTTACCTAATCATTATAAGGAAACTTATTATAAAGAAGATACTTCGTCTGTTATGGGTAATGGTCTAAGGTTTTCTATATTTGAATATGAGAATTCAGATGAGATAAAGAAGGCTGTAAAATGGACAGATGGCAACGATGTTAAAGAAATAGCAGTACCTGTAATTACAATACTTGATAGTTTACATGTAGATTATGATAAGTATCCAGATTTAAATGGCAATTATAAATATTATCATCAGAATAAAGATGGTAATTCTGATATATATCTTATAACAAATGATGAATATAAAAAGATTTATATTATAGAAAATCTAAATTAGTCTTTACTTTAATAAGATTAATGAAATGGCTAAATTATCATGGCAGGGGATTCCTTCATTCCCTATACCAGATGAAGATGGAAGAATTGCTGCTATTAAGGAGAATGATTTTGATTATGGTAAGTTAAAATTTATTGATTTAAGTGGCAAGTGTTTATAGATTAATGCGTAAAACCACTGTGCCTTGTGCCTGTGGATGTAAGCATTTTAAGGGAGTAGGTTCGATACCTAACTCCCTTAACTTTTTTGGTTTTGAATATATTTTACAATAATTTCAGAACTTACTGCTCCAGCAGTGCCAACATAATATCCTTTACTCCATAATCCACTACCCCAAAACTTACTTTTCTTTAAATTTGGAAAAGTTTTAAAGATTCTATTAGCACTAATGCTTTTTAGTATTTTTACAATTTCAGTAGGTGCAATAGTTGGAGGGACTGATACAAATAAGTGAATATGGTCAGGCATTATTTCATGCTCCAATACTTCAAATCCATAATTATAGGCTATATCCTTAAAAATTCTTGATAGTTCACTTTCTAACTCATTTTCAAATATAGAGTGCCTATACTTAGGACAAAAAACAATATGATAATTAATATTATATACAAAATGACTAATTTTTCTCTTTTTCTCTTTCAAGTACTAATCTCATTCCTTCTTCTATTAAGTCATTTGCATTAATTTTTAGTTTTAAAGCTAACATTCTAATTTCTAAATATAAATCTTCATCAATAGTTGTATTAACATTTTTCCTAGCCATAACTCTCACCTCTGATTTAAATTTTAGATATATTATATCACATAGTTGACAACATAACAATGTAAGAATATAATAGATACATAGATAACTATGTAAAGGAGGTGAGAAAATGAAATTATGCTTTAAATTTAAACCACAAATTAATTCTAAACAATTAGAAATAATAGAAGAATTAAGTTATCATACAACTAAGTTATATAATATTATTAACTATGATTTAAGAGAAAATGGTTTTAAAAATTATTATGATATTGAAAAACAATATAAGTCTAACTGGCATTGTGATTTTTTGCATAGTCATACAAGACAACAAATGTTTAAGGTGTTAGAACAAAATTGGAAATCTTACTTTGCAAGTATTAAAGATTTTGGAGTAAATCCAAGTAAATATAAAGGTCTACCAAGACCACCAAAATTTAAAAATACTGATAAGAATAAAAACGAAATTATTTTTACAAATCTTGCTATAAGATATAGTGATGGAATATTAAAATTATCATTATCCAAAGCTATAAAATCATTATTTAATGTGGAAAGTCTTAATTTTGAAGTTTCTAAAAAACTTCAAAACATTATAAATTGGTATGAATTACAACAAGCAAGATTTAATTATGATAAAATTCAAAAGGTATGGTATTTAATTATAATCTATAATAAAAATGAAGTAGAAACTACTTCAAATAATGTTATGAGTATTGATATCGGTTTGGACAATTTAGCTACTATAACCTTTAAAGATGGAATTAATCAGTATATTTACTGTGGTAAAAAATTAAAATCAGTAAATTCGTATATAAATAAGAGAATATCTTATTTACAAAGCATAGAAATGAAGAAAGTCGGTTCAGATAAATTTAAGAATACTAAAGAAATCAATAAACTTAGAAGATATAGAAATAACTATATTAATGATTATCTTCATAAAGTAAGTAAGAATATAATTGATAAAGCTATTGAAAATAATGTAAGTAGAATAGTTATAGGTAAACTAAAAGGTGTAAAGCAAAATATGAATTTTAATAAATCTTTTGTTCAGATACCGATACAACGATTAGTTGAGTTAATAACTTATAAAGCTAAACTACATGGCATAAGTATCAAATTGCAAGAAGAAAGTTATACAAGTGGTTGCAGTGCTATAGACTTAGAACCGATAACAAAGAAGTATTATGATAAAAGTAGAAGAATAGCAAGAGGACTTTTTCAAAGTACCTATGGAATAGTAAATGCAGATATTAATGGTAGCTTAAATATACTAAGAAAAGCTGAAAAATGTATTCCCGACTTAGTAAATACTATGAGGGATAAGGGTAATTGGACTCACCCACAACGAATAAGGGTTGCTTGTTAATCAAGTGGAAACTTAAATATCAAACTTCGTTAAAAGAATCCTCGCTCCTTGTGGGCGAGGTAGTTCAAAAAAGCAGATTCAAAGGAGGTCTTAGAGGAGATGGCTAGTGTAAATCCTAAAATAGATAAAGCTGTACATGTGTTAGAAACTATGTGTCATGATAAAAAAGCAAGAGCAGAATATCTTTCTCGTGAAATGGCTCTTCATGATGAAGCAACAAGAATAGAAGAGGCAATGGCTGAAGGAAAGGCAGAAGGAAGAGCGGAAGGAAGAGCAGAAGGTAGAGAGGAAGGAAAAGTTGCAGAAAGAACTGCAATAGCCAGAGAAATGCTTATGGATAACGAGCCAATAGATAAAATAATGAGATACTCTAAACTGACTAAAGAAGAGATTCTTGCTATTAAAATGTAATATTGAATTATTAGGGCAGGCTGGATATAATCTAGCTTGCCCATTTTAATCTCTAAGTATATATGAGATATTAATGAGTACATTATGAAGTCTCAGAAAGCAGTTCTCAGTGATGAGAGACTTTGTTAATGAGTTTATGAAAAGAAAAACAGATGAGTAATTGAAACAAAAATATACTGATAATATGTCAATAAAAATGGATAAAACTTAACTATTTACGTGAAAATTCGTTAAAAAAGTAATAAATCAATAAAATGTCTATTGACTCCTGTTGGGCTGTATGACATAATATGGTTATAACGAAAAGTGTTTTGCTGTCAAAGTTTAGGGGGGAAAAGTAGTTTTTGAATTAACTTTTGTAATTAAATTATAATTTTTTTGTCAGACTGGAGGGGAATGTAAGTGGCTGATAGATTAAAGTATTTTACCATTTTTGCAACAATGTTTTTAGTTATGCCTATCTATACTCTTTTTCATGAGTTAGGTCATGCAATATTTGCATTACTTTTTACAGATGATAATGTGGATATAGTTATTGGAGAATCAGAAGCTAAAATAGGAAGTTTAAAGCTGAAGAGAATAAATATTTGTTTTCACAATCTTATAACGTATTATGGAATATGCTGTTGTGGGGAAATTAAAAAAGAATCTAATAAAAAGCTAAAGAGAATATTGATTTCTTTGGGAGGACCTCTGGTTAGCGCTATATTTGCAGGTATAGGTTTGCTTATGTATTATTATACCAGTGGAAGTTTCATTAATCGCATATTCAATGGAATTACATGGAGTGCACTGATACAGTTATTTATGACTATTATTCCTATGAAATATAAGAGTGGAAGTTATAATGGTATGATTAGTGATGGAAAAAGAATTATGAACGTATTAAAAGGAAAAGCATAAATATGAAAGGGATTAATTTAATGGTATGAGTGATATTAAAGCGATAGCATTGGATATATTAACTAGAAGTGTAGATAGATTAAGTTCTGATGATAAATTGCAATAACAAATTGAACTAATTTTATTTTTCCATTTGAACCCTTGAATTTTTAAGCTGCATAGATCTCATCGAGGTACTTTTCAAAAAGCTCCTCTGGAGTTCGGTAGTCTAAGATTT
>NZ_VULX01000020.1 GCF_009696465.1 Inconstantimicrobium porci | reverse complement strand
GCATTTTCCTTAAATTCCTTATCATACTGTTTACTCATTTCAATTCCTCCAATTCATCATATTTTTATTATAACTCTTTTTGAGAAATATCCACTTTTAACTTGTACTATTTATATTCTAGCTCCATATTTTGTTGTGCTTAATTCAAACTTTCATAATTAAAATATTTGGCTATGTTTTAAAACAGTGTTGAAATGTCATGCAAATTTAAATGGTGAATGAAAATTCACCATTTAAGTCGCTTTTTAAGAAAGTTGTGAATTAATTCTTGTTTATTATGTGAATGTATTAATTATACATATATCGGTTGTCTTTCTTTGAAGTCAATTACCTTTGTATAAAAATACCTCTTTTCTTAACCTGTTTCCCTCTCTTATGCGTTTTCCTTGGCATTTTAGAAGGCTTTGTCCCTTTAAAACTCTCAGCAAAGAATACTTCATCTGCTTCGATAACCCCATCAACTGAGCCTACACCCAAGAAGGTACTTATACAGTTAAGAATTTTATGTCTCCAATAGAAACTTGTCGCTATATTTATATCAACTACTTTTGCACTTTTTCTAATGGAATACCCATTTAGCATACACTTCGCATATTTGAGCCATTTATCCAGTGATTTTCTGCTCTTATACGTTGCAGAGTTGGTGAAGTCAGTGAGAGTCTTTTTACAAGATTTACAGATATATCGTTGTTTATTGTTATACTTACCATTTCTTGATACAGTTTCAGAATTGCAAAATTGGAAGAATTCCCCCTTAGAAAACCTGAACTCTTTAACTTCCTTATACAGTTAACTATAAAATCTTCAAAGATTTCGTCAAAATCATCGTCATTGCTGCAACACTCCTTGTTGATGTACATAGTCTTTGCTATCAGGAACAGTGATACTAGTTTGTCCTTATCCATAGACATGATTATCTTGTTCTTAATCCAGTAATCGTTCATCTTTTCGATGACACTTTTAAACTTTGCTCTTTCGCTGTTAACCTGTTCTGACTTCCTGCGGTTTAAGATTTCCATAATGTCAGGTTCATCAAGCCACATAGCCCTGTTTTCCTGCATGTGCATACAGTTATGCTTTATTGCTTTATATAATGTATCTTCTGGTTTATCGTCACCATTTTCAAGATAATAAAGAAATATAAAGCTTATAAACTGGCTTAATGATGTAGAAAGACCTGCTCCCATGACTCCAAGATTAAAGACAAAAATGAATACAGGATCAAGAATGATATTTAAAACTCCACCTAAAACTATACCCATCATGCCATAAAGAGCATTCCCCTGGAAACGGAACTGATTGTTAATTGTAAGACCAGCCATAATAAATGGAATACCAAGAGCTATCATTCTCAGATATGATACGATGTCATTTTTTATAATATCATTACCACCTAAAAGCACAGCAGCCTGATCTGCAAAACAAAAGTAAGCACAGCAATTATAAATCCAGTACATAATGAGAAAACCAATCCCAGACTCGCCATGTTCTCTGCTTCATTTCTCTTTTTCTCTCCAAGCACCTTAGACATATAATTGCCAGAACCATGTCCATATAAAAATCAAAAAGCCTGTACAATGCTCATAAAAGAATAAACGACTCCTACCGCCTACTAAGCAAACTTTTTTAGTTCAGCACCTTCCACATCATGATAATATGGTAAAATAAACTAATAAAGTGCTGGTTTTACTCTGGAACAGATAAAAAATGAAAGATGAAAAAAATCCCCATGAAAACATGTAGCCTTCATGGGGATTTTTTATCTAAGCTCTTCTATACATCCTGACTGTATTGCTTTAATATTCTTTTCTATCTTTTCTTTTGGCCAGTCCCACCATTTAATCTGCAGGAGCTTTTCTATAGTCTTATCATCAAAACGCTTTCTAATAGGTTTAGCAGGAACCCCTCCTACAATTGTATATGGAGGTACATCTTTTGTTACAAGCGCACGAGTTCCAATAATTGCTCCATCACCAATAGTAACGCCTGACATGATGACTGCTTCATAGCCAATCCACACATCATTTCCAATAGTTATGTCACCTTTGTTGTCCCAGGCTGATGATATATCTTTTACATTCAAATCCCACTCTTCAAAAAATAAAGGAAAAGTGTATGTTGATAATGAATTCAACGTATGGTTTGCACAGTTAAAGATGAAACGTGCTCCACAGGCTATTGAGCAAAACTTTCCGATGATAAGTTTATCATGATTTATTGGATAATGATATAGAACATTATTCTTCTCAAAATTTACTGGATCATTAACAAAATCGTTGTATATTGTATAATCACCAACACTTATGCTTGGATTCTTAATTACATTTTTTAAATATACTGTTTCCTTATCGTTACTACGTGGGTATATCTTTTTCTCTGGAATAGTCATTTTAAATCCTCCTAAATTATAAACAAAATCATTACTTAAACTATTCCAGTTAGTGCAATGCAAAGCTTCACAAAAACCACCTCTCTTTATCAATACTTTTATTATAACATTTATATAATAAAATCCATATACAACTCATTTGCGATTTTATCAGTTTAGCATTGGTTAATGTCAAACTTTCTATATATTGTACACAACCTCTATATTAGGAAAATCTTCAATCATCTTTTACTGACTGAAGATATTAAGAATATATCTATACTACATAAACAAATGATTGCGGAACATAATCAACACCGAAATCACTTAGTTCTTTTGGCTTTTCATATTTCTTAACACAGCCAAGCTTATATGCTGCAGCGTTAGGTGAATCATTAAAATACTGGTCATATTTCTGCTTATTTATACCGCCATACTTACTACAGATATTCCATATATATTGAGGACTGCCTTTAATAATCTCATCCACAGAAACTTCTGCCACAACTTTCTTTACTGGTGCAGTCTCATATATATATATCTTATCTATCTTTTCCCTGCATGCTCTTTTCCTGAATTCATATTTTTTAGTTCCTTTAAGAATCTTCTCTGTATACTCAGGCTTAATTGGCAAAATAATACTTCTACTCATAAAAATTATCCTTTCAAAAAAATAAAGCTATTGAATCCAACAGCTTTATTATACATAATGACAGTAATCAACTGCTCTATTTTCTCTAAAATAATTTGTAACAAAATTCTCAAGAAGAACATCAAGATTGTCGAATCTATTCATATGCTCTCTTACGAATTTCTCAAGGGATCTTTTTATCCCTTTAACATCAAAACTTCCTGGCATAATTATTCTTTTTTCAGGCAGAACTCCGTTATAACACAGTTCTGTAGAAAAGAAGCTATAATATCCTTTAAGACTTTGCTGTTTTTCAAAATTATAATACTTAAACAGACTCCTAAACTCATATTCTTTAGTTTTATGTAAAGTAATAAGAGGCTTATCTGTATTTAAATATTCAAAACTTTCTTCCATCAACAAATGTCCTATTCCTTGTCCCTGATACGACTTTTTAACTCTAAAAGTACATATCTTTTTTTCATCTTGTGAATATTTTAATATTGAGACAGCTATAATTTCGTTATTATTCCTGCAGAAAAGAATTTCTCTTTCATTCTTCAGACTGCCTTTAGATGAAAATAAACTCCAATACCACATTTTAAATCCAGGATATTCGAAATTAAGCATCTTTAAGAATTGATAAATTGTTTGACTTATTATGCTGCAATCAACAATATCAAGATTGGAAAGTGCTTCTATTTTAAATTTGTTGACAATAGTCATTTATCAATTCCTCCTTTCAATACTTAATATATTGTATACAGCTTATTTTTTTATTGTTACCATCTGCAAACAAAAATATTCATAATATTGGAAGGGTTACAAAACATATTACGAAGCCGACCTCGTTCCCTGCGGTCTATCCAAGTCGTTTCTTCATATGTCTTGCAACCCTCAGATTACTAAAGGATGAAATTGCATTATACCATTTTTTATATCGACCTACAAATCCTTTGTTTTCAATGCTTTACCGCATTAAGATTCCACCTTTTTTAACGCAATTTCCCAGACATCAAAAAACTTCCATATAGTAGTTTTAGACTACTATACGAAAGCTATTCATAAAAATTCTAAGTATAATTTATTATTTAAATATTAAATTTAAAAGATAATCAATTAATTTTCTAGCCCACTGTGTGACATATGAACCTACTATTCCTACTAAAAAGCCATAAACAATATATCGTAAAATAATCTTGCGATTAGTTTTTGAATAATTAATCTTCACAAGCAAATCAAACTCCTGAATAGGCTTATTATTTTCCTGACAGCTGCTGTTTTTCACAACAGACTTTTTCCAGTGATAAACTAAAGTATCACCTACACCTGTGCAGTCTAAATAATTATCCCATTTGCCCTCTTCAAGATTTCTGCAGGTTGTATTATTTTCAGACATAAATATAACATTATTATTTGATGGCTCCATAAGAAGAAAGTGTATTTTATCAAATGAAGCAAAATTCTCATCATTGCCCACAGCTTTTGCTAATATCCTGTCATCAATACTTCTTTTAGAATTCATCTTAAAATCAAGAATCTGTATACTTGTAAATCCACTCTGAAAATATTTATTCATTGGCTCAAGGTTACTGAAAATACTTTTATTTAATTGATGTGAAGCTATCCTGAACCTTAAATAAACATCATTAACATTTTTTAATCTATTGATGCATTGATTTTCATCATTACAGCTTAATGATTCTATATATTTCTTAAATAATGAAAAATTAATAACAAGCTTTGAGCTCTTGCCTTTAACGACTTCTTCAATTCTAATCACATCATCAACGGACTGATAAAAGGAGAAAATAAGCAGATCCTCTTTAAGATTATTGCTGGTATCATTACTGATAATCCAATACCGGTCACTGGTCCATAATCCACAATTATTGTTAAAAATCAAATCCACATTCTTTTTATTCTGCAATTTTCCTGATAAATCTTGTATATCATCACTATCAAGTTTAAATGGACAAAGAAAAATTAGTTCACTGATATTTTTGTATTCTTTAATCTTGATTCCTATATCAAGAAAAGTTTTATTATTCTTAATACCATCAACTTTTAATTTTGACCACAAATTAATATGCAGTTCAAATGCAGACTACTTTTCATTGCATTGGCTTAATGCATTCTGTGCAGACTTATACCATACCCCAAAGCTGTCTAATTGTATCTGGCTATCGGATTTATCTTCAACATCATTCATTTTTCTTTTCATAACTTTTTACAGATAATCCTTCCATGATTTTTTCCTTAAGCTCTGCCACAGTATTTATGCGCCATAATATTTATATTCATTAACACTTTAAAATATTCTAAAAATTTATCGCATTTTCTTCAATTAAATAATTAGCAAAATATTTTGGATTATTGAAAATCTTATCAAAGCTTTCTCGATACATTTCTGCTATACTTGCCTCCTTAATTACAATGATGTGTTCAAGATTATATTTTGCATTCCTTGTCCAGTTATATGAGCCATCAATTACGACAGAATTATCTATAATGCAGTATTTATTATGCATGAAGCTTGGATACTTGCTTTTATTAGTTAAACTGACAGTTTTCAATATATTTCCCGGGTTATAATTTCTGACATAATTATTATTTCTATTCTTATCGACAATAATTTTTATGTTTATTCCCTTATCTCTTAACAAGCTTAATGTTCTGATAATTTTTACTGAAGTAAGCCAGGCCATAGCAATGCATATTTCTTTTTGAGCTTTTTGTAAATGCTCAATTATCTTATCCTCAATATTATCATCATAAAGATCAATGTTAAGATGACCTTCTTTTCTCAGTATAGTCACCTCTACCTTCAGCTCCTCATTCTCCTGTGTAAGATCTTTTATTTTTCTCCTAAGCTCCAAGATACATGTATCTTTTGTCGGAAGATATTTAGCAAAAAGATTAATTAAGAATTTCATAGTATATCCTTAAAAAATTGATTATTAAACTATATTAGAAGAAATGGTGAAATAGACTTGATAACACAAAAAAGAGCTTGTACAAATTCGTACAGCTCTATCTTGTTAATGATTAATTTACTTTTTACTCTTATGAATTTTTCTTCATCATGGTTTTCTTAATTCTCTTTATTGCTTTTTCGCTGTCATCATCAGAGCCTTCACTTTCAATGATTCTGTAATAACATTCTAATGCATTTTCGTAGTCCTTTTTATCTTCATAGGCACCAGCTAGTACATATAAAGAATCAAAACATTCTTTAGATTTACAGCACATATGCTCCTTACACATATTGCAATAGAAAATGACCTTTTCAAGATCCCCTAAAGCTCTGCAGCACTCAGCCATTTCAGTATACTGAGATGCATCCTTGTTTGTTATCTTGTCACAAATATCAAGTGCCATCTTATATAACTGTGCTGCTTTTTCCTTATTTCCATCATGTTCACATTCTCTGGCTGCATTTCTATATTCATAAAAGAAATGCTGAAGTTCTTTATTCTTAATTTCATATAGTTCTTCTAATTTATGATTTATGTAATCTTTATTATAATCATCAAACTCCAGACATTCTTCATATAACTCCATAGCTTCATCATACTGTTTGATAAGTTCATGTGCACGGGCTTTCTTAACGTATAGCTCAGAATTATGGGGATATAGCTCTATAGCCTGGCCATAATAATTAATCGCTTCATCATACTGCTTTAATTTAATAAAACTTAATGCTATATTAGTAAAGAATTCAGCACGCGCTCTGTCACCCATTATTTCAATAGCCTTCTTATAATATTCTATTGCAGTCTCCCATTTTCTCTTGTTATCAAATATAATTCCAGCCTTATTATATAAATGAGGATTTTCAGGTGCTATCTCTATTGCCTTGTTGATATATTCATCTGCTTGTTCACTTTTTTGTAACTTTGAATATACAAGAGCCAGTTCACCATATACTTCAGCTAATATCTTACATGTATCACCGTTCTCCTCAATATTATTCAAGATTTCATTAAGAATTGTTTTTGCCTTTTTATTTTTTCGTTTACCAAAGACTGCTTTTGCTCTATACAGCTTTGTTTTATCAGTAACTGCATCATATTCTTCCGCTCTATGATAAACTTCAAGAGCATCATCAAACTGCTCATGTTCACAATAAAGCTTCATCTGCATTACATAGCACTCAGAAAAACGTGGCTCCAGCTCCTCTGCCTTTTCAGCATCACTTAAAGCATCTGCATCATAACCCAGTTCAGACAGTAGATTACTTCTATGTAATAAAACCTCAAAATATTTGTCATTTATATCAATACATTTATCAAAATATTTAAGGCTCTCTTTATATTGCTCCATTTTAGCAAGTGCACATGCTTTTAAGTCTAATGCAGCAATATCCTCATGATTCATATCTAAAGCTTTATCACAATATTCTATAGCTTTTTCATACTCTTCTAAAGCAGCATACATTTTGCCAATCTCTCCATATATATATGGTAAATGTCTGCCCTGCTTATCTTCATTCTCCAGGATATAACAGCACTTCTTGTAATATTCTAAAGCTTCGCTGTATCTATTTAACTCTTTATAAGTCCTGCCAAGTAAGTTATAGAATCTAGCTTCATCTTCTTTATCTACGCTTTTAACTAAATCTAAAATTTCATCATATCTGCCGTTCTCATATAGGCACCAGCCTAACTTCAGCATTTTATCTGAATTGCTTTTATCAAAGTCTCCTTTCATAAGCTGAATTATTTTATCATTTACTTTTTCAAGCTGACCTCTTACATACTTGTCATAGTTATTTCTATCAATCAAATCATGATAAATCTTCTTAGCTTCCTCGTAATCTCCAAGGCTAAGCTTACAATCAGCAATATCACGTAAACAATTATAATTATCAGGTGTAATATCAAGCATCATCTTATAATACTTAAGAGCTTCATTATAATTTTCCTGATGTAATCTGACTTTAGCCATAGCATAAATAACGCCAGGCTCATCTGAATATCTTTGTATCAGATTTTCAGCTATTGTTGCTGCTTCATCTAATTTAGACTGCAGAACGAGATATTTAATATTAAGTATAGCCTGATATGGATGCTTTATGTTTAATGACTGCATCATAGCAAAATCTTTTTCTATTTGTTCTGTTTTATTTTCCCTTAATTCTCTGCTGATCTGATAGTAAAGTCTGATCCATTCATCATAATCATTGCTATCATCTATTTCAGAGAATAACTCATAATTCAAGCTATCTGCATATTCTATCCTATGTTCAACATAATCAATGAAACCTTCTTCTGGAAATTCTTCATACAAATCCTGCTTATTATCCATCCAGCCAAAGTGCTGATTTAGAAGAACCCATATCTTTTGAGGCATAAAGCAATGATCCATTAGATACTCTAGGAGTGCCATACTGGCATCTTCCTTTGTATCAAGACAAAAGCATATATCATCTTTTAAAAGCTGCTCCCAATCATCACATGAAATTCTCTGAGAGAAGCGGCTATATACATAATCAACTTTTTTAAGCCATAATGATAGTTGATTATCATCTTCACACTGATTGTCCAGTTCATCTTGATTATCAATGTCCTTAAGCAATGATTCATACGCATTTCTAAGCTGCTTGAATCCTTCTTCATCATCTTCAGGATTTACAACTGAAAGTTTATCAAAATATGCTTCTTTTAATTTATCTTTATCATTTGTAGGTTTTATCCCTAAAATAGCCCATTTATTCATCTATTTCTTTCCCCTTATTTTCTTATTTTAAAATTATTAATAAATACTTTATGTATACAATCTTTCTTAATCATAGGTAATATTTCCATATTATTTATCAATTTTAAAATTTCCTCCATTTTATCATATTATAAGTTTTTAGGCTATAATAAACAATAAATAAATACTTTTATAAAAGGTGGTAGTTTTTATGGACAAACTTGCAGAGCAATCTATTATAAAAATATTAAACGATGAATATGGCATTAAAAATGGCAATGATTTATATAAAATGGATTCAGAAGATGTTGCTGAAATATATGAAAATCTTAAAGGTGAACAAGAAGAATATGATTTGTCTGATGAAGAAATGGAGGAAATACTAGATAAAATTTTAAACATTAAGTAAACTGTTAATATTGAAGGGATTCCAGGAGACTATTATATCGTTAATGATTCCCATTCAACAAATCCAACAAGTAAAATTACTAAAATAATATATGCCAATAAAAATGGTAATACCGCTGATATATGCTGTGGAGAAATTGCCGATGGTAAATTAATAAAACAAAATGTCATCTTAAAAAACGCTATTAAAGATTGTACACGTGGAGCATGGTATGGATGGTGGAATCCTGACTGCAATAGAGTTTTCATTAGTGAAAGAGAAGCTGCAGGAGCATCTGCAAAGACTTACTTTGCTAATCTTTCATCTTTTAAAATATACTGATGCCTTTTAAATTCATTTGATATCTCTTCCTTTAAGCAGTGCAATGCTAACTCAAAATTTCCCTGTTTTGCTGATTTTAATGAAAGATTAATAACAGGATATTTTCCCATCTTAGAAATATACTCTTCTCCAGCATTCATTATCTTTAAACCTTGAAAAAGATAAGAATTATCCTTCTTTGTGCCATCATACCAGTCACGTTCATCTTCAAAGAAATACTTAATCATGCTGATATTAAGCGTCTTTCCAAACCTTATTGGTCGTGTAAATAAATTTACTGCAGCTTTATTATCTATAAGCTCTCTTATAAGCAGCGACTTATCAACAAAATAATAATCATCACTTATAATTGTCTCAAAATTATCTATTCCAATCGGCAGTGGTTTATGATTCATAATCCTCATCTCTATCATATCTTTTCTATAATGAGATAAATATCTATAAATTCTTTAGGCTTAATATCATAGCAAAGCATAACGTCATTAAAATACATCATAACATCGCACATTTCTTCAATAAAGTGCTTACGAACTTCATCATCCTCCATGATCTTAGCATCACCTTTGTTAGCCCATCCTCATAGCAGGTAGTTTTATGTTGAGCACACTTCGGTGCTCAACAGACTAAAGTCTATAATTAAAAACCTCCTACAAGCATTACCCTGTAGGAGGTTTATTTTTCCGCTCTTTATCCAATTATCTTCTCCATATCCTCCGCTATTTTCTCCACTGTGATGCCATTTTCTATGAGCAGTTCTTCCACGTTATATCTATCTGGGAAGGAATTCTTGATGCCGTAGTTCTTGACTTTCATGTCTGATGTGCCATAGTAGGAGGCTATCTTTTGTCCGAAGCCGCCTTCAAGTACTCCATCTTCCAGTGTTACAACTAGTTTGTGGTCTTTTTTTAGACTATCAAGAAGAGCAGTATCTAATCCTGATATGAACTTGGGATTGATTAAAGTCACATCCATGTTACACTCTGCTTTAAGTTTGTCTGCAACATCTCTGCCTATAGTATAAAAATCGCCAAGTGCAATTATGGCTACATCTCTGCCATGTCTTGTGACGGCAAATTTGTTGAGTTTATTGTAATCAGTAGTATCTTCCTTGCCGCTTGATATAAATTCTTTTGCTGGCACACGAATTGCTACTGGATGCTCTCTCTGGGTCATTGCCCACTTAAGCATTGCAAAGTGCTCTTCAACGCATGTTGGTGCCAGGTATACAATATTAGGCATATTGCCCAGCATTACAATATCAAATATGCCAACATGTGTCTTATCATTCATGCCATAAACTGAAGCAAGATAAACAAGGATTACTGCTGGATTTTCATTTATACATAAATCCTGAGAAAGCTGGTCATATGCTCTCTGAAGAAATGTGCTGTAAACATTAAGCACTGGAACTACTCCGTTCTTTGCCATACCTGAAGCCATGGCAACAGCATGTTCTTCAGCTATGCCCACATCAATATACTGGCTGCCAGCTTCCTTTCTCCATTCTGCATTCATGCCAAAACCTCCAGGAGTTCCTGAATTAAGTACTGCAACCTTGGGATTCTTCTTGATTTGTTCCATAAGAAAAGCAGCAGTCACTGCTGGATAACTTTCCGGATTATCAAGTGGATAAATATATTTGCCACTCTTTCTGTCAAAAGGGGGACCTGCATGATACATTTCCTTATTTTCCTCTGCAAACTTAAATCCCTTACCCTTTATTGTGTGAACATGGACAACAACTGGATGCTCCACATCCTTTACCTTCTTCAGAGTAGTAACAAGCTCATTCATATCATGACCATTTTCTATATAAAAGTACTCAAAACCCAATGCTTCAAAAAAGTTACATTCAGCCTTTCCCTTTGAGTCTCTAAGCAGCTTTAAATTCTGATAAATACCACCATGATTTTCAGCAATAGACATTTCATTATCATTAACAATAACAATCATATTAGTTCCGACTTCAACCACATTATTCATGCCCTCATATGCTTCACCACCACTTAAAGAACCATCGCCAATTACAGCTACAATATTATTCTTTTCTTGTCTTAAATCCCTTGCCTTCATAAGACCACAAGCAAGACTTATTGATGTTGATGTATGACCAATGCAAAACAAGTCATGCTCACTTTCATCAGGATTAGTAAAACCCGAAACATCATCATAATGCCTTGCTTCAAGAAAAGACTGCTTTCTGCCAGTAAGCATTTTATGAACATAACTCTGGTGAGAAACATCAAAAACAAATTGGTCTATTGGAGAGTTAAAAACATAATGCATTGCAATTATAAGTTCTACAGTACCAAGATTAGGTCCAATATGCCCGCCATGTGAACTTAATTTCAGAAGCAGAACTTCTCGCATTTCATCAGCCAATATTTTTAATTGTTCAATTGATAACTTTTTTAAATCATTTAGCGAATCTATTTTTTCAAAATACATCTACAACTCTCCTCACATACTCTTTTTGCATAATACTATATTAACTAAATTTATTATTTGTCCAAACAATAAGTTATATTCTCGCTTGGCTCTTTTCTTTACCATTCAGCAACATTTCTTACACTATGCTTAAATAAGCAAAAATTTTGCTCATACACTATAAATTATGCTTATCATCATTATGATATTAACCATTTTATATAATTATTTTACAAATATAGTATATTTAATATGAAAGTTGTAACTTATACTGTAAATTAAAACTTTAATTTCGATTTAATTGTGAGGTAATAATATGTAAAATCGAATCTTCTATAAATCGCAGTTATGCACTTTACCACAGAAAAAGCACTCTATACATTCTTCAAAATTATTAAACAGTACCTCTGCTAATTCATCTAATTCCTCTCTGCTTTTGCAGTCATAATACTCATCATGATCAAGCCATACAATCTTATTATTATTTAAAGTATCAAAACATATTGGACCCCAGCCATAAAAATCACCAATAGGTATGTATCCAAAATCTATTAGTTCTGATAAACCTCTAAATAAATCTGCATATCCTTTTAAAGGAGCATCTGAAGGCTGCTTTGGAATATACATAATGACTTTTTTGTCAAATTCACCATAAAAATTATCAATTGTGCCATTAAGTTCATCGAATAAATAATAATATGAGGATAAATAATTCTTAAATACTTGTGGAATCTTTATCTTGAATTCATCCTCCAATGCTCTGATTTGCTCATCTGTAACCTGAGACTCAACTAACTTCCATGTACCATTATCAGACATCATATCTTCTGGCACATCTTGCCCTTCTTTAATCCTTAAAATCTCAGGATTTTTCTTAATAAGTGTTTCAAAACATGTATATATAAATTTCTTATTATCATTATTCATCTTTACTCACCTACACAATATTAAATATATCCTATTATACATATTATGATATAAACAATTTATTTTACCTACCATAAGGTTATTTATAGCCTTTTGAATCTTAGCCTCAGATTCTAAATCTAAAGCTGAAGTAGCTTCATCAAGAAGAGAAATTAAGCTTCTTAAATACTCAAGATCATTGCATTGTTAACACCTCACCGCTATCATTAAAGTTTATTAATATTTTATGTTGTAAAAGTCTAAATTCTAAAACTCTAGTAATAAGAAACAGCCCCATAAAAGTCATCATAACTTTTACAGGTCTGTTTATATTTAAATCTTCAGCTTTTCAAGTATCTCTCTGCATTCTTCATATCCCATTATCTTTGGCACAGGATACGCTGGATTTGCTTCTTTAAGCACACGCTTGATTATCTCATCGAAATCCTCTTCTTTAAGTTCCTTTACTGTGCTTGGAATATTCATATTACCATTCATATCATTTATCTTTTTAATCACTTTATCATATAATGATTTTTTGTCTTCACTATCTTTTCCCATTCCACAATAAACAGCAACTGTAGCCATCTTATCATAGATACTTTCACCATAAAACTGAAGTACATAAGGAAGGATGATAGCATTTGCCAGTCCATGTGGTACATTGTATAATCCACCTAGTGCATGAGCAATTGCATGAACATATCCAACAAAAGCTCTAGTAAATGCTTTGCCTGCATAATTTGATGCAAGTAACATATTTTCACGTGCTTTTATGTTATGACCATCATTATAAGCAGTTTCAAGATTTTCAAATATCATCTTTATTGCCTTAAGGCTTAATTCATCTGTATATTTAGTTCCACTTCTTCCCACATAAGCTTCTATAGCATGTGTAAGTGCATCCATTCCTGTTGAAGCTGTAGTATGCTGTGGAAGATTTAATGTAAGATCAGCATCAAGAACTTCCACGTCTGGTATGAACTTCGGATCACTTACAGCATATTTTTCATGAGTCTTTGAATCAGTGATAACTGCTGCCACTGTAGTTTCTGAGCCACTTCCTGCAGTTGTAGGACACAAGAACAGCTTTGGCAGAGTTCCTTTAACCTTCATATATCCCCTAAGCTTTCTTACTGATGTATTTTTACCATTAGCAAGAGCAGCCACTACCTTTGAGCAGTCCATAGGTGAACCTCCACCAATAGAAACTACGGCATCGCAATTATTTTCTTTATAATAGCTTAAACATTCTTCAATATTATCAATAGTTGGATTAGGTTTAACACTGCTGTATATTGTATACTTCATATTATTTTCTGTAAGAAGTTTAAGAAACTTATCTAAAGCACCTGATCTATATATAGTACCACTGGCTACAATTAAAGGATGTCTAACATCCATTTCTCTCATTTTATTTGGAAGCTTATTTAAAGAACCTGAACCATTTAATAAATATGGCTCCTTAAACTTTACAAACTTTAATCCCTGCTTAAATAATACCTGCACTAATCTATATTGAAACTTTTTTGTCTGTGATACCAACTTGCCATCTCCTTTTATAATCTATCTACATTGATTATATATCTAACTAAAAATTTTAACATCCATTACTTTTAATTTTTCTCTTATTTCCTTAATTAATTTTTCTTTATTCTTACTCTTTGGCAGTGAAAACTTACCTAAAGCTTTTACACTGCTGCTATTTTCAAAATACTTTGCAACATTTTCAAGGCACTTAGAGCCTCCCCTAGCCACATAAGTTGTAAAAAGATATACATCTTTATTACTAAAATCATTCTGCTCAATGAATGCTTTTACTGCTGGTGGAAAATTTGATGCCAAGTTTGGAAAACCTAATATAATCCTGTCATACTCATTAAGATTTAAGTTATATGGTTTTAATTCTGGAAGCGATGATGAAAACATAGCTTTTGTACCTTTGTAATATCTTGAGAGTATATCTGGCTTTATTTCCTCTTTTGTCTCTATCTCAAATTCCTCACACACTTTATCATCTTTCATAGTATAAATAT
This sequence comes from Inconstantimicrobium porci, assembly GCF_009696465.1. Classification (GTDB taxonomy): domain Bacteria; phylum Bacillota; class Clostridia; order Clostridiales; family Clostridiaceae; genus Inconstantimicrobium; species Inconstantimicrobium porci. Next base: position 31,369 of record NZ_VULX01000020.1, on the reverse strand, counting down.
AGAATCAATATATAAGGTGACTCTATGTCAATAACGGATATATTCAGTTCTATACATCACAAATACTTATTGAAGAAATATTCATCTACTTATCACAGAAGGCTTCCAGATTCCTACGTTGACACCTCGCAAAAGCTTATAAATAGCAAAAACATTTCAAGTAATACAAAGTATCTTATATGTGTTGATACAAAAAGCTTTCGTGTAAATATTTTTACAGGCACCAAAAATAAATGGACATTTGTAAAAAATTTCATCTGCTCTTTAGGAAAACCCTCTACTCCAACACCTCTCGGAACATATAAAATAGGTGCAAAAGGTTACTCTTTTGGCCAGAATCATGGATACATCTGCTACTATTATTCGCAGTTTAAAGGCAATTATGTTTTTCATTCAATACTTTATAATCTAAACAATACAGTAAGGGATGGCAGACTGGGCATTAGAATCTGTGATGGCTGCATAAGACTGGCAAAAGTAAACGCAAAATGGATTTATGATAACGTTCCTTATGGAACAACGGTGTATATCTCTTAATAGCTTTTGATTAGAATTGAAACTCCCTCTGAGGAGTTTCCTCCTGACCTGTGACCTGTTACTTTTGACCTGTGATCTAATTTCAAATCTTTGCATATATATTTGAACCACAAAAAAATCCCCAGCAAATTTACTGAGGATTTTTATACTTTTTTATTCTACATCTTCGCCATTTGTTGCGATGACTTTTTTATACCAGTAGTAAATGAAAACATAATTAGAAAAGATTTATTCATCGACCCAGTACTAAAAGACCTGCTAGAAGAAATCAAAGCATTCCACAAATAATGAAAGAAATGCTCAAGCATAGATTGATTAAATCTAAGATTTTTACTTCCATAAAAAAACACCCAAGTCTTAAATTGACTCAGGTGATTTTTTTTATTTTAAAATCCAATGATTCCTTTTACAACAAAGAATATTATTGGTATAAAAAGTGATGGTAACATATTTAAAGTCTTGCAGTCTTTTATCTTAAGAATGTTAAGTCCTGAACTTGCTATAAGGATACCACCTACTATTGAAAGCTCTGCCACTAGTGGTGCTGAGAAGAACGATCCTGATAAAAAGTTTGCTACAAGATAAATACTTCCCTGCCACACAAATAATACAGGTGCTGAGAACACCATTCCTATGCCGTAAGTAGAGCCAAATACTATTGATGACACAAAATCAAGCGTAGCGTTTGTGTATAAATATGTATTATCACCATAAATTGCACTCATTACAGGACCAAGGATTGAAAGCGTTCCTATACAATTTAGAAGGATTGCTGTTGATAATCCCTGTCCTAAGTTAGACTTAGAATACTTTCCAATAAGTCCATTAAATTTTGCATCGATATCAAGCACCTCACCTATAAGAGTTCCAAGTGCCAAGCTTACGATAAATAATACAGGATATTTACTTTCCGGCATATGACTGACAACAGCGTTAATTCCAACGGCTATAGCCACAAACCCCATGGCATTAAATAGTGCATCATGATATCTCTGCTTAATGCCCTTCTTTATAACACATCCGATAATAGTTCCAATAATAATTGCTCCAGTGTTTACAATTGTACCTGTCATATTTCCTCCGCGATAATTATTAATATTGAATTTCAATTCCAAAGTAATAATGTATCACATAAGTTCTTGTTTAACAACTTTTATAGCAAGGCAAACGTATAAGAAATACATAATGAAATAAAAAAGATACTGTTTATTTTAATTCACTCTCAACAGTCATATCTCCACCATGAATCTTTATTAGGTTATATGTTATGTACATGCCAAGTCCAGCCTCAAACATGGCTGCATCTATTGAGTTATTAATCGTTTTTAATAACCTTGAAGAATTATTCACTATGTACTCTGATTTATCTATAACATACTGTTTGTCCATTTTATCATTATTACTAAGATACTCTTTAAGAAGTTTTGCCGAATTTACTATAATATTCAACGGAGTTCTAGGCTCATGTGAAATTATAATAATGTAATCGCTTCTTATTTTATCTCGTACAATAACTTTATCATAGTTATTTTTGAATCTTGCATATCTCCTAATTAGCAAGGCTAATGCAATTGATAATGCTAATATCATCATTGCCAAAATAACAATAATACTATTTTGTATCATTATAAACCTACCAGTAATAACAGTCTGATTATAGTTTTTAGCATAGCTTTCCCCTTCGCTTGCATAACACTGTATATTACTTAACAACATAAAAATAACCACTCAAGCTATTGTAAGGTGATTCTTTTTTTACTCATCTTTTTTTCGTTATTCATACTCTAATTAATCTCTCCATTTTTGAGTTATCCCATTTTATAATTGTTTAGTTAACATAATATTCGTAAAACGCCACTAAAAATTTTACATTTTTTCTTAAACCATGTCAATTTATATTGTTTTTTTTACATATTAATATTAATATCGGTATTTTTTTCAATAAATTTAATGCGACTTTTTAAATGATATAACACCATGATTATAATTACATAATTCACTTAAATATACAAATAAGAGCTGTTTAAAAGCAGCTCTTTGAATTTTATGTCTAAAACTTTATTTCACTTATTATATTATCAATCTTTTCCTCGGCATCTTTTATAGCATTGAGCCTTTCCTGCTCTGTTGTACCTGTTCCTTCAACCTTTAGTTCCTTAACTGTAGCAATACCCAGAATCTTCATAATATCCCTTATATAATTTTCTCCTCTGTCCATTATTACATCAGCAGTCCATGGAATCTTTCCACCTGATGACTGAATGTAAACAAGTGCCCTGTATCTATCCTTGAGAAGTCCAACTGGCATCTTTCCTGATTTAAGATTAATAGTAATCTTATCCTGAATAATGCAGTCAATATACTCCTTTAGTGGTGCTGGAAAAGACAAACTCCACATTGGTGCTGCAATTACATACATATCAGCTGCCTTAAACTGATAACTTAAAAATCTTATCTTCTCAATTTCCTTCTGATCCTTCTCTGGAAGCTTCCTTGTAGATTCCTCATTTATAATACTGTTTCTACCCTCAAAATATGTATACTCAAGCCTTGGAATATGCTCTTTGTATAAATCAATTTCCTCCACATCAAAATCAGGATATTTATCAATAAACTTATCAATAAAAGCTCTAGCTACAGTCTTTGATGATGAAATTAATTCAGGTTTAGAACTTACACTAATGTACAATAATTTTTTACCCATTTATAACACCTCGATAATCATTTGTACTTAGTATCTACAAGATTGGATCATTTTATGATTTTAGATGTTATTATTCTCAAATTAATAAGCAAAACCAGGTCAATCTTAAAAGAAGTGAATAGAGAACAGATAATAACGAATAGTATATGTTCACTAATAGATTTTTAAAAAATTTCATGAAGTTGAACGCAATTTAATTTTAGTAAATTAATTCTCTAATTTCTACGGGATAATATGTGGTAAAAGCTTGTACCTAACAATATTTTTATTCAAGTTGATGTTAGTATAAAATAGTGGACACAATAAGTCGAACTAAGTAAAATATTATTTAGTTAAGAAAGGATGTGTCCACTATGGGTAAGGGCAAAAGATATGATCAAGAATATAAGGATATGATAGTAGATTTATACAAATCAGGTATGACCTTATCAGAGATAAGTAGCGAATATGGCATTGCAAAATCAACAATTAATGGATGCATCAAGGATATTAAAGAAATCAAAATAGATGAAAATGAGGTTATGACTTTAAAAGAAGTCAAAGAATTAAAAAAAGAAATGGCAAGAATTAAGGAGGAAAATGAAATATTAAAAAAAGCTATGGCCATATTTGCAACAAGAAATTAGATGTAGTAATAGATTTTATTGATAGTAATAAAAATGATCATGATATTAAGACAATGTGTAACGTTCTAGGCGTAGCCAGAAGCACATACTATAAATCTTTTGATAAAAGCAAATCATTAAGAACAGTAGAAAATGAAGAATTAAAATCCACCATATACTTAAATTAAAAGGCTTCAATGTATCATTGAAAAGAGTTCAAAGAAGAATGACTGAACTTGGGCTTTGTGCAATAACAGTAAAAAAATACAAACCGCATTCAAATAAAAAAGTAGCAGAAGGTTTGGAAAACGTTTTGAAGAGAGATTTTACAACTACATCTATTAATGAAAAATGGGTAGGAGATATTACATATATTAGTAATGATTTAAAGCAACTGTGTAAAGAATTTAATATTACACAATCTTTTAGTAAAAAAGGTTGTCCATATGACAATGCATGCATAGAATCTTTCCACTCTTCAATAAAGAAGGAAGAAATCTATAGAACTACATATCGTACCTTCGAAGAAGCTAATATAGCAATATTTAAATATATTGAAGGTTGGTATAATAGAAAAAGACTACACTCTTCGATTAATTACATGACTCCAGATCAATGTGAATTACTGGCTAGAAGTGTAATATAAAAAAGTTTGACTTTTTGTGTCCAAGATATTGACATAAGACCATAAATCGCCTTTATTCATGTTGTTATCAATCAGCAGTTTCCATAATCCGTTATAACTAATTGCCATAATTTTTCCCTTTCTCATCAACAATACTATGCCAATTAACACTGGTACCATTATACCACACGAATTGCGAATATCGTATATCATTTTTCAAAGAAAAAGGAACCAAGACGGACTGCTCCTATCTTGATTCCTATTATATTTCTTATGCTGTCCAATAATCAGGACTTGTTGCAATTCTCTACGCTACTATACTTTACTACCTCTCAACCTGTAATCATAACCCGAAATCACAATCTACAAATAATCATCCTGCGACATTATCTGCATTTCAGGCATGAGACATACAGCTATACCTTCATCTGGTTCATCTTCATCATCACACATAATTGCAGTAGAACCATCTCTGTTTACAAGCAATGTTTTAGGTATAAACCTGTCTGATGCCATAGAATCCTTCTCCAGAAGCATTTTTTCTGCTGCTTCTAACAACTCACTTTCCGAACTAAGATACTCTTTATATGCCTGTTCTTGTTCTTGAGTAATACCATCTTCTTCATAGTAAGCTTGCAATTTCAAATTTACAGAATAATTATTATTAAACATAGTCAATGTCTTTTTCGACTTCCAACCTGTATTAAATACCAATTCTCCAAATATTTCGTGCTTCATAGTCTATGCTCCTTTCTTTGCTTCGGATATACCACCGCTATGCGATATATTATTATGTACAATACTAGGTACTTTTTGCATTGTCTTCATATCGCGACATTCATGCCATGTGTACCCGTTTTCTTTACGCCATCGTTTCACATCTTCTGGTGAACACCCCTTTTGCTTCGCTAATTCAATGTCTGCCTTATCAAAATTATCGGTTCTGTCATCAGAGAATCCTTTGATCTCGACATTGCCTTTACTAATAGGTCTAAAATCAGGCTCACCATCCTTAAAGTATATACCATCTATTCCAAATTTCTTAAGAATTTCATCCCACGTTTTTCCTTCTGGATTAGCTTTTAATGGCACATAATTTTTATCTGGGCACCATTTTGAATTACCTCTTTCACCAGTCCATTCACCATTCTCTATTGGGCAACATTTTATACCATCACACATCACTGCTAATGCTTTATCTGCAATATCAGCAAATTTATCTAGGACGGACCCCTCTGACTTCTTCCCCAATGCCGAATCTGCGAACTTATTATTAGGTGTCTCTTTTACATCGTTAAAATTGTCTATCATAAGCCACGACTCCTTTCTACAACCGACTTAAACCAATTCAAATAAATTTTCTCTCGCATCTCGCGTTCTTCTTGCTGTGTACTCATATCTTTCATAAAACACTGGCTTAATGCAATTTTGAGTGGTTCGCTTGGAGAATTAATGCATAGTTCAACTACTCTTCCGAGTTTTTCTGTTAATTCTTCATTATCCATTGCTGTCACAACTATATTCTCAACTTTTGCTCGTACACCTAAAATATCAGTAATTCTTCGAGATAACTTTCTAAAATTGTCATCTTTCCAAATACTAAGTTCTCCCTTCTCTTTAAATTCAATAATTTGCTCTTCGACAAATTCGTAATTTAAAGTAGATAATCCCAAAGAATCCAATCCTTTTTCGATTTCTTCTAACAAAATAGTATACTTTTCACTCACTCTTCCTTGTATCAGTAATTTTACGATTTGTGTTCGTACAGAATTGTAATCGGTCTTCTTCACTTCTTCCGAACAATCATATATTATTTCTGGAATCGTACACTTATTAACTTGCACAAGAACAGGTTCAACCCAATCATTCTGATAAACAGCTGCAACACCTCTCTTAAGCTTTGACAATTCCTCAATCTGGTCTTCATCCAAACCTGCTGCATAACCAACTAATTCTCTATCACTCTTATCTGGCAATCGCAGTATAATTTTTGTATTTGTGTTTCTAATTACAGACATATCTAACAATCCCGGAGACTGATCTGCAATTATAAATCCCTCTCCGTAAGTTCTCATTTCCGCTATAGAGTTTGCTAATAATTCTACCGACTTACCAAGCAGATTCGCTCCTTCAGTTGATTGCTCTGTAGATGTTTTCTTCAATAGATTATGTGCCTCTTCAAGTACTGTAATATGTGCCAGAGGGCTATTAATTCGTCCTGAAGACATTCTATACTCGTTCAATTTCATAACAAGAATGCCCATAATCAAAGATTTTGTTTCGGTTGAACCCACTCTGCTCAAATCAACAATAACACTCTTATCAAACAGTTCTTTATCGCTTAGGTCATCATCGCAAAAAATCAAACTATTTAGACCATTTGTCAACGAACGGACTCTTGTCAATAATGCTCCTGAATAATCGCCCTTGCTATCTGCAGAATATTTTGATTCATTAATCACAATTTCAATTTGTTCCAACAAGTCAGCAAAATTTGGATATTTATTGGACTTACTATTAACAGAGGTACCCATATTCCAACCTGCTGCCTCGTATGCTTTTTCCATTGCTTCTTTTAGTATTGCCGGCATAGCCGCATACATAGGCCAACATACATTAAATATTTCAACCAACCTATCCATATGTTCCAATACATGAACATCTTCCGGAAAACGAAATGGATTAATTCTTAAGAGAGTAGTTTTCTTTGGATTCGTACCATATACATTTACATCAGGGAATTGACCAAATACATTTTTATACTCTCCCTTTGCCGGTTCGACTACCAGAAAAGGTATTCCATATACATTTCTGAGTTGATTTAGTATTTCATAAACCGTATTACTTTTTCCAGAACCAGTTGAACCCGTAACGAATGTATGCATCGTTAAGGAATTACAATCTATATTTACTTCTGTTTCCGTTTCCGCACCCATGCTAAACACCTTGCCAAGGCAGAAATCTTTGCTATGTAATTTTTTATTATACTGCACTACCTCCTTGCCAAAATCTGCATGTTCAATTACAGGGAATCCACACACCGATTTTCTTGGAAGTCCCATTTCTATAGCAAGTTCATTACTACTTACTAATGAGGATGCTGTAACTGGCACACTAATACTATCAGAATGGTATTCAAATACTGGATGAATGAAGTTCGTAATATAATCTCTTAGTATTGGCAACTTATTTGCATTTTGTTTACCCCAAAAATTAATTGAGGATGTCTCAAGCCCTGACTTTTCTCCCTTCATCAGTGCTTTATACGTTCCAGCTGCCATCTCCGCTGTTTCTTGACAATCTGAAAGGAAATATGCTGCACATTCCCACATTCCGATGCTTTCACATTCATCAATTCTTTTTAACTGCTCATCTATACGCTGCAAAGTATTCAATAAAGACTTATTTTGCAATGTCAATTGCATTGTATCAGATTTTCCAGTTGTAATACCCTTAGTATGTGTTTCGTTCTCGGACTCATTCTTTGTTTCAGTTTCCGTTTCTCCTTGCGTAGTATTTTCATTTACTGTAGAATTCTCACTTGTACCAGTTCCGTCAGACTTTGTTTTTGGATTATATGCACTTAATCCCATTTGACCCACCGCTATTGCTCCAGCTACAGCCACGCTTGCGACACCTTCTAATGGTGCAGTAACCAAACTTGCAACCCCCAGTGCCGCTGTACCTATACTTTTTGCCAACGCTCCTAATGTATCTGATTTCGTCGTTGAATGATTCTTCGATGTTCCCTTTGAATTACTTTTACCCTTCTGTATTGAACTATTAACAGAATGTGATGAACCTATCGAAGTACCATGCGAAAACGCATCTGAAATGTTTAATGCAGTATTTCTCCCATAAGACATTTGCATATTTGCAAATGGTGAGAGCTGCGTGTATATCATTTCATATGCTTGCCTTGTTTCTTCAAGTTGTGCCGAATCTGCACTTTTCGCTAAAACTATAGCAGTGTATTTTTGTCCCTGCATTGCAAGAGCAAGTTTTTCTAATCCTTGAATAAAAGTTTCATTATCCTTAAATTCCTTGTCCTTATTCTTAGCTACACATGAAACACTTGTTATATTTTTAGTCGCGATATTACCAAGGAACTCTTCCGCAACTGGATCTAGCAAATCTTCCGTCTTTACACCTGGAAACTGACCGCAAAGAGCGTTTTTCAGCGTGTCTTTTAAAGACTTTGTCGTCCGTTTATCATCTAAAGAACGTACTCCCATATAAAAATCTGTCTTTTGCCCATTACTATCAACCACAATAAACACGCCACAATTCAAGTTTTGTACGGAATTAAAAACAGAAGCAAATTTATATGTTGAATACTCATTATTTTGATATACCATCTCCGTTATTCTAAATAGTCTTATGTCACTAATCTTCTTCAAACTATCGTCTAGTGGTATAATCTCTAAGTCTGTAAGATTGTGTAGGTATTTTTTCAAAATAATGTCATCAACAAGTTTATTAGCTTCAACTAAGCCCGCCTGCAATTTTTCGTATTCTGGCACAATTGACTTCGGTTCATTTTCAATTATTTCATTAGTAGGCACCACTTCCAGAACATCATCGTCCTTCTTTCTCAAAACTACCGTTTCACTCATACACTAGTCACCTCCATTTGTTATTACCGCAACTGCAACGCCACCTACTACGGCTCCAACTATAGCTCCTCCTACTACGGCTCCAGCTATAGTTCCTCCTACTACAGTTACCCCAGCTATAGCTCCTTCTGCTACAGTTACCTCAGTTGCTGATGCAATAACACCACCTACCACGGCTCCAGCCACAGCTCCTGTCGCTATTTTTACTCCTCGATATCTACCACTTAACTGATCCTGACGTTTTTGCTCCTCATAACTCATATTCCTCTTTACTTCTGGATTATTTGATGCTTTGCTCACATTACTATTTACCGTTTTTGTTACAGGACGTAAATATCTAATAACAGACTTAAGATGCTCAATCCGTTCATGCGAGAAATTACTTACCACTTGTACCATCTGCTTGCTCATATAATCATCGTTCCAGTTAGATTCATCCGTTTCCAATGGTCTACCGTCAAATGGCTCATATAAGCCTTCTACGGAAGACGCAACCTCATCCATTTCTGTAAACTCTCTAAATGTCGGATCAACAAGCAAACTATCACTCATCATTATACGAAGTCGACGTATATTCTTATCTTTTACTGCATCATAAAACGAATTTTTCAATGCCATTCTTATCCCTCCTATACTTCTAATATTGATTCAACTTTTGCCTTGATTTCTTCTAACCATTTCAGTTTCTGCTCAGTTTCCTTAATTCGCTCCTCAGCTTTCTCTTTATCTGTTGCATAATTTTCTAATTCATTCAATTTACGTTTTAAGACATCATCAAGCCGTTTAAACTCCTTATTAAAAGCTGCCGCTATTCTATTAGATTGTTTCAACGCATATGATTTCGCATTATCACCATTTTCATATACAATTTCTTGAACAGGAGTAAGGAACTCTTGCGCAAGCTCTGATGCATCTACATACTTAACTGTTTTATACTTAGTTCTGTAATATCCTTTTTCTTGAGACCAAGTCCATGGCTTATACCATTTTTTACCAGTATTTTCTACCCATTCTTCTCCGTCTTCCACTTCTTTTGACTGAACAAGTTTATTAATTGAAAAATCATCACCCACATTAGTTACACTTCCACTGATCAATTTTAACGGGTCGATAGTAATGCCGGTTATTCCCGTTTTGTCCAATTCTTCTGTCAAAGAAGCTAATTTCTTTTTATACTCTTCCAACAAAGCATTACTTGTATTTATTAGATTTTCTCTTAATAATTCATCTAATTCAGTTTGAAAATCAGGTTCTAATTTCTTGGCAAATTTTGCTAATCTCGTAACTTCATATTCTACTTCAACAATATCCAGTTCATCACCACGTACCTTGTCAATTCTTTGAATTATTCGATCCTTGTATTTCTTTACAATATCTTCAATTACATCTCTTGCATCATCATTCACCTTAAGAACCGCATCATCTACTGCATCTTTAAATTTCTTAGCTGATTTTACATCATCAACATTCTTTCTAATATTTTCAATATGTGCAGCAATACGTTCACTTTCATCTCTATTCTCCGCAAGTTCTTTTTTGGTTTCCTCAAAACAACCTACTTCTTCTAGTTTGTGCATAAAGGTATCAACAATATTTCTGATTTTCGCAGTTTTTGCATATTTCTGTACATACTGACGAATAGCCGCCTCTATTGATACTAATCCTGTATGAATCAATGCTTCCGCATTGGCATCTCCCGCATCTTTTGCTATAGCCAAAGTCTCGTTGATTTGTCCCCTAATACTTGAAGGCAATGAAGCATAATTTTCAAAATGAAGCGTCTCATTTCTATTAAGTTTTCTTACTTTCATCTCAGTCTCCTCTTCAGTATCTTCATCTACTTCTGCACCATTTTCAATCAATCGAATATTCAATGCCGGCAATGCTGCTGCAGGGAAGAGATTAGGATTATTGATACCATGTTTTTTCAAATAAGCTCTGATTCTATCTAATGTTTGTTCCGTATCTCCGTCCTCTTTTTTTCTATCATCCATCTTGTTAACAACAAAAATGAATCTGTCTTTTGATTGTTTACCCCCAACTTTCATACTGTCTGCTACTCTCTGTAACAATGCGTTATCATCATCAGAGCCAAAAGTGCCTTCCATAATATACAATACTAAAGACTTTGAAGATTTACTCAAAAACTCACTCTGAACTTTTTTATGTTCCGGATCACGCGAATTGTTTGGACCAGGTGTATCAATCAATACGAGCGAAACGTCTTCTGCTGATACAAAAGGAATATCTCCATTAACTTTGATTACAGATACTTTATCATCATCATTCAGTCTTGACATAGTTTCATATGTTAATTCCTCATGAGATTCTATCATTCTATTTTCTTTGTCATAAACTTCTGCCTGCCATGTATGAGCACCGTCTGTTACATCCTTAATTCTTGTAACAATGGCAGTACATGCTTCTTGCTTTGAAGGCATTAATTTACTTCTTAACATCGAATTTATCAAAGTAGATTTTCCTGCACTCATCGTTGCTACAACACATACTTCAAAATCACTGCTTTTTGCATGTTGAAATGCACTAATTATTTCTACATCGCGCAATTCCTCAAAAGGTCCCTCCTGTATTTCAGCAAAAACCTGTTCAATTAACGCTTCCTTATCAGCAGTTTCTTTTGCCGGTTTTCTATCTAATTTTGCTGTCAATTCTCCCTTTTCATATGCATGAGTAAATACCTCTGTTAAATCTTCAAAATCAAGCAAAGTTCCGTGAAACACAAGATCAAAATCAGTATCATTATATTCGTCAATCAATATTTGTGGTAACTCTTCAACCCACTCCTGCAGTCTTGTACCTGGAATAATTTTTTCTCCTAGCTTGCTATTCTGTGCTAGCTTTTTTCCATCAACAGTTACTTCAGTTTCCAATTTGTACGGATTGTACTTAATAAACACCTTTTTCATACAGCACCTCCAAATAATATTTTTTCTAAACCGTATAGTCCGCATCGCTTGCTCATTATCATCAGTTCACTATCACCATCTTCAGGTGTCGAATTACTGTAGTACTTCGTAAGATCATAAGCAGGTTTACTAAATTTTTTTACATAAAGCTGATATTCATCTTCTTCGTCATCAGACAATTTTTCATTGAATGCTTTCATCTTAAGTAACAACGCAAAATACGCAGAGAATGGGCAAATTATTGGATTGTCATAACCCAACAAATTCAAATCCTTCCTAACTCCTTCAATACTTTCTAAAATGTTATCTTCTGATACATTAAAGTCATCTATTTTGTTCAATACAAATATTACTTTGTCCTTATCTACATTGTTAACAAACCATTTCAAATAAGCCATTTCCTCTTCAGTGCCCAGCTTATTTGCATTAAGAACATATATCACCTTGTCAAATTTTTCGTTTGTTAAGGCTTTTTTCGTTATTCTTCCATGGTTTCTATTGATTGCAGAATTCACACCCGGAGTATCAATAAGACACACCCTTTTGCTAGGTGTATCTAGAGCCCTAAAATATGTAGCAATCTTACTATCATTCTGCCAAGAAATATTCTCCAATTCACTTTCTGTAGCATCATAAAAACATTCTTCATTACACAAATATGTCGTATTATCCTCAAATGGTTTATTATAAATATAGCATGTATTGCCTGTACATGCTTCTTGCGATGTTTTGGCGATTTTTTTCCCGATAATCGCATTAATAAGTGTCGATTTACCTGCGCTCATAGTAGCAGATACAATTACTCTTTTCTCTACTAAATCATAAAAATTCCAATTACTCTTTACTTGACTAATCAAATTTTCTGACCATAAAAATCTTGTGATGTCGCTCTGAACTTCATTCAATGTGGTATAAAATTCAGCAATACTATTTTGTTGATTCTTTTGAATAAATGATGCAATTTCCAAATAGGCTTTTTCTACCTTTTCTTTATTAACCAATATCAGTGCGATATCACTAAGAATACCATATCTATATTTCTTTCTCCATGGCATATACTTACAATTAACAATTGCATTTATATCTGCTTTCACCATTGATTCATCAACTTCTATGTCCGGAGAACCAATTAGTAACATCCCATACTTACTTAATCTTGTCTGAACAAATTCATCACTATTTTGATTTAAGACAACATACCTTAACACATTATAATATTTCATTCGCAAATTCTTTTTTACATTCCTCATTGGATGTTCTTGTATATTCATCGACGAAACAAACAAAGAATTCTGAATACCCACGGGAACTTTTGTATTTTCACTCTCTTTACGAATCAATAATTCTTTAAATATTTCATAAAGAGAACTCTCTAACTCTTGTCTATCCATAAATCCTCCTAGTATCATCTGGTTTCATTGATGAAATCATCTCTATCATTTCCCCTTGACTTCGAATCCACATATCTATACCATCTCCGAATACTTCTGCTTCTATGATAATTCCATCTTCATCTTCTGATTTCACAACTGCTGTTGGTAATTTATCTAATATTGCATCCGTATCGCATCCTTTATACCTAAACTTAACTTTCTTTAACTTACCACCGTACATGAATTGTACTCTTTTTCTAAATTCGCCCTCCTCGAATCTACTACAATACGGAATATAAAACTTTTCGTTGCATATTTTTAATTTTTGTATTCTATCTACTCGATATATTGTCGGAAAAGAATCATTGATTACATCAAAGTCTTTTTTTACTTCTTCGTCATCAATGAATGCAGTTACATAAAAGTAGTATTCAGAAAACATTATCGCTAATGGTTTTAATTTTCTATTGACAATTTTCTTATCTTTTATACGTTCATAATCCACTTCAATATAATTGCAATTTCTTATTGCTTGTCCAATATCCCATAAAGTATCTAAGAATTGTGACTTATGTCTCGGTTCGACATAATGAAATTCTTCATTTGCAATAAGCTCTTTAACAATTTTCTGATTTCTTTTAGGAACACAACAGGATATTAATTTATCAAGCATTTCTTGCATTTCTATTTTAGAAAACGCCCTGCTTTCAAGGAGAATTTTACATATTGCAAGTATTTCACTATTTGATAACTTCAATTGATATACTTGCTCCAGTTTATAACCCTTCTCATATCTATCATAAATAATTGAATTTATTATCCCACTATTCTCCACTTCAGTTTCCAGGAAATTTCTTATATCATCAATATCCCTTTGAATTGTTCTCTCATTTACACCATATCTTTGTGCTTCCTCTATCTTGCTAACTATGTATCCACCCAATAATCTGGTATAAATCCCAAGCGTTCTATCTACCTTTCCATTATCCATTGATTATCCGCTCCTATCCTACTTGACTAATAGTATTATACAATTTAGCCATGACAGAAACTGTCACTCTGATTTGTTTTTTATATACTTTCCTGTTTTAATTCTCTCATCTTTTGGTTTTTCAGCATTCTCAGGAATCGCCCATGTATTTCCAAATTTAACAATCCCCCCTCGATGCGTCCTTCTAAACATAAAGTATTGATTCTTCCTCTTTAATGCCCCATTTTTTGAAATTTCTGAGATTTTTAAGTATCCATTCATATTTACCTCCATAAACAAAAAATGGACGCAGTCTCACTATCGAATAATAGTAAGACTGTGCCCAAAATCAATACTGCAACTGGCTGACATTTTACAGTCCCTATAGTTTTGCGTCATATGCTTTCACACATTTTGCCTCGATATCTAGATATTACCTATTATACACTTTCATTCGCACAATGTCAATCTATTTTTGTTTGTAATCCACACATAGCACATCATTACAAGGTTGTTTTTGTTCATATTGCACAAATATTAGCAATCTCTATTATGACCAAATAATTGTAAATGATTAATAAAGGCAGACCACCATTTCAGATGATACACCCCTAATAACTTATTCTTTCCCTTTATCTGGCTTTGCCACTTTTTTGTACTGCTACTTCCCTTATTTCCGACTTTACATCTCGATTACTTTCTTCCATATACGCCTCAAACGCCTCAGCACCATACGCATAATCTTTCTCTGATACTAATGCGATTGTCTGTAGCTGTACTGTCTCTTTACCTTCCTGATGTGTCTGCTCATACAGTTCATCCCATTTCTTCTCCATCCTCTGTAATTCCACATCCTTAGCCAGATTATCCACCTTATCTATAGCTGCATCCAGATGAAGTTCCAGATTCTGATACACTTTCTTCTGCCACTCCCAAGGCTTGCGGATGACTGCTATATTTGACTGTGCATATTCTTTCTTGACTTCAAAGAGCTTATCCTTCATCTGCCGGCATCTTGCCTGTGGCTCTGTCTACCATTTCCGATAAGGTCTCTTTCAGGGATTTTGATGCCTGCTGTTCCTTCATCTCCTGCAATTTCTTACGCATCTGCACCAGCTCGCTTGTCATCTGGTCAAGCTTGCTTTCAAGCATATCCACATAAGCTACACTCTCAAACACATCTGTCGCCTGCTTTGGTCTCCCATTTGCCTTTAGCAGTTCCATAAGCTCCATTATCATTTCATCTGGATTGGTTATAATTAATTAGACAGTAATTATTCGGTCGTGATATAATATAAAAAATTGTGAAAAAGGAGAAGAATATCATAAAGCAGGCAGCGCTGATAATGGCACGAAAATAGAAATAATATTATCTAATAAAAAAAAGTACAGTATCAGCGCAATGTGCAGAGTTTTAAATATTCCTAGAAGCTTAGTATATTATAAAAGGAAAATTAGAGTATGCAATACTAAACTTGAAAATGCAATTATTTCAATATTTAGAGAAAGTAAAAATAACATTATTGATGAAATTCTAGAAACATTTGAAATACAAAGATCTTTAAGTAAGAAAGGCTGTCCTTATGACAACGCCGTGGCGGAAGCTGGATATAAAATAATAAAAACAGAATTTGCATTCAATAGAATTTTTAATAGTTTAGAAGAACTTAAGTTAGAATTAAGAAGTTATGTATTATGGTATAACAATAAACGCATTCATAGTTCTTTAAACTATATGACTCCAGTTGAGTATAGACTTGCAAATATGACCGAATAAAAAATGTATTAAAGAGTGTTGACAATCCACAATATTTGAGCATTTTTCTTTAACTTCTTCACTTATTATAAAATCTAACATAATCTTTCACTCTAATTAAATCATGCTTATTATTTTTTGTATTTTCTTAAATTATTATTCCATTACAATGATCAACTTCATGCTGTATTATCTGTGCTGTAAATCCAGTGAAAACATCCTTTTTCTTTCTGAAGTTTTTGTCAAGATATTCTACTTCGATAACTTCATATCTTTCAGTTTTTCTTACTCCTTCAAGTGAAAGACAGCTTTCTTCAGTTTCGTATTTTTTATTTTTCTTAGTAATAACAGGGTTAACCATTACAACTAACACTTTTCCTGCAAAGAAAACAATGATGTTCTTGTTAACACCTATCATGTTTGCAGCCATACCTACGCATTTTTCTGCATTAGCCTTTAAAGTATCAGTTAAATCCCTTATTACTGCAGCATCCTTTCTTGTAGCCTTTTCTGCTTTCTGTCCAAGTGAAAATATATCCTTATTTATTTCCTTTATCATTTATTTTTCCTGCCTTCCAGACTTTCTTAAGTATATTTTTATAAATTAAGTTTAATGTATCATATACAAAAAATCAATTTGTAAGCATGTCTAGTTATTAATTTTTTATAAGCTTTGTCACTTTTTAACAAATGCTTATTGACTTTTCCCAGTCTAAGAGTAATATTATTTATATAATATCACATAGTATTAAAAACTATATTAATTTTCGGAGGCGATTATGATAGAATATTTAAGAGAACCTGTTAATGGAATAACACATCTAATCGGAGCGATATTTTCAGTTATAGGCTTAATTGTAATGCTGATGAAACTTACTTCTGCACACAGATTTTCATTGCTATCTTATTTTGCTGTAATCTATTTTGGTGCAGGTATGATTCTTCTCTACTCTGCATCAGCAACATATCACTCTGTAATTTCAACGGACGTAATAATTAAACGATTCAAAAAGCTTGACCACACAATGATATTCATACTTATAATGGGCTCCTATGCACCATTCTGCCTGATAGCACTTCATAATTCTATAGGCTATAAACTCTTTGCCGCAGTTGCATCTGTATGTATCATGGGCATAATCTTTAAGTTGTGCTGGGTGACATGTCCAAAATGGATCAGTAGTATAATTTATATTGGTGTAGGATGGTTTGCAGTCTTTGCAATCTTTCCAATAGCAAAAGTTCTTCCTTCTGCGGGACTTACTCTATTAATAACTGGTGGAATAATTTATTCAATAGGCGGTGTAATCTATGCATTTAAAGAAGATGCAATAAAGATAGGAGTATTCGGTACGCATGAAATCTTCCACTTGTTTGTTATGTTTGGTACACTGTGCCATTTCTTAACTGTATACTTTTATATTCTTTAATTAATAGACACTCTCTTTATAAGATTAGAGATTTGAGAGTAGAAATTTGAGAAGCAGAAAAAAACTGTACAAAGCAATGTACAGCTTAAGACTTTCAATATTTCTTTATCATGAGAGTATTCTTCTTGTTTACACAGTTATCATTTTCAATAAAATATTCAACTGTCTTATTGAACTTCTCCTTTTGATCATAAAAAACTGCATGTCCGCTGTTGTTAAATCTGATAAGAATTGAATTCTTGATTTCCTTATGCTGATATTTTGCAAGTGCAAACAGACATACCTTATCATAAATGCCATGAAGGATAAGTGTTGGTACATATATTCTTTTAATGTCACCAAAAAGATCTTCTTCACCAAGCCATGTCTCTGCAATCTGTGCTGTTGCCCAGCCTGATGCCTCAAAGCCTAAATGCATAAACCATTTTAGAAAATATGGACTTGGCTTCTTATAGAAAAAGATTTCTCCAAAATCATTAAGCATCAAAGGTCTGTCATTGTATGTCTGTTTAATTATATTTTCCACTACATTTCTATCGATACCATAACGGAAATATGGTCTCTTTATAAGACTTGGAACAGCTGCTGCACAAAGAATCAGTTTTTTTACTCCACAACCCTTGTGTCTTGCCATGTATCTAGCTGCAATTGCCCCACCAGTTGAATGTCCAAGAAGCGTAAAACCATCAAGCCCCAGTATATCAACTACAGCCTTTAGATCATCACTTAGAGTATTGTAATCATAGCCCTCTGTAGGCTTATCTGACTTTCCAAAGCCACGCTGGTCTATGCCTATACATCTGTAACCCTTCTTTATAAAGTAATCATATTGATATTCAAATAATTCATGACTGCCTGGCCACCCATGAAGAAAGACAACAGTTTCACTGCCTTCTGGATTCATATCCTCAACGTATACTTTAACGTCATCATCTACTCTTATATAACACCCCATATGTTAACTCCACAAAAATACTATTCATATATAGAATATTCACCCATATCTTAAGTAGTTACTGACTTTGAAATATCTTTCTAGTAAATTTAGAATACTATATAGAAAAAAGACTTATGATGAGAACTTGTGGGTGGACAAGCCATCCCAGCATCTCTTCATATGTCTTTCACCCCTTGATGACTAAAGGATGAAATTGCATTATGCTTTATGCATCATCTCTTATAATGTTCTTACTGCAGAAGTAAGTGATTAAGAAGTATCCTCCATAAATCGCTGCTAAAACAACGGCAGCCATTATAATTGATGGTGCTAACTGCTTTGCATCAAAAGTAGAGAATAATGAAAGGGCAAATTTTATTCCAAATACAGCATGAATAACTGCTAAAAGCAGTGGTGCCATAAAGAATACTCCAATCTGCTTGAATAAAGCATGATTTAACATTCTTTCATCTGTTCCTATCTTTCTTAATACATTAAACCTTTCTTTATTATCAGTGCTTTCAGAAAGTTCTTTTAAAGCTAGAATTGCTGCACTTGATATTAAGAAAATCACTCCAAGATAAATTGCTATAAAAGTTATTAATGCACCTTTGCCTACGCTCTCATCACTTATCTGAATCTTAGAATCAAATGTTGTAAGAGTATTAATCTTGTAATTATCCTTCTTAAACTTATTTACGATATTTTCAATACTTTGTTTTCCTTTTTTATCACTTGCATTATAGTTAGCAATCATGACTCTTTCATCCTTCATGCTCTCGTCTACAGCATCATCAGGTACAACGAATATACCAATGTTACTGCTGTCTGATTCCAAATGAACATAGCCTTTTTTACACTTATTATATGATGGATTATAACTCATGTTGTTAATTATAATTGAAGGCTTATTCTTTAATGCATTATTTCTGATTTTTGTCCACGGATCAAAAGAAGTAACAACTGCATATTGATCGTTGCTTACTGACACTGTTTCAAGATTATATAATTTTGCAATTCTGTTATAATCACTAACTTTCATAATCTGTTCAGCAGTATCTTCCTCTAAAAACTGAAATTCTTTTTTCGCAGAGTTTATTGTACTTCCCAAGGTGTTCTTTATAGTAAGATTTTTTGCTTTATAAGTATTAAATTCAACAACATCCTTAAAATTCTTATCTATATTAAACCCACTGTTTTTTAAAGTATAAATTATACTTTTTGATGAATCATCTATAACCTTCGAACTATATGATTTATCTTTGTTAATATTACACTGCTTAGTTAATTCAATATCTACAGGCGCTGATTCCTTTATTTTCTTAGTCATAGAATTCTTTAGTGTTAGTGAAGTAGCTAAAGAACAAATAGTTACAAATAACATTAAGCAGATTATTGTCATTGAAAACACTGTTGTGTTGATTTTGCTGCTTATCTGTCTTTGTGTAAAGCTGTTAAGTCCTCTGTAATAAGATCTTTTCCTTGATTTGCAGATTTTTAATATCAGTCCTGATAATGACCAGAAGATAAAAAATGTTGATACTGCACCTATAGCAATAGGTACACTTAGCTTAGAAGAGGTATCCATGGTTTTAACTCCTCCAGAAACCATGTAATAAGAATATCCCAAAGCACATGATGAAATAATGAAAATAATAGTACATAGTAACGCATTTTTTAAATGAACCACCTCGCCCTTTCTATTTGCATAAAGTAAGTCAATTAATTTGCATTTGTTAACACTAACTGTGTTAAATATCATTACTAGTAAATACATTATTCCGAAATAAATTAATGTTTTGATGCACGCATTCATAGAAAATGTAAACTTAAATCTTGTCATGTTAGCTTCAAACATATTGGCAACTAATAAACTCATAAGCTGTGACAAGCCAAAACCAAGTAATAAGCCAACTCCTAAAGAAATTATGCCGATAAAAAATGTTTCAAAAAATAGAATCATTGATATCTTTCGTTTGCTCATTCCTAAAGTAAGATAAATACCAAATTCCTTGTTTCTTCGCTTAATTAAAAATCGTGATGCATAAATAATCAAGAATCCAAGAATTAAAGCGACTAACACGCTGACTCCTGATAGTACACTATTCATTAATTCCATCATTTCGCTTTTAGATGATGAAATATTCATCATTGCTGTCTGTGAACCTATAGCATTAAAGACGTAGAATATGGCAACTCCCAGGATAAGCGTAAAGAAATAAATTGCATAATCCTTCATACTCTTTCTGATATTTTTTAATGATAAACTAAAGAGCGTCATTTAACTCACCACCTAAAATAGTTACCACATCTATGATTTTATTGAAGAATACCTTCCTTGATGAATCGCCTCTGATTACTTCATTAAAAATCTTACCATCCTTAATGAAAATAACTCTTGAAGCATAGCTTGCAGAAAAAGCATCATGAGTAACCATAAGTATTGTTGCCTTTAACTCCTTGTTTAAAGCTTCAAACCTTTCAAGCAGCATTTTTGCTGACTTTGAATCAAGTGCACCTGTTGGTTCATCACCTAATATAAGTTTCGGTGATGTTACAAGGGCTCTTGCTGATGCTACTCTCTGCTTCTGTCCACCACTCATCTGATAAGGATATTTATTAAGCACCTTTTCAATATCAAGCTGATTTGCTACCTGCTTAATTCTTTTTTCTATTGTAGAAGCACTAACATTCTGTATAGAAAGTGCAAGTGCTATGTTTTCATATGCTGTTAATGTATCAAGAAGATTAAAGTCCTGAAATATAAATCCAAGTTCCTCTCTTCTAAACTTGTTAAGTTTATTTCCTTTAAGCTTTGTTATATCCTCCCCTGCAACTCTAATGTGTCCTGAAGTTACTTTATCTATTGTAGAAATGCAGTTAAGTAGTGTTGTCTTACCAGAACCACTAGCCCCCATTATCGCAACAAATTCACCTCTCTGAACCTCAAAAGAAATGTTATCTATCGCCTTTGTAAGGTTTGTTTTATTTCCATAATACTTTTCAATGTTTTCAATCTTTAATATACTTTCCATAATATCTCTCCTTTCATATACATCATAAATGAAATGAGATTACATGTCGTTTGTTCAATATTACCTAATGTTACAATTCTGTAATGCTATCTCACCACATCATAATAATTATTCTTCTTGAAGATGATGCTGACTTTTGTAAATTCATTTATTTTAGATTCAATTTTTATCTTGTGGCCAAGCTGTGTACAAAGCTGCTTTGCAATGTACAGCCCCATCCCCGTAGACTTTGACTTAACTCTGCCATTGTAGCCTGTAAATGATTTTTCAAAAACCTTTGGCAGATCACTTTCCTTAATACCGATACCATTGTCATGTACTGAAAGGATTATTTTATCGTCCTCTTCTTCTGCAGAAATTGCTATCTTTGACTGCTTGTCCTTTTTGTATTTAATGCTGTTGCTCATTATCTGGTTTAAGATAAATTCAAGCCACTTTGCATCTGTAAGCACTACCTTATCACAGCCATTGACGCTGAATTCTATATTATTTTCTAAAATACTGTCCTTGTTGTTTATAGCAACACTAGACACAACTTTATTCAAATTCACATTATTTATAAGATAATCCTTGTGGACATTTTCACTTCTGACATAGTAAAGTACCTGTTCTGTGTACTGTTCAATTCTTTTAATCTGATTTGTGACTCTGCTGTCATGATAATGATTGTGCATGATTAATGTAAGGTTTGAGATAGGAATCTTTATTTCGTGAATCCACATTTCAATATAATCTTTAAAATCATCAATGGAAATCTTATATTGATTAACAGTTTCCGCCATAGACTTATCTATATCGTATAAAGAGTCATACAGCAGCTCACCTTCATAAAAATGAGGTTTTTTAATTGTTTCAAGCACAAGATACTTCTTATCAAGTCCCTCTG
The DNA here is from genome assembly GCF_009696465.1 of Inconstantimicrobium porci. Taxonomy (GTDB): domain Bacteria; phylum Bacillota; class Clostridia; order Clostridiales; family Clostridiaceae; genus Inconstantimicrobium; species Inconstantimicrobium porci. The sequence goes on along the minus strand of NZ_VULX01000020.1, from coordinate 8,968 downwards.
TATTGGAAACCAGCTCATCATAAAACTTCTTTTTCCTAGCAATATCAATGATTAAAACAAGAATTGCTGAAATAAACATGACTATAGACACAGCAATAATTAAAGACTTGTCCACCTTAAACCCAAACATCATCAATAGTATGACTAGGTAAGAAAAACCTCCAATGATAAAGGCGTACATTTTATCAGCAATGTATCTTCCTATTTTCATAATAAAATATACCCCTGTCCTTTCCTTGTCTCGATGGCATCTTCATAACCAATATCCTTAAGCTTTCCTCGAAGCCTGCTGACATTAACAGTTAATGCATTATCATTAATGTACTCATTATTATTCCACAAATCTGTCATCAACTCGTCTCTTGTTACTATCTTGCCCACATGATTAAATAGATACATAAAAACAATCATCTCATTTTTAGTAAGCAGCACCTCATTGTCACCTCTGCCCAGTGTCCCTTTTGATGGATTAATCACCATGTCTCTATACACAAGATTGTCGCTATGTTTATCATATCTCTTAAGTACAGCAGCCACCCTTAAAAGCAGGATTGTAGGATTATAAGGCTTAGTGATAAAATCATCAGCACCATAACTCATGGATAAGACCTCATCAACCTCAGTATTCTTGCTTGTTACCATGATAACAGGCACATCAGATTCCTTCCTCAGGTCCTTAAGCAGCAGCTCACCATTTAAAAAGGGAATGTTTATATCAAGTAAAATAAGATTAGGCTTAATTTCAAGTATTCTATCTTTAGCATTATTAAACGCCTCAAGCATACAAGCATCATAACCTGCATTATTCAATAATTCCTTAAGCTCTTCGCAAATAATCTTGTCATCCTCAACAATAAGAATCTTCTTCATACCGCTCAACTCCTTTATGGTAATTATAACATGGAAAAAGTGGTGGAATGTTACAGAAGTGAAAGGTTAAATTAACGTATAGGGCATAATGCATATTTAAGGACACTTCTTATTGTAAGAAGTTGGCAAGAAAGAAGGATACCAAGTTTATCATACTTTAGAGAATGAGCGTGAAGACTTGAAGATTGCAGGTTGTTGGAGTCATGCAAGACGTAGATTTGCTAATGTTGTAAAATCACTTGGCAAAGAAAAATCTAAGGGTACTCCTGCATATGATGCTTTAAAATAAATAGCCGCTATTTATAATATAGAAGGTTCATTAAGTGAGCTCCCACCAGAGGAACGTCAAAGACAGAGAGAGTTGACAATAAAACCTATGGTTGAGGCTTTCTTTGCGTGGGTAAAAAAGAATAAAAGGTTTGTGCTACCTAAATCAGAAACAGGAAAAGGATTTGAATATCTTCTTACTGAAATACCAAAACATATGGAAGATAAAAATCTAGAATTTTTAGATAATCTTCTACCATGGTCAGATAAACTGCCACAAGAATGTAGAAAAGCTAACCGATAAAAGCTGCCATCGCTTGGCAGCTTTATTTTTTTGTACAGGTACGCATTATTTACCGTTTACTCTAAAATGCAAGATAAAGAACAACGTAAGTTTTATAAGGAAATGCAAAAACAATATAGTCTAAAAAAAGAAAGCGAAGAAGATTTAAAACTTATCGAAGAATGGAATAATAAATTAAAACAATTGTAAAAATATCCTATAAGTTGTATAATTTTTGTACTGAACAATAAAAGGGGTGGTCAATGTGAAATGTGCAAGATGTGGTAGTGAAAATGTTAGTGTACAAACTGAAATGGTAGGTGGAAAAGCTAAATTAAGAAAAACCGGTTGTTTATGGAGTATTGGAAGATTATGCTTAATACTTTGCACATGTGGTTTGTGGCTTTTAGTAGGAAAACGAAAAGGAACTAATAATATTAAATATAAAAATAGAACAGTTTGTATTTGTCAAAATTGTGGTAATAAATGGTATCTAAATTAAAAAATATTTTTAGTAAGCACTTAATAGGTGCTTATTTTTTTGCACTTTTTTAAGAAAGGAGGCAAAAGATATGTAAACGGTAAAACATAGGTACCTCGAATAACTTTAGTTTTTTTGAGATAATTAGCGTAAGCTTTAAAAAACTAATAGTTTTTCAAAGTGGCTAAACTAGTTTTTTGGAGGTACTTGTATTATGGATAAAAGTACTCATGAAATGCGTCTAATGAAATGGACAGCTATCATAAAGGAATGCCGAAGTAGCGGCAAAACCGTTACGGCTTGGTGTAGTGAAAATAATATTAGTAGCAAGTCATTTTATTATTGGCAACGCAAAGTAAGAAATACTGTATTTGATATTATGAAAGATACTAAAATTCAGAGCAATACAAAATTTGTACAACTTCCCGCCCCTATTGATTCTTCAATAGATACGCCTTCTTATAAAGCAGACATGATTCTTCATGTTGGAAATAATATATTAGAGCTTTCTAATAGTACTTCTGAAAATCTCCTTTCTACAGTTTTGAAGGTGATAACGGCCGAGAAATGAATCTGAAGTAAAATCTATTTCATCTCAACAATTTAAATGGTTAATGGAGGGATTGGCTATAGAGCAGAAAAAAGCTATTAAAATCTAGAATTTTTAGATGATCTTCTACCATGGTCAGATAAACTGCCACAAGAATGTAGAAAAACTAACCGATAAAAGCTGCCATCGCTGGCAGCTTTATTTTTTTGTACAGGTACGCATTATTTACCGTTTACAAAACAATTACTGCATCTTCTTTTTTAGCCTTTTCGAAAACCTTTTTTATATTTTTAGGTGTTTCACCTACATATTTGGATTCTAATTCAGGATAATTAACTATAAGTATTTTCTTATTCAGGTAATTTGCCACACCTTCTGCAGTCATACTTTTTCCAGTACCAGGATTACCCCAAAAGTTTAAACATAATGCTCTACCATCGTTTTTATTTCCTTTTATATTCCACTCATTAAAAAGTTTTTCTCTATACTTAATCATAGCAAGAGCAGTTAATATATTATTTTTTGATCCTTCATTTAAATAGATATCATTTAAACTCCACTTCGGTTCAAATGCATTAAAAAGATTATCAGAATTATTAGAGTTATCACTATCTTGATTTTTATATTTTTCAGATGTTTGTATATCTTCTTCATCATTATAAATAACTATTTTTTTAGACACTTCATTGTACTTTGTTGAAGTCCTAGCACAAACTCCAATAATATCCTCTATCCTACCACTAACCATCTGTTCATCTAAAAGGATTGATTTTTCATCTGTTAAGTCCCCAAATTGAGCTCCTAGAATACTATATATTAAATATATATAACGTTTATTAAATTTATAGTATAAAAAAGAACCATTAAAAATAGTTGATTTCTAAATAACTATTCTATAAATTCTATTTTTTCTTCTTTCATTAAACTCTATTATATTTTAGTACATACTCACTTGGCATAAACTTTACAAAGTTGAAATTCAACATATAATATTAAATTTATAAATATTCAAAAAAAGTGATTGTACTAATAATGATATCTTAATCATTATTGATACAATCACTTTATAAATTATTTAAGCTCATTTATCAAAATTTCTTCTTATCCAAGTGCTACATCTAAAATCATCATTAATACAAATCCTACTGAGAATCCTATTGTTGCTAAGTTTGAATGTTCTCCAACTGATGCTTCAGGGATTAATTCTTCTACAACTACATAAATCATTGCACCTGCTGCAAATGCTAATAGTGATGGCATAATAGGTACAAGTACACTTGAGAAAACTATTGTAAGTATTGCTGCTATTGGTTCTACTATTCCTGATAATACACCATATATAAATGATTTACTTTTGCTAACTCCCTCAGCTCTAAGTGGCATTGAAATTATAGCGCCTTCTGGGAAGTTCTGAATAGCAATACCTATAGAAAGTGCAAGTGCTCCAGCCAATGTAACCATACCACTATTAGTAATTACACCTGCAAAAACTACCCCTACTGCCATTCCTTCTGGAATATTATGAATTACAACTGCTAAAACGAGCATTGTAACTTTTTGAATACGACTATTTTGTATACCTTCAGGCTTGTCAGCATTTTGGTGAAGATGAGGAACTAATTTATCAATGGCAAGTATAAATACTACTCCTACCATAAAACCAACTGCTGCAGGAACAAATGCAAACTTACCCATGTAAGCACTCATATTTATTGATGGAATAAGTAGAGACCAAACTGATGCTGCCACCATTATTCCTGCTGCAAATCCAAGAAGGATTTTATTTAAAAGTTCATTTAGTTCATTCTTCATAAAAAACACACAGGCAGCTCCTAATGAAGTACCTAAAATTGGAATTAATAAACCTATTGCTACATTTTTATTCATACACGTCACCTCTTTATTAAATTATATAATAATTGATAATCATTATCAACTAGAATTTTATATGTATTTTATTTTTGATTTTATGTCTATAATTTTAATGATAAAAATAGAACCTCACTGTATAGCGTGTGCATTCTATATAGTGAGGTTCTTATATAAATAATTATCGTAAAGGAATTTATTGATGCTTCTTTGCTGTGTGTACAAAAAAGCTTATATATTTGAAGTTAAAAAATATTTGAAGTTATACTATTTCTATGATCTATTATCTTTATTACTTTCTTAAGTTAAAGTAAGCCTTTTTTCCTCTGTATTCTGCAACATCACCTAGTTCTTGCTCAATTCTTAATAATTGGTTGTATTTAGCAACTCTTTCTGATCTAGCTGGTGCTCCAGTCTTAATTTGTCCTGCGTTTACTGCAACAACTAAGTCAGCTATTGTAGTATCTTCAGTTTCTCCAGATCTGTGTGAAACAACTGCTGTATATCCAGCTCTGTTAGCCATTTCTATAGCGTTTAAAGTTTCAGTTAATGTACCTATCTGGTTTAATTTGATAAGTATTGAGTTAGAAACTCCCATTTCAATACCTTTTTCTAATCTTTCAGTGTTTGTAACGAATAAGTCATCACCTACAAGTTGTACTTTCTTTCCAAGCTTTTCAGTAAGTAACTTCCATCCTTCCCAATCTTCTTCTGCCATACCATCTTCAATTGAGATTATTGGATATTCGTTAACCCAGTCTTCGAAGAACTTAACCATTTCTTCTGATGTGAAAGTCTTACCTTCATGTTCTAATACATACTTTCCATCTTTGTAGTATTCAGATGAAGCAGCATCTATAGCTATGAATATATCCTTTCCTGGTTTGTATCCAGCAACTTCAATAGCTTTCACGATTACATCAAGAGCTCCTCTGTTACTCTTAAGGTCTGGAGCGAATCCACCTTCATCACCGATACCAGTTGAATAACCTTGTTCGTTTAAGATCTTCTTTAATGTGTGGTATACTTCAGCGCACATCTGTAAAGCATCACTGAATGTTTGAGCTCCAGCAGGCATAATCATAAATTCTTGTAAATCTACTGAGTTGTCTGCATGTGATCCACCGTTTAATATGTTCATCATTGGAACTGGTAAAACCTTAGCGTTAACTCCTCCGATGTATCTGTATAAAGGAAGATCTAAAGCATTTGCTGCTGCCTTAGCTACAGCAAGTGAAACTCCTAGTATAGCGTTAGCTCCTAACTTTGACTTATTCTTAGTTCCGTCAAGTTCTATAAGCTTCTTATCGATTGCTACCTGGTCAAATACATTAAAACCAATTAATTCGCCTGATATTACTTCGTTAACGTTATTAACTGCTTTTAATACACTCTTACCTTGATAGTATTCCATGTCTCCATCTCTAAGTTCAACAGCTTCATACATTCCTGTTGATGCTCCTGATGGTACAGCTGCTCTTCCTATTGAGCCATCTGCTAAATGAACTTCTACCTCAACAGTTGGAAAACATCTTGAATCTAAAATCTGTCTTGCGACTATATCTACAATTTCTAAATAATTTCTCATATGTCATACCTCCTTTTGATGAGTTCATTGTAGCAAGATTGAAATTGATTATCAATACTATTTGCAAAGACCTAAATATAGTTGAAATTTTAATTTCATTAAAAATATAACGTTTTTTATTTATATTAATGTAAAGTTTTCTTAAACTTATTTCGTACTTTAAATATTCAGCATGATGGAAGTTCTTTATTTATGTGAATTTTACAGAAATTATTCATTTATATAAGTTTTATCTTCCGGCAGCATATTAGAATATAATTTAGATGATATTCTAAATTATTAATTTTAAATATTTTTAGGAGATAATGATTTTCATTTAAAATTAAAAAATATATGATATATTAACTACAGGCTTAATTTTATCGCGGCAATCTTTAATTTATGGAGATGATATAATTATGGCAAAACAATCAAGATTTAAATTATGTAGAGACTTTGGATTGTCAACACTTTTTAATACATTTTTTATTCGGTCATATTTGCAAGTCTATACTCAACTGGAGTCATATAGTTTAAAGAACTATGAATGCGTTTATTGTTATACCATAATACATAACTTCTTAATTCTAACTTAAGTTCTTCTAAACTATTAAAAATTCTATTGAATGCAAATTCTGTTTTTATTATTTTATATCCAGCTTCCGCCACGGCGTTGTCATAAGGACAGCCTTTCTTACTTAAAGATCTTTGTATTTCAAATGTTTCTAGAATTTCATCAATAATGTTATTTTTACTTTCTCTAAATATTGAAATAATTGCATTTTCAAGTTTAGTATTGCATACTCTAATTTTCCTTTTATAATATACTAAGCTTCTAGGAATATTTAAAACTCTGCACATTGCGCTGATACTGTACTTTTTTTTATTAGATAATATTATTTCTATTTTCGTGCCATTATCAGCGCTGCCTGCTTTATGATATTCTTCTCCTTTTTCACAATTTTTTATATTATATCACGACCGAATAATTACTGTCTAATTAATTATAACCAATCCATTATGTTTTTTCCCATTTGCTATTACCAAGATTACATCTTATAGAAATACATATTGATATGCTTCATCATTTTCTTAGTTGTATCTAAGCCCATTCTTTCTGATTGATAAGTTAAAGTACTTTCCTTATATCTTTCAACCATAATTTCAGCTAATTTTTCGCATACCTTATATGTATTGAATCTATCTTCTGGTTCACAAGCCTCAATAGCTAATTTGATTAATTTGTTTCTAGTTCTTGAGCTGTGTCCTTTTTCCTTCTTTGCAATAGCTTCCTCGTTCATCATGTCTTGTTCTTTCATTTCCATCATTATATAAACCTCCGTATATTTGATTTATAACCAATAAAAATGAAGAATCATCTCAACAACTATATTATATAGTCAACATATTTTATTGTCAGCACTATTATTTTTTAATTTCACTAAACTTTGTTGACTATATTTAATAAAATATTATTTATTCTTAATAAATTACGTTTTTTTTAAAATATATATAGACATTATCTATTAAATAGTCTATAATTCATATATAATCTTTTCAGATTTATTGCATATAATGCACACTTGTATAAAAATACCATATTTATTTTTGAAAAAAAAGTCATATTTTGCATGTGAATTCAATATAAATATAGTACAAAATATATTTATATGTTGTATTTTAAAAATAAGTTATTGGGACTGTATTTTATATACGGATAAAAAAGGAGACGGAAAATAATGAAGGAATTAACATTAAACAAACAGGAATTTGACCAGAGAATGAGTAAATTTGAAAATCAATCACCAAGCAAGGTGAATATTAACAAACTTGATGAGTTTGATAATGCGGTGAAAAATGTGGAATTTTCAGAACCAAGTTTACAATTTTATTATAGAAAAAAGATTTCTAAGGTAAGATTAAATGCACTAAAAGCACAAGGAAAGAACTGTACTAAGTGGGATATGTTTTACAATGATGTTATGAGTGACGAAAATCCTAAAGCCGAACCATTAAAAAAGATACTTAATGTATTAAATGACGAGAATATTCCAGTAGAAAAGCTTGAGAATGTGATTTCAACCGCTGAAAAGGAATTAAAGTCAGAAGAGGTTTTAACTTACATAAATTCTTTACAGGTATTTGATAAGGATAGACTTAATACAGAATTAAGTAAGAAATTAAAACATCTAAGAACTAAACTAAATAGAAATATACCTAATGATTTCGGAGTATGGATAGACCAGTTAAGAAAATCAAGAGGACTAAGCTTTAGAGCACTTCAAGAGAAGAGTGGGGTATCAGCTAGTTACATACACAGGATTATATCTGGGGAACGACAGAGACCTACTATACCTGTTATTGAACAACTTGCAGAAGCACTTGGAGTAGATAAAGCAGAGTTTTTCACAAAATTAAATATGAAACCTACTGAATCAGAGAAAGAACAAACAATTTCACAATTACTTTCTCTTAATGATTACACTATAAATGGTGTATCAGTTACAAGAAAACAAAAGACAGCTATACTTGAATTATTGACAGGTATCATCAATGCTAAATGGTCAACGGAGACACAGTTTGATGAGAGTATACAGATAATGAAGAGTATAGGTACTTTAAAAAAGGCACTTGTAGAGGATGAGGAATAAACATATTAGACATATAAATATTCAACGTGTAAAAGGGGCTGTCGCATTAGCAGTTAAAAACTGCTGGCGGCAAGCTCCTTCTTTCATATACATTTTTTTAAATTCTACATAAAAAATACACCTATTTAAAAATAAGCGCACTTTAATAGACTATATCAAAAATGTAGTTTTTTTATAATTTTATGCTGTTTGTTTTAAATTAAATAGATGTCGTCCTGTATGTTCTGATTAAATTGCTTTGATGTTTCGAGACTTTTAGTCCTCTGTTCCAATGGTGTTTTACAATTATGTCCTTTTATACAGCTAGCTTTAAATTTGCAGTTATTACAATTTTCACAAGTATAAATTGTTTTGGTACTTACATAACCAGTTTTAGATTTTCTTTTTTTTATATCATTTGCGTAAAGCCTTCTATTATTTTTACAGACAT
>NZ_VULX01000002.1 GCF_009696465.1 Inconstantimicrobium porci | reverse complement strand
TCAAGATTAGATTTCCCATAGCGTAAGCTAGTAAGATCCCTTGAAGAACACAAGGTTGATAGGTCAGAGGTGTAAGTGTGGTAACATATTTAGCTGACTGATACTAATAGATCGAGGGCTTGACCAAATTGAAAATGTAATGGAACTTGTATGCAATTTTGAAAGAACATTTTGTTCTTTGAGTAATAGAAGTGCTGAGGAGTAAAGTTTTGTTGGCAAAATCGTAGATTTTGACAAAACTTATATCTGGTTATGATGTGTTTTTGGGTTACACCCCTTCCCATTCCGAACAGGATGGTTAAGCCAATTACAGCTGATGGTACTGCATGGGAGACTGTGTGGGAGAGTAGGTGGTAGCCAGGTTAGTATGGCTCGATAGCTCAGTCGGTAGAGCAGAGGACTGAAAATCCTCGTGTCACTGGTTCGATTCCAGTTCGAGCCACCAAATTAGGCGTTATAGCCAAGTGGTAAGGCCAAGGTCTGCAAAACCTTTATCCCCAGTTCAAGTCTGGGTGACGCCTCCAATTAAGAGCAATTGATTTAGTAATAGACTAGGTTGGTTGCTTTTTTTTTGTTTTCTGAAAATAAAAAAATTATTGAACATTGCATAAAGATAATTCACAATTACAAAAATAAAGTCCACATATATCTAAAAATATGTGGACAACATATGTGAATAAAAAATAAATTGTGGATAAATATTAAAAATCAATTCTTTTTATAATCTTATCTTTAAAGTCAAGCATAACTCTTAGGCCTATAGGTATTGTAATATTAGGATAACTATGCCCAAATGGACAGCCATAGATGATTGGCTTTTTCAATGGAACAAGAAGATTTTCTATTACTCTCTGAAAAGAAAAGTCAAATTCTTTAAGTTTATGATTAACATTACTATAATTCATGTAGCCAATAATAAATCCAGCACACTTATCAAGTCTGTTTGATAGGATTAGCTGAGAAAGCATTCTGTCAATCTTATAAGGATCTTCATTGATATCTTCAAGTAAAAGAATTTTGTCATTAAAATCTAATTCATATGGTGTCCCTAAGCATGAGCATATCGTTGATAGGTTACCACCGGCAAGTTTTCCTATAGCGTTATTATTGTTGTAGGTCTTTAGATTACTAAAATCGAAACTAAATACACCAGGATTATATAATGAATTCAATAAAGAAAGAAAAGTAGTTTTGTCACTGAAATTAGAATTTATCATGGGACCATGAAATGTAACTAAAGATGTTTTATCGGTAACATAATTTATAAGAGCCGTAACATCACTGAACCCATATATAGGTTTAGGATGCTTTAAGATATTTGAGATGTTTATATACTTAAGTATGTTAATAGAACCATAACCACCTCTGAATGCAATAAGAGCTTTGACATCATCATCTAATATTAATGAATTAAAATCTTCAGCACGTTGTTTGTCAGTGCCTGCCAAATAGCCATATCTACAGAATAAATTATCTGCCATCTTTATTTTGAAGCCTAGTTTTTTAAAGCCTGAAATCTCGGTCATCATGTCTGCTTTGCTGTAAGAACCTGCAGGAGCAAAAATACCAATAGTATCACCACTGTTAAAGCTATTTGCTATTATCATATTGCTCACTCCTTATTTACAATTAATAATATTTTATGCAGACTTTTTTTGTTTAATTTCAAAAATAAAAAAGACACGTATTAAAACATGTCTTTTTTATATAGAAGGTAGGCAGCAAATAGACATGCACCGATTGTCATTATCATTATGATACTGAATCCATGAGGGTTGTTTGCTAATGGAAGAGCAACATTCATTCCGAAGATACCACCAATTATAGTTGGTATAGCCATTAATATTGTTACTGAGGCAAGTACCTTCATCACTATATTTAAGTTGTTTGAAATTACTGAAGCAAAGAAGTCCATTGTACTAGCAAGTATGTTACTATATATTTCAGTCATTTCTATGGCCTGTTTATTTTCAATAATTACATCTTCAAGAATATCCTGATCTTCTGCATATCTCTGCATTATTTCAAGTTTAAGCATTTTCTCTAATGTAATTTCATTTGATTTTAATGAAGTAGAAAAATAAACTAGTGACTTTTCAAGACAGTGCAGCTGAATAAGCTCTCTGTTTTTCATTGAATTCTGCAGCTTCTTTTCAATCATTTCGCTCTTTTTATCTATCTGTCGTAAATATAAAAGGAATGATGTAGATACTCTGTTAAGTATCTGCAGAATAAATCTTGATTTTTTAAATGTATAAAATGATTTTATCTTGTTGTTTGTAAAATCATTTAATATTCTGCTGTTCTTTAAACATATAGTTATTATGTAACTGTCTGTATGTATTATGCCCAGTGGGTAAGTATCATAAGTTAGTGAGTTCTCCTCCACTTCTGTAAATGGGATATCCACAATTACAAGAATATGAGAGTTTTCACTTTCTATACGACTTGTTTCTTCATCATCAAGAGGGGCTTTTAATGCTTCCATTGGAATGTTTGTCTTTTTATGTACAAGTATTAATTCTTCTTCAGTTGGTGATATTAAGTTAATCCAGCAGCCGTGTTCTATATCCTTTAATTTTTCTAATGTAGAATCAGCTTCGCTTTTTGTTTTATATATACTAAGCATAAAAATCTCCTAACTAATATTTATTACATATATATATTTTAATGTATTATTATTAGGATATCTACAAAAATTTAATAGGGCTGGCAAAAGTTATAGATTTACTTTTGCCAGCCTCAATTTATTAGTAGAGTAATCTGTTATTATTATAAAATTCACTTTTTACTTCACTTAATAGGTTCTCACTATCAATCATATCAAGACCTGTATAGCTTAAAGCAATACCTGCCTTTATGCACTGGCTGACAGCATAATCTGTTATTGTACAGTCTGCAAATTGTTTTGTACCGTAGTGGATGCTTCTATCTTTACATATGCTTATAAATGGATGTATAACTGGTACCTTCTGGCTTACACAGCCAATACTTAATCCAGCATTAACATTCCTAAAGTCATCTATATTAATTATGCCAGTTTCCTTAAGGTTATTGCAGAATAATCTGCTTAATGTTATGTTTGTAAGCAATTCTTCACTAGGAGATTCATATAATGATATTGAGCAGTTTAAGTTCATAAGATTACATACATAAGAGCATATATTACGAATTTTTTCTTCCATTTGTTTAGCCTTATTTATAGATATAGATCTTATATAAAATTGAGCTTCAGATTCCTGTGGTCTTAACAGAGGTGTTATTCCTCCTTTTGTAATGGCATAATTTACAGTTGTATCTTCTTTTACACTTTTTAGAGCATAATTGAGTATGTCAAAAGTTAAGAGTACTCCGTCTAATGATGTGCAGTTTCCTTCATCAAGAAAACTTAAGCCATTTTTTCCACTGTATTTTATTGATAATGGAATTATAGCTGATGATGTTCCACTTTCTGAAGTAATAAGATCAGGATGAGCAAGAAGAACTACATCCATATCATCATAAACATTCTGTCTTACAAAGGTAGCATTTGTACCTCCTAGGTATTCACCAGGACAGCCGATTACATATACTGATCCATGAAGTTTGTTTATAATGTGGCCAAGGCCAATAGCACCTGTTATTGAAGTCATTGTAAGAAGATTATGACCTGTTATGTGTCCTTCACCTTTTATAGCATCATATTCGCAAATAAAACATATTTTGGGATGACCGCTTCCTTTTGAAGCAAAAAAGGAAGTCTCTATATTCTGAAAGTTGTTTTCTACATCAAAGCCTCTTTCTTTCAAAAAGTCAGATATATAGCTGCATGCTTTATGTTCACAATAACTTTCTTCTGGATTATCATATAAAAACTTATTAAGCTGAGATAAAGATTTTTTTTCTGTTGATAAGTAAGATACTATTTCCTGTTTCATCATTTACCCTCCTAACAAATATTCATAAATTAGTTTTACCTAAAAGCAATAAAATATTTATAATATAAAAAAAATATGGAATATCTTGAGATTTTAAGGAAAGAATCAAAATATATAGATTACTTTGGAGGTGAAAAATTTGAAAAAGATATGTTTTATATGTGGCAAAGAAAAAAGTGGTGGTATAATATTAAAAGACAAATTGATATGTGAAAGTTGCGAAAAGAAGATAGTAAACCTTGAGCCCGGTAATGATTTTTATGAATACTATAAAAACAAGATAAGGGCGATATATAAAGGCAGTAGCGACTACAGAAAAAGAATGGGAGAATAGCTTAAGTGAATAGTATAAGAAACACTATTAAGAATTATCTTGATGAAGATATAGCACCATTTTCTATGCCAGGTCATAAATATGGCAGAGCGTTTAAAGAAAATAGTTTATGCGATAATATTACAAAGTTGATGATAAAGGGAGACCTTACAGAAGTAGATGGACTTGATAATCTTCATGATCCATCAGGAGTTATAAAAGAAGCACTTGATGATCTTAAGAACCTTTATAAAAGCAAGAAATCTTACTTTTTAGTAAATGGAAGTACAAGTGGTAATCTTGCCATGATTTTCGCTGCTTTTAGTGAAGGCGACAAGGTACTTATTGAAAGGGGATGCCACAGATCAATTTTTAATGGAATCATTTTAAGAAAGTTAAGACCTGTTTATCTTGACTATAATTATGATTCTGTTTTGGGGCTTCCTATTTCAAATAACAGTGTTGACGTTATATCACGCATTGAGAATGAAGAAGATATAAAAGGTATAGTGCTTACTTATCCTAATTATTATGGTATATGCTGTGATTTGAAAGCAATAAGTGAAAAATGTAAAGAGAAGAACATACTACTTATTGTTGATTCTGCACATGGAGCACATTTTGGTTTTTCAGGTGTGCTTCCACAGAATGCTGTAAGTCTTGGTGGCGACATAGTTGTAGAAAGTGCACATAAGACCCTGCCAAGTCTTACACAGACAGCATATCTTCATGTTATGAATGAAAATCTTATTGATAACACTGATTTTTATGTTAGTGCTTTTTCAAGTACAAGCCCTTCATATATGTTTATGATGTCACTAGAATATAGCAAGGATTTTCTAAAAAGTGAGGTAGAACTAAAGTATAAGAAGCTGATACATAGAATTGAAAAGTTAAAACAAGAAATAAGTTCGTGTTCATTCCTTAGAATTATTGATAAAGAGTACATAAATAAAAGTGCTGATTTTCCCATATTTGACTATGACAATACAAGAATAGTTATTAATGTTGATAAGGGGCTAAGTGGTCACAAGCTTTTAAAGTATTTAAGGGAAAACAGTGTACAATGTGAAATGAGTGATGAAAGAAATGTAGTGCTGATACCTACACCATTTAATATTGAAGAGGACTATGATAAACTTATAAAAGCATTAAAAAAATGCAGTGAAAGTGATATCAGTGATAAATTAAAGGAAATATGCTACATGAATTCATATGAAAAGGTAATTGAGCCATATGAAGCTTCGTGTGCAGAAAAAATTCTTGTTAATATTGAGGATTGTGAAGGGATGACTGCAGGAGATAATATCGTGCCGTATCCACCTGGAATTCCTCTTGTGGTTATGGGAGAAAAGATTACTAGAAATCACATTGAAACTATTAAGAGACTTTTAAGCAGCGGTGTAGATGTGTTGGGAGTCAATGAAGATAAAATAAAGGCAGTTAAATAGCAAATAGGTGGAGGTTTTTTGTGATGGGCAAAATTTTTTGTCTGCTTGGAAAGAGCAGTTGCGGTAAGGATACTATTTTTAAGGAACTTGAAAAGGAGAAAAGTCTTGATTTAAAGCCAGTAGTTTCTTATACTACAAGACCAAGGAGAAGTCAGGAAACACAAGGACTTGAGTATTATTTTATTGATGAAAATATTCTTGAAGAATACATCAGGAATGGAAAAGTAATTGAAAAGAGAGATTACAATACTGTTAAAGGTAAATGGACATATTGTACAGTAGATGACGGACAGATAGATTTAAAGGATAACAATTATCTCATTATTGCAACGTTGGAATCTTATTCTGCTTTTCAGGAGTATTATGGCAGAGATGTTGTTGTGCCGATTTACATAGAAGTTGATGATGGTATAAGACTTCAGAGAGCTCTTGACAGGGAAAAGATGCAGAAGAATCCAAATTACGATGAAATGTGCAGGAGATATCTTGCAGATGCAGCTGATTTCAGTGAAAGTAATTTAAATAAATGCGAAATATATAAAAGATATAATAATGATGATTTCGAAAAATGTGTTAATGAGATAAAAATGGATATATTGAAAATAAAGTAAAATATAACTTATATAATCTTTATTTGAATTGTGATAGAATATAATTAAATATGGTATAGGGGAGGATGATTATCATGAAATTAATTTTAGCAATTGTTCAGGATGATGATGCATCAGACGTTGTTGATGCTATAACAGAAGCAGGATTTATGGTCACAAAACTTGCTACTACAGGTGGATTTTTAAAGTCAGGTAATACAACACTTATGACTGGTGTTGAAAAAGAAAAAGTTGATGATGTAATTAAGGTTATAAAAGATGTGTGCAGCACTAGAAAGCAGGTAGTAACACCACCAGCTACTATGGGAAGCACTTCATCAATATACATTCCATATCCTATTGAAGTGGAAGTTGGAGGAGCAACAGTATTTGTTGTTGATGTAGATCAGTTTTATAAAATCTAATTTAAATAAAGGAGATGGCAGCATTGAATTTTATAGGACATAATGAAGTAAGAAGAGGATTTGAGAAAAGCATAAAGAGCAATGCGCCATCTCATGCCCATTTAATTATAGGACCTGATGGTATTGGCAAAAGTTTGCTTGCAAAAGAGTGGGCATTAGAAATTTTAGGCAAGACAGAAAATAGGGACTATATTGATATTGTTCAGTATAGAACAGAAAAAGCCTCTTTTGGTGTTGATGATATAAGAGAGGTAATCATTGAAGTTAATAAGAAACCTTATGAATGTGACAAAAAAGTTATAATTATTAATCAGGGTAATAAGCTTACAGTTCAGGCTCAGAATGCCCTTTTAAAAACTATTGAAGAACCCCCTAAGGGTGTATATATTATAATTACATGTGAGAGTGGAGAATTAATTCTTGATACTATAAAGTCTAGATGTCAGGTACATAAGCTTACACCACTCGGGATTAAGGAAATGGATCAGTTTATTATGAGAGATCACAAAGATCTTTCACCGGAGATGAAAAAGACAGTACTTGCTTTTGCAGAAGGAATACCCGGAAAGGTAGATAGGTTCTTAAAAGATGAAACATTTGCTGAGATAAGAAATATGGCAGTGAGTCTACTTCAGGATTCAGGAAGCAAAGAAGCATCTACAGTGCTTAAGTATGAAGAAAAATTAAGTAAACTGAATGATAAAAAAGATGAATTTATGTCAATGATAATATCTTTTGTGAGGGATGTTATTCTTGCTAAGGAATTGAATGAAACACGATTTATTATAAATAGTGATAAGATAGAGGAAATTAAAAAATTAGCGAATGAAATGTCATTCAAGAAGTTAAATGCAATAGTTGATATTGTGTTAGAGACGAAGAGAAACTTTGATAGAAATACAAATGCATCAATCACTTTTGATGTGATGCTTATAAAAATTTTGGAGGTCTAAGGATGATACAGGTTGTAGGAATCCGTTTTAAAAAGGCGGGAAAGATATATTATTTCGGTCCGGGCGAAAATAACATAAAGAAAGATGATTATGTTATTGTAGAAACTGCTAGAGGAATAGAGTTTGGGCAGTGCGTTATCGAACCTAGAAATATTAGTGAAGATGAAGTTATATCACCTTTAAAGCTTGTATTAAGGGTTGCTACTAAAGAAGATATAGAAAAGCATAATGAAAATAAGGCAAAAGAAACAAGGGCTTTTGATATATGTCTAGAGAAGATAGCAGAACATCATCTTGATATGAAGCTTATAGATGTTGAATATACATTTGATAATAACAAGGTTATATTCTATTTTACTGCTGATGGCAGAATAGATTTTAGAGAGCTTGTAAAGAATCTGGCTACTATATTTAAGACAAGAATAGAATTAAGACAGATAGGAGTAAGGGATGAAGCTAAGATGATTGGAGGTCTTGGACCATGTGGAAGACCATTATGCTGCTCAACATTCCTTGGTGATTTTGCATCTGTTTCAATAAAGATGGCAAAGGAACAAAACTTATCATTAAATCCAACAAAGATATCAGGAATATGTGGAAGACTTATGTGCTGTTTAAATTATGAACAGGAAACTTACGAAGATATAAGAAAGAAGCTTCCTAAGACAGGATCTATTGTTGATACTGACATGGGAAAGGGAGAAGTTGTATCAAATAATGTTGTTAAGGAAAGCGTTAAAGTTAAGATTACTAGAAATGACGAAGAAATTGTAGAAGAATATAACATAAAGGATATAAAACTTATATCTGGAAGTTATGAAGATGTAATTGCTGAATCAGATGTTAAGAAGATCAAACTTGATATCGATGATGAAGCAGATAAAAAGCTAGTAAAAGATTTATTTAAGGGCTAAAGAAAAGGGGGCTGTTATCATATGAAATTATCTATTGAGATAGCAAATATGAAAACAAATAAAGATATAAATAATGTAAAATATGCTATTACAGTCAAAGAAGGTATACTTGCATGTGAAGTTAAGGAAAAAAGAGTTGTCAGCATAGTTTTTGACAACTATTCCTTAACAAAAGATGACATAATTGACGCTATAGAAGAAAATGGATATATTGTAACTAATGTGTTATAAAATTTTGTAAAGCACTTTAATTTTTACATGTTACATGATAAAATGGTGGTGGGTTTAATATTATATAAATTTGGGAGGTGTTTATTATGGCATATAAAATACAAGATACTTGCGTAAGCTGTGGATCATGTGCAAGCGAATGTCCAGTAGGAGCAATTTCTCAGGGAGATACTCAATTCCAAATTGATGAATCTGTTTGTATAGAATGCGGAAACTGTGCAAACGTTTGTCCAGTAGGAGCTCCAGTTCAAGAATAATAAATAATTAAAAAGAGGGTGTACAAGCCGTATACCTTCTTTTTTTATACTCTAAATAAATATATAATTTAAAAATAAGTTCATATACAAGATTACATATAATAGATTAGAGATAAGAACTAAGAGAGTAGAGAAAAGGAAGAAACTTCTTGCGGGAGTTTCCAGTCAAAGCATAAGCGAACATACCAAATCAAAGATTTTGCATGTTCGCTTAAAGAATGGGATAAACTCTTTAGGCTTATAACATCAGAGTTTTGGAGGTGAAGCCTCCAGTATAATTTAGAAATCAGCTAGCAAAGCGATGCTGATTTCACCCTGTTCTCTATCTCTTCTCTCATATCTCTAATCTTTTCAAATGTGTTTTATTTTTTAGAATGATTATTTACAGTTAAAAGAATAACTTCAGGTACTTTATTTTCCTTGTGTTCAAGGAAGAATGTATCGCTGTTTGTTTTGTTTACATTCTTCATAGCCATGATGAATTTTTCAAATCCTTCAAGCTTGAATGATAGCATTGGTGTGCTATAGTGCATAGGTATTACAAATGAAGGATTTATTTCTTTTGTTATTTTAGCTGCCTTAGTTCCGTCAATTGTAAAGATTCCTCCTACTGGAATGAACAATAAATCTATGTGTCCTAGCTGCTCTATAAAATCACTACTTAGTTCATGGCCAAGATCTCCTAAATGGCATATTCTGAAACCATCTACATCATAAACAAATATTATATTGTCACCACGTTCACTTCCATTAGATTCATCATGAAAACTATGGTATCCTGTTATATCACAGAAATTGAAAGAGTGTCTTCCCTCAGTATTTACAAGTCTGGTATCTTTCTTTAAGTTGTCAAGACAGTTGTGATCAAAATGATTATGGCTGACAGTAATTATATCGCAGTCACCATCATAAGGTATATATCCTATATCATTTCCGAAAGGATCAGTTAAAATTTTTCTGCCTAAAGATGTGGTAAGTAAAAAAGATGCGTGTCCTATCCATTGTATTTTCATAATTTTTACACCTCCATGAATATAATAATAATTATTACAAATAAAAAAGTAAATATGCATATTTTAATATTAATATGATTTAGATAAACAGATTAAGAAATGAAATGCTAACCATTGATTTAAAGAAAGTATTGATATATAATTAAAGTCAAAGAAAGTCAAAAGTGAAAGCAGGTGATTTTATGGCAAGATTATCAGATGTGATTGAAGAGTTTATTAAAGAACTTTTTGATGATAATGGAAGTAACAATGAGCTGCAGATTCAGAGAAATGAATTGGCAGATAAATTCAGCTGTGCTCCATCTCAGATAAATTATGTGCTATCAACAAGATTTACAAATGAAAAAGGATATCTTATTGAAAGCAGAAGAGGCGGCGGCGGATATATTGTTATAAAACGAGTGGCAAACAATAATTTTGATGATATAAGAAATCTTATTTTTGAAAGTATTGGAGATAGTATAACTTACCATAATTCTGTTATGATATTAGAACATTTGTATGAAATGAATAGAATAACAGAGAGGGAATTTAATATAATTAAGATATCAATTGCAGATAGTACGCTTCAGGGCGTAGAAGATAGAAACAGATTAAGAGCAGAAATGCTTAAATCAATGATACTTGTAATATTATAAAAGCTATTAATGGAGGTAGTATATATGAAATGTGATAAATGCGGAAAAGAAGGTGCTAGTGTTCACATAGTTAAGGTTGTAAAAGGTCAGAAAATTGAAACATGGCTTTGCAGCGACTGTGCAAAAGAAGATCAGGAACTTGGAATGTTAAAATCATTAGGTACTGGTGAAATTTCTGTTGATGAAATGCTAAACGGATTGATCGATTATATAAATGAAGTAAATAATGCAGCACCTAAAGAAGAAAAAAATCTTCAGTGCAGCAATTGTGGGTTTACTTATAATGAGTTCAAGAAGAGTGGTATGCTTGGTTGCAGTGAATGTTATAAATCATTTGAACAGTATCTTGTACCAGGAATTGAAGAACTTCAGGGGAGTAAGCAACATATCGGACATGTTCCTCAGAGAATAGGTAAGAATGTAATATTGAAAAGAAAGATAAAAGAGCTTAGTGAGAAATTAAAGAAGCTTGTAGATACTGAGGAATATGAGAAAGCTGCTGTAGTAAGAGATGAGCTTAAGGTATTACAGGAGAAAGAAAATTAAAAACAGAGGTAAAGAGAATGGAAAATATAATGGATTATAAAGGTATTGAAGGTAAGATGGTGGTTTCTTCTAGAGTAAGGCTGGCAAGAAACCTTAGTAAGGTTCCTTTTCCTGTTAAGCTTGACGAAGAAAGAGCAAATGACATTATAGACAAGGTATTTAATTCATGCAGAGAAGATGAATCTTTAAATTCACTTAAGGATGTAAGGCTTATTGAAAATAAACCTCAGGTTATTGGATGTTTTTTTGAAAAGCATCTTATAAGCAAAGAACTTATTGAAAACTTCAGCAAGACTGCTTTTCTTGTAAATGATGATGAAGATTTAAGCATCATGATAAATGATGAAGACCACATAAGGATTCAGAGTATTGCAGTAGGTCTGGACTTTAAGAGCACATATGATAAGTGCTTACAAGTTGATTCTGCGCTAGAAGAAAAACTAACATATGCTTTTGATGAAAATTTAGGCTATCTTACAGCTAATCCTAGAAATGTGGGAACAGGAATCAGAGGATCTGTGATTATACATCTTCCTGCTATAACAGAAGCTAATCAGCTGAGTCAGGTGACAAAGCATCTTAACGATTTCGGAATGATAATAAAACCTGTTTATATGGAAGATAAGAAATGCATGGGAAATCTTTATCAGATTTCAAGTGAAATCACTATTGGGATGTCAGAAGAAGATATTTTAATAGATCTTGAAGAAGAAGTATTTAAGGTTATGACTAAGGAATTTGCGTTAAGAAAGGTTTCTTTAGATAAAAATAGAATTGCAGTACTTGATAAAGTCTATAGATCTTATGCATTAATACGTTCAGCTATGATAATTAGCTTAAAAGAAGCATTAGATTTGATTTCTAATGTAAGATTAGGCGTAGAAATGGCAATAATAAAAGATGTAGATGTAAATGTGCTTGATAATCTTGTTATGAGGATACAGCCTAATAATATAAAATTATTAAGTGACAGCAAGAATTTTACTGATAAACAAATAGATATAGAAAGAGCAAAACTTATAAGAGATACTCTTAATGAAAACAAATAGGAGGAATTATATTGATATTTGGTAGGTATAATGAGAGGGCACAGCAAGTGCTGTTAAAAGCACGAGAGTACTCTCAGAAATTAAAGCATAGTTATATTGGAACAGAACATATTCTTTTAGGACTTATATCTACAGAAGGTCCAAGCAAAGTTATTCTAACAAACTATGATATAACGGAAGATAAGATTATAGGAAGAATAAAAGAGTATATAGGAGAAGGTGATATTAATTATATGTTGCCTGAAGTTCCTCTTACTCCAAGAGCAAAGAGACTTCTTGATAATGCAATGAATAAAGCAGGCAGCTTAGGTCATAATTATATATCACCAGAGCATATGCTACTTTCACTTATAGGAGAAAAAGACAGTGTTGCGTACACTATACTAGGTAATCTTGGTGTCAATTTTGATGAACTTAAGGAAGCAATAATCAATAATTTTAATGGTATTGAGCCTATAGAAAATTCAGTAAGCACTGTTAAGAAGAATAAAAAGAATGATAATAAGACTCCGAGTCTTGACAGGTATGGTAGGGACCTTACGGCTATGGCTAAAGAGGGTAAGCTTGATCCTGTTATTGGCAGAGAAAAAGAAACTGAAAGAGTTCTTGAGATACTTTGCAGAAGAATCAAGAATAATCCTTGTCTTATAGGAGAGCCTGGAGTTGGTAAGACTGCCATAGCAGAAGGACTTGCTCAGAAGATAGTAGAAGGAAAAATTCCTGAGATCTTAAAGGAAAAAAGAGTTGTATCTTTAGATATTGGATCACTTATCGCAGGAGCAAAGTATAGAGGTGAATTTGAAGACAGACTTAAAAATGTTATGGCTGAAATAAAGTCAGCAGGAAATATTCTTCTATTCATCGATGAGATTCATACAATAGTTGGAGCAGGTGGAGCAGAAGGTGCTATAGATGCTTCAAATATCATGAAACCATCTCTTGCAAGAGGTGATATACAGTGTATAGGTGCAACTACTATAGAAGAATATAGAAAGTATATAGAAAAAGATTCTGCACTTGAGAGAAGATTCCAGCCTGTAATGGTAGGAGAACCAACAAAGGAAGAAACTCTACTTGTACTTAAAGGCTTAAGAGATAAATATGAGGCTCATCATGGAGTAAAGATTACAGATGAGGCTTTAAATGCTGCAGTTTCTTTATCAGACAGATATATATCAGATAGATTTATGCCAGATAAAGCAATTGATTTAATAGATGAAGCTGCAGCAAAAGTCAGGATAAAAGGTTTTACTACTCCACCTGATCTTAAGGAAATAGAAGATGGTATTGAAAGAGTGACAAAAGAAAAAGAAGATGCAATTTCAACTCAGAATTATGAGAAGGCGGCACTTTTAAGAGATAATGAACGTGAACTTAAAGATAAGCTTGATTCCATGAAGAATATCTGGGCAACAAAGAAGAGTACAATAACTCAGAATGTACTTGAATCAGATGTAGCAGCTGTAGTATCAGCATGGACTAATATTCCTGCGCAGAAGCTTACTGAAACTGAATCCGAAAGACTTTTAAAGCTTGAAGATACACTTCATAAGAGAGTAATTGGACAAAGTGAAGCTGTTAAAGCTGTATCAAGAGCAGTAAGAAGAGCAAGAGTAGGACTTAAAGATCCAAAGAAGCCAATAGGATCATTTATATTCCTCGGACCTACAGGCGTAGGAAAGACAGAACTTTCTAAAGCACTTGCTGAAGCTATGTTTGGTAGAGAAAAGGATATAATAAGATTTGATATGAGTGAGTACATGGAAAAGCATGCAGTTTCAAGACTTATTGGTGCCCCTCCAGGGTATGTTGGATATGATGAAGGAGGACAGCTTACTGAAGCAATAAGAAGAGCACCTTATTCAGTAATTTTATTTGATGAAATTGAAAAAGCTCATCCTGATGTATTTAATGTACTGCTACAGATACTTGAAGATGGTCGGCTTACTGATGGCAAAGGCAAAACAGTTAACTTTAAAAATTGCATTATAATAATGACTTCCAATGTTGGTGCACATAGCATTAAAAAACAGAAGAGTATGGGCTTTGCAATAAGTGAAAATGAATCAGAAACTGAATATGAAAAGATGAAGGAAAATGTTATGGAAGATTTGAAACATACATTCAGACCTGAGTTCTTAAACAGAATTGATGATATCATTGTATTCCATAAGCTTGAAGAAAAAGACCTTATGCAGATTGTTGACCTTTTAATCAGAGATGTGAACAAGAATCTTGAAAAGATGAAATTATCACTTAAGCTAGATGAAAAAAGTAGAAAGTATCTTGTAAAGAAGGGCAATGACTTAAATTATGGTGCAAGACCTTTAAAGAGAGTTATTACAAAAGAAATAGAAGACCAGCTTAGCGAAGAATTACTAAGTGGAAATATAAAAAGTGGTGATGATATTAAAATCACTATCAAAGATGATAAGTTGAAATTCATTAAATTAAATGAAGAAATTTCAAATGAAGTTTTAGAATAATATAATAAGATAAGATTATACTATAAATAAAAGAACTGTCTAAAGCGTAGTCGGTTTGTTAATCCAGGTTATATGAAGATCTGTATTAGAAGAGATTATGAGCATAGATAGTTCTTTTTTCAATATGTGATTAAAATCAATTTTTACCATAGAATGTTGCGATATAATTTGTATAGCTTATAATTAAATAATAGTTTTGCCTCAGATTAGAATTTTATTCTATGAAGGGAAAATATTTGACAATATTTTTGACTGTGCTATAATAAGTACTAAAATACCCCCTGGGGGTACAAAAGATTCCTGATTGTATAAAGGAGGAAAAATCTTGAGTAAAAAAGTTAATGATATAGATTTAATGATTATAGGTGCAGGGCCTGCAGGACTTACAGCAGGAATATATTCTTCAAGATCTAAGGTTAATAGTCTTATTCTTGAAGATGCTATAGTTGGAGGACAGGTAAAGAACAGCTATACTATAGAAAATTATCCTGGCTTTAAGGAAGTAGAGGGTTCTGAACTTGCTGACTTAATGCAGCAGCAGGCAGTTAGCCTTGGCGCAACTATCGATGAGTTTGATATGATTGAAAAAGTAAGCTTAAGCAATGAAAAAAAGATTATTGAAACAAGCAGCTGTATTTATAACGCTAAAACCGTAATTATTGCAACTGGTGCTCAGCCTAAGAAGCTTCCAATTCCAAGTGAAGAAAAGTTCTCTGGCAAGGGAGTTCATTATTGTGCTGTATGTGATGGGGCAATGTATGAAGGAAAAGTTATTGGAGTAGTTGGAGGAGGAAATTCAGCACTTGAAGAAGCACAGTTCTTATCTAGATTTGCTGAAAAGGTTCTAATTATTAGGAGACATGACTACTTTAATGGAGAGCAGAAGAGGGTTGATGAAGTTGAAGCAAACCCTAAAATTGAAATAATGTATAATTATGATCTTGTTGATGTTAATGGTGATAACTTTATGGAATCTGCTATAATAAGAAATACAAAAACAGGAGAAGAAAAAGAAATTGAAATGAAGGCTGTATTTGGGTATATAGGGACAAAACCAAAAACAGATTTATTTAAACAAGATATAAAATTAGATAAACAAGGATATATTATAACTGATGAAAACATGAACACAAATGTTAGAGGTGTATATGCGGCAGGTGATGTAAGAGCGAAGAGATACAGACAAATTACTACAGCTGTATCTGATGGAACAATTGCAGCGCTTGAGGCTGAAAAATATATTCTTGATAATAAATAAAAATATAGGGAGATGAAGTTAAATTATGTTTAAGGAAATACATAATGAAAAAATGGAGTTTAAAACTCTATTAGATGGGCAATGGATAAATAGTGAAACAAACAATTTAATAGAAATAAAATCGCCAGTTGATGGCAGCCTTATTGGTAAGGTTCAGGCCATGAGCAAAGAGGAAGTTGATAAATCAATTTCAAATGCAAAAGAAGCTCAGAAAAAATGGAGAGATACACCTGTACATGAAAGAGCAAGAATACTTTATAATGCAGCACAAATCCTAGAAGATAATGCTGAAGAAGTTGCTGATATTCTTATTAGAGAAGTTGCAAAAGACAGAAAATCTGCTATGTCAGAAACACTTAGAACTGCAGATCTTATAAGATTTACAGCAGATGTTGCCAAATCTGTTCAGGGTGAAAGTATACCTTCAGATAGTTTCCCTGGATTCAATAGCAATAAGATATCTATAGTTAAAAGAGAACCACTTGGTGTTGTTCTTGCAATATCACCATTTAACTATCCGATAAATCTTGCAGCTTCAAAAATTGGACCTGCGTTAATGGGTGGAAATACAGTAGTATTAAAACCAGCAACTCAGGGAAGTATTTCAGGATTATATCTTGCAAGAGTATTTGAAAAAGCAGGAGTTCCTAAGGGAGTTCTTAACACTATTACAGGAAGAGGAAGTGAAATTGGAGATTACTGCGTAACTCATAAGAATGTAGATTTCATAAACTTTACAGGAAGTACACAGATAGGACAGAGGATTTCTGGATTAACTACAATGAAGCCAGTACTAATGGAACTTGGTGGTAAGGATGCTGCTATAGTTTTAAGTGATGCTGATCTTGATCTTGCAGCTAAGAATATAGTTGCTGGAGCTTATTCTTATTCAGGCCAAAGATGTACTGCCATTAAGAGAGTTCTTGTAACTAATGATGTTGCAGATGAACTTGTAGCAAAAATAAAAGCACTTGTTGAAAAACTTACTATAGGAAATCCACTAAAAGAACAAGTTGATATTGTTCCATTAATAGATAACAAGTCAGCAGATTTTGTTGAAGGTCTTATGAGAGATGCTGAAGAAAAGGGCGCAACACTTGTAATAGGTGGAAGGAGAGATGGAAATTTAGTATATCCAACTCTATATGATAATGTTACTACTGATATGAAACTAGCGTGGGAAGAACCATTTGGTCCAGTGCTTCCAGTTATAAGAATAAAAGATAAGGATGAAGCACTTAAGATTGCTAATGAATCAGAATATGGATTGCAGTCATCAGTATTTACTAGTAATATGAATGATGCATTCTATATTGCAGAAAAGCTTGAAGTTGGAACTGTTCAGGTAAATAATAAAACTGAAAGAGGTCCAGACCATTTCCCATTCCTTGGAGTTAAGGCATCAGGTATGGGAACTCAGGGAATCAAGTATTCAATTGAATCTATGACAAGACCAAAAGCTATTGTTTTAAATATACAAAGATAATAAGAATAAAGGACCGCTGCATTTTGTAGCGGCTTCTATATAATATATTTAAATATAAAGGAGATATGTACTATGGTTAAAGTATACTCTACAAACGTATGCCCTTGGTGCGTAAAAGCAAAGGATTATCTAAAGTCAAAGGGAATAGAATTTGAAGAATTAAATGTTCAAGAAGATATGGCAGCTAGAGAAGAAATGGTTGCTAAAACAAAGCAAATGGGAGTTCCAGTATTAGATATTAACGGAACATTTATTGTAGGATTTGATAAGCCAGCAATTGATAAGGCATTAAATCTATAATACATAAAAATAAAAAGCAGCACAGGATTTTAAGTCTTGTGCTGCTCTTTTTTTATGTGTAGCAAATTGCATTGAAAAAGGTAAAATTTTATTAGATTTTAAAAGATAAATTCTAAATTATTTTAATGTTGAATATGTTTTTGGAGTGTTTAATATTAAGCGGAACTTTTATTTTTTAAAATTTCAAAATATATATTGCATTTATTGAACAAAAGGAGTATCATTTTAATAAAATATCAAATAAAAGAATAATTTGTAAAAAACAATGATAGGAAGAGTACTTAAAGTAATAGTTTTGAGCGAGGGAGTTATGGTGAGAGTCTCCTAATGAAAGCTTTAATGAAGAACATCCTTGAGCATCCAACCAAAAGCTGTTTTAGCAAGTAGACTTGGACGGGAATATTCGCCGTTAAAAGAATAGAGCAATCAACAGTGTTGCTTATTTGAGATGATTTTAAGTAATGTTCTTAGAATTAATTAGGGTGGTACCGCGAATGAAATATATCGTCCCTATATCATACGAAAGTGTGATATAGGGGCGTTTTTTTATTTAAATTTTATTTATGTGGTTTCTTACATCCAATAGTAAACTGTTGATAATTGAACTCTTGTAAGAAATGTCAATGATCATTATTAAAGAGTGATTTATCAATAGTTTTAATTTTATAAGAAGAATCCTTTAATTTATGTAAGCATCATTGTTGATTTAGCTCAGGCAGTAAGCAATAAAATTTTAAGGAGGATTTAGAATATGGAAAGAGTATATGTAAAAGATCTATCATCAAAAAAAGATGGAGAAGAAGTTTTACTTAAGGGCTGGGTTCACAAAATTTATAATCTTGGACACATAAGTTTTGTAAGACTTCGTGATAAGACTGGAATTGTACAGCTTGTTTTAACTCATGAAGAGACTTGCAAGCTAAGACTTGAAATGTGTATTGAAGCTGAAGGAGCAAAAGTTTCAAATACAAAAGCTATTAATGGTGTAGAAATACAGGTTACATCTTTAAAGGTAATTGGTAAAGCTTATTATGATGAGCTTCCATTTGAAATTAATAAAAAAAATATTGATGCAAGCCTTGAAAGTCAGCTTGATCATAGAGCGGTAAGCTTAAGAAATATGAGAATAAGAGATATTTTCAAGATTCAGGAAGAAATACAGTATGCTTTTAGAGGGTATCTTAAAGAAAGAAACTT
This sequence comes from Inconstantimicrobium porci, assembly GCF_009696465.1. Classification (GTDB taxonomy): domain Bacteria; phylum Bacillota; class Clostridia; order Clostridiales; family Clostridiaceae; genus Inconstantimicrobium; species Inconstantimicrobium porci. The sequence continues at coordinate 218,234 of NZ_VULX01000002.1, read as the reverse complement.
TACAGAGATTCACACACCAAAGATTATAGCAAGTGGTACTGAAGGTGGTAGTGAAATGTTTACTGTAGACTACTTTGACCACAGAGCATTTTTAGCACAGAGCCCTCAGTTTTATAAGCAGATGATGGTGGGAGCTGGATTTGAAAGAGTATTTGAAATCGGGCATGCATATAGGGCTGAACTTCACAACACATACAGACATCTAAACGAGTATGTAAGTATGGATTTAGAAATGGCATTTATTAAGAATGAGGAAGATATAATGGAACTTGAAGAAGGTTTCATAAGGTACTTGTTTAAGCATCTTAATAAAACTTGCAGTAGAATACTTGGAGAATATGATTCAAAGCTTAATGAGGATGTTAAAATACCGAGAATCAAAATAAAAGATGCTCAGGATATAATACTAAAAGAATATGGTAAAAGGTCTCCTATAGGCAACCTGGATAATGAAGGCGAAAAGCTTATTGCAAAATATGTTAAAGAAAAATATGATAGTGATTTTGTATTTTTAACTAAGTATACAAGATCAAAAAGACCGATGTATACAATGCCTGATGATGAAGATAATGAAACAACAAGAAGCTTTGATTTAATCTATAAAGGGCTGGAGATTACTACAGGTGGACAGAGAATACACGATTATGAAGAACTTGTTGAAAATATTAAAAGATTTAACATGAAAACAGAAGAATTTGAGTTTTATACTAAAAACTTTAAATATGGTATGCCGCCACATGGAGGATTAGCAATAGGTCTTGAAAGGCTGACAATGAAGATTTTAAATCTTGATAATATAAGAGAAGCATCACTGCTTCCAAGAGATATGAAGAGAATTACACCTTAGGAATGTAAAATAATTAGAAGTTTTAAAGAGGGCGAAGCTCTCTTTATAGAACTCACCTGTGGAGTTCAATCGGAAATTATACATTATACATTATACATTTTAAATTATACATTGAAAGAGGAGGAATTTGTTATGGATAAAACAGAAGTTACATTAGATGAGGTTAAGCATGTAGCAAAGCTTGCAAAACTTAACTTTTCTGATGAGGAAATTAAGAAGATGCAGTGTGAACTTAATGATATTTTAGGTGAGTTTAAAAAGCTTAATGATATAGATTTATCAGATGTAGATCTTACTATTGAAGATACAAATAAGAAGTTTAGAAAAGATGAAGTCAAAGTTTTTACTGATAAGAAAAAGCTTATGCAGAACGTGAAGACTTTAAGAGACGGAGCAATTGAAGTACCAAAAATAATAGAATAGGGGGCATTGATTATGGATTTTATGAAGATGACACTTAAGGAATTAAGTGATGGTATAAAGAAAGCAGAATTTACTTCAGTGGAAATAGTTAAATCATACTTTGATAGAATTGAAAGCGAAGATGAAAAGATACAGTCTTACATTACAGTATGCAGGGAAGAAGCATTGAAACAAGCTGAGGAAGCTGATCAGAAAGTTAAGTGCAAAGATATAAAAGGAAAACTTTTAGGTGTACCTATAGCAGTTAAAGATAATATATGTACAGATGGCATCAGAACTACATGTGCTTCTAAAATGCTTGAAGATTTTGTGCCACCTTATGATGCAGCAGTAGTTGAAAAGTTAAAAGAAGAAGGGGCTGTTATAATTGGTAAGCTTAATATGGATGAATTCGCTATGGGATCATCTACAGAAAACTCAGCTTATAAGATTACCAAAAATCCTTTTGATATAGAAAGAGTTCCAGGTGGGTCATCAGGTGGATCAGCAGCTGCCGTTGCAGCATGTCTTGCGCCTGCAGCTTTAGGTTCAGATACAGGTGGATCTATAAGACAGCCATCTTCTTTCTGTGGAGTAGTTGGTCTTAAACCAACTTATGGACTTGTGTCAAGATATGGACTTATTGCTTTTGCATCTTCTCTTGATCAGATAGGACCTATTACAAGAAATGTTGATGATGCAGCATTTCTTTTAAGTATTATTGAAGGTTATGATGAACGTGATAATACTAGTGCAGAAATTGAAAGAAAAGATTATTTTAAGACTATCAATGATGGTGTTAAGGGAATGAAGATAGCAGTTCCTAAGCAGTTTTTTGAAGAAGGTCTTGATGTTGAGGTAAAAGAAAAGGTACTAAGCACTATAGATATGCTTAAAGAGTTGGGAGCAGAAGTTGAGACAATATCAATGGAGGTAGCAGAAGAAGGACTTTCTGCTTACTATATAATTTCCTCTGCTGAAGCAAGTTCAAATCTTGCAAGATTTGATGGAATACGATATGGATATAGGACTAAGAATTATGAAGATGTTTATGATATCATGGCAAACAGCAGGAGCGAAAGCTTTGGTGATGAAGTTAAAAGAAGAATCATGATTGGAACATACTGCCTTTCTGCGGGATATTATGATGCTTATTATAAAAAAGCAATGAAGCTTAAGAAAAAGATAAAGAGTGAGTTTAAAAAGGTTTTTGAAAAATATGATATTATTATAGGACCAGTATCACCAGTACTGCCATTTAAAATTGGTGAGAAAAAACAGAATCCAGTTGAAATGTATCTTGCAGATATTTATACAGTTAATGTTAATCTGGCAGGAATACCAGCTATTTCAGTGCCATGCGGTATGAGTAGTGATGAACTTCCAATAGGAATGCAAATTATGGCTGATGACTTCTGCGAAGAAAAAATATTCAGGGCGGCTAAAGCTGTTGAAGATGGCTTAAAGCTTGATATGTATGAAAAGATGATGAAGAAGGGGGATAAATAACTATGGCATATGAAAGTGTAATAGGACTTGAAATACATGCAGAACTTAAAACAAAAACAAAAATATTCTGCAGCTGTTCAACAAAGTTTGGTGCGAAACCTAATGAAAATACATGTCCTGTGTGTATGGGACTTCCAGGAACACTTCCTGTTCTTAATGAAGAAGTAATAAATCTTGCTGTTAAGGCGGGAAAAGCACTAAACTGTAAAATTAATAAAATAAATAAAATGGATAGAAAAAATTATTTTTACCCAGATCTTCCGAAAGCATATCAGATTTCGCAGTTTGATCTTCCAATATGTAGTGGCGGTGGAGTAGAAATTGAGACTAAGGATGGTAAAAAGAAGACTATAAGACTTAATAGAATTCATATAGAGGAAGATGCAGGTAAGCTTGTACATCTTGAGTATGAACCATATTCACTTATAGACTATAACCGTGTTGGAGTACCTCTTATAGAAATAGTAACAGAACCAGATATAAGCTCACCAGAAGAAGCTGTTGAGTTCCTTAAAAATTTAAAGAGTATACTTGCATATGCAGAAGTATCAGACTGCAGGATGGAAGAAGGTTCACTTAGATGTGATGCCAACATTTCCTTAAGAGAAGCTGGCAGCAGTGATTTAAACTGCAAAGTTGAGATTAAAAATATCAATTCATTTAAGGAAGTACAGAAAGCTCTTGAAAAAGAAGAAAAGAGACAGAAACAGCTTTACGAATATGGTGAAGGAGACAAGATAAAACAGGAGACAAGGAGATATGATTCTGCAAAAGCAAGGACTCTAGTCATGAGAACTAAGGAAGATTCTGATGACTACAGATATTTTCCTGATCCTGATTTAAGACCTATTGAAATAAATGATTCAGTAATCGAGAATGCCGAAAAGACTATGCCTGAGCTGCCAAATGCCAAAAAGAAAAGATTTCTTGAGAGTTATGAACTTACTGAGAAAGAAGTTAATCTTTTAACTAGCGATAAATATCTTGCACAGTACTTTGAAGATCTTGTATCTGAAGGGTGTAACGGAAAGGCAGCAGCAAATTGGATTTTAGGGGATCTTTTCAGACTGATGAAAAATCATGAAGGTGATTTTGATGATATTCCTGTAAAAGAAGAAACGCTGGCTCAGATTATTAAAATGGTAGATAAAGGTGACTTGAGTACGACAGCAGGGAAAGAAGTATTTGAAGAAGTGTTTAAGACAGGTAAAAGTCCTGAGGAAGTAGTTGAGGAAAAAGGACTTAAACAGATAAACAATGAAGATGAAATAGAAAAAGCAGTAATAGAAGCAATGGAAAATAATCCTCAGTCAGTTGCTGACTATAAAGCAGGAAAGAAACAATCTATAGGATTCCTCATAGGACAGGTAATGAAAGCTACAAAAGGTAAAGCAAATCCACCGATGGTGAAAGAAATGTTAGAGAAAAAATTAAAATAAATGATTTATAACTTAAATTAATTTAGGGCAGATTCTTTAATGTGTATTGAGGAATTTGCCTTTTTATAAAGATATATTCACAAAAGTTAGGAATATAATGGTACATTTATATACTAAACAGGGGAAAGCAAAAATTATAAAAATATTAAAAAATATGAAATATGTGGTATAAAATAGTCAATGTAATACATTACATAGTTTTATAATAAAGAGCGATAATACACATGGTGTTATGAAAATAAATAAAGATAAAGATAATGATGCTGATTTTAATATGATTCGTTAGTTTTACTGTATTTGTTTTGATAATCCCGTTTTTTGGATATATTCTTTGCGGTACGCTTATAGAAGAGCTAGGTATAAATAGAGTATTTAATTTTTCACAAGTTTATGCTTTAAACATAATAGTAACAACAACACATGAAATTTTATATCCATTAATGCTATTACTTATTGGTATTGGACTATTTTATTTAGGGGTTGTTAAAAGTGAAAAAGATATGTAATAGGTTTGTTTAGCTATATTAAAAATAATACAAAATATATATTAAAGATGCAATATATTGTATTATAGAGGAATAGAAACAATGTAAAAAAAAATTACTGTAATATATTGAATTATTATGTAAAAGTGGTATAACATAGTTAGATATAATGCATTACATATCTTTTATAAGGAAGTAATAATATGAAAAAAAGAATGTTAAAAAAAATTAGGCATTTTTTTAACGGCAGCTTTTGCACTGGCTTTAATGGGACAAGTTGCTTACGCACAGAGTGCGATAGACGTTAATGTGAGACTGCCTAGAACTGGATCAGTTAATACACATGGTGTTATGAAAACAAATAAAGATAATGATGCTGATTTTAATGTGACTAGGATGGGCTGGGGAGGCTCAGGAATAGATTGGTGGTTGATGTATAAGGGAATTAGATGTACTGGAGTAGGTAACTTCAATAAAACTGGTTTTTATAAAGTATACTATAATATTGATGGAAGACTGTATCAGGGATCTGTTCTTTATGCAACTATTAAAACAGATGCTAACACTTGGCATGCATGCGATATAGAAGGACAAATATACCCATAAAATTAATTAGAACAAATATGCTAGTTTTACTGTATTTGTTTTGATGTGAAGATACAAAATATCGTTGATATTTTGTGTCTTTAGTAATATATAAAGGAGCAGCTTAAATATGAATAATTATATAAAGAGTGAATTAAGAAGATCCTTATTTTCAAAGAAAGCTATGATATCTTTTATAATAGCTTTTATAGCTTTAATTATACCTTTGTATTTATTTTGTTATATCGGAGGAATATCATTCATAGGATTGCATTTTGATGCAGTAGATGTATTTGCTAGAATAAGGAGTACCTCTGAAGGAGCATTGCTTGTTGTTATTTTTCCACTGTTAGCATCAATTATTTTTTCGGATTCTTACACTGTAGAGAAAGAATCAGGTTTTACTAAGTTTATTTATTCAAGAATGTCAGTAAAAAGTTATGTATGGATAAAAGTAATATCGAATGCTATTTCGAGTATGGTGGTAGGAATCATGGCTAGTGGTACAATGTTCATATTCTTAATATGCATATTGGGGATAAGAACTACGGATGGATTAGTTGTAGATGGACCGTTTTCTAGCATATATTATTCCAATAAACTTTTATATGGGATTATTATGGTTTTAATTACAGGTATATGTTATGCAGTTATTTCAGAGTTGTCATTAGGAATTTCTGCATGGATTAAGAATAGGTATTTAGTTTTGATTATTCCGTTCTTTGGATATATTCTTTGCGGTACGCTTATAGAAGAGCTAGGTATAAATAGAGTGTTTAATTTTAATTTTTCACAAGTTTATGCTTTAAACATAATAGTAACAACAACACATGAAATTTTATATCCATTAATGCTATTACTTATTGGTATTGGACTATTTTATTTAGGGGTTGTTAAACGTGAAAAGGATATGTAATTATATTGATTTTAAAATTGAGTCTAGTAAAATATATATTTTCTTAATAATACTGATTATTTATATATTTGCAAGTATGTTATTTTTATTAAAAACCACAAGCAGCAGGAATTTTAGTTATAACATATATGATTATATTATAGAGATATTTTCATATTTATCACTGTTCTATACCATAGGTATATTATTTGTAGTTATGATTTATAAGATTTTTGATAAGGGTAACTTCTATAACTATCTAAGCGTGAGGTTTAATAGCAGTATGGAAATTTATAATGCAAAGATATTAACTTCGTTAATTTTTTCAGTAGGAACTGTGGTATTTATAGTTGTTATTTGCCTGTTAACTGGAAGTTTTATGAGATTTAGTAATACATGGAGTCAATATTCTGCATATGTCATGGGTTCAAAATTAAATCAGTCTTATGTTGAACCGGCTGTTAATATTGTAAGGAAAAATTTAAGTCCGTTATCTTATACTTTAATTCTTTGTGGACTTTCTTCACTATACCTTTTTTTTATCTCTATAGTATTTAATATATGCAATTTAATCTTTAAACAGCGTGCGCTTTCTTTTATATCTGTTATTTCAATTAACATATTAAATATGGTTGTTGATTCAGGAACTTTATCTAAGTTTTCATTTACTAATAATATTTATATATTGAATGCATCAGTGAATGAAGTGAATAATGGTACATATATCGTATCTAGATTTTTGTATTGGATTGCATTGATTGTGATTATGTATATTATAGGAGCTGTATTAACAAAGAAAAGAGAGTGTGATTATGGTAAATAATATTTTCAGGCACTTAAATCTTATAAAGGCAAATAGTAAGGTTATATTTTCATTAAAGGGTATATTATGCATGTGTATTATTTTTGTTTATACATTTTTGACAAAGAGTTATTTAGTTAATGATACTTTTGCTTTTGGACAAACAATTAAAAATACGTTTTATGGACCATTAAACTTAGGTGATAATATTATTGAGACTTTTACATGGGTGTTATACCAGTTTTTTATTATTTTTGTGATAGGTAATTTTATCTTTAAGGAATTAATGGTAAGGGCTTATTATACAATTCCTAGACTGGGGAATAAGAGCAGATGGCATATAGATTTACAGTTTGCATGTATCATATCTTGTGTAATATATTTTGCACTAGGTTTTTTTATAGTATTTATAATCAATTGGTTGAGTAACAGCGCAAGCAATTTCAATGGATTGTATGATGTAATAAAGATTTTAAGTTTGTTAAGCTTAGCAAGTTACTATTTCGTAACCGTATATATTATTAATGTTTTAGTTACCAAGAATCATGTTCAGTCATTCATAATATTATTAATTACATCTTTAGTGTCAATTAAATTAGGCTATGTGTTTAAAATTGATAAGTATATTCCTTTTAATCAAGGGATAATTTCCAAGCATATTACAGGTGGTTTCAGTTTAGCATGGTCAATGATTTTTTTGATTATTTTAATAATTATAAATGTGGTTATATCAGATATCATAATAGTAAAGAAAGATCTATCTGAACTTGCTCATTGATTTTATAATAGGGGGATTCGATTATGGAGAAAGAATTGGTTGTTAAAGTTACTAATGTAACAAAAGATATTAAGGGTACAAAAGTACTCGATAATATAAATTTAAACGTTGAGAAGGGTAAGGCATATGGGATTGTTGGCAGAAACGGATCTGGTAAAAGCATGCTGTTTAAAGCTATATGTGGTTTGATTAACATAACAGAAGGTGAAATAGTTGTGTTTAATAAAACTATAAAGAATGGAAGTTTCCCGGATGATTTTGGAATGATTATTGAGCATCCAGGATTTTTGCCTCAGTACTCTGGTTTTAAAAATTTAAAAATATTAGCAAGTATAAAGAATAAAATAAGTGATGATAAAATAAAGCAGACTATTTCTTTAGTAGGATTAGACCCTGAAAATAAATTGCCAGTAAAAAAGTATTCGTTAGGAATGAAGCAGAGGCTGGGAATTGCACAGGCACTTATGGAAGAGCCAAAACTATTGGTACTCGATGAACCAATGAATGGACTTGATTCAAAAGGTGTAGAAGAAATCAGGGAGATGTTATTAAAATTAAAATCAGAATCTGTTACTATTTTATTAACAAGCCATATGAAAGAGGATATAGATGAAATATGTGATCATGTCTATAACATGGAAAATGGAGTTTTGTCACAAATAAAATGACGAGTGAAAACAATAATATATTAAGTAAAAAGACACTTAATTTAGATAATAAAAATCTAATCAGGTGTCTTTTTATTTCAGCATAAATTATTTTATTTCGTTTCCATTTTCAAGACATGAATTTACCACTGCATTTTCAAGTTCTCCATCATAAAATGTAGGATCAATATTGTTTGATAGTACATCTTCAGTGGCATTATGTAGAGTGTTGCGTGGTTTTATATTATCCATTGAGAAAGTATTTTTATTTAGCAATTTATATTCACTCTCCTTATATATGTATGTAAATGCTATAGTGCATTTCTTAAAGTTTATTATTTCTAAATCTGAATAAAATATTCCTATAGATAAGGTGATTTGGTTTAGTAGTGAACAGCTTTACAAATAAATAATGTAAATGTAAAATTAAGAAAGAATTTAAACTGAAAATTTAAAGATGAACAGAATAAAAAGTTCTGGAGGTGATGAAATGATAAATAAGAAAAGTCCTATTCCGGTTTATTATCAGTTAGAGGAAGATATTAAATGTAAGATAGAGCAGGGCGTATGGCAGGTTGGACAATGTATAAGCAGTGAAAGAGAACTTGCAGAAGAGTATGGCGTAAGCAGAATGACAGTAAGACAGTCTCTTGGAGAACTTGTACAAGATGGAATTCTCGTAAGGGAAAAAGGAAGAGGTACATTTGTCTGCAAGCCTAAAGTAAAACAGAGAGATATGATGAGCTTCTCTGAAGTAATAGCTAAGTCAGGAAGAACACTTAAAACAAAAATTATAGAATTTCAGATAATAGACAGGCCTTCAGAGTATGATGATATTTTTAAATTTAGTAAATTATATAAGATAAACAGATTAAGAATTGTAGATGAGGATATAGTAGCTAATGAGATAGTATATATTCCATGTGAATACTGCGGCGTAGTTACTGAAAATATGCTTGAAGGTTCACTATTTAAAATGCTGAAATCATTAGGATTTGATATTAAGAGTTCAGATGCTTCTATTGTAGCCGTTAATATGAATGAGAAATATCGAAAAATATTCAAGGTAAATAATGATGTTCCGCTTTTAAGAACTAAATCCAAGTTCTTTACAAGTGATGATACAGTAATTTATGTCGAGGATTCTGTTTACAGATCAGATAAATATGTGCTTGAAGTAAACATAGCAAAAAGGGATGCAAAAATAAAATAAAAACAGAGGTGTAAGTAATGGCTAAGATAAAAACTTCATATGTATGTAAAGAGTGTGGATATAAAACTCCTAAATGGATGGGAAAATGTCCTGAATGTAATAATTGGAATACATTTGAGGAAACAATCGAAGATACAAAAAGTCCATCATCACCTTCTGCACTTAAATCAAGAAAACCAGTAAGAAAACTTTCAGAAGTTACATCTAGTAAAAGTGATAGAATAGTAACTTCTATAAGTGAATTTGATAGAGTAATGGGCGGCGGAATAGTTAAGGATTCAATTACAATAATAACTGCCAGACCTGGCGCAGGAAAATCAACACTTCTTTTACAGGTTGCTGACAGAATAGCAACTAAAGGGTATAAGGTAATCTATGCTTCAGGAGAAGAAAGTGATAGTCAGATTAAGAACAGAGCAGACAGAATACTTGATAAGATACATGATAATATCTGGGTTATGCAGGAAACAAGCATGGATAATGTATCAGCTGCGGTTAATGATATAGATCCAGACCTTCTTATTATAGACAGTATACAGACTTTTACTATGGAAAGTGCAATGCCTGCAAGAGCTGGATCACCAACTCAGACAATGGAATGTGCTAATGAACTGTTAAGAATAGCAAAGGATGATAAAAGACAGCGTGCAGTAATCATAGTTGGACAAATGACCAAAGCTGACGAGCTTGCAGGGCTTAGATCACTTGAACATCTTGTTGATACAGTGCTTATTATTGAAGCTGACAGTGATGAAGAGTTAAGAGGACTTGTAAGTTCAAAGAATAGATTTGGAAGTACAGGAGAAAGTGGCTTCTTCCAGATGACAGAAAAGGGTATGGAATCAATAGATAACCCTTCTGAATATTTCATGACTAAACGAGATGCAGGAGAAGTTGTATCAGGAAGTACACTTTCAGTAATTAAGGAAGGCTCAAGAGCGATAATTACAGAGGTTGAAAGTCTAGTGTCAAAGAGTTTTACTCCTTATCCTACAAGAATTGGAGAAACTTTAGGAAAAGATAAGCTAAATACGCTTATATCTATTCTTGAGGAAAGAGGAGGAATAAACCTTTATGATAAGAATGTCATCATCAAGACTATAGGTGGCATGAGAATTAAGGAGCAATCTATAAATTTAGCAGTAATAATGAGTATAGTTTCATCAGTAAAACAACAAGGAATACCATCAGATGTTGCCTTTATTGCGGATGTAGGTCTTACTGGAGAACTTAAAAAAGTACCATCACTTGAAAGCAGAGTTAAGGAACTTGCAAGAATGGGCTTTAGAAAAGTGTATGTAGCAAAGGATTCGTTCCCTAAAGGTTCAGGTATAAAAGGAATTGAAATTTCAGTTATGAAAACTTTAAACGATGTTATAAGGGATGTATATAAAAGTTAAAATATGTATTGAAAAAGAATTTAAAATACTATTAAATATATATATAGAAGGTAATGATTCGAAAATATATGATACGAATTGGGTGAAAAGATGAGGATTGATAAAGATAAGAAATTAAAAGACATATTAAAGATAGTTGGTCCTGGTACACAACTTAGAGAAGGACTTGAAAATATACTTAGAGCAAAGACTGGCGGACTTATTGTACTGGGAGATACAGATGACGTTATGAGTATAGTTGATGGTGGTTTTAAAATTAATGCCAGCTATTCTCCAGCATACATATATGAACTTGCAAAAATGGATGGTGCAATTATATTAAGTAGTGATTTAAAAACAATTTTATATGCAAATACACAGCTTCAGCCAAGTCCTGGGACAGTTACGTTTGAAACAGGAACAAGACATAGAACTGCTCAGAGAGTTGCAAAACAAACTGGCAGAATCACTATTGCAATATCACAGAGAAGAAATATAATCACTATATATAAAGGCGATACAAAATATGTACTTAAAGATCCTAATGAAGTAATAGCAAGAGCAAATCAGGCTGTTCAGACACTTGAAAAGTATGTTGCTGTACTTGAAAAAGTTGTTAATAATCTTAATATACTAGAATTTCAGGATCTTGCAACTGTATTTGATGTTGTTACTGCAATACAGAGAACAGAAATGGTAATGAGGATTGTTGAGGAAATTGAAAGATACATCATAGAACTTGGCAACGAGGGAAGACTTATTTCAATGCAACTTAACGAACTTATTAAATATATAGAGCAAGATGGTATAATGCTTATTAAGGATTACTGCAGTGAAGAATCTAACTATAGTAATGTTTATAAGGAAATACAGAAGCTTGATTCACAAGAAATTCTTGATCTTGACTGTATTGCAAAAGTGCTTGGATATTCAGGAGAATCGCTAGTAGATAATATAATATCATCAAGAGGCCATAGAATTTTAAACAAGATTCCAAGAATACCTTCAAACGTAATAGAAAATCTAATAAAACAATTCTCTTATCTTAAAAATGTAATAGAAGCAAGCACTGAGGAACTTGACCAAGTTGAGGGGATTGGTGAAGCAAGAGCTAAAGCAATAAGAAGTGGTGTAAGAAGATTAAAAGAACAGGTAAGTCTCAATAAAAAGATATAAAAAATAAGCTACTGTATAATGTGGAAAAGCATTATGCAGTAGCTTTTTTATAATTACAATGTATTTTGAATATATATGAATATATCTTCAAGTTATTGGAACAATAATGAAGAGTAAATTCAACGCATTGTAAATTTACCTAAAGTATTAATTTTATCATATTCGTTTAACAATATATCGTATAGGTTTACACCTAGAGCGTTGCATAAAGAGGTAAGATAGAATAAATTGTTACCCATTTCTTTTTCTATTATCTCTCTGCAGTTATCGCATAATTTACCACTGATGTGACTTTGTAAACAATTATTTAATTCATCCATTGACATGTTGTCATTAAGAAGATTTTGTTTATCTGCATTAATTTTTATACATCCACAGTTTGTTACAGCTTTTGTGATAGCGCGGTTTACTCTTGCAGTTGATTCTGTATATTTAGACATGATATCAAGGATACTTCTGTGTCTTAGCAAAGAATCATCAACTGAATTTTGAAAGTCATCAAATATAATATCTTTCATAAGTCTCACTCCCCTGTAAATTGATTGACCATCAATTTAATTATAAGTATTTTTTTACAAATATGTCAATAAGTTTTGAAAGTTAAATCATTAACTATATTACTATAGTAAGAGAAAAAAATTTTTTTTGATAGGGGGTATGTAATTAATACTTAGAAAAACATCTAAAGTTTATGAAGTTGTGTTATAATTATTTTACAATAATTCTAGTATTATGTTACTATTTCGAAATTAGTGGCAATAATAAATAAAAGGGAGGTGTAGATTTGATAAAAAACATTTTTAGAGGCATTATGAGCATTTTAGGGTTGATTGTAGGAGTTGTACTTGCAGGTGTACTTATAAGAAATCCTTATGTTGAGGGGCTTCAATTTGCATCAGACAATGTAAAAGAAATTATTATTTATATTTTGTGTATTATTATTTTAGGACTAATTTTCTTTTTAATCTCATCTGTAGTGTATAAGGGAATAGAAGTGCTTATAGCAGTTATTGATAAAAGCACACAGAAAACAACAATATCAGAAATACTTTTTGCTGTAGCTGGAGCATTTATTGCATTAATTCTGACATTGCTCTTTCTTGCGCCTATTAATAAAGCACTTGGTGATGTTGGGAAGCTATTTAAGATAGTAAGTGCTGTAGTATTTATTCTTATTAATCTTGTTGCTGTTATTATAGGAGCAAGTATAAGTGTTAAGAAAAAGGATGAAGTTACACAGCTTCTTCGCAACTTAAGGAAGGATGGAATTAAAGATAAAAAATCTAAAAATAAGTCAGCATCAGCGCCTAAGGTTCTTGATACATCTGTAATTATAGACGGCAGAATATTTGATTTATGCCAGACAGGCTTTATAGAAGGACCACTTATAATACCAAACTTTGTTCTTGATGAATTAAGACATGTATCAGATTCATCAGATTCGCTTAAAAGAAATAGAGGTAGAAGAGGCCTTGATATAATAAACAAGATACAGAAAGAATTAAGCATAGAAGTAAGAAATTATGAAGGTGACTTTCCAGAAATTGCAGAAGTCGATATTAAGCTTTTAAAACTGGCGCAAACATTAGGTGGAAAAGTTGTAACTAACGATTTCAATCTTAATAAAGTAGCGGAATTTCAAGGTGTATCAGTACTTAATATTAATGAGCTGGCAAATGCAATAAAACCAGTTGTACTTCCAGGAGAAGAACTTGGTATTAATGTTGTTAAGGAGGGAAAAGAGTCAGGACAGGGTGTGGCTTATCTTGATGATGGAACCATGATAGTTGTTGAAGGCGGAAAAAAATATGTAGGTGAAGATATTACAGTTGTAGTGACTTCAGTTTTACAGACTTCAGCAGGAAGAATGATATTTGCAAAGAAAAAAGAGTAGACTTTATATAGCTGTTACACTAATATGGTTTTATGAATTCAGAATATATATGGCTATCAATAAAATATTAAAATTAGTGAATAACGAATAGAGAATAGTGAACAGAATATGTTGAAACTCCCTTGGGGGGAGTTTCTTCCTAATTATTTAAGTTTGTGAGGAGAATAAAGATGAGTAAGACAGCAGTGATAATACTTGCAGGCGGCAGAGGAACTAGAATGCAGAGCGATAAGAGCAAGCAGTTTATAGAAGTGAAGGGCAGACCTATAATTTATTACACTTTAAAGAGGTTTGAGGAAAACAAAGATATAGATAAAATAATTTTAGTACTTCCAGAGGATGAGGTTGCATACTGCAGGGAGAATGTGCTTGAAAAGTATGAACTTAGAGTAGATACAATAGTTACTGGCGGAGCTGAAAGGCAGGATTCTGTATATAATGGTTTAAAAGCAGCAGAAGGATATGATATTGTGCTTATTCATGATGGTGCTCGTCCATTTGTAAGCGATAGAATTATAGAAGAAGGTGTAAAGTATGCTGAAGAATATGGCGCAGCAGCACCTGGAGTTATGCCTAAAGACACAATTAAAGTTAAAAATGATGAAAACTTTTCTGTATCTACACCAGATAGAAGTAGTCTTGTAGCAGTGCAGACTCCTCAATGTTTTAAGTATGATATCATAAAAGACTGTCATGATAAAATCAGAGAGAATCATATAAAAGTAACTGATGATACTATGGCTATTGAGAATTATGGTAATAAAGTATATCTTTTTGACGGTGAATATACTAATTTAAAGATAACAACACCTGAAGATCTTGTAATGGCAGAATATCTTGCAGACAGCTTGTAATTGACAGTAAAAATCCATAATGATATAATTAAGAATAATTCAATATAAAATAAAGATTACAACAATGATGAAGACTAGTAGAAACGTTAAATTACAGAGAGAAGATCCATGGCTGAAAGATTTTCAATATGGTTTTGAACCTACTTCGGAGTTATAGGAGAAAACCTATCGGTGTTATACCGTTATTATAATAAGAGTACAAATTTAGGTGGTACCGCGTATCAACTCGCCCTAATAGTAATATTTAGGGTGGGTTTTTTTAATGTTTAGGAAATTGTATTGAAAAAGGTAAAATTTTAATACTGTAAAGAGTTGAAAAAAAGGATTTACAGGTTGATTTAAAAAAATTGTATAATGCAATTTCATCCTTTAAAAATCTTTATATATTGTTTTAAATTTAAAACATATCAATAAATAAATGAGTGAATAATAAATACTATAGAAAAAGTGGAGGAATATGAAGATGAAGATGTCAAAAATGCTGATGCTGACAATGAAGGAAGTACCAGCAGAAGCAGAAATAGCAAGTCACCAGTTAATGCTTAGAGCAGGTCTTATGAGAAAGATGGTATCAGGAGTTTATAACTATATGCCTCTTGGATTACAGGTTCTTAAAAAGGTTGAAAATGTAGTAAGAGAAGAAATGAATAATGCAGGAGCACAGGAAATCCTTGCATCTGCTATGATTCCAGCAGAATTATGGCAGCAGTCAGGAAGATGGGATGCATACGGCGCTGAAATGATAAGATTTAAGGATAGAAATGATAGAGATTTCTGCCTTGGACCAACTCATGAAGAAGTTTTTACTGATTTAGTAAGAAGCGAAATCAAATCATACAAACAGCTTCCAATTAATCTTTATCAGATACAAACTAAGTACAGAGATGAAAGAAGACCTAGATTCGGAGTAATGAGATCTAGAGAATTCGTTATGAAAGATGCATACAGCTTTGATAAGGATCAGGAAGGTCTTGATTTATCTTATAACAAAATGCATGACGCATATGTGAACATCTTTAAGAGATGTGGAATCGATGCAAAGGCAGTTGAAGCTGACTCAGGAGCTATCGGTGGATCTAACTCAGCAGAATTCATGGTTCAGTCTGAAGTTGGAGAAGATGATGTAGTATTCTGCGATTCATGCAACTATGCAGCAAACATTGAAAAAGCTCAGGCTGTAGCAGAAGAATGTGCAAAAGAAGAACTAAAAGAACTTAAGGAAATAGAAACTCCAAACGCTAGAACTATTGAAGATTTAGTGAAGTTCTTCAACACTACAGAAAAGAAATTTGCCAAGACTTTAATCTTTAATGCTGACGGAAAGATCGTAGCAGTAATGGTAAGAGGCGACAGAGAAGTTAATGAAACTAAGGTTGCGAATGCACTTGGCGGAGTAAACAGTCTTGAAATGGCTTCAGCTGAAGAAGTTTTAAAAGCGACTAATGCTGCAGTTGGTTTTGCAGGACCTATCAACATAAAAGTTGATACTCTTCTTGTAGATGCAGAAGTTACTAAGATGTATAACTTTATAGTAGGAGCTAATAAGACTGGTTACCACTTCGAAAATGTTAATTATGACAGAGACTTTAAGGGAACTGTTGGAGACTTCAGAAATGTAACTAGCGGAGAAACTTGTCCAAAGTGTGGCGGAAAAGTTACTATTTCAAGAGGAACTGAAGTTGGCCACATATTCAAGCTTGGAACTAAGTACTCAGAAGCAATGGATGCAAAGTTCATCGCAGAAGATGGAACAAAGAAGCCATTCATCATGGGATGCTATGGTATCGGAGTTACAAGAACTCTTGCTTCAATAATAGAACAGCACCACGATGATAATGGTATAGTATGGCCATTGCAGGTTGCTCCATATCAGGTTTCAGTTATTGCTGTAAATTCAAAAGACGAAGAACAGATGAGAATAGCTGAAGAAATCTACAATAAATTAACTGACATGGGTGTTGAAGCTTTATTAGATGACAGAAAAGAAAGAGCAGGAGTTAAGTTCAAGGATGCTGATCTTATGGGAATTCCAATGAGAGTTACTGTAGGAAAGAAAATTGTTGACGGTCAGGTTGAATTTAAACTAAGAAATTGTGAAGATATTGAAGTCATCAATATAGATGATGTATATAATAAAGTTAACAATGTTTTTGAAGAAAACAATATGAAATTAAAGTAATTAATAGGGAGGTGTCAGTGTGAAGCTATTTAATGATTTTACTAGAAAAAAAGAAGAATTTGTGCCAATAGAGCCAGGAAAGATAAGAATGTATGTCTGCGGTCCTACAGTGTATGATTATTTTCACCTTGGAAATGCAAGAACATTTATAGTTTTTGATACTATAAGAAGATACTTTGAGTATAGAGGCTATGATGTTACATTTGTACAGAACTTCACAGATATCGATGATAAAATGATTAACAGAGCTAATGATGAACATATTACAGTTAAAGAACTTGGAGACAGGTTTATATCTGAATATTATAAAGATGCAGATGCGCTGAATATAGAAAGAGCGACAGTAAATCCAAGAGCTACACAGTATATCGGCAAGATAATCAAATTTGTTAAAGGTCTTGTTGATAAAGGATATGCTTATGAAGTTGACGGTGATGTTTACTTCTCAACTAAGAAATTTAAGGATTATGGAAAGTTATCAGGACAGAATCTTGAAGACTTACAGGCTGGTGCAAGAATAAATGTTGATGAAAGAAAGAAAGATCCAATGGATTTTGCAATATGGAAATCACAGAAACCTGGCGAACCAGCATGGAAAAGCCCTTGGGGAATGGGAAGACCTGGATGGCATATTGAGTGTTCATGTATGTCAAACGATATACTAGGAGATACAATAGATATTCATGGAGGCGGACATGATCTCATCTTCCCACATCATGAAAATGAGATAGCACAGAGTGAAGCATACTCAGGAAAGAAGTTCGTGAATTATTGGATGCATGCAGCATTTTTAAATATAAACAACATGAAGATGTCAAAATCACTTCATAATTTTAAGACAGTAAGGGAGATTCTTGGACAGTATGATGCAGATGTGATAAGATTCCTGCTGGTTTCTGGACATTATAGACAGCAGCTTAATTTTTCAGAAGAACTGCTTGATTCAGCTAAAGCGTCTGTAGAAAGACTGTATAATACAATCTGCAATCTTGAAAATATTATAGATAAAGCAGAAAGTAGAGAAACTACTGCAGAAGAAATAAGCTACATTGAATCATTAGATGGATTCAGACAAAAATATATTGAAAAGATGGATGATGATTTTAATACTGCAGATGCTATAACTGTATTATTTGAATTATCTAAACACATCAATTCCAATGTAACTGCGTCAGCTTCAAAAGAAGTTATTGAAAAGTCATTATCAATTATGAGAGAACTTGGAGGTCCATTAGGAATTCTTCAGAACAGCACTAAGGTTGAAGTCGATGATGAAATTGCAAAGCTTGTTGAAGAAAGACAGCAGGCAAGAAAAGATAAAAATTATGCTTTAGCTGATAGGATAAGAGATCAGCTTAAAGAAATGAATATTGTTATAGAAGATACTCCTGACGGAATAAGATGGAAGAGAGTATAAAAACAATGATCAATGATCATTGAAGGATGGGATTCTTTTGGAATCCCTTAATCTTTATCTAACGAAAAAATTAAATAATAGAAATGAGGAGTAGTACCATTGGATAATCTTTTACTAGAACAATTTACTGATGCAGAAGCAAGAATGCTTAACCCACTTCAGCTTGCTCTTATAGGCGATGGAGTTTATGAAGTATATATAAGAAATTATGTGCTTTTAAAGAACAGAAGACTTAATGCTCATAAAATGCATGTAGAAGCAATAAAGTTTGTTAAGGCAAAAGCTCAGAGCAATATTATGCATGAGCTTGAGAGTGAACTTGATGAAGATGAGGCGTATATATACAAGAGAGGCAGAAATGCTAAATCTCCTACAGTTCCAAAGAATGCAGATGTGAGAGACTACAGAAATGCAACTGGTTTTGAAGCACTTGTTGGATATTTATATTTAACGGGCAGAAAAGAAAGACTGGAATTATTCTTAAAGAGATCTACGGAAATAATAGATGCAGTAAGTAAAGGAGGCACGAAATAATGAAAAAGAATTTGAAAAAAACACAGAAGACAAATGATAAGCCAAGACAGAAGAGAGCATCTGTAAAGCCAGCTGGAAAACCAGCTCAGATGAGAGAAGATATTATTGAAGGTAGAAATGCAGTAATTGAAGCAATAAAGTCAGACAGAACTATTGAACAAATAATGATTGCCAAAGGTGATATGGAAGGTTCAATAATTAAACTTATCAAGATGGCTAAGGAAAAAAAGATAGTAATAAAAGAAGTAGACAGAAGAAAGCTTGATTCTATGAGTGAGACTGGAGCTCATCAGGGTGTTATGGCAATAATAACTCCATTCAAGTACTGCGAAGTGGAAGATATACTTGCTGCAGCTGCAGAAAGATGTGAAAAACCTTTTATTATAATACTTGATGAAATTGAAGATCCGCACAATCTTGGCTCAATAGTAAGAACAGCTGAATTAAGCGGTGTACATGGAATTATAATTCCTAAGAGAAGAAATGTAGGTATTACACCTACTGTTTATAAGTCAGCAGCAGGAGCTATAGAACATATGAAGATAGCTAAAGTGACTAACATAAATCAGGCAATTGATGAATTAAAAGATAATGGTGTCTGGGTATACGGAACAGATATAAGAGCTGAAGAATATTCTTATCAGACAGATTTCGGTGGAGCATGCGCACTTGTTATAGGAAATGAAGGCACAGGTATGTCTAAACTTACAAAGGATAAATGTGATAAGCTTATCAAAATACCTATGGTTGGAACAATAAACTCATTAAATGCATCAGTAGCAGCAGGAATTATGATGTATGAAGTTATGAAGGGAAGGCTTAATGAATAATAAGCCTTACTACTGATTTATGAAGATTATTTTTGTTGACGGATATAATGTCATAAATAGCTGGCCCAACTTAAATGGTATGAAAGAATATAGTTTTGATGGAGCTAGAAACAAACTCCATGATATCCTTGTGAACTATGCAAGTTATAACAATTGTAGAATTTATCTTGTATTTGATGGACATAAAGTTGCAGGAAATATTGAAAAAGTTTATGAAGAAAAATTTGTCACAACTGTTTTTACAAAATTTGAACAGACAGCAGATTCATATATCGAAAAAAAAGTAAATGATATAGGAAGAAGAGCAGAGATAATAGTTGTAACATCAGACTGGTTGGAGCAACAGACGATATTTCAGCGTGGAGCTGTCAGAATGTCATCGCTGGAATTTTATAATGATGTCCTAAAATCGGAAGAGAAAATTGATAAACGAATGAAAAAGAATTATGTAAAAAATAGAAACTTACTGTCAGATAGTGTTGGTGATGAAATACTCGCAAAGCTAGAAAGAATGAGAAGAGGCAGGTAATGAGTATTGACTTAAAGTCGCACAGTGATTTATAATTCTATACAAAGGTGTAAAAAAAAGGTGGGGAGTTTATGAGCGGTAGCACTTATGCAGAAGTTAATTATGATTTTAAATGCAGGAAAGATGAAGAAGTAGTATGTATAGCCCAAAAAGGAAATAAAAAGGCGCAGGAATACATGATTAATAAGTATGAGAGCTGCGTAAAAGCAAAAGCAAAGTCTTATTTTCTTATAGGAGCTGATAAAGAGGATATATATCAGGAAGGAATGATAGGCCTTTATAAAGCTATAAGAGATTTTAATTCTGGAAGACAGGCCTCATTTAAGGCTTTTGCTGAGTTATGCATAAGCAGACAGATAATTACTGCTATAAAAACAGCTACCAGACAAAAACATATACCTCTTAATACTTATATTTCTTTAAATAAGCCTATATATGATGATGAATCTGACAGAACACTTCTAGATATACTTTCAAGCATTAGAGTGTGCAATCCAGAAGAGCTTATTGTTAGTCAGGAAGAAATGGTTCAGATTGAAAAGTATATGGCGAAATCCTTATCGGAGCTGGAAAAACAAGTTCTGAATTCTTACATGGACGGAAAGACTTACCAAGAAATAGCCTGTACTTTGGACAGGGATGCAAAATCTATCGACAACGCATTACAGAGAGTAAAGAGAAAGCTTGAAAACTGTTTGAAATACTAGTTGGAGAGGACAAACATACAATTAAAAAATAACTGTAAAATAACGTAAAAAACATTGACAAAATCCTGTTTTGCTAGTAAACTTTATAAATGGTATAATTAGTATGTAAGTTATGCCTAAATTGCTCATGTGGCTCAGTCGATAGAGTGTCGTCAGTCTATTGACGGAGGTGGTCAGTTTGATACCAATCGTGAGCTCTAGCAAATAGATTATATAATTAATATTAATAGGGAGGAATTCAAAAAATGGCTAAGGCAAAATTTGAAAGAACTAAACCACATGTTAATATTGGTACAATAGGTCATGTTGACCACGGTAAGACTACTTTAACAGCAGCTATTACTACAGTATTAGCAAACAAAGGATACGCAAAGGCTTTTAACTATGCAGAAATAGATAAAGCTCCAGAAGAAAAAGAAAGAGGAATTACAATCAACACAGCACACGTTGAATATGAAACTGAACATAGACACTATGCACATGTTGACTGTCCAGGACATGCTGATTATGTAAAGAACATGATTACAGGAGCAGCACAAATGGATGGTGCTATACTAGTTGTATCTGCAGCTGATGGCCCAATGCCTCAGACAAGAGAACATATATTACTTGCGTCAAGAGTTGGCGTTGACTATATCGTAGTCTTCTTAAACAAAGCTGATATGGTTGATGATGAAGAATTATTAGATTTAGTTGAAATGGAAGTTAGAGAGTTATTAACTGAGTACAATTTCCCTGGAGACGAAATTCCAATAATCAGAGGATCAGCATTAAAAGCTCTTGAAAATCCAACAGATCCAGAAGCTATTAAGCCAATAATAGAGTTAATGGATGCAGTTGATAGTTACATCCCAACTCCAGAAAGAGCTACAGATAAGCCTTTCTTATTACCAGTAGAAGATGTTATGACTATTACTGGTAGAGGTACTGTTGCAACTGGTAGAGTTGAAAGAGGGCAACTTCATCTTCAAGATGAACTAGAAATAGTCGGATTAAAAGAAGAAAAGAAGAAGACTGTTGTAACTGGAATGGAAATGTTCAGAAAGACTCTTGACATGGCTGAAGCAGGAGACAACGTTGGTATCCTACTTAGAGGTGTTCAGAGAGATGAAATAGAAAGAGGACAGGTTCTTGCTAAACCAGGTACTGTACATCCTCATAAGAAATTTGTTGGTCAGGTTTACGTATTAAAGAAAGAAGAAGGTGGTAGACATACTCCATTCTTCAACGGATACAGACCACAGTTCTATTTCAGAACAACTGATGTTACTGGTTCAATAGATTTACCAGAAGGTGTAGAAATGGTTATGCCAGGAGATCACATTGACATGACTGTTGAATTAATAACTCCAGTAGCTATGGAAGAAAACTTAAGATTCGCTATCAGAGAAGGCGGAAGAACAGTAGGTTCAGGTGTTGTTACTAAGATCATTGAGTAATTTCATGTTATGTTTGGAAGGACTGGGTTATAAAACCTGGTCCTTTATGCAATCATATAGTTTGACATGTGAAAAAAAATATGATAATGTAAATAAGTAACGCGTATAAAATTAAAAAATGAAGCGGATAACTATACCTAGATACCAATGAACTGGAGGTGCGGAAGGTGAGAGTAAAAGTAACTTTAGCATGCACAGAATGCAAGCAGAGAAACTATAATACAATGAAAAATAAGAAAAATGATCCTGATAGATTAGAAATGAAGAAGTATTGCAAATTCTGTAAGACTCATACTCTTCATAAGGAAACTAAATAGTTTTCAAAGGTGATTTTTAGTGTATAGTACATTAAAACCTTAAGGATGTGAATATTATGGCTGTAAATGGGAAAGTTAAGCAGAAGGTTTCTGGCAAAAAGAAAACCAATTTTTTTAGAGAGGTTAAGGCTGAGGCTAAAAGAATAACATGGCCTTCAAAAGAAGATACTAAAAAAGCTTTTTGGGCAGTATTAGGTTTCACCATAATATCTATGATATTAATATGTGTAATGGATTATGGATTCAGTAACCTCTTTGATGTGATTTTAAAACTAAAGAAATAATAAGGAGGTTGGATGAAGTATATTCATCCTAAGATATAATATGAGTGAAAGAGCTAGATGGTATGTAGTCCATACATATTCTGGTTATGAAAACAAGGTTAAAGCTAACTTGGAAAAAGCAATTGAAAATAGACATCTTGAATCTCTAATAGTTGATGTACAGGTTCCTGTAGAAGAAGTAGTAGAGGAGAAAGATGGAAAACAAAAGGTTTCTACAAGAAAGATTTTTCCTGGATATGTATTGATTAAAATGTTTATGACTGATGAGTCTTGGTATGTCGTAAGAAATACAAGAGGAGTCACAGGATTTGTAGGCCCAGCGTCTAAACCAGTACCACTTACCGATGAAGAGGTAGAATCTATGGGTGTTATCGAAATGCCAGTTGATATCGACTTGGAGGTAGGAGAAAGTGTCAGAATAATTTCAGGCCCTATTAAGGACTTTGTAGCTACTATACAAGAAATTAATTCTGAAAAACATAAGATTAAAGGACTAGTAGATATGTTTGGCAGAGAAACTCTTGCTGAATTAGACTTTAATCAAATAGAAAAATTAGATTAGTAAATCAGACTAACGTCTTTATTAAGTGGGAGGGCGTAAGTCCGAAATTACCACGTATAGGAGGAATAACTCATGGCTAAGAAAGTAACAGGAATGATTAAACTTCAGCTTGCAGCAGGCAAAGCAACACCAGCACCACCAGTTGGACCAGCATTAGGACAACACGGAGTAAACATAATGGGATTCTGCAAGGAATTTAATGCAAAGACTGCAAACCAAGCAGGATTAATAATTCCAGTAGTTATTACTGTATATCAGGATAGATCTTTTAGTTTCATACTAAAGACTCCACCAGCTGCAGTTTTAATTAAGAAAGAATTAGGAATTGAAAGTGGATCAGGAGTTCCAAACAAAACTAAGGTTGGAACATTAACTAAAGATCAAGTTAAGAAGATTGCAGAAACTAAGATGCCTGATTTAAATGCAGCATCAATCGAAGCAGCTATAAGCATGATAGCAGGAACTGCTAGAAGCATGGGAGTAACTGTTGAAGAATAATTTTTTTAACTCACTAATATAGTGGGAGGTAAATACCGTTAATACCACAGAGGAGGATTAAGAATGGGTAAGAAATACTTAGAAAGTGTTAAATTAATCGATAAGAACACACTATATACACCAGCAGAAGCTTTAGAATTATCAGTAAAGACATCTAAAGCAAAATTCGATGAAACAATCGAATGTCACGTAAGACTTGGAGTAGATCCAAGACATGCAGATCAACAAGTAAGAGGTGCTGTTGTGTTACCTCACGGAACTGGAAAGAGCTTAAGAGTTCTTGTATTTGCTAGAGGAGAAAAGGCTAAGGAAGCAGAAGCAGCAGGAGCTGATTTTGTTGGAGCGGATGAATTAGTTCAGAAGATTCAAGGCGAAAACTGGTTCGATTATGATGTAGTTGTAGCAACTCCAGATATGATGGGTGTTGTTGGTAGATTAGGTAGAGTATTAGGACCTAAGGGATTAATGCCAAACCCTAAATCAGGAACAGTTACATTTGACGTAGCAAAGGCTATATCAGAAATCAAAGCTGGTAAAGTTGAATACAGACTAGACAAGAACGCTATAATCCACTGCTCAATTGGTAAGGCTTCATTTGGAGCTGAAAAGCTAGTTGAAAACTTCCACACATTAATGGAAGCAATCATCAAAGCTAAGCCAGCTGCAGCAAAAGGACAGTACGTTAAATCTGTATCAGTTGCATCAACAATGGGACCTGGAGCTAAGATTAATCCAGTTAAAGTATTAGAAGGTTAATTTTAATAGTTAATAATTCTTATTGACAATTATTAAAACATCTGATAATATATAACCGTTGTAAAAAAAGAATAAAGATTTCCGTAGACGGCAGGTGTCTTTTAAAAAGACGTAACGTTAAATCAACCTGCAGAGGATTCAATATGATTGTTGGTCTTCTCATGTCTATGGGAAGACTTTATTAATGTATAAAGAAGCAGTTAAAAGCTGTGAGGAGGTGGACACACAGTTATGAATAAGAACAGACAATTAAAGGAAGCAAAAGTTGCTGAAATTAAAGAAAAAATGGAAAAGTCTCAAGCTATAATTCTTAGTGAATATCAAGGTCTAACAGTAGAAGAAGATACAGAATTAAGAAAGAAGCTAAGAGAAGCTGGTGTTGAATACAAGGTTTATAAGAATAAGCTTGTTGCATTAGCTGCTAAGGAATTAGGATTCGATGGTATAGTTTCTTACCTAGAAGGACCGGTTTCAATAGCATTCGGATATGATGACGTAACTGCTCCGGCAAGAACTCTTAATGATTTTGCAAAAACTCATAAGAAGTTAGAACTTAAAGCAGGTATCGTTGCAGGAGACATATATGATGGAGATAAGGTTAAGCAGTTAGCTGCTATACCACCAAGAGAAGTTCTTCTTGCAAAACTTCTTGGAAGCATCAAGGCTCCAGTATCAAACTTCGCTTACATGTTAAGCGCAATCAAAGACAAGAAGCAGTCAGAAACTGCAGAATAATCAGTAATTTAAAAATACTTTTAATAAGTAAAAATTTCGGAGGTGCGAATTATGAATAAAGAACAAATAATAGAAGCTATAAAGAATATGAGCGTTTTAGAATTAGATGAATTAGTTAAGGCTTGCGAAGAAGAATTCGGAGTTAGTGCTGCTGCTCCTGTAGCTGTAGCTGGTGCTGCTGGTGCTGGTGCTGGTGCTGCTGAAGAAAAATCAGAATTCGACGTAGTTCTTAAGGCAGCTGGTGCTGAAAAGATCAAAGTTATCAAATTAGTTAGAGAAGTAACTGGTTTAGGATTAAAGGATGCTAAGGAAATAGTTGATGGAGCTCCTAAGACATTAAAAGAAGCTGTAGCTAAAGAAGAAGCTGAAGCTATGAAAGCTAAGTTTGCTGAAGTTGGAGCAGAATTAGAATTAAAGTAATTTAATTCTTCTAACTGATTAAACAGTAAATATGAACTCTATTGAGGTTCTACCATAGTGTAGAGCCCAATGGAGTTTGTTTTTTTATACAGGGAAAATATAAAAAAATCAGTAATTAAATTGCTGAAATTTTATGTTGATATTATTAAGAAATATATAAAATCAAATTTAAATAATTAATTAAATATGAGTATTATGAAGATAGGTATTGATAAAAACAACTTAATATCATATAATATATTTCTAACAATAAATATTGACACTTGACAACTATTGTGATAACATATTTAATTGCATTGAAATGTATCTGGCTATAATAAATACCTTAAAAAGTATTAGGTTAGAACATTAAAAAGTCGGTTAATGCAATGTATACAGTCCAATAGCCCAAATATTATTGAGTTATTGGTTATTTTAGTTTATACAAGGGGTGAAAACTTATGATACATCCTGTCCAACAAGGTAAAAGAACGAGGATGAGCTTTGCAAAGGTAAAGTCCGCGGCAGAAATGCCAAATCTAATTGAGGTTCAGTTAGATTCGTACAAATGGTTTTTAGAGGACGGTCTTCAAGAAGTCTTTGATGACATCAATCCAATATCAAATTTTGCTGGTAATCTTGCACTAGAATTTGTAGGTTACAAGCTAGATATGGATGGAATCAAATATCCAGTTGAAGAATGTAAAGAAAGAGATGCAAACTATGCAGCACCATTAAAGGTTTCTGTAAGATTACAGAACAAAGAAACTGGTGAAATCAAAGAACAAGAAGTCTACATGGGTGATTTCCCATTAATGACAGACCAAGGAACATTCATTATCAACGGAGCTGAAAGAGTTATAGTTTCGCAATTGGTAAGATCACCAGGAGTATACTATAGCTATACACGTGATAAGAGTGGTAAAAAATTATTTGCTTCAACAGTAATTCCTAATAGAGGTGCATGGCTTGAATACGAAACTGATTCAAACGACATCATCTATGTAAGAATTGATAAGACAAGAAAGCTTCCAATAACTATACTTGCAAGAGCTATGGGCATGGGAACAGACCAGGAACTTATTGATTTCTTTGGCGACGAAGAAAGATTAAAGGCAAGTATTGAAAAAGACAATACTAAAACTAGAGAAGAAGCTTTACTAGAAGTTTATAAAAGATTACGTCCAGGTGAACCACCTACAGTAGATAGTGCAATTTCACTAATAGAATCACTATTCTTTGATGCTAGAAGATATGACTTATCAAGAGTAGGTAGATATAAATTTAATAAGAAGTTAGCTATAAATTTAAGAATTGCTAATCAGATAGCTGCTGAAGACATTATCAATCCACAAACTGGAGAAATAATGGTAAATAGTGGCGAAAAGATAAGTAAGAAAGTGGCAGAAGAAATAAGAAATGCCGGAATTAATGCTGTTAATATAACAGTTGAAGATAAAGTTATTAAAGTTATAGGTAACAATTTTGTTGACATACATAAGTATGTTGATTTCAACATTGATGATTTACACATCAAAGAGTTTGTTCATTATCCAACATTAAAAGATATATTAGACAATAATTCTGATGAAAAGCAAATCAAAGCTGAACTTAAGAAAAATATCACAAAGCTTGTACCAAAGCACATAACTAAGGACGATATATTTGCAACTATTAGTTACGAATTAGGCTTAGCTTATGGTATCGGTCAGGTAGATGATATCGATCATTTAGGAAACAGAAGAATCAGATCTGTTGGAGAACTACTTCAGAACCAGTTTAGAATTGGTTTATCAAGAATGGAAAGAGTAGTTAGAGAAAGAATGACTATTCAGGACCAGGAAGGAATAACTCCACAGGCATTAATTAATACAAGACCAGTTGTTGCAGCTATTAAAGAATTCTTTGGTAGTTCACAGCTTTCACAATTCATGGATCAAATCAATCCATTATCAGAATTAACTCATAAGAGAAGATTATCTGCATTAGGACCAGGAGGTCTTTCAAGAGAAAGAGCTGGTTTTGAAGTTAGAGACGTTCACCACTCACATTATGGTAGAATGTGTCCTATTGAAACACCAGAAGGTCCAAATATAGGTCTTATCAACTCACTTGCTACATATGCAAGAGTTAATGAATATGGATTTATTGAAACTCCATATAGAGTTGTAGATAAAGAAACTGGAATAGTTTCAAAGGAATTTACTTATTTTACTGCTGATGAAGAAGATGGCAATCTAGTTGCTCAGGCAAAAGAACCACTTGATGAAAATGGCAGATTCTTAGATGAAAAAGTTACAGTAAGAGATAAAGAAGATGTTCTTGTTGTTCCTAGAGAAGATGTAGATCTAATGGATGTATCACCAAGACAAATCGTATCTGTAGCCACTGCTATGATACCTTTCCTTGAAAATGATGATGCCACTAGAGCACTTATGGGATCTAACATGCAACGTCAGGCTGTTCCATTATTAAAACCACAGGCTCCTATAGTAGGAACAGGTATAGAATATAGAGCAGCATATGACTCTGGAGTACTTCAGAAAGCTAAGAATGCTGGTGTGGTTTCATATGTCAGCGCAAATGAAGTAAGAATTAAGAGAGATGTTGATGGCGGTACTGATGTATATAGATTACTTAAGTTTAAGAGATCTAACCAGGGTACTTGCGTAAACCAGAGACCAATAGTATCAAAAGGCGAAGTTATAGCTAAAGGTCAAGTAATAAGTGATGGACCTTCTACAGACCTAGGTGAAATATCATTAGGTAAAAATATTAGAATGGGCTTCATAACTTGGGAAGGTTATAACTACGAAGATGCCATGTTAATTTCTGAAGAACTAGTAAGAGAAGATGTATTTACTTCTATCCATATTGAAGAATATGAATGTGAAGCTAGAGACACTAAGCTTGGACCAGAAGAAATAACAAGAGATATTCCAAACGTTGGAGAAGACTCATTAAAAGATCTTGATGACAGAGGAATTATCAGAATTGGTGCTGAAATAAGATCAGGAGATATACTTGTTGGTAAAGTTACTCCAAAGGGAGAAACTGAACTTACAGCTGAAGAAAGATTATTAAGAGCTATCTTTGGAGAAAAGGCAAGAGAAGTAAGAGATACTTCACTTAAGGTTCCTCATGGAGAAGCTGGTATAATCGTTGATGTTAAAGTATTTACAAGAGAAAATGGTGATGAATTACCACCAGGAGTAAATGAACTTGTAAGATGTTACATCGCTCAAAAGAGAAAGATATCTGTAGGAGATAAGATGGCCGGACGTCATGGTAATAAGGGTGTTATCTCTAGAGTATTACCAGAAGAAGATATGCCATTCTTACCAGATGGTAGACCACTTCAGATATGTCTTAACCCACTAGGCGTTCCATCACGTATGAACATCGGTCAGGTACTTGAAGTTCACTTAGGATGGGCTGCTTCACAAATGGGATGGCATATTTCAACTCCAGTATTTGATGGAGCTAATGAAGCAGAAATAGAAGAATGTCTTGAAAAGGCTGGATATAGTAGAACAGGAAAGACTATATTATATGATGGTAGAACAGGTGAACCATTTGATAACCCTGTAACTGTTGGTATAATGTATATCTTAAAACTTGCGCATCTAGTTGATGATAAGATTCATGCTAGATCTACAGGTCCTTACTCATTAGTTACTCAACAGCCACTTGGTGGTAAAGCACAATTTGGTGGTCAGAGATTTGGAGAAATGGAAGTTTGGGCACTTGAAGCATATGGTGCTGCTCACACATTACAAGAAATACTTACAGTTAAATCAGATGATGTTGTAGGTAGAGTTAAGACTTATGAAGCTATTGTAAAGGGTGAAAACATACCAGAACCAAGTATCCCAGAATCATTTAAGGTTCTTATTAAAGAACTTCAGTCTTTATGCTTAGACGTTAAGGTATTAAACGAAAACCATGAAGAAATCAAATTAAAAGACAGTGTTGATGATGATGAGCCTGCAAAATTAGAAGTAAACATTGAA
This sequence comes from Inconstantimicrobium porci, assembly GCF_009696465.1. Taxonomy (GTDB): domain Bacteria; phylum Bacillota; class Clostridia; order Clostridiales; family Clostridiaceae; genus Inconstantimicrobium; species Inconstantimicrobium porci. The sequence continues at coordinate 188,130 of NZ_VULX01000002.1, read as the reverse complement.
GGTACAGAAAACGCTGCTAAAGATAATCAGCGAACTGTAGATCCAGATGAAGTTGATGATAGTTATATCATAGATGATAATGAAAACTCTGAAGACAATGATGATGAATTCGGAGATATAGATTTTGAAAATCTAGGAACTGATAGTGAATTAGAACTTGATGATTTTAATGATGAACATTAATTATGAAGGGAGGATTACCCTTGTTTGAGTTAAATAATTTTGATGCATTACAAATAGGGTTAGCATCTCCAGAACAGATCAGAGCATGGTCTAGAGGTGAAGTAAAAAAACCAGAAACTATAAATTACAGAACTTTAAAGCCTGAAAAGGACGGTTTATTCTGTGAAAGAATATTTGGACCAATAAAGGACTGGGAATGTCATTGCGGAAAATATAAGAGAGTTAGATATAAAGGAATTGTCTGTGACAGATGTGGTGTTGAAGTCACTAAGTCAAAAGTAAGAAGAGAGAGAATGGGGCATATTGAACTTGCTGCCCCAGTATCTCACATCTGGTACTTTAAAGGAATTCCTTCAAGAATGGGATTAATTATAGATATGTCTCCAAGAGCATTAGAAAAAGTTTTATACTTTGCATCATATATCGTAATAGATCCTAAAGAAACTCCTTTATTAAAGAAGCAGTTACTAAATGAAAAAGAATATAGAGAAGCATGCGATAAGTATGGTGAAGATAGCTTCGTTGCAGAAATGGGAGCTGAGGCTATAAAGAAACTACTTTCTGAAATAGATCTTGAGAGAAGTTCTGTTGAATTAAAAGAAGAACTTAAAACAAGCACTGGACAGAAGAAAGTAAGAATAATTAGAAGACTTGAAGTAATAGAATCATTCAGAACTTCAGGAAATAAACCTGAATGGATGATAATCGATGTTATACCAGTTATACCACCAGACTTAAGACCAATGGTTCAATTAGATGGTGGAAGATTTGCAACATCAGATTTAAATGATCTTTACAGAAGAGTTATTAACAGAAATAACAGACTTAAGAAGTTAATAGATTTAGGTGCACCAGATATCATTGTAAGAAATGAAAAGAGAATGCTTCAAGAAGCAGTAGATGCACTTATAGATAACGGTAGAAGAGGAAGACCAGTTACTGGACCAGGAAATAGACCTCTTAAATCATTATCAGATATGCTTAAAGGTAAGCAAGGTAGATTTAGACAGAACTTACTTGGTAAGAGAGTTGACTACTCTGGTAGATCAGTTATTGTTGTTGGACCAGAACTTAAGATGTATCAATGTGGACTTCCAAAGGAAATGGCACTTGAATTATTTAAGCCATTTGTAATGAAGAAGTTAGTTGAAGACGGAATAGCTCACAACATTAAGTCAGCTAAGAGAATGGTTGAAAAAGTAATGCCTCAGGTATGGGATGTTCTTGAAGATGTAATTGCAGATCATCCAGTATTACTTAATAGAGCGCCTACTCTTCATAGATTAGGTATTCAGGCATTCCAGCCAGTATTAGTTGGAGGAAGAGCAATAAAGCTTCACCCACTAGCTTGTACAGCATACAACGCCGATTTCGATGGTGACCAGATGGCTGTTCATTTACCATTATCAGTTGAAGCTCAGGCTGAAGCTAGATTCTTAATGCTTGCTGCAGGAAATATCATGAAGCCATCAGATGGTAAGCCAGTATGTGTACCAACACAGGATATGGTACTTGGTTCATACTACTTAACAATCGATAAAGATGGTGAAAAGGGTGAAGGAATGGTATTCTCATCACCTGAAGAAGCTTTAATGGCATATGAAGTAAAAGATATTTCAATACATGCAAAAGTTAAAGTAAGAATGACAAGAGTATTTGACGGTGTAGAAGAACAGGGTATAATCACTACTACTCCAGGTAAAATAATCTTTAATGAATCTATTCCTCAGGATTTAGGATTTGTTGATAGAAATGATCCAGAAACTAAATTCAATATGGAAATAGACTTCCTTGTAACTAAGAAGAACTTAGGAACAATAATAAATAAGTGTTATATGGCTCATGGAGCTACAGTAACATCTGTAATGCTTGATAAGATAAAAGCAAAGGGATATCATTATTCATCAATTGGAGCGGTAACAGTTTCAGTTGCAGATATGATTGTGCCAAAAGAAAAATATGATTTATTAGCAGATGCTGACCAGACTGTTGATAAGATCGAAAAGCTATATAGAAGAGGATTAATATCTGAAGACGAAAGATATGAAAGAGTTATTGATAAGTGGACTAAGACAACAGAAGATGTTGCCAATGCACTTATGGACTCAATGGATAGATTTAATCCAATATTTATGATGGCGGACTCTGGAGCCAGAGGTTCTAAGTCTCAGATCAAACAGCTTGCAGGTATGAGAGGACTTATGGCGAGTCCATCAGGTAAAATCCTTGAGTTACCAATCAGAGCGTCATTCAGAGAAGGTCTTGATGTGCTTGAATACTTCATGTCAACACATGGTGCAAGAAAAGGTAATGCCGATACAGCTCTTAAGACAGCCGATTCAGGATACTTAACAAGAAGACTTGTTGATGTAAGTCAGGATGTAGTTGTTAGAGAAGATGACTGTGGTACTAACAATGGTATTTATGTTCAAGAAATCAAAGAAGGTACAGAAGTAGTAGAAAGTCTAGAAGAAAGAATAACTGGTAGATATGTAGCAGAAGATGTTGTTGATCCATCTACTGGAGAAGTTCTTGTTAAGGCTAATGAATATGTAGATCCTAAACTTGCTGATAAAGTAGTTAAATCAGGCATTAAGAAAGTTAAGATAAGATCTGTATTCACATGTAAATCTAAGAACGGTGTTTGTGCTAAGTGCTATGGTATGGACCTTGCTACAGCATCTAAGATTAATATAGGTGAAGCTGTTGGTATAGTAGCAGCTCAGTCTATAGGTGAACCAGGTACACAGCTTACAATGAGAACATTCCATACAGGTGGTGTTGCCACTGGAGCAGATATTACACAAGGTCTTCCTAGAGTTGAAGAACTTTTCGAAGCTAGAAAACCAAAGGGATTAGCTATAATCAGTGAAATTGATGGTATAGTTAGAAGAGAAGAAACTAAGAAGAAGAGAGTTGTGTATGTAACTGGAGCAGATGGAGAAGAAAAGTCATATGATATACCATTTGGTTCAAGAATCAGAGTTAACGATGGCGATCAGATTGAAGCTGGAGATGAAATAACAGAAGGTTCTGTAAATCCACATGATATTATGGCAATCAAGGGCGTTGATGGCGCTAGAAAATATCTTCTTTCAGAAGTTCAGAAAGTTTACAGACTTCAAGGTGTTGATATCAACGATAAGCATCTAGAAGTTGTTGTAAGACAAATGACTAGAAAAGTTAAAGTTCTTGAATCTGGTGATACTGATTTATTACCAGGTGTTATGATAGATATGTTTGATTTTGATGAAGCTAATGAGAAAGTTAAGGAGTTTGGTGGAGAACCTGCACAAGGAGAAAGAGTTCTTCTTGGTATAACAAAGGCTGCACTTGCTACTGACAGTTTCTTATCAGCAGCTTCATTCCAGGAAACTACTAGAGTTCTTACTGAAGCAGCAATTAAGGGTAAAATTGATCCATTAATTGGTCTTAAGGAAAATGTTCTTATCGGTAAGTTGATTCCAGCTGGTACAGGAATGATGAGATATAGATCAATCAAATTAAATACAGATAAGAATTTAGAGGAAAAAGAAGAAAATAATACAGAAGAACAGCCAATAGAATAGTAATTAATTTTATTGACTTTAAAAATACAAAATGATAAAATACAACTTGTGCAATGCACAAACTTAATGAATTTAATTTGTCTACATGACCATTGAGATGTAGAAATGCATCTCAATGTTGCTTTTATAAAATAAGGGGGTAATTTCATGATAGACAGGATTCAGGAAAAAAAAGTTATAGGCATAAAACAATGCAAAAAGTCAATATTAAATGGTGAGGGAAAAATTCTTTATATTGCAGATGATGCTGATAAGAAGTTGACATCTCCATTAATTAGTGTTGCTGAGCAGAAGAGTGTGCCGGTTACTGTAATTGATACAATGCAGAAGCTTGGGAAGATGTGCAGTATTGACGTGAAAGCAGCTGCAGCATTAATTCTCAAATAATAGCGTTAATATCTTTAATTTATATAGATATTATTAAATTTTCAGGAGGTGAAAGTATGCCAACTATAAGCCAATTAGTTAGAAAGGGCAGAAAAACATTAGCAACAAAATCAAACTCACCTGCACTTAAAGAGTGCCCACAGAAGAGAGGGGTATGTACAGTAGTTAAGACTACAACTCCAAAGAAGCCTAACTCAGCGTTAAGAAAGATTGCCAGAGTTAGATTAACTAACGGAATTGAAGTTACTGGTTACATTCCAGGAATAGGCCATAACTTACAGGAACATAGTGTTGTTCTTATAAGAGGTGGAAGAGTTAAGGATTTACCTGGTGTTAGATACCATATCGTAAGAGGAGCACTTGACTGTGCTGGAGTAGCTAACAGATTACAGGCTAGATCAAAATATGGTGCTAAGAAACCAAAGCAGAAATAATTTGATTTTGGTTGCTTAAATAGCTTAATTAGTGCGAAGTTTCGGCATTTACATAGATTCACCTATAGAATTGTTGAAGCGAGCATTTTGCGGCGATAAGCCGAGTACCGATGAACTTAAAATTTTTTCATTGTTAAGGAGGGAAGAAAAGTGCCAAGAAAAGGACATATAGCAAAAAGAGATGTACTACCAGATCCAGTATACAATTCAAAGGTTGTTACAAAGTTAATTAACAATATAATGGAAGACGGTAAAAAGGGAGTAGCACAGAAAATATGCTACGGAGCTTTTGAAATAATAGCAGAAAAGACTGGTAAGGAAGCGTTAGAAGTTTTTGAAACTGCAATGAACAACGTTATGCCTTTACTAGAAGTTAAAGCTAGAAGAATAGGTGGTTCAAACTACCAGGTTCCAATAGAAGTTAGACCAGAAAGAAGACAGACATTAGGAATCAGATGGATACTTGCAGCATCTAGAAATAGAAGCGAAAAGTACATGAGAGAGAGATTAGCTAACGAATTAATTGATGCTTCAAATAATACTGGAGCAGCAGTTAAGAAGAGAGAAGATACTCATAGAATGGCTGAAGCTAACAAAGCATTTGCTCATTACAGATACTAATTTCAAAAACTGTTTTGGCGAATACCAAAACAGTTTTTGTTAGATTATATTGATATATTGAGAGGAGGCAGAATTATGTCTAGACAATACCCATTAGATAAATTCCGTAACTTTGGAATAATGGCTCATATAGATGCTGGTAAGACTACAACTACTGAGCGTATATTATTCTATACAGGAAAAACTCATAAAATTGGTGAAACACATGAAGGTGCATCTCAGATGGACTGGATGGTTCAAGAACAGGAAAGAGGTATAACAATTACTTCTGCAGCTACAACTTGTTTCTGGAAAGGTCATGAACTTAATATAATTGATACACCAGGACACGTAGACTTTACAGTTGAAGTTGAAAGATCATTAAGAGTTCTTGATGGTGCTGTAACTGTACTTGACGCTAAGAGTGGTGTTGAACCACAAACTGAAACTGTTTGGAGACAGGCAGATAAATACGAAGTACCAAGAATGGTATATGTAAATAAGATGGATGCAACAGGAGCTGACTTCTTCAACTGTGTTAATACAGTAAGAGATAGATTAAAGGCTAATGCTGTTCCAATACAGATTCCAATAGGTTCAGAAGAAGACTTCAGAGGAATGGTTGACTTAATAAGAAACGTTGCTATAGTTTTCGATAACAAACTTGGAACTGAAATGGAAGAAATAGAAATTCCAGAAGAATTAAAAGATCAGGCAGCAGAATACAGAGCAGCAATGATCGAATCTGTTGCTGAACTTGATGAAGAATTAATGCTTAAGTATCTTGATGGAGAAGAACTAACTACAGAAGAGATTATGGGAGCATTAAGAAAGGGAACTATCTCAAATCAGATAATCCCAGTAATCTGTGGTTCTTCATACAAGAACAAGGGTGTTCAACAGATGATTGACGGTGTTGTTGATTTCTTACCATCACCACTTGATGTACCAGCTATAAAAGGTACTTCATTAGATGGAGAAGAAGATAGCAGACCTTCAGATGATAAAGCACCATTAGCTACTTTAGCATTTAAGATTGCTACAGATCCATTCGTTGGAAAGCTTGCATTCGCTAGAGTTTACTCAGGAATATTAACAAGTGGATCATACGTTCTTAACTCAACAAAGGGTAAGAAAGAAAGAGTTGGTAGACTTGTTAAGATGCACGCTAACCACAGAGAAGAGGTAGACGCATTAGAAGCTGGAGAAATCGGAGCTATCATAGGTCTTAAGAATACTACTACTGGAGATACTTTATGTGATGAAGAAAATCCAATAATTCTTGAATCTATGGAATTCCCAGATCCAGTTATCGATGTTGCTATAGAACCTAAGACTAAGGCTGCTCAGGAAAAAATGGGTATAGCTTTAGCAAAACTTGCTGAAGAAGATCCAACATTCAAGACTTGGACTGATACTGAAACAGGTCAGACTATAATCGCTGGTATGGGTGAACTTCACCTTGATATCATTGTTGATAGACTTCAGAGAGAATTTAAGGTAGAATGTAACGTAGGTGCTCCTCAGGTTGCTTACAAAGAAACTATCAGAACTCAAGTTAAAGCTCAAGGTAAGTACATTAAGCAATCAGGTGGTAAGGGACAATACGGAGATTGTTCTATAGAACTTATACCAACTGAAGAAGAATACAGCTTCGAAAATGCTATTGTTGGTGGAGCTATTCCAAAGGAATACATCCCAGCTGTAGATGCAGGTATTCAAGAAGCAGCTCAAAATGGTATTATAGCTGGATACCCAGTTATCAACTTTAAAGTTAAATTATATGATGGATCATATCATGATGTCGATTCATCAGAAATGTCATTCAAGATTGCTGGATCTATGGCATTCAAAAATGCTATGGCTAAGGCAGACCCAGTTTTACTAGAACCTTCTATGAAAGTTGAAGTTACAGTTCCAGAAGAATACATGGGAGATGTAATGGGAGATATCAATTCAAGAAGAGGTAGAATTGAAGGTATGGAATTAAGAAATGGTGCTCAGATCATCAGAGCTTACGTTCCACTAGCAGAAATGTTTGGATACGCAACTACATTAAGATCAAGAACTCAGGGTAGAGGAAACTACTCAATGGTATTTGATCATTATGAAGAAGTTCCAAAGAGCATTCAGGAAGAGGTAGCAAAGGGTAAAAAATAATTCCCTTTAATACTATAAATATTTAATTTCACACATACAGGAGGAATACAAAAAATGGCTAAGGCAAAATTTGAAAGAACTAAACCACATGTTAATATCGGTACAATTGGTCACGTTGACCACGGTAAGACTACTTTAACAGCAGCTATTACTACAGTATTAGCTAACAGAGGATTCGCAAAGGCATTCAACTATGCAGAAATCGATAAGGCTCCAGAAGAAAAAGAAAGAGGAATCACTATCAACACTGCTCACGTTGAATATGAAACAGACAACAGACACTATGCTCACGTTGACTGCCCAGGACATGCTGACTATGTTAAGAACATGATCACTGGAGCTGCTCAGATGGACGGAGCTATCCTAGTTGTTTCTGCAGCTGATGGTCCAATGCCTCAGACAAGAGAACATATACTTCTTGCTTCAAGAGTTGGAGTTAACTACATCGTAGTATTCTTAAACAAGGCTGATATGGTTGATGATGAAGAATTACTAGATCTAGTTGAAATGGAAGTTAGAGAATTATTAAACGAATATGAATTCCCAGGTGATGATATCCCAGTAATTAGAGGATCAGCTTTAAAGGCTCTTGAAAACCCAACTGACGAAGAAGCTATCAAACCAATCCTTGAATTAATGGATGCTGTTGACAGCTACATCCCAACTCCAGAAAGAGCTACAGATAAGCCTTTCTTAATGCCAGTAGAAGACGTATTTACAATCACTGGTAGAGGAACTGTTGCAACTGGTAGAGTTGAAAGAGGAGTTCTTCACATATCAGATGAATTAGAAATCGTTGGATTAAAGGAAGAAAAGAAGAAGACTGTTGTAACTGGAATAGAAATGTTCAGAAAGTTACTAGACGAAGCAGAAGCTGGAGATAACATCGGAGCTCTTTTAAGAGGTATCCAGAGAGATGAAATCGAAAGAGGTCAGGTTTTAGCTAAACCAGGTACTGTACATCCACACAAGAAATTCGTTGGTCAGGTTTACGTATTAAAGAAAGAAGAAGGTGGTAGACATACTCCATTCTTCGATGGATACAGACCACAATTCTACTTCAGAACAACTGACGTTACTGGAACAATCAAATTACCAGAAGGTATGGAAATGGTTATGCCAGGAGATCACATTGATATGAACGTTGAATTAATAACTGAAATAGCAATGGAAGAAAACTTAAGATTCGCCATCAGAGAAGGTGGAAGAACTGTAGGTTCTGGTGTTGTTACTAGCGTTCTTGACTAATTATAATTAAATTAGTTATTTACCATATACAATTTAAATAAAGCTTTATTAATAGTGGAAGAGGAGACGTCCTTTTCCGCTATTTTTTTTAGAAAAGATATAGTAAAATAAATAACACTAAGAGGCATAATTGATTTATGAAAAACGTACAAGTTTACCACGTAAAATAATCACAATATATAATGAATTAAAAGTTTAAAAAAGATTAATTATAGCTAGCTCTAGTATAAGAGTGAGAGAAATGCATGAATTTAAGACTCTATTCCAATTGCTTAAAAATGTGTTTACCAGGTCACAATAAACAAAATATGGAATGATTGTTTAACTTAAACTATCTGTATTAAAATATGGAGTGACAATTAGAAAAAACCAGTTGCAAAGAATAAAAAAATTTTTTATAATTGTGTAGACGTAGAATGTGAGACGGCAAGAAAAATTGAAAATTATACATAAAGACCTTGAAAATGCACTGCAGTTATAGTATAATATAGGAGTTGCAGAGCAAACGGCGATGAATCAAGAGGTTGCCGGACTTCCGGGGAATTCTTGAAGAGCATGTTCGGATCTAGAATCCAACGACAGAGAGTTGTTATGCTACCAGTGTGTCTTTTTTAAAATTAGGAAACACCAGGAACAGTTTACATAACAATCGCTGTTGTGCGTTAGAAGTAAAGCGTACATGAAAAGGAGGGAAAACAAATGTCAAAACAAAAAATAAGAATCAGACTTAAAGCTTTTGATCACACAATCTTAGATCAATCATCTGAAAAGATAGTTGAAACTGCTAAGTCTACAGGAGCTAAGGTTGCAGGTCCAGTACCACTACCTACTGAAAAAGATGTAGTAACAATATTAAGAGCGGTTCATAAATATAAAGATTCAAGAGAACAGTTCGAAATCAGAACACATAAGAGATTAATCGATATACTTAATCCAACATCTAAAACAGTTGATGCTTTAATGAGATTAAACCTACCAGCTGGTGTTGATATCGAAATTAAACTATAATTTTAAATTACACGATTGAAGTAAGTTGTGAACTATTATGATTACTTAATGCAATCCGCTAATAAGTTTAGGAGGTGTATAGCATGAAAAAGGCTATAATAGGAAAGAAAATAGGAATGACTCAGGTATTTGATGAAACTGGAAAGATCGTTCCAGTAACAGTTGTAGAAGCAGGTCCATGTGTTGTTGTTCAGAAGAAAACAGTTGAAACTGACGGATATGAAGCAGTACAGTTAGGATTCGGAGATGTAAGAGAAAAGCTTCTTAACAAACCAAAGAAAGGACATTTCGCTAAGGCTGGAGTTTCTTTAAGAAGACACTTAAAAGAATTCAGATTCGAAAATGTTTCAGAATACGAAGTAGGCCAGGAAATAAAGGCTGACGTATTCGCTGTTGGAGATAAAGTTGATGTATCAGGAGTTTCAAAAGGTAAAGGATTTGCCGGCGTTATAAAGAGATGGGGACAACAAAGAGGACCTATGTCACACGGTTCTAAATTCAAGAGAGCTCCAGGATCAATGGGTGCATCTTCAGATCCATCAAGAACATTCAAGAGCAAGAAGTTACCAGGACATATGGGTGCTGTAAACAGAACTGTTCTTAATGTAGAAGTTGTTAAGGTAATGCCAGAAAAGAACTTAATATTAATTAAGGGTGGCGTTCCAGGAGCAAACAAAGGTATAGTAGTTATCAGAGATAGCGTTAAGTGTTAATCTGATAGAAAGGAGGAATAGATATGCCTAAAATAGAATTATTTAATAAGCAAGCACAAAAGGTTAGAGATATTGAACTAAACGACAATGTATTTGGAGTTGAAGTTAATAACGAAGCAATGCACCAGGTAGTTGTTGCATTACTAGCTAACAAGAGACAAGGAACTCAATCAGCTAAGACTAGAGCTGAAGTTCGTGGAGGCGGAATCAAACCTTGGAGACAAAAGGGAACTGGTAGAGCTAGACAAGGTTCTATAAGAGCACCTCAGTGGATCAAAGGTGGTATAGTATTCGCACCAAAGCCAAGAGACTATAGAATGTCAATTCCTAAGACTATGAAAAAAGTTGCTTTAACTTCTGCTTTAACTAGCAAGGTTAACGAAAATGAATTAGTAGTTTTAGAAAACTTAGAATTCGATGCTCCTAAGACTAAGGAAGCAGTAGCAATGTTAAAAGCATTCAATGCTAACAAGACATTAATCATAACAGCTGAAACTAATGAAAATGTATTTAAATCAGCTAGAAATATTGAAGGAGTTGCTGTTATGCCAGTTAACAACATCAATGTATATGATTTATTAAAATACACTAAAGTAATTATGACAGAAGCAGCTGTTAGAAAAATTGAGGAGGTGTACGCATAATGAATTTAACAAGCCATGATATAATAAGAAAGCCTGTTATTACTGAAAAGTCAATGGCAGCAATGGCAGAAAAGAAGTACACTTTCATAGTTCACGTTTCAGCTAACAAATCTCAAGTTAAGAGAGCAGTTGAAGAAGTATTCGGCGTTAAAGTTGCTGATGTTAAAACAATTAGAACTATGGGGAAAAATAAGAGAGTTGGCGTTCACGTAGGTAAAAGAGCTGACTTAAAGAAAGCTGTTGTTACATTAACTGAAGACAGCAAAACTATTGAATTCTTTGACGGAATGCAATAATTAGAATAGCAGGTATTGGCTGCTAAGCCAGATAAGCGAAAGCAAGGAGGGAATTTTTAATGGCAATTAAAAGATTTAACCCTACTACTCCTTCAAGAAGAAATATGACAATGAGTACTTTTGAAGAAATAACTACAAATGTACCAGAAAAGTCACTTCTTGTATCATTAAATAATAATGCGGGTAGAAATGCTCAGGGTAAAATAACTGTTAGACATCGTGGTGGCGGTGCTAAGAGAAAATATAGAATAATAGATTTCAAGAGAAATAAGGATAACATACCAGCAAAGGTTGCTAGTATCGAATACGATCCAAACAGAACAGCTTTCATAGCATTAGTTGTTTATGCAGATGGTGAAAAGAGATACATAATCGCTCCAGTTGGATTAAAAGTTGGAGACGTAGTTGTATCTGGACCAGAAGCAGATATTAAGCCAGGTAACGCTTTGCCACTTAGAAACATACCAGTAGGTACTACAATTCATAACATTGAATTACAAGCTGGAAAAGGTGGTCAGTTAGTTAGAGCTGCTGGATTATCAGCACAGTTAATGGCTAAAGAAGGCGAATACGCTACTTTAAGATTACCATCAGGCGAAATGAGATATGTAAGATTAGAGTGCAGAGCTACAATCGGAGTTGTTTCAAACTTAACTAACGATATCGTTAAGATTGGTAAAGCCGGAAGAAAGAGACACATGAGATGGAGACCACAGGTAAGAGGTTCTGTTATGAACCCTAACGATCACCCTCACGGTGGTGGTGAAGGTAAGTCACCAGTCGGAAGACCTTCTCCAGTAACTCCATGGGGTAAACCAGCTCTTGGATATAAGACTAGAAAGAATAAGAAATATTCAGATAGATTTATAATTAAGAGAAGAAATAATAAGTAATTTGGAGAGAATGTTTGATTCTCTTCAATGCTTGATAGAGATTAGTTATTATGAAGGGAGGATACTTCAATGAGTAGATCAATTAAAAAAGGACCTTTTGTCCATGCAGGACTTTTAAAGAAAGTTGAAGAAATGAACAACAATGGTGAAAAGAAAGTAATCAAAACTTGGTCAAGAAGTTCAACAATATTCCCACAAATGATCGGCCACACAATAGCTGTTCATGATGGAAGAAAACACGTTCCAGTATATATCAGCGAAGATATGGTTGGACATAAACTAGGTGAATTTGTGTTAACTAGAACTTTCAAAGGACATATTGACACAGAAAAGACAACTAAGAGAGCTTAGTTCGAAAGGAGGATAAATTAATGGAAGCTAGAGCAATAGCTAAATACGTTAGAATGTCTCCTTCTAAAGTAGGAGTAGTTCTTGATTTAATAAGAGGAAAAAGCGTTAAAGAAGCTTCTGCAATTTTAAAATACACTCCAAGAGACGCAGCAGCAGCAGTGTTAAAAGTTTTAAAATCAGCAGTAGCAAATGCAGAAAATAATAATGATTTAGATGCAGACAACTTAATAGTTGCTGAAGCTTATGTAGGACCTGGTCCAACACTTAAGAGATATAGACCAATGGATCATGGTAAAGCATTCAAAATACACAAGAGATCAAGTAACATCACTATAGTAGTGAGAGAAAGAGCTTAATAGAAGGAGGGAAACAGATTGGGTCAGAAAGTAAATCCTCATGGATTAAGAGTTGGCGTTATTAAAGATTGGAATGCAAAATGGTATGCAGATAAGAAGAATTTTGCAGATAATCTTATAGAAGACCACAAAATAAGAGAATTCGTTAAAAAGGACCTTTTCTCAGCTGGAATATCTAAGATAGAAATTGAAAGATCAGCTAAAAGAGTTAAGTTAAACATATTTACTGCTAAGCCAGGAGTTATCATCGGAAAAGGTGGAGCAGGAATTGAAGCTTTAAAGAATAAGCTTAAGAATTTAGTAGATAGCAAAAATATATTAATCAATATAGTTGAAGTTAAAAATGCTGAAGTTGATGCTCAGTTAATGGCTGAAAACATAGCAGCTCAACTAGAAAAGAGAATATCATTCAGAAGAGCTATGAAGCAGACAATCCAAAGAGCAATGAAAGCTGGAGCAAAGGGTGTTAAGACTAACTGCTCAGGTAGACTTGGCGGAGCTGAAATGGCTAGAGATGAATTTTATCATGAAGGAACTATTCCACTACAAACATTAAGAGCAGATATCGATTATGGTTTTGCTGAAGCAAACACAACTTACGGAAAGATCGGAGTTAAGGTTTGGTTATATAAAGGAGAAGTTCTTCCAGCAAAAAAAGTTGTTAAAGAAGAAATTAACGCGTAATAACGTATAAGAAAGGAGGAATATATCATGTTAATGCCAAAAAGAGTAAAACATCGTAAGGTACAACGTGGTAGAATGAAAGGAAAGGCTACTAGAGGTAACTTCCTTGCATACGGAGATTTTGGAATCCAGGCTACAACTTGTGGATGGATTACAAGTAATCAAATAGAAGCAGCGAGAATCGCAATAAACAGATATATCAAAAGAGGCGGAAAGCTTTGGATTAAAATATTCCCACATAAGCCAGTAACTGAAAAGCCAGCTGAAACAAGAATGGGTTCAGGAAAAGGTTCACCAGAATACTGGGTGGCAGTTGTTAAGCCAGGCAGAGTGCTATTCGAATTATCAGGTGTTGGTGAAGAAGTAGCTAGAGAAGCTATGAGACTTGCATCACATAAATTACCTGTTAAGACTAAGTTTGTAACAAGAAAAGATTTTGAGGAAATGGGTGGTGAAGAATAATGAAAGCTAACGAATTAAAAGAGTTAAGAACAAGCAATCCTCAAGATTTAAAGGTAAAGCTAAATGACTTAAAGGCGGAGTTATTCAACCTAAGATTCCAATTAGCTACTGGACAACTAGAAAATCCAATGAGAATTAAAGAAGTAAAGAAGTCAATTGCACAAATTAAGACTATAATCAGAGAAGAAGAACTTAAGGCTTTCGAACAGTAGTCTGAAAGGAGGTAACCTATTATGGAAAGAGGATTAAGAAAGAAGAGACTTGGTAAAGTAGTTTCAGATAAAATGGATAAAACTATAGTAGTTGCTGTTGAAACTAAGGTTAGACATCCACTATACGGAAAGACTGTTAACAGAACAACTAAGTTTAAGGCTCATGATGAAAATAATACAGCTAAGATCGGCGATAGAGTAATGATCATGGAAACAAGACCATTATCTAAAGATAAGAGATGGAGACTTGTTGAGGTAGTTGAAAAAGCTAAATAATAGCTTTAATACTGAAAGGAGGGTAATTCACAATGATACAACAACAGACCTTACTAAAAGTTGGAGATAATTCTGGTGCTAAGGAAATCATGTGCATCAGAGTATTAGGTGGTTCAAAAAGAAAGTTCGGTAATATAGGCGATATAATAGTTGCTAGCGTTAAAAGTGCAACACCAGGTGGAGTTGTTAAAAAAGGTGAGGTTGTAAAGGCCGTTATCGTTAGAAGTAAAAGAGGCTTAAGAAGACCTGACGGATCATACATCAAATTTGATGAAAACGCAGCAGTAATAATAAAGGATGATAAGCAACCAAGAGGAACTCGTATCTTCGGACCTGTTGCTAGGGAGCTAAGAGATAAGGAATTCAATAAGATATTATCATTAGCACCAGAAGTTCTATAATAAAAACCAGGAGGTGGCTAATTTGAAGGTACATGTAAGAAAGAATGACACAGTTGTAGTCGTATCTGGTAAAGATAAGGGTAAAACTGGAGAAGTTTTAAAAGTATTTCCTAAGACAGGAAAAGTACTAGTTCAAGGCGTTAACATAGTAAGCAGACATAAGAAACCAACTAGAGATAACGTTCAGGGTGGAATCGTTAAGTCTGAAGCAGCTATATATAGCTCAAAGGTTATGTTATACTGCACAAAGTGCAAGAGCGCAACTAGAATTTCTAATAAGATATTAGAAGATGGATCAAAAGTAAGAGTATGTAAGAAGTGCGGAGAAACATTCTAAGCAGCTGAAAGGAGGTAGTTCAAATGATGACAAGACTTCAAGAAAAGTATGAAAATGAAGTAAAACAAGCTATGATGGATAAGTTCGGATACAAGAACGTTATGGAAGTTCCAAAGCTTGAAAAGATAGTTATAAACATGGGAGTAGGAGAAGCTAAAGATAATTCTAAGGTTCTAGAATCAGCTGTTGCTGACTTAACTTTAATAACTGGTCAAAAGCCAATATTAACTAGAGCAAAGAAATCTGTTGCTAACTTCAAGATAAGAGAAAATATGCCTTTAGGATGTAAGGTAACTCTTAGAAAAGCAAAGATGTATGAATTCTGCGATAAGTTAGTTTCGATAGCTCTACCTAGAGTTAGAGACTTCAGAGGAGTTTCTGATAAATCATTCGATGGAAGAGGAAACTATTCACTAGGAATTAAGGAACAGCTAATATTCCCAGAAATAGAATATGATAAGATAGATAAAGTTAGAGGTATGGATATTATCTTTGTTACAACTGCTAACACTGATGAAGAAGCAAGAGAATTATTAAGATTCCTTGGTATGCCATTCGCTAACAAATAAGGAGGGGATTTCATGGCACGTAAGGCAATAATTGAAAAGTGGAACAAAGAGCCAAAGTATAAGACAAGAGCTTATACAAGATGCAGAATATGTGGAAGACCACACGCAGTATTAAAGAAATATGGAATATGCCGTATCTGTTTCAGAGAACTTGCTTATAAGGGAGAAATTCCTGGATGTAAGAAAGCAAGCTGGTAAAATTATTCGATATATGAAAGGAGGCACAATAGAATGGCTATGACAGATCCAATCGCAGATTTGCTAACTCGTATAAGAAATGCAAACGCTGTTAAACATGAGGTTGTTGAAGTACCTTCTTCAAATGTTAAGAAGGCTATTGTAAATATATTACTACAAGAAGGTTATATTAAAGAAGTAGAGGAGTACAATGATGGCGTTGTACCAATGCTAAGATTAACTCTTAAATACGGAGCAAGTAATGAAAGAGTTATAACTGGATTAAAGAGAATCTCTAAGCCAGGATTAAGAGTATACTGCAAGAAGGACGAAGTTCCTAAGGTTCTTAACGGACTTGGAATCGCAGTAATATCTACATCAAATGGTCTAGTAGTTGATAGAGAAGCTAGAAAACTAGGTCTTGGTGGAGAAGTAATTTGCTACGTTTGGTAATACAAATAGCAAGATAATAGATTGAAGTAAAAAGAACATAATACAGGATATAGATTAATCATCTAATGCCAAATAAACAGGAGGTGCAATTATGTCAAGAGTTGGTAGATTACCAATAGCTGTACCTGCAGGCGTAACTGTTACTGTAACACCAGACAACGTTGTTACAGTAAAAGGACCTAAGGGAGAGCTTGTAAAAGCTATGCATAAGGACATAAATATAGCAATTGAAAACAACGAAGTTGTTGTAACTAGACCAAGCGATAATAAGAATCATAGAGCGCTTCATGGTTTAACAAGAGCTTTAATAAATAACATGATTATCGGTGTAACAAACGGATATGCTAAGACATTAGAATTAGTAGGTGTTGGTTACAGAGCTCAATTACAAGGAAAGAAACTTGTAATGAACTTAGGATATTCACATCCAGTAGAAGTTGAGCCAGTTGAAGGAGTTACTTTCAAGATCGACGGAACTACAAAAGTTATCGTAGAAGGTATCGATAAGGAACTTGTTGGAGCTGTATCAGCTGATATCAGAAAGTGGAGAGTTCCAGAACCATATAAGGGTAAGGGAATTAAGTATTCTGATGAAGTTATCAGACGTAAAGAAGGTAAAACTGGTAAGAAATAATAGTAAATAAACAGAAGGGAGTGAACCTTAATGTTCAAAAAGGTAGACAGAAAAGAAGCTAGACAAAAACGTCACCTTAGAGTTAGAAAGAAGGTTTTCGGTACTGCTGAAAGACCAAGACTTGCTATATTCAGAAGTGACAAAAATATCTATGCTCAGGTTATAGATGATGTTAATAGAGTAACATTAGTTGCAGCTTCATCTTTAGATAAAGAATTTGAAGGTAAAGTTGGAAGCAACAAAGAAGCAGCTAAAACAGTTGGTGCATTAGTTGCAAAGAAGGCACTTGCTAAAGGAATTGAAGATGTAGTATTCGACAGAGGTGGATACGTATATCACGGAAGAGTTAAAGAATTAGCTGAAGGTGCAAGAGAAGCAGGTTTAAAATTCTAGAAAGAGGAGGGAAATACATGAGAATCGATCCTAGCACACTAGACCTTAAAGAAAAGGTAGTTTATATAAACAGAGTAACTAAGGTTGTTAAAGGTGGTAGAAATTTCAGATTCAGTGCTCTAGTAGTTGTTGGTGATGAGAACGGACACGTTGGAGTAGGAATAGGTAAGTCTATAGAAATACCAGAAGCAATCAGAAAAGGAATTGAAGATGCAAAGAAGAACCTTGTAGAAGTTTCTTTAGTTGGAACAACAATTCCACACAAAATCAATGGAGTATTCGGTAGAGGCAATGTATTATTAATGCCAGCTAGCGAAGGTACAGGAGTTATCGCTGGAGGTCCTGCCAGAGTTGTACTTGAACTTGCCGGAGTTAAAGATGTTAGAGCTAAGTCTTTAGGATCAAACAATCCAAGAAATATGGTTAACGCAACAATCAACGGATTAGCTAGCTTAAGAACAGCTGAAGATATAGCAAAATTAAGAGGCAAATCTGTAGAAGAAATATTAGGTTAGGAGGTATATGCAATGGCTAAGTTAAAAGTTACTCTTAAAAAGAGTTTAATTGGAAGAAAAAAAGATCATATCGCTACTGCAAATGCCCTTGGACTTAAGAAAATAGGTAAAACAGTAGAACACAACGATACTCCTCAGGTAAGAGGTATGATAAATAAGATAGATTATTTATTAAACGTTGAAGAACTATAATAACGAGGAGGTGTATTTGTAATGAAACTTCATGAATTAAGACCTGCTGCTGGCAGCAAGAAGGCTCCTAAGAGAGTTGGAAGAGGAACTGGTTCAAACTGGGGAAGAAACGCTGGTAGAGGAGAAAACGGACAGAACGCTAGATCTGGCGGTGGAGTAAGACCTGGATTTGAAGGAGGTCAGATGCCTTTATACAGAAGACTTCCTAAGAGAGGATTCAAGAATCCATTCACTAAGGAAATAATCAGCATCAATGTTGATAGATTAAATATATTTGAAAATGGTACAGAAGTTACACCAGAACTTTTACTTGAAAGAAGAGTAGTAAGTAAATTACTAGATGGAGTAAAGATTCTAGGAAACGGAAACTTAGAAAAGAGTTTAACAGTTAAGGGCTGCAAGTTATCTAAATCAGCGGTTGAAAAAATAGAAGCGGCTGGAGGAAAAGTTGAGGTGATCTAATCATGCTATCGACTCTACGTAATGCTTGGAAGACACCAGATTTAAGAAAAAAGATATTGTGGACAGTATTTTTGGTAGCAATTTTTAGGATAGGAAGTCACATTCCTGTTCCTGGAATTGATACTTCAAAGATATTGAAGCAAGTAACTGAAGGATCTGGTAGTTTAATAAAATTTTATGATTTAATTGCGGGTGGTTCTCTTAGCAGGTTTAGTATATTTGCTATTGGAGTAGGTCCATATATTAATGCATCAATTATTATGCAACTTTTAACAGTTGCAATCCCTAAGCTTGAACAATTACAAAAAGAAGGAGACGATGGTAGAAAGAAGATACAAAATATCACTAGATACTTATCAATTCCTTTAAGTGTAGTTCTTGCATGGGCAGTATATGTTACATTACACAACGCAAATGCTTTGACAGATTTGTCAGTTATAAACATAATTGTGATACTTGGTACTTTGACAGTTGGAGCAATGTTCAGTATGTGGCTTGGTGATAGAATAACAGTTAGAGGACTTGGTAATGGTGTATCATTATTAATTCTTGTTAACATTGTTTCTAAAATACCAGCTATGTTTAATCAGGTTGCTTCATTAAAGAAAACAGAAAGTATTGACGTTGTTCAAGCGGCTTTACTTATTGTTGGAGTAATATTAGTACTATTTTTAGTAGTTTACCTTTCTTTAGCTGAAAGAAGAATACCAGTTCAATATGCTGGTAAAGCAGTTGGCGCTAAAACTTATAAAGGTCAGTCAACTCATATTCCATTCAGTTTAATAGGTACTGCAGTTATAGCAATTATATTTGCGATGTCAGTAATGGAATTTCCAAAGGTTATAGCTCAATTTTTTGCAGATAAGAGTTGGGCGCAAGCAATACTTACAGGAAAGTACAGTCCATTTAACGAAAGTAAATGGTGGTACCTTGTATTATATGCTTTCTTAACTATATTCTTTACATGGTTCTACACAGAAATTACTTTCAAGCCAGATGAAATGGCTGAAAATATGAATAAATCTGCTGGATTTATTCCTGGAGTTAGACCTGGAAAACAAACTGAAATTTATTTAGAAAAAGTTTTAGGAAAGATATCACTGTTTGGCGGTATATTCGCGGCATTAATTGCAATACTTCCAATAATACTTGAACAGCATACTGCTTTTAAGAATATTGGATTAAGTGGAACTTCAATGCTGATATTAGTCAGTGTTTCACTAGAAATTTCAAGACAATTAAAGTCTCAACTTATTATGCGTCATTATGATGGATTCCTTAATTAAATAACAAATAAGATAGGAGATGAAACCAATATGAAAATAGTATTATTGGGACCTCCTGGTGCAGGTAAGGGAACACAAGCAAAGTCAATTAGCACTAAGTATTCTATACCTCACATATCAACTGGAGATATATTCAGAAAGAATATTTCTGAAAATACTCCTCTTGGTATAGAAGCTAAGAGCTATATGGACGCTGGAAAGCTAGTACCAGATGAAGTGACTATAAACATGGTCAAGGACAGATTGGTTCAAGATGACTGTAAGAACGGATATCTACTAGATGGATTTCCAAGAACAGTTGAACAGGCAGAAGCTCTTCAAGAATTTTTATCTGCAAGAGGAGAAAAATTAGACACTGCTCTTTTAATAGACGTTCAGAAAGAATTTATATTAGAGAGAATGACAGGAAGAAGAGTATGTCCTTCATGTGGAGCTAGTTACCACATAAAATTCAATACTACAAAGATTGCTGGAAAATGTGATCTTTGTGGAGCTGATTTAATCCAAAGAAAAGATGATACTGAAGAAACAGTAAAAGAGAGATTAGATGTGTATGAGTCACAAACTCAGCCATTAATTAACTTTTATAAAGATAAAGATATGTTATCAGTAGTTGATGGAACACAGGAAATTAATCAAGTTTTTGAAAGTATATGTAAGCTTCTTGAAGGTGTAATCTAGTGATTATTATTAAGAATAATTTGGAAATTGACTTAATGAGAAAAGCTGGAAGACTTTTAGCTGAAACATTACTTAGAGTAGAAGACAGTGTGAAACCCGGTATAACTACAGCAGAATTGAATAAAATTGCAGAAGACTATATTGTAAAGCATGGTGGAAAGCCATCTTTCAAAGGATTATATGGATTTCCTGCTGCAGCTTGTATATCTGTTAATGAACAGGTAATTCACGGATTTCCAAGTAAATACGTATTACAGGATGGAGACTTAATAAGTATTGATTGTGGAGTATGTTTAAATGGTTATCAAAGTGATGCTGCAAGAACATTTATGGTAGGAAATGTATCAGACGAAGCAAAAAGGCTTGTCGCTGTTACAAAGGAAAGTTTCTTCAAAGGAATTGAATTTGCAAAGCCAGGCAATAGACTTTCTGATATATCAAATGCAATTCAAACGTATGTTGAGGGCAATGGTTTTTCAGTAGTCAGAGACTACGTCGGTCATGGCATTGGTAGAGATGTTCATGAGGATCCGGATATCCCTAACTATGGAAGGGCTGGCAGAGGCCCAATACTTCAAGAAGGAATGACTTTGGCAATTGAGCCAATGGTTAACGTTGGAACACATAAAGTCATAACTCTTGATGATGAATGGACTGTTGTTACTGCTGATAAGAAATTATCAGCACACTATGAAAATACAGTGGCTATATTAACTAATGGGCCCGAAATACTTACATTAGTATAATAATAGAACCTTTTGCTTAGTTATAATTCACATTAGGATAGATAATGTTGATTTATGGCTAAGGTAATCATCGAGGTGAATGCTTTGGTTAAGAAAGAACTTATTGGCAGAATGGTACTTTCAGAAGCAGGACACGATAAAGGTGACTTGTATATAATAATAGGAGAATATTCGAAGGATTCTGTATTATTAGTCAATGGAAGTACAAAAACCACAAAAAAACCTAAATTAAAAAAGTTTAAGCATTTATCTCTTACTGATGTGCTTGATGAAGAAATTCAGAAAAGCATTCATGAAAAAGATAAAAATTTAGATTTAATAATTAAGAGGTTTTTGAAACTCAATGGTAATGTCAAGGAGGGTTGATTACCTTATGTCAAAAAGTGATGTAATAGAAATGCAAGGAGTTGTATTAGAAGCACTGCCAAATGCAATGTTTCAAGTAGAACTAGAAAGTGGGCATACAATATTAGCTCATATTTCAGGAAAATTAAGAATGAACTTCATTAGAATTCTTCCAGGAGATAAAGTAACAGTTGAACTTTCTCCTTACGATCTTACAAGAGGAAGAATAACATGGAGAGCAAAATAAGAGCCTAATTTAGGCTTATCATTAATGAGGAGGGTTACCGATGAAAGTAAGACCATCAGTTAAGCCTATGTGCGAAAAATGCAAAGTTATAAGAAGAAAAGGAAGAGTAATGGTAATCTGTGAAAATCCTAAGCACAAACAAAAACAAGGCTAATAGATTAAATAAATTATAATAGTTGCTGAAGAATTTTATTTGACTTTTTGTCAAAAGTCAAATAAAATTATATAGGCATTAAATAAACCAATTAAAGTATTAGAAGCGGCTGATTCTGAAGGAAACTTCAAAATTTTCTAATATTTTTAATAATAATAACATTAGTTTCAAAAGTTTCAAATACCAGGAGGTGTAAGTTTTAATGGCAAGAATAGCAGGTATCGACCTACCAAGAGAAAAAAGAGTTGAAATAGGTCTAACATATATATATGGAATAGGACTACCTACTTCTAAGAAAATATTAGCTACAACTGGTGTTAATCCAGATACAAGAGTTAAAGACTTAACAGAAGAGGAAGTTAATTCAATCAGAGAATACGTTAATCATAACATAAACGTTGAAGGTGACTTAAGAAGAGAAGTTGCTTTAAATATAAAGAGATTAGTTGAAATAGGATGCTATAGAGGAATAAGACATAGAAAAGGACTTCCAGTTAGAGGTCAGAAGACTAAGACTAACGCTAGAACAAGAAAAGGTCCTAAGAAGACTATGGCAAACAAGAAAAAGTAGTAAGGAGGTAAGGTAATGGCTCAGAACGTTAAAAAGACTAGAAGAAGAAGAGAAAGAAAGAACATAGAGCATGGTGCAGCACATATTAAATCAACATTTAATAACTCTATCGTAACATTAACAGATGTTTCAGGAAATGCTTTATCATGGTCAAGTGCTGGATCTCTAGGATACAAGGGATCAAGAAAGAGCACTCCATTTGCAGCACAGATGGCAGCTGAAGCAGCAGCTAAAGATGCAATGGAACACGGTTTAAAGAGTGTTGAAGTTTACGTAAAAGGACCAGGTGCTGGTAGAGAAGCTGCTATAAGATCATTACAGGCAGCAGGACTTGAAGTAACTTTAATTAAAGATGTTACCCCAATTCCACACAATGGTTGTAGACCACCTAAGAGAAGAAGAGTTTAGTACAATAGCAGGAGGTGTAAATTAATGGCAAGATATACTGAAGCTACATGTAGATTATGTAGAAGAGAAGGTATGAAATTATTCCTTAAAGGGGATAGATGTTATACAGATAAATGTGCATTCGCTAGAAGAAGCTATGCACCAGGACAACACGGAGCTAGCAGAAAGAAAATGTCTAACTACGGGTTACAATTAAGAGAAAAGCAAAAAGCTAAGAGAATATACGGAGTTCTTGAAGGTCAGTTCAGAAAATACTATGAAAAGGCTGAAAGAATGAGAGGAATAACAGGTGAAAACTTATTAGTTCTTCTTGAAATGAGATTAGACAATGTTGTTTACAAATTAGGATACGGTGCATCAAGAAATGAAGCTAGACAGTTAGTTACTCATGGACATTTCCTAGTTAACGGACACAAAGTTGATATCCCATCATATAAGTTAAGCGTAAATGATGTTATTACAGTTTGCGATAATAGCAAGGCTACTGAAAAGTTCAAGACTTTTGCAGAAAATCCAAAGCCATTACCAAAATGGATAACAGCTAATGCTGATAATTTTGAAGGAACTGTTGTTGCAGTACCTGCAAGAGAAGACATAGACGTACCAGTAAATGAAACTCTAATCGTTGAGTTATACAGCAAGTAATAGATTGATGTTTGCAAAGGGAATATTTTTTCTCTTTTGCAAATATAGAATCAGTTGCCCTCAAAGATAAGTTGCCATTTTAATACAAGGAGGGTTCGTGGATGTTAGAAATAGAAAAGCCAATAATTGAATGTGTTGAATCTAATGAGGATGGCACATATGGCAAATTTGTTGTTGAGCCTCTTGAAAGAGGATATGGAATAACTCTTGGAAATGCTTTAAGAAGAATATTATTATCTTCTTTACCAGGAGTTGCAGCATCATCAATTAAGATTGATGGAGTTGTACATGAATTTTCAACTGTTCAGGGTGTTAAGGAAGATGTAACTGAATTAATACTTAATATTAAGACATTAGCGCTTAAGATGACAGGAGAAGGCCCTAAGACAATTTATATAGATGCAAAAGGACCTGGAGTTGTTACAGGTGCTGATATAAAGACAGATGGAGATGTAGAAGTTGTTAATAAAGATGTCCATATTGCTACATTAGACGATGATGGTAGATTATATATGGAAATCACTGTTAACAGAGGAAGAGGTTATGTTACTCAGAACAGAAATAAAACTGATGATCTTCCAATCTCAGCTATAGCTGTAGATTCAATATACACTCCAGTTAAGAGAGTAAACTTCACAGTAGAAAACACTAGAGTAGGTCAGAATACTGATTACGATAAGTTAACTCTTGAAGTTTGGACTAATGGAACAGTTAAGATAGAAGAAGCAATAAGCTTATCTGCAAAAATACTTATAGAACACTTTAAGTTATTCTTAACATTAACTGATAACACTAATGATGTTGAAATAATGGTTGAGAAAGAAGAAGACAAGAAAGAAAAAGCTCTTGAAATGACTATTGAAGAGTTAGATCTTTCAGTTAGATCATATAACTGCTTAAAGAGAGCTGGTATTAATACTGTTCAGGAATTAGCTCAGAGATCTATGGATGATATGATGAAAGTCAGAAATCTTGGAAAGAAATCTCTTGAAGAAGTAGAAAGAAAGTTAAAAGAATTAGGCTTAGGTTTAAGATTAAACGAAGAGTAAAAAGGAGGCAGTGTCATGGCAGGAACTCGTAAGTTAGGTCGTCCAACTGACCAAAGAAGAGCTATGCTTAGAAACCTTACAACAAGTTTATTAAAGCATGGTAAGATAGAAACAACAGTAACTAGAGCTAAAGAAACTAGATGTTTAGCAGAAAAGATGATAACTCTTGGAAAAAGAGGAGATCTTCACGCTAGAAGACAGGCTTTAGCATTCGTAACTGAAGAGGATGTTGTTAAGGAATTATTTGATAACATAGCTCCAAAGTATGCTGAAAGAAACGGTGGATACACTAGAATGATTAAAATGGGACCAAGAAGAGGCGACGCTTCTGAAATGGTAATCCTTGAATTAGTATAGTAGGATTCGCAGATAAGGGATTAAGTGTTATCTTAATCCCTATTTTAATATCCAAAAAATATTGACAAAGAATTAACTTGAACACATAATTTATCATAAGGATTTCAAAATATACTGCTTATATATTAAATTAACTAAGAATAATGGATAATTTAATATGTAAGTAGTTTTGAACAATTGGAGGGGAATATCATGGATAACTCTACTATAATTCAATGTAAAGATCTTGTTCATAAATATATAGATAATGAACAGAAAGAAAAAGTAGCTTTAAATGGGGTTAATTTGTCAGTAAAAAAAGGAGAATTTCTTGTTGTATTGGGTCATAACGGATCAGGAAAATCTACAATAGCAAAACATATGAATGTATTGCTGCTTCCATCTGGTGGAAAGGTTTATGTAGATGGAATGGATACTGAAGATGAAAGTAATCTATGGGAGATAAGAAAAACTGCAGGTATGGTATTTCAAAATCCTGATAATCAGCTTGTAGCTACAATAGTTGAAGAAGATGTGGCTTTTGGGCCAGAAAACATTGGTGTTGAGCCTGCTGAGATCAGAAAAAGAGTAGATGAAAGTTTAAAGAAGGTTGGTATGTATGAATATAGAAAACATGCGCCACATCTATTATCAGGAGGACAGAAGCAGAGAGTAGCTATTGCAGGTATATTAGCAATGAAACCCAAATGCATTATTTTTGATGAGCCTACAGCTATGCTTGATCCTTCTGGAAGAAAAGAAGTACTTAATGCAATCAAACAGATTAATAAGGAAAATGGTATTACAATAGTACTTATTACTCACTATATGGATGAAGCAGCTCAGGCTGATAGAATTGTTGTTATGGATAATGGGGAGATAAAACTTGAAGGTACACCTAGAAAAGTATTTTCTAATGTTGAACTTATGAAGAACTTAGGACTTGATGTACCACAGGTAACTGAGCTTGCTTATGAACTGAAGAAGTCAGGAATAGATATAAGTATAGAAATATTAAATATAGATGAGATGGTGAATGCGTTATGTCAATTAAGATAGAAAACTTAGTGCACATTTATATGGCAGGTGGTCCTTTTGAGAAAAAAGCACTTGATAATATAAATCTTGAGATAAAAGATGGTGAATTTGTCACACTTATAGGTCACACAGGATCAGGTAAATCTACACTTATCCAGCATCTTAACGGATTACTTAAGCCTACTTCAGGAAGAATAGTAGTTGATGGAGTAGATATTACTGAGAAGAATGTAAAACTAACTGAAATAAGAAAAAAGATAGGTCTTGTATTTCAATATCCAGAATATCAGTTATTTGAAGAAACTATTGAAAAGGATATACAGTTCGGTCCTAGAAATTTAGGCTTAAGTGAAGAGGAAATAAATAAAAGAGTTAAAAAAGCTATGAGTATGGTTGGACTTGATTATGAAGAATATAAAGATAAATCTCCATTTGAATTAAGTGGTGGTCAGAAAAGAAGAGTAGCTATTGCAGGTGTTGTTGCTATGGAGCCTAAGGTTCTTATTCTTGATGAGCCTACAGCAGGCTTAGACCCTAAAGGTAGGGATGAAATACTTGCTCAGGTAAAACAGCTGCACAAGGAATATAACATGACTACAATCATTGTAAGCCATAGCATGGAAGATGTTGCCAAGATAGCTGATAGAGTAATAGTCTTGAACAAAGGAAAAGCTGTACTTGATGGAGTACCAAGAGATATCTTTAAAAATATAGATATGCTTGAAAGCATAGGACTTGCAGTTCCACAGGTTACATATCTTGAAAGAGCACTTAAGGAAAAAGGATTTAAGCTTGAAGGTGATATGATAACTGTTGAAGAAGCTAAGAGAGTTATCTTAAAAGCATTAAAATCAGGACAGAGGGGTGAGGTATAATGCTTAAGGAAATTACTATAGGACAGTATATACCTGGAGATTCATTTGTTCATAGGCTTGATCCGAGAACAAAGATATTAAGTTCCATTTTATTTATTGTAGCTTTATTCTTAATTAATAAATATGTGGGCTATATTGCTGTATTTGCGTATTTAGGAACGGCTATAATAAGTTCCAGGATTAAATTTAAAATGCTTTATAATGGCCTTAAACCAGTATTTATATTAATATTGTTTACAGCAGCACTTAATGTATTTATGACTACAGGTACAGAAAGTTCGCTCCTATTTCATAAAGGCTTTATAAAGATTTATAAGGAAGGTGTTAATACAGCAGTGTTCATGAGTTTAAGACTGGTACTTCTTATTTTAGGGACATCTCTATTAACACTTACAACATCACCAATAGAACTTACAGATGGTATTGAAAGTCTTTTAAAGCCATTGAAGAAGATTGGAGTTCCTGCACATGAACTTGCTATGATGATGACAATAGCACTAAGATTTATACCTACATTGATGGACGAGACAGATAAGATCATGAAGGCACAACAGGCAAGAGGTGCTGATTTTGAATCAGGAAACATTATTCAGAAGGCAAAAAATCTTATTCCATTACTTGTTCCATTATTTATTAGTTCTTTTAGAAGAGCTGATGAACTTGCTATGGCTATGGAAGCAAGATGCTATAGAGGCGGCAAAGGCAGAACAAGAATGAAGCAACTTTCATATGCAGCGATAGATTATGTAGCGTTCCTGCTTATTCTTGCACTTATAGCAGTAGGATTTTACGTTAGATTTGCATTAAAATAAATTATTTGGGTGATACTTTGAGAAATATACGAATTAAATTAGAATATGATGGTACAGAATATCATGGTTGGCAGAAGCAGCCACACGATGTTACTATCCAGGAAAAAATAGAAGAGGCTGTTTTTAAAGTGACAGGTGAAAAGGTAGAAGTTATAGGATGCTCCAGAACCGATTCTGGAGTACATGCTAAAGAATATATAGCAAACTTCCATGTAGGAGACAGAGTGCCTGTATTTAAGTTCAGAGGTGCATTAAATTATATGCTACCTAACGACATAGTTGTGCTTGAGGCTGAAGAGGTAGATGAAGATTTTCATGCAAGATATGATTCTAAAGGAAAGACTTATTCATATACAATACTTAATAGGTATATGCCTTCAGCTATAGAAAGAAATTTAGTCTATCATGTTAAATATAAACTTGATGTAGATAAAATGAAAGAAGCTTGTAAATACTTTATAGGAAAGCATGACTTTGCAGCATTTAAGACACAGGGAGCATCTGTAAAGACATCAGTGAGAACTGTAAGTGAACTTAGAATCGAAACATATGGGGAACATATAAAATTTTATATTTCTGCTGATGGATTTTTATATAATATGGTTAGAATAATAGCAGGTACACTTGTTATGGTTGGCTCAGGTAAGATAGAACCGCAGCAAGTTAAGGAAATAATTGATTCAAAGGATAGAAGAAGGGCTGGTCACTGTGCACCTGCATGTGGATTATGCCTGGAAAAAGTTTTTTATTAAAAATACAAAAAAATGTTGACACACCCGTAAGCGTGTATTATAATATTTAATGTTGTTGAATTATGTACATACGGTTCAGTACGTGGATCATGACATAAAGCTAATAGAGACAGAAGATATAAATGCATTAAAGCATTAAAAATTTTTAGGGAGGGAATACTGATGAAATCATACATCGCAAAACCACAAGAAGTTGAAAGAAAATGGTATGTTGTAGATGCAGCAGGTAAGCCACTAGGAAGAGTTGCTAGCCAGGTTGCTTCAATATTAAGAGGAAAAAATAAGCCAACATTTACACCTAATGTTGACTGTGGAGATTTCGTTATAGTTATAAACGCTGAAAAAGTTGTTTTAACTGGTAAGAAATTAGACCAAAAATTATTAAGAAAGCACAGCTTATATCCAGGCGGATTAAAAGAAACTCCATACAGAGAAGTTTTAGATAAGAAACCAGAATTTGCTTTTGAAGAAGCTGTTAGAAGAATGCTTCCAAAGGGTGTTCTAGGCAGACAAATGCTTAAGAAATTAAATGTATACAGAGGTGCTGAGCACAATCACGAAGCTCAAAAACCAGAAGTACTTGAATTAAGATACTAATAAGCGAATTCGGGAGGAGGAATTGAAATGGCAAAAGTTCAATACATGGCAACTGGAAGAAGAAAGAGATCTGTTGCAAGAGTAAGACTTGTACCTGGAGAAGGTAAAGTTATAATAAATAAGAGAGATGAAAATGAATACTTTGGTTTAGAAACTTTAAGAGTTATCTGTAACCAACCTTTAGTTCTTACTGAAACTAAAGCTAAGTATGACGTATTAGTTAACGTTCACGGTGGTGGAGTTAGCGGTCAGGCAGGAGCTATCAGACACGGTGTGGCTAGAGCACTTGTTAAAGCTGACGAAACATTAAAGCCAGAATTAAAGAAAGCTGGATTCTTAACAAGAGACCCAAGAATGACTGAAAGAAAGAAACCAGGTCTTAAGAAAGCAAGAAGAGCTCCACAGTTCTCAAAGAGATAGTTCTTCGAAATATATGTACAAAATCCTACAGGTTTTACCTGTGGGATTTTTTTTATGTAAAAATAATACTGTTAATTTTTATAATATGTTTTAATTGTGTAATTGGTTTTGCTGGAACTTTACGTGGAATATCTGGTGTTGTAAAAGCAAATAGGGAAGGATTGATACCTGTGTGTAATGCAGTTTTACATGGTGTACTTCAATTTATTCCATTCATCAACATATTTGATAGTATTATTTTAAGGATTAAGATTAAAAAAGGAAACTGATATAATTTTGCAAAAAAGTTCTGTTATACAATACAGGGCTTTTTTGCTATGGTAAAGAATAAGTTGACTAATTTGCTACATATATTTTTCTGTTATAAAGGAGTATATTTTAATTATGGGATAAATTAAAACAATACAGGAGGGTTTAAAAGATGGTTGATGAAAAGATTATGGTTGAAAAGAGAAATAGGAAACTTCTTGATATGCTTATTAAGAAAATTGAAAGTGAATACAGGAACGATGTTGATTTTATTGGACTTACTGGTTCATGCAAGTCAGGTGATTTTGATAAATATTCAGATCTTGATCTTGTGATAATTAAATCAGATGATTCTGATAAGTGGTTTAACATGTGCTTTATAAATGAATATGATGATCTTGATGTAGGATATGATTTTTATACTATGGATTGGAAGTACATTGCAAGTAAAGTAGGAAGTACATGGGCAGCACATATTATTGATGTTGAGCCAGTATGGTATGCATCAGAAGAGGTAGAGAATAGATGGAATAATCTAAAGAAGAAAGCTGAAGAAAATATAAAGCAGCCTATTACTAAAGATAAGATAGAATCTGCAGAAGAAAACTTAGATAGAGCAAAAAGGTATTTTACAGATCTTATGATAAGTGATAAGACAGAGGATAAGAAGACACTATTGTCTGAAATGCTAATGGAGCTTACAGATGTTATCTGTCTGTTAAATAACACTTATTATACTTATGGCATAAAGCAGCGTATTCAGGAAATTGAAAAGATGAAATGTCCTAATAATTTTTCAGAGTTATACTGGAATGCAATAAAAGCTGATAGTGACGTAGACATTAAGAACTATGCACAAGAAGTTCTAAAATCTACATCAATATTTTTTAAGAATATGAAAGATAGTATAGTTAAAATCAAGCTGCCATCTGCTGACTCTGTTAGAGGTTCATATGAAGAGCTTGTTTCTAATTACAAAAACAAGGTACGAAGAGCTGTAGAAAATAATGATATACAGTTAGCAGTACTTGCATCATGCTGTATACAGGAATATATTGAGGAAATGACAGAAGAGTGTGGAATGCCTGAATTTAACATAGGAAAGTATCTTGATTTAGACAATCTCTCTAAGTTGTCTGATGGCTTTCGTGAATTAGAAGAGGTATATCTTGCAGAATACAAGAAACTAGGAATACAAGCTGATAGAAGGTGCATAAAGTAGCTAGTAAAGAATACAGTGGTACATTACTTGTTGTTTCAGGATAGAATTGTAGTGCAATTTGATTTATTGAGGTAATATGTAAATGTATGTTACAAAAACTCCTTATCATAAAAAAATAAAAATAGCAATAGGGGAATTAAAGGGGCAGATATTATGGAATTAAAGAAAGTGGATGATAAAAATATCTGGAAGGTGATCAAGCTTTCAGTAAATGATGATCAGAAGGATTTTGTGGCAACAAATACAGAAAGTATCCTTGAAGCTTATACAACTATAACTTCAGGAAGAGTTGCTTTGCCTTTTGGGATTTATGATAGATAAGTCATATCAGGGGAAAGGCTTGGGTAGAAAAGCTTTAAAAACTGCGATTGACTATATACATACTAATCCTTGCGGACAAGCCGGGTACTGTTGGCTTTCTTACGAACCAGAAAATGTTGCAGCTAAATCACTGTATAACTCTATGGGATTTATTGAAAATGGTCAGATGTGTGATGATGAGATTGTAGCTGTTTTAAAGCTAAAGAAATGATTGGAGAAAATTCGTGGATATAAGTGAAATCTATCAGAACTACTATAATAGCTAAGGACTATATGCTTTCATGAATTCATTAATAAAGCACGAAAAGATAAAAATAAGTACTTAGTTGAAACCGAAGATTGGTAAACTTTGGAGAGTGAAGGGAAGCTTCTTGCCAGCATAACAGTTGAGCCTGAAGAGGAGATTATTGTAGATGAAGAAATCAGAGATATGCAGAATGGATGTTTTCTGGCTATGGTAAGAAAGCTTACTTTAAATCAAAGAAGTATATTTTCACTAGTTGATATGTATGGTTTTGATATAGATAATGCTGCTGGAATACTAAATATAACGAAGGGAGCAGCAAAGGGACTTCTTTATAGGGCTAGAATGAATATAGATTCTTTCTTTGCAGATCACTGCAGTATTCTTAATGAAAAAAATCCGTGTTCATGTAGAGTCTGGATCACTTTTTCTAAGAAACGCGAAAATTTGCAGAAGAGTACAAAAAGGATAATAGAAAAATTGGATTTTACTGAAAAGGGATATTTTTATGATGAAGATGTCAAAGAAAAGCACTCTTGATGAAAAGACTCATGAACTTGCATATATATCAGTGCTTGTAACAGCAAGGATGTATGGAGGGCTTCCTTTTCATATAGCAAGAGCTAAGCAGCTTGGAGCGTCTACGGAGGATATAAAGAGTGCAATGCTTCTCCCTATGCCGATAATAGGCATTCAGGTAGCTGAGGCACTGCCATATCTAAAAGAAGAAAAGTAGTTAGTGAAATTAACTGATACGGAAAACATATAAACAAGGCTGATACATAGTAATTCAGATATTAGTATGTATCGGTCTATTTTGTTATAGAAATATATGGTGATATGGAATTAAGTGGGATGTGCAAAGGGGAGATAATATGAAAAAAAATACACTTACAAAAATAATAATAGCAATTATTATTGCAGTTGGGATAATAGTAATTATTATTGGCACAATAATAGATACCATAAGAGGTAACTAATTCACATCTTTTTTGGGAAGGGAAAAATGACACAAAATATGATATGAGCAGAGGATTTGTTGTAAAAGGAAAGGATACAGCAGTATTTCTTCAGGACAAACTATCAGAGATGGGATTAACACCAAAAGAATATAATGAATTTATTGTATACTGGCTTCCTAAGATGCAGGACAACCCATATAACTTGATAACATTTCAAGGAAAATCATATACAAACAGTGCTAAGCTAAAGGTAGATCCTAAACCAGACAGTGTATTAAGAGTATTTATGGCTTATAAAAAATTAAATAAGCCTGTAGAGATTGAAAAACCTGATATTAAAGAATTTCATCGTAGAGGATTTACAGTTGTTGAATGGGGCGGAAGAGAAGTAAAATAGTTATCTTAACAATAGGGGTGAATAAAAATGGCAGAAAAGAATGCAGTTGAATTATTTGATATGAAAGTTGCACATGTAGGTATCAACGCAAATGATGATAAAGAAGCTCTACAGTTTGCAGAGAAGTTTTTAAGTCTTATGGGTCTTCAGATTAACGAAACACCTGTATCATACTTTAATGATAGTCTCATTGAAATTATGAAGAAGAATGGCAGAGGCACTAATGGCCATATTGGATTTGCAGTTAATGACTGTGAAAAGGCTATGAAGTACTTTGAAGATAGAGGTATGAAGACTGTAGAGGAAACTAAGAAATTTGATAAGGATGGAAAGTGCACTTTTGTTTATTTTGATGGAGATATAGGTGGCTTTGCAGTACATCTTATACAGAAATAAAAAGGAAGATATTAACATCGTTGATTAAATGATATTGGTTATAGGGGGAGTTGCTGTCATTGGGGAAAATAAATGAAATATGCAGAGTTATTTGTCTTCAGAAATGTGTTACAGACAAAGTAATTGATCTAGACAAAAAGATTGATTATACAAAAGCTGAATCATCATTAACAAAGTTATTTTCAAGATCGTCATGGGATGATGGGAGAAAAGAAATAAAAGCAATGTTAGGTGATGATCCTGATGGACTCAAGATCCTTACATGTATGTTGCATTGTGCTGAAATGTCTTATGACATGTATAAAAATAAGGGAATAAGCGATAAGATATTTGCTGATACAATGAAGTGTTTCACAAGATTCATCAATGAACATAATGATGGATATGGAACGATGCAGTTTGACAGGGACTGGTGGACAGCAAGGCAGATATCACATAATCTTTTCAGGATTGGTGAACTAGAATATGAAAAAGCAAGTAAAAAAGTAATAAGAATTCATATACCATCTGATGCAGTGCTTGTTCATCCTGGAAATAACCTTATATAAATACTAATATATTTTCATAAGGAGGCCTAAAAAGAGGAATGTGGTATGATATAATTACAAACATGGGAAAAATTAATATGGGGTAAATTGTAATGAAGAAAATAATACTTTTAACTGAGAAAAGCGTAAAAGCAATATTTACTGGAATGTTTATTTTTATTTTGCTAGATGTGATCTTTTTATCTTTTCAGGATTACTGTGATAAGCAGAAATTCATCATGTCTAATATTGGATTGATAATTATTACATTTGTAATATTAGCTACATTAACAATTGTATTATATAAAAAATACAATTTAATAGAGATGATGTTGTCTAGAAACTGGCAGATTAAAATAACAGTTACTGTTATACTGTTATTGATAATACAAATATTTATATGCAGCAGGATAACATTTTTTACTGGCTGGGATGCCAGAAATGTATTTTTAAATGCGCAGAGAATAGTTAGAGGTGAATTTGGTAATCTTGATAATCTATATTTTTCAAGGTACCCTAATAACATATTTATAACAGGCATCTTTTCGGGAATAATCAAGATATGCAGTTTTTTTTGTGTTAATGATAATGAAAACCAGCTTATAGCTTTAGCTGTTGTTCAATGTGTTTTATCAAGTGCTGCAGGACTACTGATATTTTTAACTATAAAAGACTGGCTAAAGTCACTTACTTTATCATGGGTTGGATGGATAGCATATGTTATACTTCTTGGAACATCTCCATGGCTTGTTATACCATATTCAGATTCAATGGGGATTCTTATTCCTATATTAATTCTAAGAATATATCACTTTATACAGAATGGTAAGTGTGCTTACATAAAATGGATAGCTGTTTCGGTACTTGCATTTATAGGCTATCATATAAAGCCACAGACTTTAATAGTGTTTATTGCAGTGCTTATTATAGAATCAGCTCATTTGATATCAGAAGCAGATAAGAAAAAACTAAAAAAATCAGCATTTGTTATAGCAGTTATAGCGGTAGTAGTAATAGTATCATCTGCAGCAAATCAGTTTTATAGAGAATCATTAGGATTTAAATTGGACAAGAATAAAGAAATGGGTATGATGCATTTTGCTATGATGGGACTAAACAATGTAACTGATGGTGTGTATTATGCTGAAGATGTAAAGTGTTCTTTTGACTTCCCTGATGTTAAGTCAAGAAATGCAGGAAATATGAAAGTTATTAAAGAAAGAATCGCTAATTATAATGGCATAGATTTTATGATGCATATAATTCGTAAAGCACTTATTAATTTTAATGATGGAACGTTTGCTTATGGTAAAGAAGGAGAGTTTTACGTTAAGGAATTTCCTAATAAGGATTCAGTGATATCACCATTTCTTAGAAATATCTTCTGGGTTTCCGGTAGATATTATGGAGGTTTTGCAGCAGTAAAGCAATCAGTATGGTTGTTGAACCTTATGCTGATGATCGGCTTTGTAATCAGTTATTCTAAGTTTAGAATTGAAGGCAAAGAACAACAGTCATTATATCTTTCGTTGATAGGAATAACTGTCTTTGAGATGATTTTTGAGCCACGTGCCAGATATCTGCTTGTGTATGGACCTTTCTTTATAATTGCAGGAGTTATGGGGTATCAGTATATAACTAAAATAATAAAAAAGAAATATAATGCTTTATAAAGAAAATATTTGAAAAACAAATATTTGAAAAACAAATATTTGAAAAACAAATATTTTATGTTATTATAATATTATGTTATAGATGAAAGGAGAAATGGAATATGAAAAGAGTTAAATTAAGCGAGGTAGTACTAGGCTAATTTAATATATTAGCATCATGGAAAGTAAAAGACCATATTATTTATGGTTTTATTGTGGTGCATTCATATTTCTGATCTTTTTGTGAATAAAATTGTAAATTTATAGTCACATCGATTGGTGTGGCTTTTTTTATATAAAAAATAGAATATTTGAGTATCACATTATGTTTTACTTTCTAAAAAAGATTTTATATTTAGGAAGGAAGTATTAATAATGATTATTGAATCTGAAAGACTTAGAATAAGACCTAGAACAATGGAAGAAATGGACAAACTGTATAAAGCGGAACAAGATGAAGAGATGAAGAAGGCATACTTAGAAATGATTAAGTGCATGAAGAATGACTTAGAACATCAGGAATGGGGAGCAGACTGGCTGATTGAGCTTAAAGAAGGTACATCAATTGGAGGTATATGTTTTAAAGGTGGGCCAGATGAAAAAGGAATTGTTGAAATAGGATATGGTATAGACGAAGAATATAGACGTAAAGGATATGCAACTGAAGCTGTTTATGACGTGACTGAATGGGCAATGAAGCAGAAGGGTGTACTTTGTGTAACTGCACAGACAGATATAGATAATGAAATATCAAAGAAAGTCCTTAGAAAAAATAACTTTGTAGAGGATGGCATGGGGGAAGAAGGACCATTGTTTAAAAAGTACAGATATGCGGATAATACAGGAAGTCTTAAAGAAAAAGTGATAATCAGAGAAGAAAGAGAAAGCGATTATTATGAAACTGAACTTGTGGCTAAAAGAGCATTTTGGAATCTTCATGTGCCTGGCTGTAATGAACATTATCTTGTTCATTTATTGAGAGAAAGCAAAGATTATCTGCCAGAGCTTAGCAGAGTGGCAGAGATTGACGGTAAAATTGTAGGAGAAATTTTTTATGCCATGTCATATGTGATGGATGGCGACAAAAAGATTGATGTGCTAACTTTTGGACCGCTATGTGTAGATCCTATGTATCAGAATTTAGGTATAGGAAGCAGACTCCTTGAAGAGACAATGGAGATTGCAAGACAAAAAGGACATAAAGCAATAATTATCTTTGGAGAACCATACTATTATCCACGTCATGGCTTTAAGACATGTGATAATTTTGGAATAACAACTTGTGATGGCGAAAATTTTGATCCATTTATGGGAATTGAACTTGTAAAGGATGGACTTAAAGATGTTAAAGGAAAGTTCTATGAAGCAGCTGTATATGAAGAATGTAATAGTTATACAGCTAAAGCTGATGAATATGATAAAAAGTTTCCATATATGATGAAATTAAAAATGCCATGGCAGTGGAATTAGAATAATATTACTAAAATAAATAAAAAATTAGAGCACGAAGAACTCGACAAACTGGAATTTATAGAGATTAGAGATATGAGAGCAGAGATAAGAGAACAGGATGAAATTAGCTCGCTATACTTACTAATTTCTGAATATCAATGGAGGCATATCCTCCAAACCTCTAAAGTTATAATCTTTAAAGAGTTTTTAAGAGGAACATGTTCTCTTATTTAAGCAGGTATTCCAAATCTTCGATTTGGCATATTCGCTTACGTCTTGACCAAGCAGGTATTCCAAATCTTTGATCTGATATGTTCGCTTATTCCTTGGCTCGAAACTCCAATAGGAGTTTCTTCCTTTTCTCTTCTCTCTTAGTTCTGATTTCTAATCTATTATTAAATTCTAATTTATCCATATGCCTATGTGAAAGTATATAATATTATAACTAATAAGTATTTGGGGTGGTAAGGATGACAAAAATTTTAGTATCAGCAGCACTATGTATAGATATATCAGTAAAAGTGAAAGGATTTCCTGTAAAATATGAACCAATTGAAGTCAATAGCTTTGGAATTAGTTCGGTTATTGGTGGCGTATGCGCTAATGTAAGTAAGGCCTTTAAAACATTAGAAGATCATGTTGATGTAATATCACTTCTTTCAGATGATGATGAAAGTCAAAGAATTCGCAGTTTTCTTAATAAAGAAGGTATTGGAACGTATTATATAGATGATAGTCTTAAGGCCACTCCACATTCTGTAATTTTATATGATAAAAGTGGGAAAAGACTTATTGAGAGTGATATGAAGAACATTTATGAAAAAAGTATATCACCAGAAGTACTTAATACTAAAGATATTGATCAGTATGATGCAATTGTGTTTGGAAATTTTAGCTTTAATTATGAACTGATCAAGGAATGTAGAAAAAGAAATAAACTTACAGTATGTGATGTTCAAGTGCTTGATAGCATAAATAATGAAAAAAACAAAAACTTTATGAAATATACAGATATTCTTTTCTTTAGTGATGAGAAAGTTCCAGGAGATCTTGAGAGTTTTATTAGGGCAGTTGCTGAAAAGTATAACAATAAGATAATAATTGTAGGAAGAGGAAAAGAAGGAGCAGCATTATATGTAAACGAAGAAAATAGGCTGTATATGGTAGAGGCACCTGACATAAGACCTGTAGTGAACACTGTTGGTGCAGGGGATGCATTATGTACAGCATTTGTACATTATTATTTAAAAGGGGACAAGCCACTTGATGCTTTAAAGAAAGCAGAGATTTTTGCATCATACAAGATAGGAGAAAATGGCGCATCAGTAGGTTTCCCTAACGAGTCAATAGTAGAAAATTATTATCGAGTCTTAAAATAATAGTTATAGGGAGAGGTATACATGGATAGGAAAGAATTTATTGCATACAAGAGGAATATGGCTGTGCAAAGGTACAATGAAATATTTTCAAAAGATTATGATTTGAATTGGGGGAGAATAGAATCAGTACATAAAGAAAATCTAGAAAGTCTTTTGAAAACTTTACCTAAATGTCCAGACATACTTGATGCAGCTTGTGGTACAGGAAAATATTTTTCAATCATGAAAAAATACGATACTATAATCACAGGAATAGATCAATCAGAAAAAATGCTTGAAACAGCAAAGAAGAAGTATCAAGATGTTAATGTTAAACTGCTAGGTATGCAGGAGATTTCATTTGAAAATAAATTTGATGCTGTAATTTGTATGGATGCAATGGAAAATATATTCCCTGAAGATTGGGAGCTTGTTATAGGTAACTTTAAGAAATCATTAAAAGAAAATGGAATTTTATACTTTACCGTTGAATTAGAAGATGAGGAAGTTATAAAAGATAAATTTAATGAAGCAGTTAAGATTAATCTACCAGTAAAGTATGGTGAAGTAGCATTAGAAGGATATCACTATTATCCTACAGAAGAATTTGTTAAAGCATGTTTAGTGAATAATGGTTTTAAACTTCTTAAACAAAACAAGTCAGAAGGGTATGCACATTATTTTGCTAAAGCATAATTTAATGGAATTAATGAGGTGAGAAAGATAGTATGGGATTAGCAGAAAATAATACGGAAGTAATTATAGGCGGAGAAAAGTACATTTTTTCAAACAATATAGGAGATAATAAGAATCTGTTTGATAGCTTTAATAAACTAGCCAATAAAAGCTTCGGCATATCATTTAATAGAGTAGGGGGAGAATATGAACCTCATGTGTTATATATGAATGATGAAATATGTGCCAATGTTTC
This sequence comes from Inconstantimicrobium porci, assembly GCF_009696465.1. Lineage (GTDB taxonomy): Bacteria > Bacillota > Clostridia > Clostridiales > Clostridiaceae > Inconstantimicrobium > Inconstantimicrobium porci. Next base: position 148,848 of record NZ_VULX01000002.1, on the reverse strand, counting down.
TGTAAATAAGATAACTTTTTATCATAATGGTGAGAAAAGATTTTACATACAGTTAGGTACAGTGATGACTGATAAGAAATACAGAAAAAGAGGGCTTAGCAGATATCTTATTGAAAGCATTGTAGATGAGTGGAAAGATAAATGTGATGCAGTATATCTATTTGCTAATGATAGTGTACTCGATTTTTATCCCAAATTTGGATTTATTAAAAAGGAAGAGTATCATTATAAGTATATGAATCCATCATCAGTAGCAAAGGAATATCAAAAACTTGATATGAATGATGAAAAGAATATACAGCTTGTAATAGATAAAGACAAAGAAGGAAACAGCTTTTCAAAATTATATATGACGGGAAATTATGCTATATTATCATTTTATGCAATGGACTGCATGAAGGAAAATGTATATTATATTAAGGGTTACGATTTAGTGGCTGTTGTTGAATATGAAGATGATAAAATATGGTGCCATGATATATTAGGACAGACTGATGCTGATATAAAAGATGTGCTTAACATTATAGCGCAAGGTCATAAGTGTCCTGTATATTTAGGATTTACACCAAAAGATAATGAAGGCATGATATGTGAAGAACATCATGAAGAGGATACAACATTATTTATAAACAAATGTGGCGAATCAATATTTGATGATGAAAAGCTGATGTTCCCAACAACATCACATGCTTAATTAAAAAATATTTGTTATCTATGTATTCTACATTATAATATAGACAATATTTTATTATTTGGAGGAAACAAATGAACACAGAAAGATTAAAATTTGTACCGTTAAGCTACGAATATCTTGATCAGTATTATGAGGAGTTCAGTGAAGATATAACAAGATACCAGTATCCTGATTCATTTAAAAGCAGAGATGATGCAGAAAAGTTTTTTAACTGGTTCATTAAGCTTAATCAGGAACGCACAAGCATGATTTTTATATTACTAGATGCAGAGGATGAATCATTTGTTGGAGATGTAGAGGCCCATGGGCTTGATACTGATACTCCTGAACTTGGAGTATGGATTGCTAAAAGACATCAGAATAAAGGCTATGCTTATGAAGCAATAAAATCATTCATAGATTATCTTAAAGCAAACTATACAATAGAAAGCTTTATCTATGAAGCTGACAGCAGAAACACTGCAAGTCAGAGATTAGCAGAAAAACTAGGCGCAGTTAAAGGGGAACATGAAGACATAGTAACAGAAAGCGGCAAAGAGCTGCAGCTAGATACATATTATATAAAATAGGTCAAAACTCACAAGTCATACGTCAAAGGTCAAAAGCACAAAGTAAGGATGAAACTCCAAGGGAGTTTCAAAATGGAGGTTACACTCCAAAACTCTGTGATTGCATATTGAAAAGGTTTGGAGGCAAAGTTGCCATTACAATTAATAATTCATGCGCTTGTCACATGAATTATTTCTTTACTTTATGCCTATGACGTTTGACATTGTGTTTAACAGCTGAATTTTAATTTATAATAGTAATTAATAGATTTAAGGGGATGTTATAGTGAGAAAAGAAAAAGAAATGATGGATTTAATTCTTAATACTGCTAAGAGTGATGATAGAATTAAGGCTGTTTATATGAATGGATCTAGAACTAATTCTAATGCTGTTAAAGATATTTTTCAGGATTATGATATTGTGTATGTGGTTGATAGTACAAAGCCTTTTATTGATGATAAAAAGTGGATTGATAGATTTGGAGAAAGGCTTTTTATGCAGTATCCAGATGAAAATCCATATTATGAAGATGAAACTAATAAGCAGGAGTGTTATGGATGGCTGATGCAGTTTGCTGATGGAAATAGGCTTGATCTTCATGTTGTTACATTAAAATATGCAGAACAGGAAGTGTTAAAGGATAAGCTTTGTATAGTGCTTCTTGATAAAGAAGGAATTCTTCCTGATATTCCAAAGGCTTCTGATGAGGATCATTATGTGAAGAGACCAACACAAAAAGAGTTTTTAGCAATTTGCAATGAATTCTGGTGGTGTCTTGATAATGTGGCAAAAGGATTATGGAGAGAAGAACCAACATATGCAATGGACATGCTTAATTATTGTGTACGTCCTCAGCTGGTTAAACTTCTTTCTTGGAAAATAGGTATAAATAATGACTTTAAATGTAGCATAGGTAAGTCAGGAAAGTATATGTACAGATATCTTTCTGAGAATGAATGGAACAAGTTCCTTGAAACATATTCTTCTGCAGATGTTGATGATATTTGGAATGCTGTAATGAAGATGTGCAGCTTGTTCATATACAACATGAATGAAGTGAGTAAGGGGCTAGGCTATGAATGTAATATTAAAGAAGCTGAAAACTGCATGGGATATTTAAAACATGTAAGACAGCTTCCAAAAGATGCAGAGGATATATATTAATTGGAGATATAAATGAACTTTTTTATTGTTATAAGCATAATAATGACTGCAATAACTTTGATATCAATATTAATTGAACCTAGAAGATTTAGGAATGGTGTTTTGCGGTGTTATGACAGTAGTTTTATATTTTATGATAACCTTTAGTGCATTTATAAGAGAGTATGTAGCAGTAATGAAGATGAATAAGGTATCGATTATTTTATTGGTAATTGTTCTATTTTTAGAAATTAAATTTATTTGAGTCAACTATATTAAGATATACTTATCTTGGGAAAAGCATTAATTGGATAAAATGTCAATTGCTGTTCTTGATGATTAAATATATAATTAATTATAGTGTTAATATATTTGGAAAAATATTATACTGTAAAGTAATATTATATATTGTTTCTATTTTATTGTTTTTATGGTAGTATTATAATTGCACGAAAAATTCTAGATATGTATATAAAATAAAAAAATATCTATATTAAGATTAGGTTAAAAAAATGTTTGTTATCTTAACAAAACATTAACTATAGAGTAAAATAATTAACTGTGATAAGAAAAAAACTTATATGTGGAGGAAAGATAGGTTTGGAAGCTACTAAAATAATTATTCAATTAATAGGCGGTCTTGGACTTTTCTTATATGGTATGAACCTTATGGGAGATGGTCTTGAAAACTCAGCTGGAGATAAGCTTAAAAACATATTAGAAAAAGTAACTTCAAATCCAGTATCAGCAGTACTTGTTGGTGCTATAGTTACAGCAGTTATTCAAAGTTCAAGTGCTACAACAGTAATGGTCGTAGGATTTGTAAATGCAGGCTTGATGAATTTAACTCAGGCAGCAGGAATTATCATGGGTGCTAATATTGGTACTACTATAACAGCACAATTAGTTGCTTTTAATTTAGATGCAGTAGCCCCAATTTTTGTTGGTGTAGGTACAGTAATTGTACTTTCAGCTAAAGGAAAAAAGAGGAAAGAGTTTGGAAACATAATTCTTGGATTTGGTATATTATTCATGGGAATGGGTTTAATGTCAGATTCAATGAAGCCACTGACAAATTCCCCACAGTTTACAAATATAATTGTAGCTATCGGTGATAATTGGATTCTTGGAATGTTGGCAGGACTTGCATTAACAGCAGTTCTTCAGAGTTCATCGGCTACAACAGGTATACTTATTGCTTTAACAGCAACTGGTCATATAAATGTAGGTATCGCAATACCTGTTCTATTTGGATGCAATATAGGAACATGTATTACAGCTATGCTTGCAAGTATAGGAACAAATAAAACAGCTCATAAGGCTGCGCTTATACATTTATTCTTCAACACATTAGGAGCATTTATATTTATTCCATTTAGAGGACAGCTTGCTGGAATAGTACAGTATATAGTTCCTGGAACTGATCCAGAATCAGTTAAGAGACAAATAGCAAATGTACATACGATATTTAATATTTCAAATACAATTTTATTACTGCCATTAACTAAGTATTTAATTTATGTAGTAAATAAAATAATACCAGGACATGATGAAATAGATAAGAAGGGTCCTAAGTTTATTGAAAACAGATTATTACAGACTCCTGTAATTGCAGCAGGACAGGTAATAAAAGAAACTATAAGAATGGCAAACATAGCAAGAAAAAATCTTGAAATGGCAGTAGAAGCATTCAAGACAAATGATAATACTCTTGTAGAAAAAGTTTATGAGAATGAAAAGACAATCAATATCCTTGAAGAATCAATTACAGAGTATCTGATAAAGCTTTCTAAGTGTGATTTGTCAGAAAAAGAAAGAAGCATAGTTGGTGCAACGTATCATGTTATTAATGATATTGAAAGAATAGGAGATCATGCAGAAAATGTAGCAGACCTTACTACTGAAAAGATAGTAAAGAATGTTCGTTATTCAGATCAGGCACTTAAAGAAATTGATAATATGTTCAAATACACTCTTACATCTGTTAACATAGCAATTGAAAGTTATGAAACAAGAGATCCAAAGAAAGCAGATTCAATATTTGCAGTTGAAGTAAGAGTTGATACTCTTGAAAGGGAATACAGAGATAATCATATAAAGAGATTAAATAATGGAGAATGTAATGCATATGCAGGAACATTATTCATCGATCTTCTAAGCAATTTCGAAAGAATAAGTGACCATGCTGAAAATATTGCAGGAAGCGTCATAGAAAACAACTAATAAAAAAAGCACTGTTTGTTTATAGCAAACGGTGCTTTTTTTATAGATAAGAGAATTGGAATGCATATACTATAATTCATACATGATTTTTCAAAAGAAGAACATACTAAAAATAGTATTGTTTTTGGAGGAGAAAGATATGACAAATAAAAAAGTATTTATGTTGATTTTAGTTATGTGTGCTGTATTAGTTTTTGTACCTACAGAATCTGTATATGCCCAGGAAAACAGTAAATTGACTATTCTTGTTGATGCTGGTCATGGAGGAGTTGATGGTGGTGCTGTAGCAAAGGATGGTACACATGAAAAGGATATAAATTTAAAGATTGCCTTAAAGCTGAGGGATGAGCTTAAAAAGAATAATTATAATGTTGTAATGACAAGAGACAGTGATACTGGGTTGTATGATCTTGGTAAGAGTATACATGAGAAAAAGGTTCAGGATCTTACTAAGAGGGCTAAGATGCAGGAAGAAACAAATTGTGTTGTATTTGTAAGTATACATCAGAACATGTTTCCTCAAGAAAAGTATAAAGGTGCACAGGTATGGCATGCAGAAAATGCGGATAGTAAAATTCTTGCTGATATACTTCAGAGTACATTAAAAGATGAAGTAGATCCATCTAACAATAGACTGGCTAAACCAGCTAAAAATATGTATAAGATATTAAGAGGCGAAAAGAAATGTGCATGTGTCATAGTTGAGTGTGGTTTTATGTCTAACTATGAAGAAGAACAAAAGCTTAAAAGCGATGAATATCAGCAAAAAATTGCAGAAGCTGTCAATAAAGGAATAGATACTTATATAAAAAAGAATAAATCCCTAGAAAATTAATATTTCCTAGGGAATAAAGTTAAAATTTAATTTGTTTTTAGTGAAGCTCCTTTTGGGAGTATAATCCAATATGTTTTGCCTTCAGCAAATGAAATATGATTCTTGTCATCAAATATGCACTGCTTTCCATTGTATTTAAATGATGAACAGAATCCATTTGAGAAAAGAAGGCCTGAAAATGGAGCATCATATATATGGTTTATATCAGTATTATCAGGTACATATTCAACTACTATATTTGCGTAGTCAGGTGATAATGTATCTGATTTTTTATAGTGATTATTACTGTAAGAAAATGAAGTGCTCAAGTTATCATTGTATTTTATATTGATATCATCAACTTTCTTTAATTCATTTTTATTTATACAAGTTTTATTATCAAAGCTAAGCTTTGGAAAAGAACCAGTAGAAATAGACCTTATTGATTTTATATTGTCGGAAGTCCTTATCTGTTTATCATATAGATAAGCAGTGTAGTCAATCATATTATTAGAAGAATTGAATTTTTCAACAGTAATGTCAGCATATTTTATATAAGATAAATTATCAAAATTGCCATTGTCATAATTTATTTCGATTAAAGGAAATTTAGTATTGCTTACTAAAATATGTTCACCAGTGATTGGCGAAACACGTATAGCATTAAAAGGAACTTTATTTGAGTACTTTTTAGTTATAAAGATGAAGATATCATAACAGATTAAAAATAATAATATTATTATTAAGGTATATAAAATTACAAGATATACTTTACGTGAACTTAACTCTTTCATTGAATACTCCTGCAATATTTTTAATATATTTAATTATTATGTTGCAAATTATTAAATTATGATAACAGTCTATATCTTAGAATTAATTTATATAAAGTAGTACATTAATATGTTCTTAAAAATCTTTAGAGATTAAATAACAGAGTTTTAAAGTTAAAACCTCCATAAAAAAAGAATCAGTACGCATTGCGAACTGATTCTATCCTAAATATAGTATTCATTCTATTTTCATATTTCTTTTAGATATTGGCAAATCCCTTGCCTCTTACTTCAGATACATCTACAACAGTTACAAAGGCCTTTGGATCAATTAAATGAATTGTTCTTTTAAGTTCAATCATCTGTCTAGGAGTAAGGATACAGTAAAGCATTCTTCTTTTACTATGTGTATATTCTCCTTCAGCTGCAAGTGATGTGATGCCTCTATGAAGATTATTCATTACATAATCGATAACAGCATCTTCTTTTTCTGTAATAATGAAAAGAAGGTTTTTATGGCTGACACCTCTTATTACCCTATCAAGCACAAAGCCCTGAATGAACATTGATATTAATGTGTATAAAGCTTTAGGAAGGCCAAATAAGAAAGCACCTATACTTACTATTATAAGATTTAATGAAAAGCCTACGCTGCCTATATTAAAGCTTGAGTATTTCTGTCTTATCAGCATTGTAATTATGTCAGTACCACCTGTAGATCCATTCCTAGAAAATATAAGTCCGTATCCCAATCCACAGAAAACTCTACCATATATACAATATAAAAGTAAATCATTATTAATATTTAAAACATGAGATATAGGAGATGTTACTACAAGTGATAATGATAAAGCAACCATTCCTATAGCTGAGTAGATTGTGAACTTCTTGTTCAGTTTAAAGTAGCTTACTATAAATAGAGGAAGGTTGATAAGGAATACTGAGAAACCTGCCTGAAAGCCTGTCATATATTGAATGATAAGTCCTACACCTGTTGCACCACCACTAAGAAGTTTTGCATGACTTAAAAATAAATTTACACCAATCGATGCTATAAACGCACCAAGAATAATGATAAATATGTCTAATAAATAGTCCCTTTTGCTTTTTAGATAATTCATAATATCACCCTTTAAATTAGTTTTTTAAAAATAACTTCCAAAATAATTATATAGTAAATAAATTCAAAGTAAATAGATTTCAATCATAAAAAGCATTTTTTACAAGATTTCTTGCAAAATTCATGCTATTATTATCTGCTGCTAATAATAATAGTTTTAGATAATGGGCAATAATTATGCAAAACTATAGTAATAAGTTAAAAACCATGTAGACATAGTAAGTATCATATTTTACAATTAGTGTTAGAGTTTAGATAAGATTGGGAGATGATTAGATGAGAATAAAGCTTCCTGGAAGTAGAAAAGTCAAGTCTACAGTATTAGCAGTATGTGCAGTTGTGGCTATAGTGATAATTATTACGGCAGGAATAAATAATAAAAAAGAAAAGCAGATAATGCAGGCTAAGATAGAACAGCAACAGAAACAGGAAAAAGAAGATCAGAAAAAAATTAAAATAGAAATTGAAGAAAAAAAGAAAAAACAGCAGCAGCTAGATCAGAAAGCAGGTCAGGCGGATGCATTATTTTATGCTAGAAAATATGATGATGCTATAAAACTTGCAGAAGAAGTTATCAAGGAAGACCCTGATAATTATATTGCATATAATGTGCTTGGCATAACCAAGATATTTAAAAGCAGGACTCTTGATGAGGGAATGAAAGATCTTGATAGATCACTTCAGCTTAAGAGCGATTATGGATATGCCATGTTTAATAAAGGGCTTGCCTATGAACTATTAGGTTACTATGATGAAGCAATTGAGTGGTATAATAAGAATCTGAAAGTTGAGAAATATGTATGGTCATATTATGGCATTGCAAGTATTTATGGAAGACGTGGAGACATTGAGAATACTGTGAAGTATTTTAAGAAAGCAATAGAAGTGGATCCTAAGGTTAAGGAAACTGCAAAAGATGAACATGATTTTGATCCTGTAAGAGGAGATGAAAGATTTAGCAGACTGCTTAAGTAAGTGTAGTTTCATTAAAACTCCAAATAAATTAATTAATTCTTAATTTATAAATGCGACTTTTGTTATTTTTATTATGTATTATATAAGATAGGGGGAGATATATATGTACTCAATATTAGTAGTTGATGATGAAAAAGAAATAAGAGATGCCATTGAAATATATTTAAGAGGAGAAAACTATAAGGTATATAAGGCTGGAGATGGTATTGAAGCCTTGGATATACTTAATGAACATGAAATACATGTAATCATACTTGATATAATGATGCCAAAACTTGATGGAATAAGAACATGCATGAAGATAAGAGAGAAGAATAATATTCCTATAATAATGCTTTCAGCAAAAGGTGAAGATAGCGATAAGATTTTAGGACTTAATATAGGTGCTGATGACTATGTGACAAAGCCTTTTAATTATCTTGAACTTGTTGCAAGAGTTAAGTCACAGCTAAGAAGATATGAAAAGCCTCTTTCTGAAAATAACGGTAATGTGATAAGCATAAGAGATCTTGTTATTTACAAAGATTTAAAAAGAGTTGAAGTACGTGGAGAAGAAGTAAAGCTTACTGCCACTGAATTTAAGATAATTGAGCTTCTTGCCCAGAATCCGGGAAAGGTTTTTTCTATTGAAGAAATATATGAAAAGATATGGGGAGAGCCAATTTATAAAAGTGATAATACTGTAACAGTTCATATTAGAAGGATAAGAGAAAAAATAGAAATTAACACTAAGGAGCCCGAATATATAAAGGTGGTGTGGGGTGTTGGATACAAAATCGACAAGTAAGATAAGAATATTTTCAAAAATTACTTTATTAGACGTAATAGCACTTATATTTACCATATGGGCATTTACATGGGTAATGCAGAGAGTAGACGGTATTCTTGTCAGTGCACAGAAAGATTTAAAAATTAATAAATATGAATTATTCCAAAAGTTAGCTGTATCATCTTATGAAGAGATAGAAGGTATGCAGGAAAATATTAATTATAAAAAAGCATCTGAACAGTTTGATAAGGGAGAGATTTCTGTTAAATCAGTACTTGATGATGTAAATGATCTTTCCAAGCCTTTAAATAAGATTAAGCTTATTAATGGGCTACAGAATTCATACAAAGAAATGCCAGGTATACTTATAATAGATAAGAGAGATAACATAATTGTTTCAAATGAAAATGGTGTGCTTTCAAAGATATGTAGAAATTATTTCCCGATTATAGAGTCAGAAAATCAGAGAGCATTTGCAAATGGAAATATGACTGATGAACAGTATCATATTTTAACTTTTACAAGACAGCTTGATAGTCAGAAGATTGCTATCCTAAATAATATGAACAGTATCGATGACAATTTTTATTGTAGAACAGTAAAGCTGGATAATCCTGATTACAAAGCAATAATGTTTAAAGAAAAGAATAAGGGTAGTGTACTGCTTATTAAAAAGAGTCAGCTTACATCTGAAATAATTATTTTAGTAGGTGTAACTGTATGCTTAATTTGTATATTGAGTAAGTTTATATTTAGTTTATTTAAGTTTGGGATTAAAGGAGTAGCAGGGCAGCTTAGACAGGATTATGTTATAGATAAATGTTTCTATGTGTGCAATCTTTACATACAGCTATATAAGTATCAGAAAAGATATGCGGTGATTTTTAATACAAATATCGCTGTAATAATTATTCTAATATTATTAAAAGCTGTTTTTTCAGTTCAATCATCATTCATTGATATACTTATAGCTTCATCTATAATTGTGCTGATTTATAATATCGTTATTATAAATGTAGAAACAGCCATAGATGATATTGAAAGTGGAGATTTTGAAAGATTCAAAAGAAGAACTGGATTCGGATACAAGAGAATTTACAATAAACTTAAGAATATAAATGAAGGTTATGACAGGGCTTTAAATGAAAGCTTAAAAAGTGAACGTTTGAAGACTGAACTGATTACAAATGTATCTCATGATCTTAAGACACCACTAACAAGCATAATTAATTATGTAAATATACTTAAGACTCGTAAGATTACTGATGATGAGAGAAAACAATATCTTGATATACTAGACAGAAAGACTACTAGGCTTAAGAATCTTATTTTTGATCTTTTTGAAGTATCAAAATTATCATCAGGCAAGATTCATCTAAATAAGGTTTCACTTGATCTTGTGGAACTTTTGAATCAGTGTGTGGGAGAATCATCAACTTTGTACAGTGAAAAGAATTTGGAGGTTAAAGTTACTTCTAAATTTGAAAGGCTACATATGAATATTGATGGCGAAAAGATGTCGAGAGTCTTTGAAAACCTAATTATTAATGCATATAAATATGCCATGAAGGATACAAGAATATATATTGATATTAGTGAGAATCTAACTAACATAATCATTTCATTTAAAAATGTATCATGTTATGAAATGAATTTTACTTCTGATGAGGTATTCGAAAGATTTGCAAGAGGAGATAAAGCAAGAACTTCAAAAATAGAAGGTTCAGGACTTGGCATGGCTATTGCAAAATCTATAGTAGAACTACATTGTGGAAGAATGAAAGTTGATATTGAAGGAGACATGTTTAAAGTTTTCATATATTTAAATAAAAATTTCTAAAAAATAAGCATCTCATGCGAGTCAAAGCATGAGATGCTTATTTTTATCTGTTCGTTATTAGTTATTCGTTATCCACTAATCTGTTTGATTTTAATGTACAAAAAATTTTTATCTTGTAGTTCTCTTGTAACCATGCGAAAGACGTTATTTGTTAGCAATTATTTTCATTGAACTGCCCCACATATTGTGATAAGATTATGCAATATACGATATCTTGTATGGAGGGGTAACATGGACAGATTATTAGGATTATGCGAAAGTGCTATTTTAGATATAAAAGATAATGAAGGCCTATATATAAAAGATAAGTTTTATGAATCTTATGAAAACATTAAGAGGGATAATGCTAGTGACGAAGAGACTCTTAATTCTATGATTCAGATATTCTTAGAGCTTACTACTGAAACAGAACCAAAATGGCTTGAAGCTGCAGCAAAGCTTTACGTTTATAAGATGTATATGGAAGTAAGAAAAAATAGAAACTTATGTGAAGATGCAGATTTATATAGAGGATTATATGACTTTATAGTTGATCTTACTGATAAGGGGTTATACGGAAAATACATATTAGAGAATTATACTAAAGAGGAAATAGATGAGCTTGAAAAAGAAATTAAGCCAGAGAGGGATGCTTTGTTCACGTATAGTGGTATTAAACTTCTTCATAGCAGATATCTAGTACAGAACTTTGATAGAAAAGTGCTTGAGCTTCCTCAGCAAATGTTTATGGGAATAGCTATGCATCTTGCAATACCTGAAAAGAAAGAGAAGAGAGTCTATTTTGCAAAGAGATTTTATGATGTTTTAAGTTCTCTTAAAGCTACTATGGCAACACCAACAATGTCTAATGCCAGAAAGCCATTATATCAGCTTAGCTCATGCTTTATAGATACTGTAGACGATAGCCTTTCAGGAATATATAAATCATTGGATAATTTTGCTAAGGTATCAAAGTTTGGCGGTGGAATGGGAATCTACTTTGGAAAGGTAAGAGCTCTTGGATCAAGCATAAGAGGCTTTAAGGGAGCATCAGCTGGAATTATTCCATGGATTAAGCTTTTCAATGATACAGCAGTTGCAGTTGACCAGCTTGGAGTAAGAAACGGAAGTGTAGCTGTATGGCTTGATGCTTGGCATAAAGATTTACCTGAATTCTTACAAATTAGAACAAATAATGGTGACGATAGAAAGAAGGCACATGACGTATTCCCTGGACTTTGTTACCCTAATCTTTTCTGGAAGCTTGCTAAAGAAGATATAGATGCAAATTGGTACATGATGTGTCCACATGAAATAAGACAGGTTAAGGGATACAGTCTTGAAGATTTTTACGGAAAAGAGTGGGAAGAAAAGTACTATGACTGTGTAAATGATGACAGAATAGAAAAAAGAGTTATGTCAGTTAAGGATATAGTTAGACTTATCATAAAGAGTGCTGCAGAAACAGGAACTCCATTTGCATTCTATAGAGATACAGTAAATGAAATGAATCCTAATAAACATAAAGGTATGATATATTCATCTAATTTATGTACTGAAATAATGCAGAATATGAGCTCTATGAAAATTGAAGATGCTGTTATAGAAACTAAAGATGGAGACAAAATAATAGTTGAAAAGACTGAGCCTGGTGATTTTGTTGTATGTAACCTTTCATCAATAGTTCTTGGAAATGTAGATGTAACTAATGATAAGGAACTTGAATATGTTGTTGAGACTCAGATAAGAGCTATGGACAATGTAATTGATCTTAATTACTATGCTGTTAAATTTGCTGAAATAACTAACAAGAAATACAGAGCAATAGGACTTGGAACAAGCGGATATCATCATATGCTTGTAAACAACAAGATTCATTTTACAGACGAAAAGCATGCAGAATTTGCAGATAAGGTATATGAGAAGATAAATTATTATGCAATAAAAGCTTCTATGAAGATAGCAGAAGAAAAGGGAGCTTATGATTATTTTGAAGGTTCAGATTGGGATACAGGAAGATATTTTGCCTTAAGGAACTATGATTCTCAGGAATGGCTTGAGCTTGAAAGTGAAATTAAGCTTAAAGGTATGAGAAATGGATATCTTTTTGCTGTGGCACCAAATGGTTCAACAGCAACAATAGCTGGTACTTCAGAAGGTGTTGATCCAATTATAGCAAGATTTTGGATGGAAGAAAAGAAGGGAAGCATGACACCTAAAACAGCACCTAATTTATCTATGGATAATTATTGGTATTATAATTCAGCTTATAACATAGATCAAGAATGGTGTGTAAAGATTAACGGAATAAGGCAAAGACACATCGATCAGGGACAGTCTTTTAACTTATACATAACTACAAATTATACGATGAGACAGATAATGAATCTTTATATAGCAGCTTGTGAAAATAAGGTTAAAAGTATATATTATGTGAGATCAAAATCTCTTACAGTAAGTGACTGTGAAGGTTGCTCTGCATAGAAAGATTAAAGGAGAAGCAGCTATGAACGTAAATAGAAAACCGCTTTTTAATGAAAATGGAGATATAGAAATTTCTAAAAAGAAAGTTATTAATGGTAATACAACAAACCTTAATGACTTTAACAATATGAAATATACTTGGGCTTCAGACTGGTACAGACAGGCAATGAATAACTTCTGGATTCCTGAAGAAATAAATCTTTCACAGGATCTTAAGGATTATTCAAAGCTTACAGAAGAGGAAAGAACAGCATATGATAAAATACTATCATTCTTAATCTTTCTTGATTCAATACAGACTGCGAACCTTGGAAATATAAATAACTACATAACAGCTAGTGAGATTAACCTTTGTCTTACTATTCAGGCTTTCCAGGAAGCTGTGCATTCTCAGAGTTATAGCTATATGCTTGATTCAATATGCTCGCCTGAAAAGAGAAACGAGATATTATATCAGTGGAAAGACGACAAAGTTTTATTAGAAAGAAACAAATTTATTGGAGATCAGTACAATACTTTTATAGAGAATCCTACAACTGAAAATCTTTTAAGAAGTATTATGGCTAACTATATATTAGAAGGTGTATACTTCTATTCAGGTTTTATGTTCTTCTACAATCTTGAAAGAAACGGTAAGATGCCTGGATCAGCTCAGGAAATAAGATACATAAACAGAGATGAAAATACTCACTTATGGTTATTCAGAAACATAATCAGAGAAATTCAGAAGGAACAGCCTGAACTATTTACAGAAGAATTTAAGGCTGAACTTGTAGAAATGATAAAGACTGGTGTTGAACATGAAATCGAATGGGGACGTTACGTAATAGGTAACAGAATTCAGGGAATCAACGAAAATATGATTGAAAGTTATATAAAATACCTTGGAAACATAAGACTTAAAGGTATAGGCTTTGAACCAGTATACGAAGGATATGACAGAAATCCAGCTGAATGGGTAGATATCCATGCAGATGCAAACTCAGTAAAGACAGATTTCTTTGAAGCAAGATCAACAGCTTACGCTAAAGCAGCAGTATTAGTAGATGATTTATAGAATGATTAAAAGAGACAGCTTTTTGTGAAGCTGTCTTTTTCAGTGTAATTTAGAATTTAGATTTTAAAATTTAAAATTGAGGAAAAAATTCATTCGCGAGCTCACGAATTTTGATCATGATGGAGGGAGACCCTCCAAGACTCCTGTGTGATTGCTCAACGCAATTCCACCTAGTGATTATATAATTGATAATTAAGGAGAGTTTTAAAGAGGGATTATCCTCTTTTAGGAACTCCGTAGGAGTTCAATCCTTCATTGGTCATCGATCATTGATCAATGATCATTCTTCAAGATATATTATAGTTTTAGTGTTTCATTTCTAATGTATCAATCATAATTTTTATCATCATCATCGTATTCGTCAGTTTCTGAATCGTCGTTGTCTCGAATGATTTCTCTAGTTTTATATCCTGCTCGTCTACGTTCTTCTTCTGTCCATTTGTTTAATGATCTTAATACTTCTTCAGCATGAGGTATTCGTAATAATTCAAGAGTAGGCATAGTTTTATCCTTGGAACTGACAATAATAGTTCCCTGACCAAATATTCTATCTAATAAGTTTTTTCTTAAACTTAAATCTACAACTCTATATAATCTTACCTGTTCCAAGTCTGTGCTGAACAGTCCCTTCTGCATGAATAATATTCCATCTTCTACATAATATTTTGTGAAAGATAGTGGTAATCCAAAGTGTTGTGATTTTGCTTCCCATAATCGTGACATGTAAAAAACCTCCTAAGTTCTTTTGTTATATTTTATAATATTATGGAATAAAAATGCAAATTAATTAAAATTTAATCTGAGTAATATAGAAAAGAACTATAATATTAATTATGAGGTTATATAGAAGGGAATTGTATATTATGACTAATGAAGGTTTTATTTCAATGTTTAGAAGAGGCATAAAGATAAATGTAATAGGAGATAGTATTGCAGCAGGGGCAGGTGCGTCCGATAGTGTTAAAAGTGATGAAGAAATAATTACTACTGAAAAAAGAACTTACTGCAGGAGATACGGCGAGAAAAGCTGGTATGGTTTATTTGAAAAATATATTAAGGATAAGTTTCCTTTTGATAATCTTACATATAGTGCGATATTTTAAAGAAAAGAATAAAAAAATAATTTTAATGACAGGTCTTCCGTCAACAGTGCAGAATGAATCATTCCCAAACAGGCTTTATCATAATGAGGAGGCATTAATTTTTTAATGAAATCAAACGAAGTGAAGATTGAATTTAGAAATTAAGTCCCTCTTGGGAGTGAAACGAACAAGAGAATCCTTACGAAATAGTAAAATCTACGTGCAGGACTATCTGCTTTTCACAGGAAGGACAATTGAAGATATAATTATTCAGGAAAACTGTATGAATGATGAACTGCATCCAAGTGATTTTGTACATGAACTGATTTATAGAAATCTTATGAAGAGCATTGGACTAGGAGTTTCCATTTGTACTAATTTAGAATTTAGATTTTAAAATTTAGAGTTAACGGCTATAATGAGTATAATATCCATTATAGCCGTTTTATTATTTATTATTCATCAATTTCTCGTACATTCCGTTTAATAGGAACATGATAAGAGCACCACATACTGCTAAAGAAACTGCATATAGTAGACCACCGCATGCTATAACCGAAATTATTCTAAATTTCTTAGTTAAAGATGTAATTAGAGGTGTTAGAATTATTACTATTACAGCATTGAAACTGCCAAGAAAACCATAATATTTTGGACCATAAACATTTCCGAATACCTTATTCACCTGCAGCGGCATTGAAAAGCTGAACTGCGAATACGCAATCTGAAAAGTAAGCATTAAGAATGAAAAATATATAAGAATAGGTCTTTCCTTTTTCATCAGTTGTTATGTTTGCAATAATAGTATCAAAACATGAACCAGCCATTGATGATGCGCATGATGCAGCAATTATTACAGAAATCATTGTATGAGAAGGCTGCATTAAGCCACAGATTATAAACCCAAAAAATAATATATAAATTTCTTCAATATCGAATTTTGGATGACAAGGGACGATTGTAAATTTTTTATTGCTTATCTATTCCGTATTTCTGGCACTTAAGTGATATTGTTCTATGAGTAAGACCAAGTGCTTTTCCAGCTTTGTTGTATGATTTATATTTTTTCATGGCAAGTTCAATTATCTGCTTTTCGTACTCTTCAAATGGCAGGAGCTCATCATTATATACATTTATTAAGTTTTGTGACTGGTTTGTAATAGCTGTATGAGTTTTAGAACATATGTATGAAGGAAAATCTCTTGCTGTAAGTATGTGCCCATCACAAAGATTAATGGCTCTTTCGATGATGTTCTCAAGCTCTCTAATGTTTCCTGGCCATGAATAGTTACAAAGCATGGGAAGTACATTTTGATCTATTCCTGTAACTGTAGTGTGAAGAGATTCGTTTATTTTGCTTATAAAGTGTTCAACAAGAATAGGAATATCTTCTTTTCTGTCTTTTAGCGATGGTAGGCTTATTGACACAACATTAAGTCTGTAATATAAATCTTCTCTGAATGTGCCATTTTCAATCATTTCAGGAAGGATTCTATTTGTTGCTGCAATTACTCTAATATCTATTTTTTGAGGTTTTAAACCACCAAGACTATCTATTTCTTTTTCCTGAAGGACTCTTAAAAGTTTTGCCTGCATAGAAAGAGGCATATCACCTATTTCATCCAAGAAGATTGTACCGCCATCTGCTAGCTGGAATTTACCTGGTTTATGCTTTAATGCGCCTGTAAAAGCCCCTTTTTTGTAACCAAAAAGTTCGCTTTCAAGCAGATTTTCAGGAATTGCTGCACAGTTTACTCTTATAAAAGGTTTGCCTTTTCTTGGACTGTTGTTATGGATGGCACTTGCAATAAGTTCTTTTCCTGTACCACTTTCTCCTTGTATAAGCACAGTAGAAGTTGTTCTTGAGGCTTTTTCACACATAAATAAAATATTGTGCATAGCCTTGCTTACACCTATGATATTTTTAAATGATCCTTTAAGCGAAGTGTGTTTCATAAGTTCATCTTTGTAATAATCAAGTTCTTCCTGAGACTTCTGAAGTTTGCTCATTAATTCTTTAAGTTCATTTACAGGTTTAGATGTTGAGATAACCCCGTTAAATTTATTATCAATAAAAATGGGCTCAGCTGTAGTCATAACATCAATACCGTCTTTAGTTTGGAGCACATTTTCAATTTTCTTTTTATCCTTAAAGCACTGAATAATTATATTGTGTGAAGGCATATCAAAAATATTTTTGCCTATTTCGGAATCTGCAGAAGAAAAACATTGTTTGTATGCAGGGTTGCAGTAATTTATTACACCTGTATTATCAACAAAACAGATCAAGTCATGTGAAGAAGCAAGTATCTTTTGCAACTTTTCATTAACTTCTTTTACACCTACAAGTTCTGAGACATCCTGGAATACAGCAACAGCTCCTATAATTTTATCGTGGGAAAGAAGAGGGCTTCTATTTATTGTACATGTCTTGTTACCAAGATAAAGAATCTTACCAAGTTCTTTATCTTTTGATGTAAGTATTTTAGGAAGTTCCGAATGTGGAAGTATTTTGTAAATATCTTTTCCTATGCATTCTTTTCCGTTAATATTAAGGATGTTTGAAGCGTAATTATTAATATTTATAATGTTAGAATTTAAATCAATAACTATTATACCTATTGGAGATTCGCTTATAATCTGGTCAGTAACGATTGCACTTTCCTCTATAAATTTATCAATGCTATTCATTGAAGTAGTGGCGTTGTCGCTTTTGTTAATTACTGTTTCTATGTATAATTTTAATTCATTTAGTGCTTCTATTGTTTCGTCTCCAGATTTTTTGGCACCAATTATTATTGATTCGTTACATTTTATTTTTAAAGAAACAAGTGCTAGCATGCTTATTCCCAGCCAGTCTTTAAGGCCTACCTTTTTTATGTACAGCTGAACATGTGATTTATTTGAAATTTGGGCAACTTTATTGACTATCATTGCAGCTATTCTTGTGTGAATGCCATTAGTTGCAAGAATTTTTATTTCTTGAGTTATCATAATAATTCTCCTTTTTGATAAAAAGTATCAAAAATAAAATATGTTGATATTTTTTATCATGTTTTACTTAAGAACATTATATCATGGGTTAGGGGTAAAAATATATAATTCTTTATAAAATAGTTGATAAAATTTATCAACAATTTTATAAAGAAGCATTTATATGCATAATACATTATATATAAAGTAATAATAAAATCATGGAAAGTTGTGTGCAAATATGATAAAATACATAAATGTAATAAAAAATAAATTATTTTTTAAAATTTGGCATGGTATTTGCTTGTATAATAGTAAAAGGATATTTTAAATCTAAGGAGGAATTTTAGATGAATAAAAAAGGTATAGCAGCATCAAAAGGATATGCTATTGGAAAAGTATTTATAAAGGCTCACGAAGAAATAGTAATAACAGACGCTAAAGTTAATGACATAGAAGCTGAAAAGGCTAAATTAGATGCGGCATTAAAAGCATCTCATACGCAATTAGAAGCTGTAAAGGCTAAAGCTGAAGAATCAATGGGAGCAGATAAGGCAGCAGTTTTTGAAGCACACATCACATTATTAGATGACCCAGAATTCACTGGAGCTATGTCTTTAGAAATAGAAAACAATTCAATCAACGCTATGAAGGCAGTTGAAAATGTTACTAATACATTTGTAATGATCTTCGAATCTATGGAAGATGCCTACATGAGAGAAAGAGCAGCTGACATAAAGGACGTTTCTAAGAGAATAATCTCTAACCTTGCAGGAAGAGGTGGAGATGATTTCGCAATCACTGAAGAAAACACAGTAGTAGTTGCTCACGATTTAACTCCATCAGATACAGCACAACTTGATAGAACTAAGGTTTCAGGATTCATAACTAACATAGGTGGAAGAACTTCACATGCAGCTATCATGGCTAGAACTCTTGAAATTCCAGCTGTACTTGGTCTTGGAGATATAACTGAATGTGTTAAAAATGGAGACAAGATAATTGTTGATGGTTTAACTGGTGATGTTATAATCAACCCATCAGAAGAAGTTATTGCTGAATACGAAGCTAAAAAAGCTAAATTCCAGGCAGAACAAGAAGAATTAAAGAAACTTATCGAAGTTAAAACTGTAACTAAAGCAGGTAAGAGAGTAGAAGTTTGCGGAAATATCGGTAAGGCTTCTGACGTTGATCAGGTTATAGCTAACGGTGGAGACGGTATAGGTCTATTCAGAACTGAATTCTTATACATGGACAGAGATCAGGCGCCAACAGAAGAAGAACAGTATGAAGCATACAAGCACGTTCTTGAAAAAATCAGCGGACCAGTTGTTATAAGAACTTTAGATATCGGTGGAGATAAGACTCTTCCATACTTACCATTACCACAAGAAATGAACCCATTCTTAGGATACAGAGCAATCAGACTTTGCTTAGATAGAAAAGAAATATTCAAGGTTCAATTAAGAGCTTTACTTAGAGCTTCAGTTTATGGAGATTTAAGAGTAATGTTCCCAATGATTTCTGGAATACAGGAATTTGAACAGGCTAAAGCTGTAGTAGAAGAATGTAAGGCAGAATTAACTGCAGAAGGAAAGAAATTCTCAGATACTATCCAATGGGGTATCATGGTTGAAATTCCAGCAGCAGCAGTTATGGCTGATGAACTTGCTAAGCATGTTGACTTCTTCTCAATCGGAACTAACGATTTAATCCAATACACATTAGCTGCAGATAGAATGAGTGAAAAGGTATCTTACCTATACAACCCAATGCATCCAGCTGTATTAAGATTAATAAAGATGACTATAGATGGAGCTCATTCACAAGGAAAATGGTGTGGAATGTGTGGAGAAATGGCAGGAGACGAAACTGCTATACCAACTCTTGTAGAATACGGATTAGATGAATTCTCAATGAGTGCAACATCAATATTAAACGCTAAGAAGCTTATAATGGAAAACTAATTACAAAGATATAAATAAACTAACAATTTAACATAAAATACTAACAAATTTTAATGAAGATATTTTAACATAGATTTAAAATACCTGATAACACGAATATAATCCCAAATTATATTTAATGAAAAAGCTTCCGCTTTTATAAGCGGGAGCTTTTTTGATATTAATTTGTATTATTTATAAATATAAATTATGTTAGATTGTGACAAGAAACACTCTGTGGGTAATTAAGGAAAAATTAAGATTTGCTTAATGAAATATAAATATAATGTTGATACAATAATTAACATGGGAGGGGACGAAATGAAGATATTTTTCAAGTATATAACAAGATGCATGATGGAAAAGAAATTAAGGTTTGTTCTTTTGATCATTGCAATTTCATTAAGTACAGGCATGTTTGTTGCCAGCATGGGAGCAGTTAATGTTGGTATAAACAGTATAGTAAAGCCGCAACTAGCACAATTTGAAGATCAGCAGATAGTCATTTCTTCAAATGATAAAAATCAGCTTTTTATCGATAAAAATGATATTAAATTAAAAGGGATAAAAAATTTAAAAGCAGAAATAGTTGCTTCAGCTGTTGAAGATAGTAAGGATGACAGCAAAGATACTAAATTTGTTACAATACGTGCAAGAGAAAAAGAAAATATAAATGATAAACAGCTTGTTGAAGGAAATATCAATGACTTTGACGGTAACAGCTGTATCATTTCTAAAAGAATAAGTTCAGATAATAAATTAAAGATAAATGATAAAGTTAAAATTTTTATGAATGGAAAGGAACAAGAATATACAGTAAAAGCAATAAGCTCAAATGAAGGTGTATTTTATCCTGATAAAAGTACAGGATATTCGATAATAGTTCCTTATAAAACTCTAGTAAAAGAGTTTAAAGCAGAAGGAAAATATAATTTTATTTCAGCTAAAGCAGATAAAGATAATATTAAAGACAGCGTAAAAGAATTTAATAAAAATAATACAAAGTATACTGCAAAAGAATTGTTTAATGAAGATGCAGTTAAGGATCAGATGTCATCATTCACAAATGTACTTTATGTAATGTTGATTATAGTAGCATTTATGAGTGGCATAATAATTTATGGATCATTTAAGCTTATAGTAACAGAAAGGCTTTCAGTTATAGGTACATTCCTTAGCCAGGGAGCAACAAGAGGAAAGGTTGAGAAGATATTATTTTTAGAAAGTGTTGGCTATGGAATAGTTGGGGGAATAGTTGGTGACTTATTTGGAGTTCTTGGACTTTATCTTGTAAATTATTTGACTTCTCCATTAAAGCAGTACGGAATAATATCAAAGTTATCTGTTGAGCCTAAATATCTAGCAGCAGGCATGATATTTGCAGTAGTATTATCATTCATTTCTGCAATAATTCCAGTAAAGAAGATAAGAAAAATGCAGGTTAAAGACATAATACTAAATGAAGTCAGCGTTACAAATAGGATTGGTTATAAGAGGTTTATAGCGGGACTTACAATCATTATTGTTTCAGTTATAGTTTACAATATAAAATCAGAAGCTGCAGATGCTTTGTGTGGAGTATTCGTAATTTTATCTGTAATAGGACTCGTACTGATGTACCCTAAGATAATAGATGTTATTTCATCATTATTATATAAGGTAGCTAAGGGTAAAAGTAAGGCAGCAGTATTTGCACTAAATAATCTTAGGACATCAAAGGTTTTAATGAGTAATGTTACACTTATAATAATTTCACTTCTTTCAGTATTTATGATGACTTCAGTTTCTTCTTCAGTAGAAAAGGCAGTTACAGGTGCTTATAAGGATATGAGATATGACTTGTGTATCAGTAAAATACAGCCATCAGATTCTGCTGAAAAGACAACAAATACAGAGAAAATAATAGAAGATATTAAGAAAAATGATAATATAAAGAGCACTATCATCCACCAGATACAGACTAGAGCTGTTATAAATAACAGTAATTATGTTGTAGAAGGTATTGATGATAATTATGAAACTTATAACAAATATTTTGATCTTAATACAAAGTATAAAGAAGAGTACCAGAAGTTTTTGCAGTCAGATGATTCAATAATGATTACAACAGCAATGAATAAAGTCTTTAAGGTAAAGGTAGGGGATAAGGTAAGTGTTAATATAAATGGAATTAGTAAAAAGCTTACAGTTGCAGGTATCATCAACGGAAAACTTTATAATATGGGACAAATTGCACTTGTAAGGAACAATGTCCTTAAAGACATTTATAAGCTAAAGGAAGCAGATCAGTTATATTTATATACAGATGAAAAACATGATGAAGCAAAGAAAGAATTAAAGAGTGTGGTTAAGAAATATGGGGCTACTGTAAGTACAGTTGAAGAAGATCAAAAAGCTAATACAGAAGCAAATAATCAAATGCTTATCGTTTTAAGCATATTCAGCTACATGGCAATATTTATAGCTGCCATTGGAATCTTTAATAATATAAGCATTGGCTTTATGCAGAGAAAGAAAGAGATAGCAGTACTTAAATCAGTAGGAATGAGCAGATGGAAAATAACAGAAATGATAATTATTGAATCAATATTATCAGTTGTCTGGGCAGTAATTATATCAGTGTCTTATGTGACTTTAGGATTATCACTTTTATCAAGATTCTTAAATGTTTTAAATATGCCGCTTGATATTGAAATGAACTTTAAGGTAGTGCCACAGTATTTTATTGCATCATTAGTAATAATCCTCATTGCGACAATACCAGCATTAATTAAGAATAGAAAGTTATCAATAATTCAGGAAATAAGATATGAGTAGGAGGAAAAGAATATGGATGCAATAAGAGTTACTAATTTAAAAAAGAGTTTCAAAGTTGGAAAGGAAAGCGTTGAAGTTTTAAAAAATATAAGTTTTACTGTCGAAAAGGGCGAGTTCGTCTCTATAATGGGGCCTTCAGGTGGTGGAAAGTCAACATTACTTTATCTTCTAGGAGGACTAGATAAGCCTACATCAGGTTCAGTTGAGATTAACGGAAAAGATCTTAGTAAAGTAAAAGAAAAAGAAATGAGTAAACTTAGAAGAAATAAAATAGGATTTGTATTTCAATTTTATAATCTTGTACCTAATTTATCAGTTGAAGATAATATTATGCTTCCACTTATACTTGATGGAAAGAAGCTTAAGGATTATAAAGGGAAGCTTGATGAAATCCTTGATATCATAGGAATGAAAGCAAAGAGAAAGATGACACCAAGAGAACTTTCAGGTGGACAGCAGCAGAGAGTAGCAATAGCAAGAGCTCTTATTTTTGAACCAGAAATAATCTTCCTTGATGAACCAATCGGAAACCTTGATTCAAAGACTGGTGCAGAAATAATGGAGCTTTTCAGAAAGATAAATAAGGAATATGGCAAAACACTTGTGCAGGTTACACACTCAGAAAAGTCAGCAGAATATGGAACTTCAATTATCAGACTTCTTGATGGACAGATAGTATCAAAAGAAGTGCTAGAACAGGAAGAAGAAGCAATCTAGAAAGTTAAGAACTAAGAGCGAAGGACGAAGAGTTAAGGATTGAACTCCCTTGAGGAGTTCCAAAAAGAGAGCACATCTCTCTTCAAAACACTTTAACTTAAAGAACTTGAAGATATTTTTTTAAGTATCATAGGCAGAGATGTACAAAGCTTCAATAGCGAAAACAGTGCATCATATGTTTCTGTACTGAACGCGGATCAGATTTTCTGATTCTTGATGAAGCAACATCAAGTCTTGATAATATGACAGCCAAAGCTATCTTTGATAGTATCTTTAACTTAAAGGGAACGAGCTGTATCATAATCACACATCAGCTTGATGATGATGTACTAGATAAATGTGACTGCATATATGTTATGAAAAATGGACAGCTTATGCTGTCTTTTTTTGAAGATAATAGCAAATAAATTGAAGTTAATATGTCCATAATAAAGGAAGAGTATAGTTAAAACAAAAGATAAGAGGTGATTCATTTAATGAAAAAACTTTTTGGGATTTTTGCAACCTTCTTTAAAATTGGACTTTTCACTTTTGGTGGTGGATTTGCCATGATTCCACTTATTGAAGAGGAGATGATAAATAAGAAAAAGTGGCTTGATAAAGATGAATTTATGGACATTATAGTACTTTCGCAAAGTCTTCCGGGGCCATTTGCAGTAAATGCATCTATATTTGTAGGATATAAGATTGCTGGAGTTATAGGCGGATTACTTTCATTTTTAGGTGCTGTACTACCATCATTTTCGATAATACTTCTTGTGGCAGCATACTTCATGCAGTTTAGAAATAATTATTATGTAAACAAAGCGTTCATGGGGATAAGTGCAGCAGTACCAATGCTTGTACTTATAGCTGTGGCAAGTCTTTCAAAAGCTATAGACAAAAATTCAAGAAATTTTATCATAATTGCTGTTGCATTGTTTATACTTCTTTATTTTAAAGTTAATCCTATCTACATAATAATTGGATCAGCTCTTTATGGATTAATTTTTCTTAGAAAGAAGGTAGAGTAATGCCAGTATTAATTAAACTGTTCTTTGTGTTTTTTAAGATAGGTGCATTCAGCTTTGGCGGCGGATATGCTATGCTGCCTTTTATAGAAAGAGAAATAGTAGATGTGAATAAGTGGATAAGCAAAACAGATTTTGTGGATATTATCGGAATATCACAGATGACTCCAGGACCAATAGCCATTAATGCAGCAACTTTTGCAGGATATAAAGTTAATGGTGTTCTGGGAAGTATTGTTGCGACAATAGGAATAAGTATTACATCATTTATTCTTGTTTCAATTTTACAGAAGGCAGTAAGTAAATTTAAAGATTCAAAGGTTATTAAGGCAGCGCTGTTAGGAATGAAGCCTGCCATAATAGCTCTAATACTTAACTCATTTATTTCACTTGCCAAAGATGCATATGTTAATTATCAGGCCATAATTATAACTCTTATTACAGGAGCAATGCTTGTGTCCAAGAAAGTCCATCCTATATTAACAATAGTAATTGCGGCGTTATTAGGGCTAATATTTTATTAATATATCAAAATTACGAGTCTGTTATATTGTTTGAAATACTTATAAAAATAAATAAATTATACTAGTAAATAGCGAATAGATAATAACGAATAGAATTGGATAAAATTCATTATTACCTATTCTTTTTTTGAAACTAAATAAAAAATATCTAAAAATATCAATAAATGTAAACTACAATAAGAATAATTCGTATATAAGATAAAGGCATATTTAAAAAATTAAAAAGGGCGGTCTTATGGTGGATGGAGATAAGGAACTAATAAATGAAGTATTAAAAGTAGAGCAGTTTAACATCATAATTAACAAATACGAACTTACAATACTTCATATTATATACAACATGATCAAGGATAAGGAAGCAGCTGAAGATCTCACACAGGAAACATTTATAACTGCTTATAACAAGCTTTATATGTATAAATCTAATTATAAATTTTTTGATAACAATCTTACTAGAGAGCAAAGAGAAGAAATGATTAAGCATATCAAAGATTGTGATTCGTGCAGAAAAAAATATAATTACGAAAAAAAGATAAATGATGATTTTAAAAGTATTCTGCATGATTACAATCCTGGATTTGTAAGTTCAAGGAGGAGTATTATGTCAAAGATAGATAAGAAAAAATATCCTATGTCTTTAACAGAAAAAGCAGGTTATAAATTGAAAAAGAACAGATGGATTGCAGTAGCTGCATTAATTGCAGTTATAACACTATCATCATCTGTTATAGCTATTCCTAAGATTATTAATATGCAGCAATCAGCAGTAAATAAGAATGCAAGTGTATCAGCAGAAGCATCTGTTAATGAAAAATCAGAAGCTATTGATGATAAGAAGGAAGAAGCAAATAAGTCATCAGAGAAAGATAAAGGTGTAGAGCTAAAAAAACAAGAAAATAAAGGTAGCCAACCTGAAGATAGTGAAAAAGGTACAGAAAAAACAGTAGATATATTTTCTAAAGATGTACCATCAGACAGTGTTATCAAAAGCATGAATAGTGAGAGTCAGACTCCATGGGAAGTTAACAAAGAAAATAAGTATTCTGCATGCGTGCTAGGAAAAGGGGAATATGCTGAAGAGGAAGGATACGCAAGTCTTATTATTAAAAATCCTAAGGGAGCTTTTACTGAATATAAGCTGAAGAATGAAAAGGAAAGTCAGACTACAATACTTCAGACAGAATGGCTTGATAATGATAGGATTCTTGTAGTAACTGGCTCAGCATATGGAACTCTTGTAACAGGACAGCAAATATATTCAATCAATATAAATACAGATATGACAAAACTGGAATTCCAGCCATCTTCAAAAAGAGAGCGAATAAAAAAGATTCAATCAAAAGGAAACAAAAAACTCCAAATAACAATAGCACAATATACAGATGAGACTATGAATGAATACAAGGAAACAATAAAGATGATAGCATTATAAAGATGTCTATATTTCTATAAGTGAATTCTAAGAAAAATTCTCAAGGATCGGTGATCAATGATCAATGCATGTATGATCATTATTATGTATTTTTGTTTCATATTCAATTTAGTATATTGTATAATAGTTTTGTTATAAATTATGATGGGGTGTTATTTTGGATAAAAAAGATAAGCAATTATATGATAAAGCGATGAAATTATATAGTACAGGTTACATAAATAGAGCATTGATGGCATGTGATAAAGCAATTAATAGAAGTGAAAAAAATTCTGCAGCTTATAACCTAAAAGGTATTATTTATTATGAAAAAGGAAATCTTACTTCGGCGCTTAACATATGGAAAGTTAATGTATCATTAAACGGAGACGATATATCAGAGATGTACATAAATGATTCTAGAGAAGATAAGTTTAGAATGGAAGCATATAAAGAAGCTATTGTGGAAATAAAAAAGCTTAACATTCATGAGGCAATAAATAAACTAAATTATTGCGCAGAAAGTGATTTTAACATGATAAATGTCTATAATTCACTATGCTTATGTGCAATAAAGACTGGAGATTTTGAAAAGGCACAGGAATATCTTGAGAAGGTTATGTTTGTGGATAAAAATAATAAAACAGCACTTGAAAATAAGAAGATACTTAATGAATATGGTGGAAACAGAAATTATTCTTTCATAAAGAAGCTATGTATACCTGTAGCTGTTATTATAGCAGTCATTGGAGCATTTGCTTTTACAGTACCTAAGATTAAGAATTACACAGCTGCAAGAAAAGTTGATCAGACAGCAAAGGCAGCAGAGGAAGCTAAAAGGAAAGTAGAAGAAGCTAAAAAACAGGAAGCAGCAAAGAAACAGGAACAAGCTAAAAAAGAAGAAGTTAAGGAAGAGTCAAAAAAAGGAGCTAAAACTATAGATGCTTCAAAGTTATTAACAGCTATAGATGATGGTGACTATAAATATGTGGAAAAATCAATAACAGATGTGGATAAGAATTTCTTAGGAATTACTGAAAGAAATGCTTATGATAAGGCAGAAGCATATATGAATGATAAAGGTGTTGTGAAGCTTTATGAAGATGGAACAAAACTTTTTAAAGCTGGAAAATACAATAAGGCTGAAGCTGTACTTTTGAATGCATATAAATATAGTAACAGCAGTTATCTTAAACCACATATACAGTTTATAATTGCTAATAACTATGAAAAAATGAACAATATAGAGGAAGCGGTAAAGTATTTCGAAGAATACGAAAAGGAAAACAAAGATAAAACAAAGGAAGAAGCTAATTATATGGAAGAAGTTCTTTATAAATTAGCAGTATATTATAAATCTACAAATGCAGAAAAATCTAAAAAATATGCAGAGGAGCTTTGTGATAAATATCCAGATTCAATGTATATTAATACTAACATAAAGGACATCCTAAAATAAAAAGGATGTGATAGTTTGCTAACTATAATAAGAAATGCAGAAATTTTTTCACCACAAAAGTGTGGAAAAAAGGATATTTTTATTGCAGGTAATAAAATAGGAAAGATTTCTCCAAGCATTAATATAACTAGTAATGATATAGAAATTGCGAATATAGATGCAGAAGGATTATGTGTACTGCCAGGATTTATAGATTCACATGTGCATATTATTGGTGGTGGCGGAGAAGGAGGATTCAATACTAGGACTCCTGAACTTGCTTTTAGTGAATTTGTTAAGGCTGGAATAACTACAGTCATTGGCTGCCTTGGAACTGATAATATATGTCGTGATATGCCAAGTCTTGTAGCAAAGACAAAAGCTCTTAATGAAGAAGGGATTACGGCATTTTGTTATACAGGATCTTATGAGATTCCTGTTAATACTATTACGGGCACACCTAAAAGTGATTTAATGCTTATAAGCGAAATAATTGGTGTTGGTGAGGTTGCCTTATCTGATAATAGGAGTTCTCAGCCTACTTATGAGGATTTTGTTAAGACTGTTGCAAAATCAAGAGTAGGAGGACTTCTTTCGGGCAAAGCTGGTGTGGTAAATGTGCATCTTGGCAGCGGTGAAAGGGGAATGGAGTACCTTTATAAAGTGATAAAGCAAACAGAAATTCCAGTCAGTCAGCTTCTGCCTACGCATGTTAACAGAAGTAGGAAATTGTTTGATGAGGCTATGAATTATGCTGATATAGGAGGATATATTGATGCTACAACAAGCAGTGATCCTAAATACTTAGAAGAGGATGAGCTTACTGCATCAATGGCACTTTCTTTGTATTATAAAAAGGGGTTTGATATTACACATATAACTTTTTCATCTGATGGCAACGGCAGTATGCCTTTGTTTAACGAGAAGAGACAGTTAATAGGGCTTGGAATCTGTTCAGTAAAATCATTGTTTGATGAAGTAAAAAATGCAGTGTTTAATGAAGATATCCCACTTGAAGATGCAATTAAGGTTATAACAAGCAATACTGCTGATATCTTTAAACTTAATCATAAAGGAAGAATTGAAGAGGGTAAGGATGCTGATTTAGTATTTGTTGATAAAAAAACTCTTGAGATAAGGACTGTGATTTGCAGAGGTAAGATTCTGATGAGAGATGGAAAAGTCCTTAAATATGGAACATTTGAAAAAATATAAATAAAGATAAAAATAAGGTCATCCTAAAATGGGTGACCTTATTTTTAATATTTTACTTGAAAAAACACATGATGTCCTATAGCTTTTACGTTGGTCTTTTTTACGTTTTTCATCCAAGAACATGTGGCTGTTTCAGGGTTATAAAAAAATACAGCCTGAGAAGTAGGATCTGATCCGTGTACTGCCTCTATAACAGCTTTTCGCGATTCTTCATTTGGGATTACAGTTATATTTCCATTGTGAACACAAGAAAAAGCATTTTTTTGTTTAACAACACCTTGGATACTGTTTGGAAATTTAGGATCATTAAGTCTGTTTAAAATTACAGAGGCCACAGCGACCTTTCCTTCGTATGGCTCACCTTTACTTTCTGCATATACAATTTGTGACATTAAGTAAATATCATCTTCTGATAAATATATTTTTTTACTGTTATAATTCATAACTTCTACAACAGAATCTTTTTCGTGATATAAATCTACGGAGTCAGAAGTAAGTTTTCTTATATTAATGTTGTTATTTTTCAATTCATTAGCAAAAGCTACAAAACAGTTTAAGCTGAAAAAGGTTAATATTAAGAATAAAGTAAGTTTGATTTTTCTCATAAAAAACCTCCTTTGGGATTAACCCTGTACTCAAGGTAGTATAACCAAAGAATTTAAATTAATACATTACTTAGAAAAATTATTAATATTATCATTCAGCTTATTATATTCCTGCATCATATCAGAATATTTTTGATTTGCAGTATCGTAACTCTCAGAATTAGTTTTTATATCTTTCTTTAATGTGTCCAATAAACATGAAATATAATCAGTATATTTATCCAATGTTGAGCTAAATAGGTTATAGCATGAAGCACAATCTTTAGGATATGACATAGTTGCAAAAGAATCCTTGATATCTCTCAGTGAAGACTCTTTTTCATATACATCATTTATAATTACATTAAGAGTTCTTTGGTCGCTTTTTACACGATTAATAGCTGGATTTAAATCTTCAGTAAGTGGCTTAAACTTTGATAAATAATCTGACATTGTATTAAAAAATGTTTTGTTCTGGCTGCTTGTTATATCATTATCTCTTTTGATCTTTATAATCTCGTTTATATACGTGCAGGCATTTTTATAGAATTTTGCAAAGTTATTATTGAATCCACAGTCAAAGCCTTGATTCATACATGTACTATAGTGCTTGCTACACATTGTATATGTTGTTTGAAGATTGGTAAGTGAAGTTGCAAGGTCATTTGAGTTCTGATTTTTCAATATTGCAATTGTCTGTTCGCATATCTTTATGTTTTCTGAAAGTGCAAGCTGCAGAGTTTGTTTCTGCGCTAGATAGTTTTTAGAAATTGATAATGAGTCTAGTGTATTCTTCTGAGTTATAAGTTTTGTTTGAATATCTGTAAGTGTAGATATTGACGGCGATGCATTGATAATACTACCTTTCATATCTTTTAGTGAAGCGGAGTTTATAGCATTAACTGCACAGCAGACATTATTGAGTGATTTTTTTTCGGGATTAAAAAAATATTTATAGGATATAAATGTTAGTGTAGCGATAAAGATTAAAATGACAAACCAGTATTTTTTAATTGTTTTTAAAATTGTATCAGGCAAAAAAATCTCCTCCTTTTGTATTTAAATATATTTATTAAGTTAAGAATATATGACAGAAGGAAAAAAGATAATTTTACATTTAAGTAAAATTAAAAAAAAAGTAATAATCTCCATATTAACTGACAGTTTAATAGTGTATAATTTTAATATAGGTAAAGTTAGGTGGTGTATATTGTGCTGGATATTTTGAATATGATTATACATTCTATAAGTAACATATCTTTATGGTCAGTAGTAGATATTTTAGTAGTATCATATATATTTTATAAAGCATATATGCTGATGCGCGAAACAAGGGCTGAACAGCTTTTTAGAGGTATACTTTTAATATTTGCACTTATTCCTATAAGTTATATATTGAAGCTTGATATGCTATATTTTATTCTCAGCAAGACAATTACAATAGGAGTTTTGTCTATCATAATTATTTTTCAGCCTGAAATAAGAAGAGCTCTTGAGCATATTGGCAGGAGTGCTTTTGATGATGTTCATCTTATAGAGGATGATAAGATTCTTGAACGTGTAATAACAGAAGTAACCAATGCTGTAGAAAATCTGTCAGAGACAAAAACTGGTGCACTTATAGTAATAGAGCAGAGCACAAGACTTGGAGAAGTCATATCAAATAATGGAACAATTCTTGATGCGAAAGTTACATCAGGGCTACTTGAAAATATATTTGTTGTTAACACACCGCTTCATGATGGTGCAACAATAATTAGAAATGACAGGATATTAGCATCAGGATGTGTTCTTCCCCTTACAAACAATACATCAATAAATAAGAAGCTTGGAACACGTCATAGAGCGGCTTTAGGACTTTCAGAAAACTCTGATGCGCTTATTATAGTTGTTTCAGAAGAAACTGGCACTATATCATTAGCTGTTAACGGAAGACTTACAAGAAACTTTGATAAGGATAAACTTAAGAATATACTTATCAAGATTATGCAGAAGAGAAGAGAAAAGAAGGTTAAATCAGTGGAAGAGCGGGTGAAGACATGGATAAAGACAGTAAGAAGAAAAGTATAATAATCAGAGTTGTCTGTATAATTGCTTCATTTTGTTTGTGGCTCTACATAAATAATATAGAGAACCCGGTAAGGGAATATAAGATAAACAATGTACCAGTTGAAATAGCTAATGAAGATATACTTAAAGATCTTAAGCTTACAATGCTGCCAGATGAGGAATTAAAGATTAACGTAACAATTGAAGGACCTGCAAATGAAGTATATAAAGTGAAGAAAGATGATATAAAGATTAGGGTTAATTTAGAAGGATATGCACTGAAAAAAGGTGAAAATAAGATACCTGTAGAGATAGTGAATTATCCAGCAGGAGTCAGCATTAAAAATAATGAATACTTGAGGGTTTCTGTTGTTCTTGATGATTATGTTGAGAAAAGTGTTCCTGTAAAGAATTATTCATCTGTAGATATGAAGAGGGGATTCTATAAAGGAACTACAGAAATAACTCCAACAACAGTAAAAGTATCAGGTGCAGCTGATTATGTAAACACTGTAACAGAAGTAAGAATTACCGATAGCTTTACAGATATATCAAGTGACATAAGCAAGCTTGTATTATTAAAGGCATATAACGCTAACGGTACAGAAGTTACAAAAGTATCACTGTCACCTTCAACTGCATCTTTAAATATTAGTATTACAAAGGGAAAAATGGTTAAAATAAAGGTTAATACTAAGGGAACGCTTCCTGATAATGTTAAGCTTAAAGAAATAACAACATCAAAAGAGATAGAGGTACTTGGCGAAAAGAGTACTTTAGAAAAGATTTCACAGCTTGAAACTGAAGCTATAGATTTATCCCAGATAACTTCCACAAAGAATGTGTCAGTGAACGTTCATATACCGCAGGGGGTTACTGTAAGTAATAATGATAGAACTGTAGAAGTTACAGTTACTGTAGAAAAGTATATAACTAAAAATATAAATCTTACTCTTACAGAAAGTAAAGCTCCGGATGGACTTGATCTTACTTATGATAAGAGTGTTTCGATAGTCTTAAATGGTGAGGAAAGTGCTGTTTCAGCAATTAAGGATGGAACTATAAAAGCGTCAATTGATCTTTCAGCAGTTAAGGAAGGACAGAATTCTATTGATTATACAATTACAGGGGTACCATCAGGAATAACAGTTAAAACAAAGAATCCTGATAAAATTTCTGTTACAGCAGTAAAAAAACCATAAAACAAAAGAACTTAATGGAGGACAAGATGTCAATAAGAATAAACAATTTACACTTAAATATAAATGAAGAGGTGGATCTTCTAAAGAAGAAGGCTGCTAAAAAGCTTAGAATAAGCGAAAAAGATATAAAGGAATTTAAAATAATCAAGGAATCTATCGATGCTAGAAAGAAAAATGATATTAAGTTTAATTATGCAGTAGATGTAGTCTGCAGCAACGAAAAAAATATCGTTAAGAAACTTAGAGACAAGGATGTGCTTATTGAAGATAATGCATTTGTAGAAGAGATGATGCCGGGAGATAAAGTGCTTAAACATAGGCCTGTAGTTATAGGACTTGGACCTGCCGGATTATTCACAGCTCTTCTTCTTGCTCAGAAAGGTTATAAACCTATAGTCTTTGAAAGAGGAGAAGATGTAGATAACAGAACAAAGACTGTGGAGAAGTTTTGGACTACAGGTATTCTTGATCCGAATTCTAATGTTCAGTTTGGAGAAGGCGGAGCTGGAGCATTTTCAGATGGTAAGCTTACAACAAGAATAAAGGATAAGAGATGTGATCTTGTTCTTGAATCATTTGTTAAAGCTGGAGCACCTTCAGAAATAATGTATATGGGTAAGCCTCATGTTGGTACAGATATACTTAAAGGTGTAGTTAAGAACTTAAGAGAAGAAATAAAATCTTTAGGTGGAGAAGTGCATTTTTCATCAAAACTTGAAAAAATAAATGTTAAGAATGGAAAAGTAAGTTCAATTATTGTTAATGGTAATGAAGTGCCATGTACACAGCTTGTATTAGCTATTGGCCACAGCTCAAGGGATACTTATGAAATGCTTAATGATATAGGCATATTCATGGAGCCAAAGCCGTTTGCCATAGGTGTAAGAGTTGAGCATTCACAGGAACTTATAAGTAAGAATCAGTATGGTGATTTTTACAATCATCCAAGATTAAAAGCTGCAGAATACAGATTGACATATAGAGCACAGAGTACCAACAGACCTGTATATTCATTCTGTATGTGCCCAGGAGGGGTTGTAGTAGGTGCTGCTTCAGAAGAAAACAGACTTGTTGTTAATGGTATGAGTTATCATGCTAGAGATAAGAAGAATGCTAACTCAGCTATAGTTGTTGGGATAAGTCCAGAAGATTTTGAAGGAAGCTCACCTCTTAGAGCAATGCATTTCCAGAGACATTATGAAGAGCTTGCATATCAGCTTGGTGGAGGAAACTATGTTGCGCCAGTTCAGAAGATAAGCGATTTCATAGAAGGAAAGGTTACAGACAAACTTGGAGATGTTGTTCCATCAGTAACTCCTGGTTATGCTTTTAGAGACTTAACAAAGTGCCTTCCAGGTTATGTGTCAGAATCATTAAAAGAGGGATTTGTTAACTTTGATAGAAAAATCAAAGGATTTGGACCATCAGGTGATGGAGTTATGACTGGAATAGAAACAAGAACTTCAGCTCCAGTAAGAATTTCAAGAAATGATAACTGTGAGAGCATATCTGTTCAGGGATTATATCCAGCAGGAGAAGGTGCAGGTTTTGCAGGTGGAATAATATCAGCAGCAGTAGACGGACTAAGAATTGCTGAAAATATCATAAAGGCATATAAGCCTTTGTAATGTATAATTTATAATTTAGAATGTATAATTACTGATGAAACTGCCCTTATGGCAGTTTCTACTGAGGAGTAAGCGAACATATTTCTCTTTAAAACTTATTAATTAATAATTAATGTAGAGGCTGATTAATTTAGCCTCTATTTTTTTATTTAATTTATGTGTAAAGGCTAAATTACGATATATATTATTAATCAATCTGTTATTATCTTAACAACAGAAATAAAATCTTTATTTATAGATGATTATTATAATTATGATGTATTTGTGATTTCTTACAAACTTGTTGTGTAGGTCAAGTAAACGTTATGATTAAATATAATATTTTTTGCAAAATATTGTTTATTTATGTTATTATAGAATAGTAATGATAAAGGAAAAAATATTTATTATTGTTTTTTTTTATCATAAGTTTGTTATAAAATTAACAATAGTATAAAAGAGGTGCGGTATATTGAGTAAGAATTTTAACGATTTATTTTCAAAACTTAGGGAAATTCAGAAAAAGAAAGTTGCTGTAGCAGTAGCACAAGACGAACCTGTACTAGAAGCTATAAAAGAAGCATCTGAAAAAGGTGTAGCAGATGCAATATTAGTAGGAGACAAGTTAAAGATTCAGGAAATTGCAAAAAAGATAGACTTAGATTTAACTGACTTTGAAATCATGGATGTAAAAGATCCTAAAAAGGCAACATTAGAAGCTGTTAAGCTTGTATCAAGTGGACATGCTGACATGTTAATGAAGGGGTTGATTGATACAGCTACATTCTTAAGAAGCGTATTAAACAAAGAAGTTGGATTAAGAACAGGAAAGTTAATGTCACATGTTGCTGTTTTTGAAACTGAAGGATGGGACAGGCTTTTATTTTTAACTGATGCAGCATTTAATACTTACCCAGAATTAAAGGACAAACAAGGAATAATTAACAATGCAGTAACAGTTGCACATGCTTGTGGTATTGATGTACCAAAGGTTGCAGTTGTATGTCCTGTTGAAGTTGTAAATCCTAACATGCCATCAACAGTTGATGCAGCATTACTTGCAAAGATGAGCGACAGAAAACAGTTTAAGGGATGTATAGTTGATGGTCCATTTGCTCTTGATAATGCTATATCAGAAGAAGCAGCACATCATAAGGGTGTTACTGGTGAAGTAGCAGGAAAAGCAGATGTATTAATGCTTCCTAACATTGAAACTGCCAATGTTATGTATAAGACTTTAACTTATTTCTCAAAGTCAAGAAATGGTGGACTTTTAGTTGGAACATCTGCTCCAGTTATATTAACTTCAAGGGCTGACTCATTTGAAACTAAGGTGAATTCAATTGCGCTAGCTGCTTTAGTAGCTGAAAAATTAAGAAAATAGGGAGGATTATAGAATGTCTAAGTTACTATTAATAATAAATCCAGGTTCAACATCAACTAAGATTGGTGTTTTTGAAGATGAGAAAGAATTATTTGAAGAAACTTTAAGACATACTAATGAAGAGTTAAAGAAATATGATAAGATAGTTGATCAATTCCAGTTTAGAAAAGACGTAATATTAAAGGTCCTTAAAGAAAAGAACTTTGATATCAAGAACCTAGATGCTGTTGTTGGAAGAGGCGGAATGTTAAAGCCAGTTGAAGGTGGTACTTATGCTGTTAATGATGAGATGATTAAAGATCTAAGAATCGGAGTTCAGGGACCTCATGCTTCTAACTTAGGAGGAATACTTGCCAAGGCTATAGGTGATGAATTAAGTATACCTTCATTCATTGTTGACCCAGTTGTTACTGATGAGCTTGCTGATGTTGCAAGACTTTCAGGAACACCAGAACTTCCAAGAGTGAGCAAGTTCCATGCATTAAACCAGAAAGCTGTTGCTAAGAGATTTGCAAAAGAAACTGGTAAGAAATATGAGGACTTGAATCTTGTTATAGTTCACATGGGTGGAGGAGTATCAGTTGGTGCTCATAAAAATGGAAAGGTTGTAGATGTCAATAATACTCTTGATGGAGATGGTCCATTTTCACCAGAAAGAGCTGGATCAGTTCCAGTAGGCGCATTAATTAAGATGTGTTTTAGTGGAAAATATTCTGAACAAGAAGTTTATTCTAAGATAGTTGGTAAAGGCGGATTTGTTGGATATTTAAACACTAATGATGTTAAGGGTACTATTGATAAGATGAAAGAAGGAGATAAAGAATGCGAAAAAATCTATAAAGCATTCTTGTATCAGATAACTAAAGCTATTGGAGAAATGTCAGCTGCATTAAATGGAAAAGTTGATCAGATAATCTTAACAGGTGGTATTGCATATTCTGATACTCTTATCCCAGACTTAATTTCAAACGTAAGCTGGATAGCTCCAGTTAAGGTATATCCAGGTGAAGATGAATTGCTTGCTTTAGCTCAAGGAGGACTAAGAGTCCTTAACGGAGAAGAAAAAGCTAAGGAATACAAATAATTTATTTGCAAAGTAAACTATATAGTTGATTAATTAAGCAGCATATCTATAAGAAATGTGGATGTGCTGCTTTTTTAATGTAAAGGAAATTGCATTCAAAAACATAATTTTTTAATGATATAAAGTGTTGTAAATAAAGGGTTTACACGTTTGTGTAAAAGAATGGTAGAATGCAATTTCGTCCTTGTCAAGGCGATGATATGAAGGAATATAAAGCAATATTTTTTGATAGAGATAATACATTGACACATGCAAAAGAGGAAACAAAACTTTTGAGAAATCAATTAATTGAGAAATGGTCTGGTAGAAAGCTTGAACTTGATTATTACAGGACTATGGATTTATTTAAGAAGTCAGGATATCCTCAAAGTGGTCTCAAAACTGTCGATGAAGAAGTGCAGTTCTGGAAACGTTATTATAAGCAGCTTTTAAAAGATGAAGGAATAGAAGAGGACAAGCTTGACGAAAAATCAGAATTAATATTCAGCAAAGTATGGCTGAAGGATAGAGAGCTTTTTCCTGATGTGCTGGATGTTCTTGAGTATCTTAAAAACAACAATTATAAGATGGGCGTAATTTCAGATACATCACCATCACTTGAATTAACGCTGACATCATTAGGCATAGGCAGATACTTTGACTGTTTTATCTGTTCAGATATTGTGGGAGTAATGAAACCAGATCCTAAAATATATAAGACAGCGCTTGATACACTTGGTGTAAAAGCTGAGGAAAGCATTTATGTTGATGATTATGATTATGATAAAGAAGCAGATGGAGCAAGAAAACTAGGATTTACATCATTCCATCTCTGCAGAAACGGAGAACTTAAGGATAAGTGGGACATAAAATCACTAAGTGAAATTGTTGATTTTTTGAAAGATAAGTAAAGACAAGTATTAGATAAATTAGAGTTTGAATTAGGTCACATGTAGCATGTCACAGGTGAGAATGTATAATTTAGAATGTATAAAGTATAATTGTGGATTAAACTTCGCCAAAGCGCAGTTCCAGCCAAATCATAAGCGAATATACGAAATCAAAGATTTGGAATGCCTGCTTGGTCAAGACGTAAGCGAACATGCCAAATCAAAGATTTGGAATGCCTGCTTAAACAGAGGACAGATTCTTCTTTAAAACTCTTTGAATAAATAATTTCAGAGGTTTGGAGGTATCCTCCATTTAAATTTAGAAATCCGTTTACGGATTTCATCCTGAATTATACATTATACAATATACATTTTACATTATTCTGATAAATTCTAATTTATCCATGTGTTTGAGCTAATATTAACAGCAATAAAAATAGGGGGATTAGATGATTATGAATAAAGTACAGGAGATATTAAAAGAAGCAAAGAAATATAACGGTTCACAGGACATGCTTAAGGACGTATACGGCATAGATTCAAATACAAAATATGATGCAGTTGTTGTAGCGCCTGTATGGACTCCAGAAAAGATATTTAAGAATCAAGAAGTACGTATTAAAAATATGATTCAATACGCTAATCAATCATCATATGAGGTTGAATTTGCAGGAAAGAAAATCGCCTGGATTATGTGTGGTGTAGGTTCCTGTAATCTTGTAGATGTGATGTTATGTCTTGCAGATAGTGCAGCAGAAAAAATCATTTTTGTTGGATCAGTTGGAGCTTTAAAATCAGATATTAAGCTTGGTGAGTTATCAACACCAATTGAATCATACGCATATGAAAGCGCTACTATGTACTTATTTGACTCTTTAGATAAAAATAATTTCGGCTGCAAAATTGTTCCTCAAAATATGGAGTATATAAATAAAGTTATAAAAAAGGCAGAAGATCAGGAGATTAATATGGTAAAGAGAAAAGTATTCTGTACTGATTCATTATTTTGTGAATATAAGTTCCTTGATTATATAAAGAATACAGGAGCTGAGCTTATTGAAATGGAAACAGCAAGTTTTTATAAGGCTATAAACATGATGAATAAAAAAGGCATTGCACTGCTTTGTGTTTCAGATAATTCAGCTGCTAATATTTCATTAGTAGCAAGAGATGAAGAATCAACATTTAATTATCATAATTCAAGAGAAGTAAATATACCGAAATTAATAAATATGATTTGCGAGATGGAGTAGAGCTTATAATTTAAAGTTTAGAATGTAGAATTTCGGATTGAACTCCCTTAGAGGAGTTCCAAAAAGAGAACACATTTCTCTTTAAACTTTTTGAAATATTAAATTTAAAAAATCAGTTTACTAATTTTATCCTTAATTTTAAAATCTAGATATGTTGGTTGGAATAGTCATAAGAATAAAAATGAGACTTTGCAGCTAATTAGTAGTTGGATAGAGGAGTATAAAAATAATAGTTATAACTGGGCAGTTGAACTTAAAGATACTCATGAACTTATTGGTAATATCAGTGCATTTAATGTTAGTAAGAAAAATAGTAATTGTGAGATTGGATACTGCTATGGGCGTGAATTCTGGGGAAGGGGTTACGCTACTGAAGCTTTAAAAGCAGTTCTTGATCATATGCTAAAGGAATGTGAGATGCATATAGTAGAGGCAAAACATTATAGTTTAAATCCTTCAAGCGGCAGAGTTATGCAGAAAGCAGGAATGATAAAAGAGGCAGTTCTTAAGGAAAGACGTTATGAAGAAGCGTCTAAGACTTATAGTGATCTAATTTATTATTCAAAAAAATTATAAAAGTAAGGCAAATCAGTTAACGAATTAAGTTTCTGTTTTGCCTTTTTGTTTTAAAATTATGTATACTGTTAATAATTATAAATATATAGTGGAATCAATCATGTTAATGATATACTTAGAGTATAAATTTTAATGATGGTATATTTTAAGAAAGTAGAGGTGCGTGATGAGAACATCACTTAATATAACTAATAATCTTAATCTTAAGGCAGAAATGAGAAATGATTCTATTTTTCAGATTTTAGAATATGATGATTTAAGGGGCAGTGAAGACGTTAACCTTGCTGTAAAGCTTAATTTCATGAGAGAAGCAGGTCTTAAACTTAAACAGGTAAGAATTCTGCTTGATGATAGTGCTGTACAGCTGGAATCAGGGGCATTAAGTTATCTTAAAGGTGACATAAAGATACAGAATAAGATAGGTGGACCGCTAGGACTTGGCAAAAAACTATTTAATAGTAAGGTGACTGGAGAAACAATGTTTAAACCTACATACAGCGGAACAGGAGAAATCTTTCTTGAACCTTCATTTGGACAGTTTGCACTTGTTGAGCTTCAGGATGATGAAATTATTGTAGATGATGGTATGTTTTATGCATGTGAAGACGGCATTGAAGTTTCATCTGCAATGCAGAAAAGCATATCTTCACTTTTATTAGGCAATGAAGGTGCTTTTCAGACAAGAATAAGTGGAGATGGACTAGTAGTCTTAGAACTTCCTGTTCCAGAAACTGAAATCTTTAAATGCAGATTAAACAATGATGAATTAAAAGTAGATGGAAACTTTGCAATACTAAGGACTGGAGATATTGAGTTTACAGTAGAAAAGGCAACTAAGTCAATAATAGGCACAGCAACAAGCGGAGAAGGTTTCCTTAATGTTTACAGAGGCACAGGAGATGTGTGGCTGGTACCAACAAAGAGTGTATATGAAAATCTTCAGAACACAAGTCTTGGAAACATGTTTAATCCAGGTGGCAGTTACGGAAAAAATAACACTAACGAAAATCAGGATGAATAAAAAGCAGATAGTATTTTTGACATAAAATCATTTCAGCATCATATTTGGGTAAGCAATGTAAAAGGGGGAAGTATGGTGAAAAGAACAATGAGATTTTTAAAAAATGTTAGAAAAATCTCTTTAATATGCTTGTATTTATCAGTACCAATTAATTTAGTAAGTATATTTATTCCAACAATTTCGATGAAAGTAATTATGATAGCGCTAGGGGAAAGTATGCTAATAGCATTTATTATTCTTACATTTCTATTTTGGAAGTGTCCATACTGCGGCAAAAGGCTGCCCATAGAAATTGAAAAGATTGTTGAAAACAATAAAGAACTATACATTTGTCCAAATTGCAGCAAAAAAATAACACAATAGATTAGAGATATGAACCAAGAGATAAGAGAATAGGAGGAAACTTCTTTGGGGAGTTTCGAACCAAGATATAAAAAATATTTTGGCGTAAAAAAGATACACTATATTAATCGTAAAAAGATTTTTGTAGTGTATCTTTTATCTTTATAGAATAAAAAATTTTCAAATATAATTATTAATTTAAAATCTTTTATATATGTAGGTTACTAGCAGGGCGGCGTATCCTGCATCTCTGGTTACTATTATTCAGTCAGATTAATTCTGACATTAGCGCGTGAGGAGCCCTTTCTCACCTTAGTAACATTCATTTCCAATATATAATTTTATGCTCAACAATAACATATTATACAGTTCCGTGGGAAAGTGTGCAATAAAATTTGAATAAATAGAAAAATTACTCATCTCACAAAATCTTTTTTTCGAGGTGTTTGAACTCTGAAATAGATGTAAGAGGAATAAGGCGTCCGCTATGAAGTCTGCTGCATATTTTTCCCTCTGTTAATGGATATAGAGAAGCTACATATATATAGTTATTTTCAGTATCAACTTCTAAAGCAAGAAGTATAAAAGGGCCAGCTTTTTTTACTAGTTCAATAGAAGTTGCACCTTTTTCAGGGTCATGTCCAATAAAGTCTGGAGATGATAAAATTGACTTCATTATAGCAGTCATATTGTCAATAGCGTTCTGACCTAACTGCTTAAAATGTCTTTTTCTAATATGCTTGTACACACCAGGTGAAGCAAAAACATCTCCATTAGCATTAAAACCAGCAAGTCTTGCGACTTTAGAATGTATTTTGCCAACCCGAATATAACCTTTCATGCCCATTCTACATACCACCTTAGTAAGAAGCTATTTAGAAAACTTAACTTTGGCACATCGCTTGTGAGAGGTGCCCTCTAACATTATTATATGATAAAATCTTGAATGATAGTATTAAATAATCCGAAATGGAGAGTATTTTGGTATATCTTATTAAAATAGCAGGAATATAGATGCAAAATTGTAAAAAAGTATTGTAATGAAACAATGTTATGTTACAATATAAATAAGAGGTGAAGTTATGAGTGAAGAATTAATTACAAAAAAACAGCTTCTTGATCTTACAGGGATATCATATGGACAGCTATATAGGTGGAAAAGGAAAGGAATAATTCCTGAACAGTGGTTTATAAAGAAATCCAGTTTTACGGGACAGGAAACTTTTTTTGAAAAAGATAAGATTCTCGAGAGAATAAACAAGATAATGGAGCTTAAAGATAATACATCGCTAGATGAACTTGCAGATATGTTTTCAATAAATCCTGCAACTAAGGTATATTCAAGAGAAGATATATTGTCATCGGGTATTTTGACAGGAGGGTTTATAGATTTATATAACAGGAGTTTTGGTAATAGGGAAAATTTTAAATTCAAAGATTTAATGTGTATGTATTTGTTTAAGATGATGATTAAGAAAAATATTATTGAGTTTAAGGTAGTAGAGGATATAATAAGAAAATTTTATGAAAAATATGATAGTCTACAGAATAAAGACTATGATTTGATAGTTATAGGTAAGGATAAAACAACTGTTACTATTATGAGTGAAAAATCTAGTTGTTACGTGCTTGATAATTCAGAAGTAATATTTGATGTGAACATTCATAAGATAGCATCTCAAATTAAAAAAGAAATTATGTAATGGACAGTGTAAAGTTTCAAGGCAAGAGATAGAAGAAGGGCTTGCCGAAATCCAACGAAAATATAACAAAAAAATATCATAATTCAAAAATAGTTGTTATAAATAGTAAAGTTTTATATAATAAATGTTGGATTAATATAAAATAAAAAGTAATCAATTATATTATATAAATAAGTGAGGTAAAACTATGAGTAGAATGTTTGGTACAGATGGTGTCAGAGGTATTGCCAACAACGAACTGACAGCACAGATGGCTTATGATTTAGGAAGAGCAGGAGCATTTGTTTTAACTGAAGGAACTCATAAACCTAAGATATTGGTAGCTAAAGACACAAGAATATCTGGAGATATGCTTGAATCAGCATTAGTAGCAGGAATTCTTTCTGTTGGAGCTGAAGCAGTATGTCTTGGAGTAATTCCTACACCAGCTATAGCATATTTAAATAGAGAATATGGAGCAGATGCAGGTGTAATGATTTCCGCATCACATAATCCAGTTGAATACAACGGAATTAAGTTCTTTGACAACAAGGGATACAAACTTTCAGATGATCTTGAAGATCAGATTCAGAGCGTAATTGAAAGTGGATTTGAAGGAGTTCCAAGTCCAATTGGAGTTCACCTTGGAAAGAAGAGAAAAGAAACTGGAGCAATTGGAGACTATATAGATTTTGCAAAATCAACTATCGGAACAAACCTAAAAGGATTAAAGGTTGCTTTAGATTGTGCTAATGGTGCATGTTACGAAGCTGGTGTTAAGGCTTTTAGAGACCTAGGGGCTGAAGTTTATGTAATTAATGATAATCCAGATGGAACTAACATCAATGAAAATTGTGGCTCAACTCATCCAGAAGAATTAATGGAATATGTAGTTAAGAAGAAATGTGACTGCGGATTTGCCTTCGATGGAGATGCTGATAGATGTTTAGCAGTTGATGAAAAGGGTACTCTTATTGATGGAGATCACATTCTTACAATGTGTGCTAAGGATTTAAAGGATAGTGGAA
This sequence comes from Inconstantimicrobium porci, assembly GCF_009696465.1. GTDB lineage: Bacteria > Bacillota > Clostridia > Clostridiales > Clostridiaceae > Inconstantimicrobium > Inconstantimicrobium porci. The sequence goes on along the minus strand of NZ_VULX01000002.1, from coordinate 104,614 downwards.
GACTTAAGGATAATACTTTAGTTGTTACAGTTATGAGTAACCTAGGACTTAAAATTGCTTGTGAAAGAGAAGGTATTAACCTTGAAGTTACAAAGGTAGGGGACAGATATGTTCTTGAAAACATGGTTAACAATGGATATATAATTGGAGGAGAACAGTCTGGACACGTTATATTCTTAGATCATAATAGTACTGGAGATGGACTTGTAACAGCACTTCAGGTTGCTTCAATAGTTAAGAAGTCAGGAAAAACTTTAAGCAGTCTTGCTGGCATAATGAAGGCACTTCCTCAGGTACTTGCTAATGCAAAGGTTCCTAACAACATGAAGGATATTCATGAAAAAGATGAAGAAATCATCAATGAAATCAAGAAGATAGAAGAATCACTTCATGGAGTAGGAAGAGTTCTTATAAGACCATCAGGTACAGAACCACTTGTAAGAGTAATGCTTGAAGGTGAAAACCAAGAAGAAATAGATAAGATGGCACATAATCTTGCAAAATTAATAGAAACAAAAGCAAACAGATAAAACACAAAAAGAAGCAGCCTTGTTAGCCAGGGTTGCTTCTTTTGGTGTAGAGCATAGATAACAGAGTATAACGTATAACAAAGGATGAACCTTTTATGATTAAAGTAATCCTTACTTGGACATAATTACAATATAAATTGTTAAGTTCAGGGAGGAAAGTTGATGAAACGTAAATGGAGTATGCCTGTCGTTATATATTCTTTATTTATAATAGTATGTGTTATATGTGCAGGTACAAAATTTTATAGTAACTATGAATATGATAAGCAGCAGTCTGTTATGGCTATGAAGAACGAAGAAATTGAGAAAAAAGAGCTTACCAATATGAATAGGCTTGTAAATAATGATGATTGCAGGATGTATGAACTTATAAATAAATCTAATAAACTTGAAAAGAGTTATATACCAGGTGATCTTGTATATCCTTCAGTAAATACAGTTATAAAAGGCAAGGATAATAGAAACCTTTTAAGAAGAAATGCTGCAGAGGCTCTTGAAGAAATGTTTGCAGCTGCAAAAAAAGATGGTGTGATTTTATATCTTCACAGTGGTTTCAGATCATATGATACACAGAATTTAATATATGCTTCAGCTAAAAAGCAGAGTGGTGAATCAGATGAATATATAGCAAAACCAGGTGAAAGTGAACATCAGACTGGACTTGCGGCAGATTTGAGCTCCAAAGAAGTGAATTTTAAACTTGATGATTCATTTGAAAAGTCAAAAGCATATAAGTGGCTTGGTAATAATGCATATAAATATGGTTTCATTTTAAGATATCCAAAGAATAAGGAAAGTATAACAGGATATAAATATGAGTCATGGCATTATAGATTTATAGGAAAAGACATAGCGAAGTATCTGCATAAAAATAACTTGACTATGGAAGAATTCTATAAAAAAATAGACTAAGATATAGAGATAAATTGACTGTTAAGGTGCATAAACGTTTAATAGTCTAGTGGTATAGACCAATATACAAGTAAACTAGAGAAAACTAAAGAAAATAAGTGATTTTATGTCTTTTTTCTTAAGAAATAAGAAATTGAGGCTGATTTAGTGGACAAAATTAAATAGTGAGTATAGAATAATAGTGAAATTGATTTGAAATGATAGAATCTTTTTCACTGTTATTTTTATATAAAGGAGGGCAGAATAAATTTATAATAATTAAAGCGCCAGGACTTAAGATGAATGTAAAACTTAAGTTGACGAGGATGAGGAGTATCGAAAAATTCGGCGGATACCTCACGGCAATTAATACTGTCGATAAAGATTGGCAAAATTCAAAAGTAATTTTGAATACAAACTCAATCGGGTATTTAAAGCATTAATAGCTTATTTAGTATTTGAGCTAGAGATAAAAGGAGAATAAATATATGTGCGGAATAGTAGGTTTTGTTGGTAAGAAGAAAGCTTCAAAAATTTTAGTTGAAGGATTATCAAAACTAGAGTATAGAGGATATGATTCAGCAGGAGTAGCTGTTATGCAGGATGGAGCGATAGCAGTTAGAAAGTGTAAAGGAAGACTTGCTAATTTAGCTGAAAAGCTTGAAGAGGATCCAGTTAACGGAACTATAGGAATTGGTCATACAAGATGGGCAACTCACGGAGAACCATCAGATGTAAACTCACATCCACATACAAGTAATAATGCTGAAATAAGCGTTGTTCACAATGGTATTATCGAAAACTATATCAAGCTTAGAGAAAAGCTTGAATCAAAGGGATATGCTTTCTATTCTCAGACAGATACAGAAGTAATTCCAAATCTTATAGATTACTACTATGAAGGTGATATCTTAGCAGCTGTAAGAAAAGCAACTACTAAGATGGAAGGAAGCTACGCTATAGGAGTTCTTTGCAAAGATGATCCAGGAAAGCTTATAGCAGTAAGAAAAGACAGTCCGTTAATCGTTGGACTTGGAGAAGGAGAATACTTCATAGCTTCAGATATCCCAGCAGTTTTAAATCACACAAGAGATGTATATCTTCTTAACGATAATGAATTTGTTGAAATGACTTTAGATGGAGTTAATCTTTACAATGAAGATGGCGAAAAGATTGAAAAAGACGTTTACCATGTAACTTGGGATGCTAATGCAGCTGAAAAAGGCGGATATGAAGATTTCATGATAAAAGAAATTCATGAACAGCCAAAGGCTATAAAAGATACAATGACTTCAAGAATAATGGCTGGCCAGGATATATGTCTTGATAAAATCACATTAACTAAGGAACAGCTTGAAAATATAGACAAGATATATATAGTTGCTTGTGGTACAGCTTATCATGCAGGATTAGTTGGAAAGATGGCTATTGAAAAGCTTGCAAGAATACCAGTTGAAGTTGATATAGCTTCAGAATTCAGATATAGAGATCCAATAATAACTGATAAGACTATGATAATAGTTGTTTCTCAGTCAGGTGAAACAGCAGATACTTTAGCAGTTTTAAGAGATGGAAAGAAGAAGGGTGCAAGAGTTCTTGCTATAACTAATGTTGTAGGAAGCTCAGTTTCAAGAGAAGCTGATGATGTATTCTATACATGGGCAGGTCCTGAAATAGCAGTTGCTTCAACTAAGGCTTATGTAACTCAGCTAGTTGCTGTTTATACTGTTGCTTTATATCTTGCAGATTTAAGAGGAACATTAAGCAAAGATGAAATAGAAGAAATAAAGAAGGAAATGCTTACTCTTCCAGAAAAGGCTGAAAAACTTTTAAGCGATGTATCAGAAATACAGAAATTTGCGTCTAAAGCATATGGCGAAAAAGATATGTTCTTCCTTGGAAGAGGATTTGACTATGCAGTTTCACTTGAAGGATCATTAAAGCTTAAAGAAATATCTTATATCCATTCAGAAGCATATGCTGGTGGAGAATTAAAACATGGTCCAATAGCATTAATAGAAGATGGAACAGTAGTTATTGCAACTTTAACTCAGGAAGCTTTACTTGATAAGATGATCAGTAATATAAGAGAAGTTGTAACTAGAGGAGCTAAGGTTTTAGGAATAGCATTTGAAGGAAGCACAAAGGTAGAACAGGTATGCGATGAAGTGATTTATATACCAAGAACATTAGAATTACTAGCACCAGTTTTATCAATAATGCCTCATCAATTAATAGCTTATTATGTTGCTAAACAAAAGGGATGCGATGTTGATAAGCCAAGAAACTTAGCAAAATCAGTTACTGTTGAATAAGAATAAAAACATGAAATAAAATTCTGTGGTTTTGAAAAAAAGATTAACCATTTGAAAAAAAGTTCGACTATTTGTAAAAAAGTTTAATCATTTGAAAAAAAGTTGAATCAAAATTAAATATACAGGTAATACTAAATTATGGTATTACTGATTACAGAAGAAGAAAGCTAGACATCAGTATAACGGTGTCTAGCTTTTTGCGCATTTAAATATAGGTGGTGTAAAAGTGGCAAAGAGAAAAAGAACTCATGATATTGAGAAAATGATAAAAGATGGATATGGTTCTGGTGTAGGAGCTGAATATAAACCTTGGATTAAAATTCAGGATGTACCTTCCCTTGGCAGAGTTACAAGAGTAAAAGGTATGAAGACGCAGAGGCAGCATGAATTCTTATCAGATATGGAAAGAAATTATTTTTATATACTAGAGTTTTCAGATAAAGTGTTAGATATTAGAGAGCAGTATCCACTTTTGCCTATTGAAGACACAATTGATATAGCAGATGAGTTAGGGTTAAAGCATCCAAAGAATCCTGAGACAGGAGAGGATATAGTAATGACAACAGATTTTCTAGTAACAATCTCTTCCGAAGATGGACCTAAAAATGTTGCAAGAACAATAAAATCAAAAGAGGATTTATTAGCTAAAAGAATAATTGAGAAGTTTGAGATTGAACGTGTCTATTGGGAGAAGAGAGGAATAGATTGGGGTATAGTAACAGATCAAGAGATAGATAAGAATATTGCACATAATATAAGCTTTATTCAATCATATAAAGAGATACATAATGTAGATGTGTTTAATGATATGGATGCAATTGAAATTCAGGATATGGTCTATGAATTCATAAAAAGAATAATTGATAATGAGAGAAGTGTGAGATGCATTGCCACAGAGTTTGACAAGGATATGAGTCTTAAAAGTGGGTGCGGTCTTAGTATATATAAGTATCTTATTATAAATAAGATTATACAAATAGATTTATCTCAGAAAATTGATGTTAATAAGAATATTCCTGTTTTATCTGTAAATGATGCTGAAATAAAGAAGGCGGTGGAAGCAATATGATAGCTATTAATTCTGTTTACAAATATGTTGATGTTGAGAATGGTGAAAGAATTAGAATTATTGAAATAAATCAACATAATGTTTATGTTGTAAATATTGATTCCGTTACTTCAATGCCGAAAAAAGAGGATATTAATAAAATTAAAGATGAAGTAGAATGCAGTAAGTTACTAGAAATAAAGGATCCTTATATAAAAATTATAGAAGATAGCGAGTTAACAGATACACAAATAAAAATAAGAAATGAAGATTGGAACTTTATCGAGAAATATTGGAATCAATATAAAGAAGAGATTTTAAATAAATCAAAACGTTCAAAAGTACTGGAGTTTATGAGTAAAGATACAGGCTATAGTTTAACTAAGATAAAAAAAGTATTCAGCAGGTTTTGGCAAAGAGGAATGAATAAAAATGCCTTACTTCCTGATTATTATAAGTCTGGTGGAAAAGGAAAAGAGAAAAAACTGTCTGGAGCAAAGGTAGGTAAACCTCGTAAAACTGATTACTATGGAAATAAAGTCGATGGAATTAATATTACTGATGATGTAAAAAAACAATTTTCTTTTGTTATTAATAAATATTACAGAAATAATAAGAAAAAATCACTTAAAGAAGTATACACATTATTGCTAAAGGATTTTTACTCTGATAATTACATAGAAAATAATGAAGTTAAATATAAAGTATGGGATAAATCTAGAATACCAACGTATGATCAATTCTATTATTGGGTTAAGAAAAAGGAAGATATTCAGAAAGATATTATTTTCAGAGAAAGTGAAAAAGAATTTAATTTAAAGCATAGAGCGCTTTTGAGTAATTCAAAACAAGAGACTGATGGACCAGGTACAAGATTTCAAGTTGATGCAACTATAGCTGATCTTTACTTGGTTAGCTCACTTAATAGAAATAGGATAATAGGAAGGCCTGTGGTATACGCCATTATTGATGTGTTTTCTAGAATGATTACAGGAATATATGTAGGACTTGAAGGACCATCATGGATTGGAGCTATGATGTGTCTAGATAATATGATTGCTGATAAGGTGGAGTATTGTAAAGAGTATGGAATTGAAATAAGTGAAGAACAATGGCCATGCAGACATTTACCTGAAATTATTATTGCAGATAGAGGAGAATTTGAAGGATTTAATGTTGAAAATCTTATTAATAATTTAAATGTAAAAATAGAAAATACATCACCTTATAGAGGCGATTTAAAAGGAATTGTAGAGAGGAGTTTTAGAACTACAAATGAAAAAATAAAGCATAAGACTCCAGGGGCAATTCAGAAAGAATTTAGACAGCGTGGTGACAGGGATTATAGACTCGATGCTGTTTTAACATTAGAAGAATTTACGCAGATTTATATTAAGATAGTATTAAGTCATAACAGTAAAATAATTGATAAATATCCTATGGATAAAGAAATGATAGCTGATGAAATAACAGCTACACCAATTAATCTATGGAATTGGGGTATTGAAAATAGAAAAGGAAGACTAAAAACAGTTGATAGAGAGGTTCTAAGACTTAATATTCTTCCTAAAGGAAGAGCAAGCGTTTCAAGAGCTGGTATAAGATTTAAAGGATTATATTATAGCTCAGATAAAGCTGTAAAAGAACAGTGGTTTATAAACTTAAAGGTTAGAAGTATTGAAATAGTTTATGATCCAAGAAATATGAATAAAATCTACATACCATATAACAATGGAGCAGCTTATGATGAATGTTATTTAATAGATACTAGTTTGCAGTATAAGAATTGCATTCTGGAAGAAATTGTTTTTAATCAAGAATTAGATGCTGAATTAAAAAATAAAGCTTCAAGAGAGCAGCATCAAAATAATATTGATTTAGAACATGAAATTGAAAAGATAGTAGCGCAGGCTAAAAAAGAAAAATCAAAGGATATTAATTACAACGAGTCACAGAATAAGAAGCTTAAAGGTATTAGAAAAAACAGAGCTGTAGAGAAAGAGATTAATAGGCAGGATGAAGCATTTAAGATAGGAAAGGATGTTATAAAAGCTGATAAGGTAGCAGAAGTTATTGAATTACCAACTGCTAAAGTTAGTGAGGATGAAGCTGGACATAATAGGTTAATGGCATTAATTAAGCAGAAGAGAGATGAGAAACATGGGAAATAGTAGAGAAACTATATTGCAGGGGAAATATGAAGAAGCTGTGTACAAAGAACAGGATTTAGAAGAATATAAATACAATCCTTTTATTGAGGCATTACCTCCTATTTTTTCAGAGGAAGCTGTAATTGAACAATTTAGCGTTGAGCCTCATATTGATGATATTGATAGAAGTAAAGCTGAAAATATAAGATTCCATGTTATTAAAAGAATTAAAAAATTTCTTCAACCATTACCAATCCACATTGTGCTGGAAAGAAGATTATCTACTTTCATAAGACATGGCTATTTGGGACGAAATCCATTAGATAAAGAGTTCCTTGAGAATCTGAGGATATTAAATAGCTTAGATGATAATGCATTAAAGGAAAATGAACTTCAGAATGAGTTTAAAAATATTAGCACAACAGCTGATAGCCTTTCTATTATAGGAATTTCAGGAATAGGAAAAACAACAGCAATAGAGAAATTATTATCTATGTATCCACAGGTTATTAGACATACAGAATATAAAGGAGAAACATTCACCAGAACTCAAATTGTATGGCTGAAAATAGACTGCCCTTATGATGGCAGCCTATCGACTTTGTGCAAAAATTTCTTTAAAGCTATTGATGATATTTTAGGAACTAGATATTTAGAGAAGTTTGGTTACTCAAGTCGTGTGACTTCTACAATGATGATTAACATGACAAAGCTGGCTTGGAGATATGGAATAGGAGTTTTAGTAATAGATGAAATACAGCATCTATTAAATGCTAAAAATGATAAAGAAGAGATGCTTAATTTCTTTGTTACACTTACTAATACAGTAGGTATACCAACAGTTTTAATTGGAACAAGTAAAGCTCAGAATGTTTTTAACGGGAACTTTAGGCAGGCGAGAAGAGCTGGTAGTGATGGCTCTATTATATGGGATAGGATGTCAAAGGATAGTGATGAGTGGCAATTCTTCTTAGAATCAATATGGGAGCTTCAAGGATTAAAACATATTGCTAAACTTACAAAAGAAATGTCAGATGCATTTTATGATGAATGTCAGGGGATTACTGCTGTTACAGTTAATTTGTTTATATTATCACAAGAAAGAGCTTTACAGGATGGAAAAGAAGAATTAACAGTATCTATTGTAAGAGAGACTGCAAAAAAAGATTTGCATCTGATACAGCCTATGATCAAAGCATTAAGGAATAATAATCTAGCTGAAATTATGAGGTATGAAGATATATCAATAGATTATGAAGAAGTAGCTAATTCATATGCTAGAAATGTTGAGCTTGCAGGTAAAATACGTGAATCTTTTAAAGAACGTAAGAAAGATATCGAGCTGCAGCGAAAAAGCCTTGTGGAAAACTTAATAATGGAATTAACTGAAATGGATGTATTTCAGTATTTAGAACTTAGTGATATAAGAAAAATATGTGAGAAAATTGTTTCAAAATCAAGTGTACATGAGAAATATAGCAATCTCAAGATAGAAGCTTTAAAAGAAGTAATGATATTAAATGATAAATTAAAATCAAAAAGTAAAGAAAAACCTAAGTCAAGTGCTACAGGAAGTTTATTAGAGATATATGATTTTGCAAGAAGCAACAAAAAACATCCATATGAAATACTAAAAAAGGAAGGGTATATAAAGAATCCAGTGGATGAGTTTTTGAATGTGAATTGAATTCAGGGGGATGGGACAGTAATTTAAATAAAAAAGGAGATAATATCTTGATTGATTTTTTTACTGATCCCTACAAAGATGAACTTATATATTCAGCCATAGCAAGATATCATTTCTATTCAGGAAATGTGGATTATAAAGACACTATAGAGGAATGCTTTGGGAAGCGTTCTGTTGTTCCTATATTAGAACTGGCCGGAAGATTAGATTATCTTGCTGGACAGCTAGGAGGTACATATACTTCAGATAAAATAATAAAAGATAATACTATACTTCCTTATTATGCTCCATTTATGGATAAAGACAGAAGAGAAGATGTAATAAATAAGATGAAAAGTGATGGAGGAATTTCTTTATATACTGAGATAGGAATTGTTGCAGGCTCAGTATGTAAGAAAAATCATATTTATTACTGTCCTTATTGTGCTAAAGATGAAGTTGAGAAGTATGGTGAAGCTTATATACATAGAGAGCATCAGCTTCAAGGTATAATTCTATGTCCACATCATGGTTGTAAATTAAAGAAATACCAAAAGGGAAGATTAGAAGCAAGTAAAGTAGAGTATGTGAGGTTTGAAAATGAACTTATAGATTTTGCTTCTGAAAATCTCGATATTGATCATTTCAATAAATACTTACGCTTATCAAAGGATGCATACTATTTGTTGATTCACAATCTTAATAAGTTTGATAAGGATAAGATGTTCGATAGATATAGGTATTTTCTTTATGAAAAAGGATTTATCAGGGATGGTGGCAGCGTTAAGCAAAGAGAATTATATGAAGCATTTATTGATTATTATGGTGAAGAATTTTTACAACAACTTGAATGTAGCATAGATTATGATAATGAATATAATTGGTTAAAAGTTATCACAAGAAAATCAAAAAGACATTCACATCCACTAAGACATTTATTATTAATTGAATTCTTAAGTGACAGTATTGCTTATTTTTTCAATGCAGACATACATGATATTAATGTAAATTCACAGCAGCACATTTATGATATATCAAAGTGTAATATTTCATGCATGAATCAATATAAAAAAAATATACTTAATGCTATTGTAGATAATCCGGGAATTAAAAGAACAATGTTAAGGAAACAATTAAAAAAAGAATATATTTTCTTATATAGGTATGATAAGAAATGGCTGTTTAGTAATCTACCTAATAAAACTAAACCAAGTAATAATTATTCAGAGAACAGAGTCGATTGGCAGGCTAGAGACAAGGAATATTTGAAACTATTACAAAGGAGATATAATGAATTATTGTCATTTAAAATACCTATAAGAATTACTAAAGGTTCATTAGCAAAAGTTTTTGGCATTTTGCCTAATTTAGAAAAAAAGTTATGTATGATTCCTATGACAGAGAAGTTTTTGAATGAAGTCTGTGAAAATGTGCAGCAATTTCAGCTGAGAAGATGTAAATATGTTGTAGATACCTTTATTAGAAGTGAAGAGAAAGTTCAGTTATGGAGGGTACAAAGGATAGCTGGAATTAGAACGAAGGATTTTTGCAGCTTAAAAGAAGAAGTTCTTAAATATATTAATGAAAATCAGGGGGAAGACAATGGGAAGGATGCAACTTAAACTTAAGAACTGGCCATTTGATAAAGGAATTAAGGCTCAACTTATATGGATAGGTGAGCCTTTTAAATATCAAAATAAATGGATGATTGATACATATTTTAATGATGGAAAGAGCACTAAAAAGGTAATACAGGATTGGGCTAACATTCATTTTTTATCCATAGATAAATATTATATTGATGGAGATTTAAAATCAGGAAAACTAATAGATAAAGAGAATAAAACTAAAGTTATAGATATAGATTTAAGTGGTATAACACCAAAATATAATGAGAATGACTGGAGAATAAAAGGTACTGATTGCAGGAGTAAATCAAGAACATATAATTTTTATAAAAATAATAAACTATATACTATACCAATAATAGAAATTGTTAGATCAGTATTAGCACCTAATACATTTATGCTGAATAACATACTGTACAATAATACATTTGAAGATTATTTTACATATGAAATTAATGATGAGATATTAAAACTATATTTTAACGGTAGCTATAAAACATCCAATTTAAAGGATACGTATTTTAATCATTTTGCTTGGATTATAAGTAATAGGAATGTATTAAATATGGTGGAGAGCATAGGTTATAATAATTGTTTCAAACATAAAATGATGTTTGATTTCAATATGAAACATTTTAAATTTACAGCAAGGGTAAAAGAAAATAAAGCTGGTTATACAATACTTGAAATTATTAAATTAAAAGAAAAGCGTATTAATTTTAACGAAATTCAAGTGTTCCATCCTAGTCTTGAGGAGTATGAAAAAAGTGATGGAAGTAAGAAATGGACATATATAAATGTGAATAGAAATAAAGGCGATAAAAGAGTAATTGACAATGAATTAGATGGAGCAAATAAAATGACAGAGAGTATTGAGAATGATTTTATAATGCATGAATATGTGAAGTTGCCAGAGATACATAGACAAAAAACAGGACATGCTAATAAACATACGAAAGTAGATGAGCAAACTAAAATCTATTTTAAGAATGATGATAACAATAGAACATTTGCTGATGAAGGGGGATTCAATACAGGGGCAGGAATTGATGTTTCAAATATTGATTTGAAATATAGCAAGCTTAGTGGGGAATTACAGGATTTCATTAATGTGCTTCAGCAACTTAGAAAAATGGATGGAATTAAGAGTGTAGATATAAATATTATTTTTGTTCCATTAGGAAGAAAGTTTTCACATCTAAAAGATGGAATTAATAGGCGTAGATGTATTATAGGAAGAATACTAAAGACTAATAGAGAAATGATTGGGATTATAGAAGTAGAGAGAGAAGGAAAAGCTTTATCAACATTAATTGTAAAATCAAATAATAAGATGATCAAGAATATTGTTTATGATGAATTATTGGAAGGATTAATTTTTGAAAGTGGGAAATGGAGTAATAAAAAAATCAATAAGTTAAAAATCAAAGGTATAAAGATTGAAAGAGTAATTCATAGTGGAAAATATTGCAATATAAATAACATTATTAAAAAGATACAAGTATTTTGAGCACATGCTATAACAGGTATTATACAAGAGAGTATTAATATAGCTGTTAAAAATAAGTATAAGAAAATATAGTGATATTAAATTTTAATTCTAAGAAATAAGTAAAAAAATATTTACATTACTTTTTATGGGGAATATACTATAAAAAGGATGATGCTATGGGGAAATGTATTATGAACAAAATAAAAGTGAAAAAAATAAGTAAAATGTTGGCAGTAGTTATGATTGCTTTTTGCATACTGTCAATTCCTAAAGCAGTATATGCTGCACAATCAGCTTATGTACGTTATCAGTGGGATGAGATTCACCAAGAATCATACAAAGATCTACATTATGATACGAATGAATATTATAAGACAATTAAATTCGTACACGGTTATAAAACAAGTGAAAGGACTAAAGACATTACTAGTTTTTGGGATAATGTGGGCAAGATATATAGCAGAATAAGACATACAGTTACATTTACAACTTACTAAAATTTTATTGTGACATCCTCCGCAAAAGTATATGAGGTGAAATATGAATATTTTAAGTATAAAAAATATAAATAAGAGTTTTAAGGAAAAAAGTGTTTTGAAAAATATTTATTTGAATATTGATGAAGGTGAAATATTAGGATTAATTGGACCGAATGGTGCTGGTAAAACTACTATTATGAAGATAATTTCAGGGTTAATCCACCAAGATTCTGGAACTATTAAAATTTGTGGATTATCACTTCAGGATGATAGGATTAAATACCTTTCAGAATTTTCAAGTATAATAGAAAATCCATCGCTTTATGAAATGATGAGTGGATATGAGAATATTAATTTTATAAGAAAATTAAATAAAGTATCAATTGAAAAAATGAATAGTATTATTGAATTTATTAATATTGGTGATGCAATAAATGATAAAGTAAAAACTTATTCTTTAGGTATGAAACAAAGATTATCTTTAGGAATAGCATTACTTACAGAACCAAAGCTATTAATACTTGATGAGCCAACTAATGGATTAGATCCTGAAGGGGTACTGAATTTAAGAGAATTAATTATAAAGTCGGCTAAGAAAAATAAGATGAGTGTACTTATATCTTCTCATATTCTTAGTGAGATTGATAAAATATGTACAAGAGTTATATTTATTAAAGATGGTCAATTGATTGAAAATGAAAAGATTGAAAAAGATAAAGAAACTCAAACTATAATATTAACTGTAAATGATGTGAATTCCATATATGAAAAGATTAAAGACATAGATATTGTGTCTAAAGTTACAATTAAAGATGACAAAATATATATGTATATTAATAAAAACAATACTTCTAGGTTAATGTCTATATTGGTGGAAAAGCATGTTGAATATGAAAATATAGAGATATCAAATAATAGCATAGAATCTATTTATAAGGACATCTATCTAGGAGGAAAAAAGAATGAGTAATATGATAAGTTTTGAAATAAAAAAGTTTTTTCATAGAAAAAAGAATATATTTATAATAATGATTTTTATAGCATTATCTATTGGTTTTATTATGATTAATTCCAGTCTTGAAAATCAATATAAAAAGAGTGAAATAAGTTCAATAGATTATAGCATAGAATCTCTTAAGAAAGATATTCCTGATACAAAAGATACATTAAAGCAGTATCCGGGAAACAAAAATCTTGAAGTATTGTTAGAAACTCAAGAAAAAGAGATAAAAATATATGAAAAGCAAAAGGAAGCTTATATTAATAAAGATTATAGTACATATTTGAAATGCAAGATACAACTCGATAAAGATGAGGTAAATGGCATAGAAAATAATACTATAGTAGCTCCTGCAGATAATATAGAAAATTTGAAAAATAATATAAAGATGAACTCATTGCTTTTAGAAAAGAAAATAGTACCTATATTTACTGGTGTATCTATGGAAGGCTATAATTTTTTTAGGATATTTTTAAATAGTCCATTTTCTATTTTAATTGCAATTGTTGTAATAATATTGTGTGCTGATGTAGTATCTTCTGAATTTGATTCTAATACGTACAAATTGTTATTTACTCAACCAGTAAGTAAATCAAAGATATTGATCAGTAAGCTCTTAGCTATGATTATCTTGTCAGTTTTTATATTGTTATTTGTTTTAACTATTTTTTTTATTTCACTGGGAATTATTAATGGATTTGGTTCAAGTGAATATCCAATACAATATTTTAAAAATAATGTTATTCAGTATATTGGTATTGGAAAGTTTATTATGTTAGAGATAACAATGCTTGTTTGTATGATTATTTTTATGGCTAGTTTGTCTGTGTTTATGTCATCTTTATTTAAGAATACGAGTATGTCCATGGCTGTTTCAATTATTATATCAATAGCATTATATATGATTACGACTAAAGGAATGCTTAAAAGTATTGCCTCATTAAACCCATTTGCTTATTTTGATATCTCATCTGTATTACAGGGAACTGCATCAACTATATATTCTAATAATAATGTCGATTTTTATCATGGAATATTAACATTAAGTATTTTTTCAATAATATTAATATTTACTAATTTTATGTGTTTCAACAAACATACATGGGCAAAATTTAATACTAATAGTACAAATTTGCTGAGCAGATAAATTATTTTATTCAAACTTTATTACAAAAAATAAATGTATTAGAAATGTAAAAAAGAATATTTTGATTAAACTTTGTTTCAAAATAGTCCTCTTTATTTTACATAACAATGCGGTTTGACAGTGGTGTTTTGATCAAACTTTATTTAAAACCAACAGTTAATGAATTTATGATTTTTTACAATGAAAGAAGATTACATTCAAGTTTAAACTATATGCCACCAAAGGAATTTTATACTCTTTATCTTGGAGAGCATCTAGATAAAATTTGCATAAAGATATAATATTGAGAAAAAAGAAGAATTTAATAGATTTTGTCCAATATAAAGGGGTTAATACGTAAAAAGATATAATGATTTTTTAAATTGTATTTGTAGAAGTAAGGTGAAGTGGATGTTATTAAAAGAAAGAAAAAGCACATTAGGATATATACTTAAAATACCAATAAAATATAGCACTTACAGTGCAATAATGATTGCAATTTTAAAAATAATCGGCGGAATAATACCAACGTTAAATATGTTCGCAATTGCTAAGTTTATAAATTCTGCAATTACGTTATTTAAATATCATAGTGGCTATAGTGATATTATTATTGCAATTACTCTAATAATGATTTGTACAGCATATGAATGGATATACGACTATTTAGTTACTTATGATGAAACAAGGTTAGAGAATAATCTGAGAGTAAGTTTTAAGGTTTACATTATAAATAAAGTAACTTCATTAAAATATAGTAATATTGAAAATCAAAATACATGTGATCTTATTTCAAGAGTCTGCAAAGAGCCTGAAAAACAGTGTAAGGACGCATACAGCCAGTTTTTCGATATATTATCATTATTAATTACTATTTGTGGAGTTGTTGGTGTCCTAGCTATGAATGTATTTTGGTCAGCTTTATTAATTGTAGCAATTTCAATACCATTGCTGAAATTGGCTATAAACGGTGGAAAGGCAAGTTACCAGGCTAATAGGCAAGTTCGAAGATATATCAGAGAAGTTGATTATTTATCTGAAGTATTAAATGGTCGTGATGCTGTAGATGAAAGAATGTTATTTTGTTACAGTAATAAAATCAATGAGAAATGGCATAGACAGTTTGAGAAAACAAGAAAATTATTGTTTAAGGTAAATCTTAAGTGGTTTATAAAAGCAAAGTCTGGAGGAATTATAACAGCTTTCATATCATTAACTACAATCCTCATACTTCTGTTTTCCGTAAGGTCTGGCCAATTATCAATTGGACTTTTTATTTCAATAGTAAATAGTGAGACTTTACTTATACAGAATTTATCATGGCAGCTTCCTAGTTACGTTAACAGTCTTGCTAAAAATAAAGAATATATAGTAGATTTGATTCAAATATTAAATCTTCCAGGTAAGAAAGAATATTTGGATGAACCAATTTCACCTAATGTTGTAGTTAATTCACTAGAGTTTAAGGATGTATCTTTTAAGTATCCAGGTACTGAAAAATATGTTTTAAAAAATATGAGTTTTAAAATTGAGAAGGGAAAACATTATGCTTTAGTTGGAACTAACGGCAGCGGAAAAACAACTATTACAAAATTAATAACAGGATTATACGAAGATTTTGAGGGTGAAATTTTAATTAATGGTAAATCAATAAGACAATATAGTCAATGTGAAATCAAATCTATGTTTTCAATTGTTTATCAGGATTTCGCAAGATATTTTATATCAGTTAAAGATAATATTTATTTGGGTTGTGTAAATAAATATCAAAATAAAGATATAGAATCTTTCTTGGATATTTTAAGCCTTAAAGATACAATAGAAAAGCTTCCAAATGGTCTAAATTCAAACCTAGGTAAGATACAAAAAGATGGTGTTGATTTATCTGGCGGAGAGTGGCAGAAAGTTGCTATGGCTAGAGCAATGATGAGCTCTTCAGAACTTAGAATACTGGACGAGCCAACAGCTGCGTTAGATCCTATTAGCGAAAATGATATGTATCAGAGATTTTCAAGTATGAGTAAGGGAAGTACAACAATATTTATTAGTCATCGTTTGGGCTCAACTAAAATAGCTGATAATATATTTGTAATAGATCAAGGGAAAATAGCAGAACAAGGTTCATTTGATGAACTGATAGAGAATAATGGCTTATTTGCAAAAATGTTTGAAAGCCAGAAAAGCTGGTATTTTAAATCATAAAGTATATAGAAGGTATGATAATTATGAATAAAAGTGGCAAGATTAAAATAATTGATATAATAAAAACTATGATTCCCATGGTGGTAAAAGCATGTCCCTTATATTTTGGCTTTTTCTGCATTGTTAGTCTATTAACAGCAGCTTTATCAACTATGAATACTGTAACCATGAATAATTTTCTTGATTCTATAGAGAAGTTTTTCAACAAAACGTGCACTTTTTATGGAGTTTGTCTAGAATTATTATTTTTAGGTATATGCTTAATATCATATCAGGCTGCTAATGGAGTTATGAATTTTATAGGTGATGATTTTAGTACAAAAGTTGAAGGAAAGATTAGAGAAAAGATTAATATAAAAAGCTCTAAAATTAATCCGACTGATTTTGAAAATCCACTTTTTCTAGATGATATAAATAAAGCAGAAGAGGGTACCGAAAGTGGTATTTTTATTGTGAGAATGATATTAGTAGTAAGTATGTTTTACATACCATACTTCGTATTTATAGGTATATATTTATATAAATTGAGGCCAGTTCTTGTGATATCAATAGCATTAATATTCTTTCCAATAATGATATCTCAAGTCATAAAAATAAAGCTTTTTACAAACTTAGAGGATGAAATTGCACCAATACGACGACAATTTAAATATTATGAAAGATGTTTAATAGATAAGGAGTATTATAAAGAAACAAGATCATTAGGGTGTGCAGGCTATTTTATGAAATTATATAAAGAATCATTAAGTAAATATAATGAATACACATTGAAGATTCAAAAGAGGGTTATTAAAATAGAAATCTGCTTAAAGCTTTTTACGTTAAGCGGTTATATTATTGTACTATTCATTCTTATAGATAGTATGCTTAAAAAATATATTTCAATTGGTGCTTTTGGAGCTGTATGTGGTGTTTTAATAACATTTGTAAATAGGATGCAGGAACTTATATGTAAACATATAAGTAGTATTATGCAGCATATAGGTACTCAGAATAATTTAATAAGATTTTTAAGTGCAGAAGAACGTACTGGAAAAGATGCAGTAATAAATGATGATCCGTCTATCAGATTAGATAATGTTTCATTTACTTATCCAGGAACGACTTCAGATGCACTTGCTGACATTAATCTATATGTCAATCCAGGTGAAACTATAGCACTTGTTGGAGAGAATGGGTCAGGAAAGAGTACGTTAATTAAAATTTTGATAGGTCTTTACATTCCCAGTAATGGAGATGTAGAAATAGCAGGATATAATACTAAAGAGGTTTCAATAAAGAGTTTATCCAGTATTATATCAGGTGTATTTCAAAAGTATCAAAGGTATAAAATGACGTTGAAAGAGAACATCGTAATAAGTGATACAATATCAGATGTAAATGAAAAAAGAGTAAGGAGTGCTGCTAAAGAGGCTGATTTAGAGATGAGAAAGGTTGATTTTTCGGATGGATATGATACAATGCTTTCACGCGAATTTGATGGAGTGGAGTTATCAGGTGGTCAATGGCAGAGAGTAGCTTTAGCAAGAGGTTTTTATAAATTACATAATATGATAATTCTTGATGAACCAACAGCTGCAATAGATCCAATTGAAGAAACAAAACTATATAATAAGTTCCAAAAAATATCTAAAGATAAAACATCATTTATAGTTACGCATAGACTCGGATCAGCGAAATTAGCTGATAGAATTATTGTATTAGATAAGGGGAGAATTGTTCAGCAAGGAACACATGAAAGTTTAATTAATCAAGAGGGAAAGTATAGAGAAATGTACAATTTGCAGAGTAAATGGTATAAATAATTATTATTTATGTAATTACAAAATGATTTATTTTGATGTTAATTGATATATTGAGAAACATAGAGAGCTATAAAAAGTTCTATACAAGGATAGATATGTTTCGTGGTATAACTTCAATTAAACAAATAATCATTGATTTGGAAAAATAAGTTATTGGCAAAGCTTTTTGTTGAAGTAAAAGTGACATTATTGTAAATGCATTGAATTTGCTTGATTTTAATTAAAAAGATATAAGATAAAAGTATAATAAATTATAGAGAAATAGTGTTGTGATTAAAAGGAAAGTTTTATCTTATGGAGAAGAAACTATAAAAGATATGAATACAGCAAAATAATGATTTTTTGTAGCATATAATTCTTATAGACAAACTGAGATTTGTCATAGAGTTCATAGTTATCAGATCACAGTTAAGCTGAATTTATTATCAAGGAAACTGCTGTGAAGAAGTTTCATCCTTATCTGTGACCTGTGACTTTTGACCTGTGACATAATCTACAAAATCCCTTTTATTACACTGAGTACACAATTGATATTAAAGCGTATTAGTGAGATAGTCATCATTCTCTGCTTCTTTTTTTATTGGTACAAATTTATAAAGCATAATAATTAATAGTATAAGTATTAGAGTTACAGCAAGTCCACCTTCTGGACCAAAATCACCGCCGTTAATGATGTTCTTATTTAGTACCTGTATAGTGTATATAGAATCTTTGTTGGTAGTGCCACTGACAAGAAATCCCCATACGTTTCCTTGAAAAAAGTTCCATGTAATATGAAAACCAATTCCAAGCCATATACTTTTAGTTTTATATACAGCATATGCTGCAAAAAGTCCAAATAAAAATAAATTAATATATGATAATACACTTATACCTGGATTTAATGAATGCATTAATGCAAAGATTACTGCTGATCCCATGTAAGGTACGTATTTATTTTTACATTGTTTCAGTACTGATAGAAAGTAACCTCTGCATAAGATTTCTTCAGAAAAGCCAACTAAGATGTACAATATAAGAGCAGTAAGGATTGGTAATGAAAAGTTTGGTTTTAATAAGCTTCCTTTAAGTATAGAAGAATTTGTACATAAAATAATAATAGCTGCGGCTGTTAATGAAAGAGCACCGAATAAAAGACCATATATAAAGTTTTGATGATTATTTTTTATAGAAGGCAGACCAAGTTCAGTAAGGTTCTTTTTATCAAGTAATTTCCACAATATTATTGGAATTATAATTGTAATGATTTCCTGAATGTATATACTTATCTGACTTAAAGTATACCTATCTGAAGTATTAAATCCACATAATGCGAATATAGGTAATAGTAGTGTTCCTAATATGATAGGAACAACAAGAAATATGCTTAATAAAGCAATAACAATTTTCCAACCACTTCTAATCTGATGGTTATCATTTATAAATATGTTTTTCATGTTACACCACCTCATTTTTAAACTTATTATATAATATTAAATTTTCAATACAAAATAACCTAAAAGTGGTATAATTTCACATAAAGAAGTAATGAAGAATATAATTGAAAATTTTTGAATTATGAATGAAATATTTATATTAAAAAATTTTTGATAATAATTGAAAAAAAGTAAAAAAAAGATATACTTGTATTGAAAGGGGAGTGGTAATATTAAAAATACCATAAAAAAAAGAATTGTTACATTAAGTTTAATAGGAGCTTTTTGCATACCAACAGCTGCATATGCATATGATGGACTAGTTGGACATTTATATGGTTCAGGTAATTATCATTATGCATGGGCTGAGCATGAACACTATACAGTCGAAGCGATGGTAAGAACAGGAGTAGATTCAAGCGGATGGCAAAGCGGTTGGGGACATGTTAGAACTAGGGACGTAAAAGGATGGCAAGGATCTTTTGGCTATAAAGATTCTACTTCACACCAAGAATACAATTTTTAAATTAAAATCTGGAGCCTTATATACATATTAAAATAGCAAGTAGGAGTGATAAATATGATAAAGAAAAATATATACTTAATCATCATATTTATAGCAGTGTCGTTTTTTTCAGCCACTACTGTTTATCTTATTCAGAAAGATATAAGCATTAATTCTTTTGGTAACGATTTCTTGAGCTTTGATGCTGTTAACTTTAGAATAAATGTAAATGGTGATGAAAATCTTAAAAATCATCTAACTAATATAAATGATGATTATTTATTACTAACAAAAGAAGATGCTAATATGGCTAGAGCAATATATTTAAAGGGTAAATTGAAAAGGATTCCGCCTATAGTAAAAGGAAGATTTTTTAATGAAAATGATTTCTGCAAAGGTAATAAGTTTATTGTTATTGGAAAGGAACTTCAGGGAAATATAGAAAAGAAAAATGGTGAGAATTACTATTACTTAAACAATGATTATTATAAGGTAATTGGAGTTATAGGGGATTCCAAGGAAGAATCATATTATGATTATAGGATTTATTATAATCTTGATTATTATATGAAAAAAGATAGCACTATAATGACTGATGATATGACAATAGATGCAGCAGCAAACACTAAAAAAATATTTTCTAATATAGTATCACAATATAAAAATGATGATATTACTGTTAATGAATTGCCACCAAGGTATGAAAGTCCGTTATCGGACAAGCTTAAAAATAGTTATAAAGAAATTGTTGCAGATATGCTAAAGGTAATAGCTTTATTAGTTATTAATATTCTTCTTATAACATCATATTGGATCAAAAAGAGAATAAAAGAAATTGCAATCAAGAGATCAATGGGAGCAACAAGAGTCAGGATATCTCTTGAAATTCTACTTGAACTTTCTTTGACAAGCATATTATCGTTTGTAGCAGGATATGTAATATTTTTAGCAGTAACTTATGCTGCTGACGGATATGTTCATCTATATTTTGCAACAATGATATGTGTGTTCTTAATAACATTTTTCTCAGGACTGATAAGTGCTATTGTACCTATAATTAAAGCTGTAAAGGTTCAGCCAGCAGAGATGATGAGGTGATAGAAATGAATAATTTAAAATATGCAGTTAATGAAATGGTAAAGAAACCTCTTATCCTTATTCTTATAATATTGCAGACAGCTATAGGAACATGTATTTTATCGCCAGGTATATTACAGAGCATAAAGGCTTATGATTTATATACAAAATCAAAGAATACACTTAATAGAAATGATATGTATAGTATTTCATATAGCGATAGTTTTAGAAAAGAAAAAAATATAGATAAAGATCCTGATAAGGGTGAGAAGATATTTTCTTTATATAAAAAACTAAAAACATTAAATAATGGAACTGTAGTATCATATAACTTTTCAAATATAATTATAGAAAAGTTTACAGATAAAGATAAATTTTATAGTAATCCAACAGATAAAGGAAAGTATGTATTAAACCCTATAGATAGTGTACAAGGAAAATTCAGTGATATTAAAGCATTATATGTTGATAACTCATATGCATCAAATTTTCCATTTAATATTGAAAATGGTAGAACATTAAAGAAAGAAGATTTTGATAGTGAAGATGTATATCCAATTTTATTAGGAGCAGATTATAAAGGTATTTATAAGATAGGTGATGAATTTGAGCATTTTGATTATCGTAATTCAATGAGTCTTAAAAAGCTGAAGGTAGTAGGAATTCTTGATAGGTATCAATATATGTTTGATCGTTCTGGAATTGAAACTCTTGATGATAAGGTAATATGCCCTATACAAGATATAAAATCATCAGAAAATTGTAATGAGAAAGTAATGCCATGGCTTTCTTCAATTAATTTAATAACTTCTAATAAGAACAAGTCAGCTGAAGAAATAAGAAGTATAAGTGATACTCTTGGATTGTACAGCTTTAATCTTATAAGCATGCAAAAAGAAAAACAGAATTTAATTAACTTTACAAGAAAAGACTTAAAAGCAGCACTTCTTCTTAATTTAGTTATTTTACTTTTTATTGCTTTCGGCATAATTACTGTACAGCTAAACAGTATAAAAGATAAAAGAATTGAGTATGGTACACATCTTTTATGTGGAGCATCAAAAAAAGATATTATTCTTAGAAATATATATTCAGTAGTTATATATTTAGGAATAGGAACGCTTATAGGTTCTTATATAGAGTATAAGAAATTGATGATGAATGATGGCCATGATTATGACAGCAGAGTGTTTATAGTTATTTTTGTGATTTATTTAATACTGGTTATTATTATATCTTATGTACCATGCAGAAAACTTAAGAAACTTCAGGTTAATGATGTTGTAAGGGGGTTAAGTGAATAATGAGTTTAATTGAAATAAAAAATATTAAAAAGACTTATGGGTGTGGAGAAAATGAAGTAAAAGCTTTAAGAGGCATTAACTTAAATGTGGACAAAGGCGATTTCCTTGCAATAATGGGACCATCAGGTTCAGGTAAATCTACACTATTAAATATTCTTGGTTTTTTAGATAAACCTACTGAAGGAGAATATATATTTAATGGTGAAAAAACAGATTCATTAAAGGATGCTAAACTTGCAAAGTACAGGAACAGTCATGTTGGCTTTGTTGTTCAGAATTTTGCATTGATTGATGATTATACTATATTCCAGAATGTTAAGGTACCACTTGATTATGCACATGTCTCATCAAAAGAAAAGAAAAAGAGGATAGAATATTTATTAAAGATAATGGGAATTGAAGATAAGAAGAACAAGTTACCTAAAGAGCTGTCAGGAGGTCAGAATCAGAGAGCAGCTATAGCAAGAGCACTTGTTAATTCACCAGATATAATTTTGGCAGATGAGCCTACAGGAGCACTTGATAGGAAGAATAGTGATGAAATAATGAAGGTATTTAAGAAACTTAATGATGAAGGAAAGACTATTATTATAATTACTCATGATGAAAGAGTAGGAAGTATGTGTAAGAAGATTGTGTATATTGAAGATGGTATGGTAAAGGAGATTGAAAAATGAGAAAAAAAAGAATTATTTTACTAATCATAGCTGTTATCATAATTGCTTTGGGAATCAAGGGACTCTTAATGTACAATAATAGACAATATATAGGGGGGAATGGTCTTCAGTATCTTGATGAGCAAAGTAGTCCACCTAGAGAGAATGTTGACAATAAAGATAAGTATGATCTTGTAAAGATAAATATTGACTCATTATCAGGTAAAGAAAACCCAGATAGTAATAATTTTGTGAAAATTCCAGCTACTATAGATGAACTTAAAGGTTGTTCATATTTTACAAAAGAGAAACCTGAGGGTGAAATAATTGTAGAGATTCTTAATTCAGATTATGATGTTATCAAATCTTTTACAGTTAAAAGCGGCGAGAAAACAAGTAAGATGATGATTGTGAAATCTGATAATGGATACATCATAAATGTTAAAAGCAATAAGTTTCATGGGATGTATAAATTAACTGGTTATAGTTATAGCATTTTTTAAATAAATATCAATTTAATGTTTTGGAATATTATGTATAGATTTTGCTATGATGCTTATAGATATAGGATAAAGGTGAGTTTACTGGATTAATATATATCATAAAGTTTTATTTTATTATATCGAGAAAATTAATATAGTAGAATAGAGGGAGAGTTGAATATGTGTCCAGAACAAAATGAATTTTGCATTAAATTAATTGAGTCATTAAAGGCTAGAACGAAAAATGGAGAAGTTGAGTGGTGTAATTTTACTGAAAAAGATTATGGCTTATTCAGTTTTTTAGAAAATATAATTAGATATAGTGAAAAATGCAGCATGAACGAATATCCTGAGTATGCAATAAAACTTGATAAAAGTACATACTGCAGAATTAACTATGGTAAGAACTACAATAAATCAATGATTATAGGGCTTATTTTTGCTGAGAGAAGCAGAGATAGAGATAAGATAATTATTCTTATATGTAGTAAAGAGGATACTAAGGAATATAAGGTTGTTGGCGATAGTAAGAAGTATTCTGAACTTAGCAAGTTGCAGGAAATTATAGAGTTTAAGAATGTAGAAGAGTTCAGAATTCTAGATCAGTGGATGATGGATGAATAGAAGATAGATTAGAATATATAAATTAAGTAATGGAGAACTGTCAGATTAACAGTAAAAGCTGTTAATCTGACAGTTTTTTTGTTAAGAAATATGGAATTATGGAAAAGGCGACACACAAAAATAACTTACATATATTTACAAACAGCAAAAGAAAGAGTATACTTCTTGATATAAATGGAATATAAAGGAAGTGGTTTTGTGGATTTCGGCAGGATTAATAAAGTGCTTGAATATACGTCTAATTCTATAAGTAAAGCATCTAAAGTTAATAGACAAGAAGAGTGCAAAGAAGTTATAAATAAAGATGAGCTGTCTTTGAAAAAGAAAAAAAGCATAGACGTACAGGAAAACTATGGATCAGAACGATACTTAATCTGTAATCCTAACATGCTGTATCGTTATGTAAGCAAGTCGTTTGTGGATAAAAGTAATTATAAAGTAAATAAAGCTGCTTATAAAGAAGCAGCTAAAAGGTATGGAAAAAGAAGATTTAAGAAGAAAAATTACTTTGAAGAAAGTTATATATGATTTCATCATCACTGACTGAAAGCTTCATACTATCAGCTTCATAATTTTTATTATGAAATTTTAAGAAATCTAAAAGATCAGAATTATAGTCGGATCTGTTTATCTTATATTTACTAATGATAATCTTTTGACAGCATGGTTTGCTGTTAGCGTCAGATGGAAGCATTAATAGAGCAATTCCACCTACATACTTTTTCTTGTTAAGGCTTGGTTTAATCATATTTATATAAGCATTTCCATCTTCGTTGCTTTTGAGTTCAATAGAAATTATTCTTCCAGTTTTATGATATAATCCATCAAAACTTTTAAGTATATTTGTATTTTTTAATATTTTAAAATTTACTCTGTTTTCATCAAAAGATAATGTTCCCTCATGAATTACACCTTTTTTTCCTATATTTGTTACAAGAAAATATGCATAATACTTATCTTCAAATATTGAGTTGTCAGGATCGTTGTTATCTGAAGAGAAATCATTAATACTTAAAGGCTTTGTAAGAAAATCATTTAGCTTGATATTATATATTTCTGAAATATATAACAGAGTTTCTATAGAAGGAAAAGCTGCACCTGACTTGTATTTTGAAAGCAGGTCTTCAGAAATTCCAATCTTCTTTGCCAGTTTCTTCTGTGTTGATTCTATCATTATAAGAATTTTTAAGTTGTGAAGAAATACAAGAGATGCTTTCTGGTACATATCATTTTTAATTTCCTTTACCTTATTAACATCAGTTATATCATTATGCTTAACTAAAGCTATCTCTAAAGATATCTTTTTATTTAAATCATTTAGACTGCTCAAAAACAATCACCTCTTAAATACTTGAATGGTATTCAAGTCTAAATTACCACTTTTTCAAGTTTATTATCATTTTTTATATCTGTATTGATGTAAACCTATCAATATATTACCATAATAAAGAAATCAAGACAAATAAGCGTGAAATTTTAAGAAGAATACATGGAGGAAGATAAATAATGCAAGAAGTATTTGTAAAACCTGCTGTAGGGGCAATTATTGAAAGAAACGTTAACGGAAAGGATTGTATTCTTATTCAGAAGAGATATAAAGAAGGAGATACAGACAAGCTTTTAGAAATTCCTGCTGGTAAGATAATAGAATATGAAGATATCTTTCAGGCTCTAAGAAGGGAAATAAGAGAGAAAACAGGACTTAAAATCAAAGAAATAAAAGGAGAGGGAGATGTTAAAGTAAGCAAAGTAAATGACTATACAATAACAAGCTTCATGCCTTTCTGTGTATCACAGAATCTATGTGGTGGATATTCACTAATGTGATTGTAGAGGCTGCCAGGAATCTTGATAAATTAGGAATGCATATGTGGGATATAAAAAAATTGAAACCAGATGTACTTCTTAAAGAATACAAAATTGAGGACATGAAACTATGCTATGAGAATAATGAGCTTATTGGTGTTTATATATTGCAGTATGGAGACAAACTTTTTTGGTCTGATGACAATAGTGATTTTGCAGTGATTCATAAACTGGCACTACTGCCAGAACATAAGGGGAAGGGCTATGGCAGAAAGCTTATGGCTACAGCTGATGATATTTGTAAATCTAATAATATCCATTCGATAAGATTAAACTGCGGAACATTCAGGCCAAACTTAAGAAAGTTTTATGAGAGTTGTGGCTTTAAGGCAGTGGACAGAGTATTTATAGATAATAGAGATCAGATGAGATACAGGAGGGAATTACTATGGCGAATGTAGGTGTTTTTGCAGCCGTTTTTGATGATATGAACAGGATACTTTGTGTGAAGATTAATTATGGTTCTCATAACTGGACTTTGCCAGGAGGACATCTTGAAAAGAATGAGTCGCCTGATGAGGGAGCAAAGCGTGAGGTCTATGAAGAAACTGGCTATATTATTGATATAGAAAAGCTTATATCTGTTTATTCAACTCCAGCAAAAGATGAAGTAGTATTTGTTTTTAAAGGAGTAATTAAGGAGCATACACAGTGGACTCCTAATGATGAAATTGAAAAGATAGGTTTCTTTGAGAGAAATAATCTGCCCAAACAGATTCATTCTTGGAATATTACAAGAATTAATGATGCATATGATAATAGAGTGAGCAGTTTTAGAGTTTTTAGATAGGGAGGGTTCAAATGATTGAAAAGTTGAGAAGCGAAGATATTAATGAGTTATTAGAATTATATAAGGAACTTATGCAATATAGTAATACAGAAGAACAAGCAAAAAAGATTTATAATGAAATGCTAAAAGATGATAAATATCTTGTTTTAGTAGCAAAGGAAAAAGGTAAAATTGTTGGCTCAGCTTTAGCAGTATGCTGCATGCTTTTAGGATATGAAGGCAGGAATTTTCTTGTTATAGAAGACGTGATTGTTAAGAGCGAATTCAGGGATTTAGGAATTGGTAGCAAGCTTATGAAGAGTATTGATGAATTTGCTATGAAAAGTAATTGTGGCTATTCTATTTTAGTATCTAAAGCATATATGAAGAAGGCACATGAGTTTTATGAAAACTTAGGATTTACTGAGGATGTCAGAGGATTTAAAAAATATTATTAAGAGGTGAGTAAAATTGTATGTTAAACCGCTTGATGAGAATGATGAAATTTTGCTTCAGGAGAGACGTAGAAAAATAAAAGAATATCAGGATAAAGGGATATGTTTTTCATGTGAGAATTTTATTACAGGTGATATTTTCACTGAGGATGGTTTGATTATTTATGAAGATGATCTTATAAGATGTCAGTTTGAAAAATTTCCAAGAGCAGTAGGGCAGACCATTATAGTCTCAAAGCAACATTATGAGGATATTTCTGAAATGCAACTTGATTTAGGAACACATATTTTAAGAATAAGTAATGATATTATAAAACTCCACAAAAAGATTATTGGAGCAGAAAAAGTGTATATGTGAGGATGGTTCATTTTACTGGTCAGTAAGATTAACAGATTCTAATGAGCTTATTGGGTTAGTTTCTATAGATGATTATCATGATGGAGAGTATAAGGAATTATCATATCAATTCGTATCAGATTTTTGGGGTAAAGGTTATGCTTATGAAGTCACAAGATATATGCTTAGATATGCAGCAGATAAACTTGATATAAAAAAGATTGTATCTGAGACTCAGGCAGCTAATAGAGCATCATGTGGACTTTTGAATAAGTTAGGAATGAAGGTTATGAAAAAGGTATATAGGTTTAATACTGAACAATATATATTTTTGTGGGAAGCGGAGTAGCAGTTTTATCAGCTATTATGTTTGTGAATAATTGATGATAAAACTATGGCTGCTATTCCAGATATTAATTTAGTTATAATATATATGCTTATTATTGATGTATCTACACTGGCAACGAAGCCTAACTGTCCACCTAAAACGTATGCGCCACCTACTGAAAATGCAGAACATAATATTTTTCCTTTATCATCAAGATTATCAAAATCGGAAAAGACAACAATGGCCGAAGCCAGTGAACCTATAAGAGCAGTAATTGAATTTACGCCTATATTGAATTTTGTAGAAAGCTTTGCAAGTTGTTTTTTAAATACACGCTGTATACATTCCAGCATTACATATGCACCACCAAGAAATATTGCTATTTTTCCTACAATATAAAGCACCTCTTTTAAGTCCATAAGGTTGTCTATTATTTGAATTCCTGCAATTGAATTTATTGATTGAAGAATAAGTCCTATAATGCTTATTGTTACGATTAACTTCCCGAAGATTTTAAATACTGCTATGCACATATCCTGTTTAAATATTATAAATACTGATAAAATAACAGAAAGGATTATAATTGGCATCAGGTTTAATAAAAGAATAGAAAATTCTATTTTTAAAAGTAATCCACCTATAAACAGACCTATTGGACATGTTATCAGTCCACAAAGCATACCTTTTGCAAGCAAATTCATATCTTTTTCTTTAATCATACCAAGTGATAGTGGCAAAGTGAAACTTAATGTGCATCCAAGAATTGAAGATACAAGAATTCCTGAAAACTTTATAAAAGAACTGCTTTGAGCAATTTTTAACGATAAATTATAAGCTCCCATGTCTACTGCTATAAAGCATGATGAGCAGATTGATGGATCTAAAGATAATTTAGTCATAAAAGGTGATAAATATGTATTTATGAGATTTGAAAACAAAGGAGTGAGGGACAAAATACCTACCATCGAAATTGCTAATGGTCCCATAGTTTTTAATCCATTGCTAAATAAGTGGCCTAATTTGAGTTTGTTTCCCATTATATAATCAATAGCACCGATAACAAAGAAAATGGCTATTATGTATAATAAAAAATTCTGCATGTCTATATCTCCTATGAATATATAATTTGATTTATATTATATCATAATAAATATAAACAATATATCAAATAACTACCTTTTAAATTGTGATAATATTATTGATAATGTATACATTTAGAGAATGTTTTAAATTTTCTGAAAATTCAATAAAAAGTATTTTGTTTTTAGGAAATATAATGTATACTATTCAAAGATACAAAACTTTGTAGAAAAAATAACAATCTTTTAATGGGATGCAAAAGAAAAGTGGAGGGGGACAATATGATTTCATTTTTATTAGCGCTAGTATCTCTTATTGTAGGATACTTTATTTATGGTAAATTTGTAGACAAGACATTTGGTGCTGATGATTCTATAAAGACACCGGCAGAAGAAATGCAGGATGGTGTTGATTATGTACCAATGAGCTGGCCGAGAATATTTTTGATTCAGTTTTTAAATATAGCAGGTCTTGGACCGATATTTGGAGCTATATCAGGAGCTTTATGGGGACCAGCAGCATTTTTATGGATAGTTTTTGGTTGTATATTTGCAGGAGCTGTACATGATTATTTTACAGGAGTACTTTCAATGAGAAATGAAGGAGCATCAGTAGCTGAGCTGGTAGGAAAATATCTTGGTGAATGGCCAAGAAAAATAATGATAGTATTTTCAGTAGTGCTACTTGTACTTGTTGGTGTAGTATTTTTAACAGGACCGGCAGATTTGTTGAAAACACTTACTGGAATTGATAGAAATATACTTATCGCAATAATAATAGTTTATTACATATTAGCAACAGTACTGCCAATAGATAAGATCATCGGTAAGATTTATCCTATATTTGGAGCATGTCTTCTTATTATGGCTGTAGGAATTGGAATTGGAATTTTTGCTAAGGGATATGTAGTTCCAGAAATACAGTTTAGCAACTTACATCCAAAAGGAACACCTATTTTCCCATATTTATTTATAACTATAGCATGTGGAGCTATATCAGGATTTCATGCAACTCAATCACCAATTATGGCAAGATGCGTTAAGAAGGAATCAGAAGCTAGAAAAGTATTTTATGGCTCTATGATTGCTGAAGGTGTTATTGCACTTGTATGGGCAGCAGCTGCTATGGCTTTCTTTGGAGGAACAAGTGGCTTGAGTGAAGCAATTGCAAAGGGTGGAGCATCAGGTGTTGTTCATGTAATCTCTAATACTCTATTAGGAAAAGTAGGAGCAGTTCTCGCTATATTAGGGGTGGTAGCATGTCCTATTTCATCAGGAGATACTGCTTTTAGAAGTGCAAGGCTTACAATTGCAGATGCAATTGGGATAAAGCAAGAAAATATCTTAAGCAGATTTAAAATAGCAATACCATTATTTGTAGTAGGAATATTGCTTACATTTATTGATTTTACAATAATCTGGAGATATTTCTCATGGGCAAATCAGACGTTAGCAATGATTATGCTTTGGGCAGCAGCAGCATATATGGTTCAAAACAAGAAAAATTACTGGATATGTGCAGTACCTGCTGTATTTATGTCAGCAGTTACAAGTGCATATATATTACAGGCACCAGAAGGTCTTACGCTTCCAGCGTCTGTTTCAAATTGTGCAGGTGTAGTATTTGCTTTGATTTTATTTGTGGTTTTCTGTAGATATACAAGGAAACAAGCAGAGTAGTTAATCCATAAGAGGCAGCCCGATAGAATCAAGAAATTTTCCATCTATTTCAGGGGTGTCTCCAAGACCAAAGTTGAATTTATAATTAAGTACAGCCTGTTCTAATGTATAGCCATATATACCGTTTGGATCATATTTAAAGTATCCAAGGTCTTTTAAACGCCGCTGTACTTCATAAACATCATATCCAGAATCATTAGGTTTTATGATTCTTGAATAAATTGAAAAACGAAAGTTTGGTCCAGGATAAATTATTACAGATGCGCCTACATCAACGCTGTTAAATACTTCTATTATATTGTAGTTGTTCATTCTAAAACAGCCATGAGAGGCCATTGAACCTATGGAGTCAGGTCTGTTTGTTCCATGGATTCCAAATGTGTCCCAAGGAACATCAAGTCCAAGCCAATAGCCACCAAATGGACCTTTTAAATTTGCTTTGCTTTTAACATGCCAGTTTCCAATAGGCGAAGGCGTTTCTTTTTTGCCTATGCTTATTGGATATTTTTTTTCGAATTTTTTTGTTACAGGATCAACGAGATTAAGTGTAAGATCATTCAAATCTATAAATACATTATAACTCTTATGATTTTTAAGAAGAGCCTCTTCATTTTCCTCAGCATAACATAGAGTAGGACAAATCATTATAATAACTATTAAAAATAAAAAAATCCTTTTTCTCATATAAATCCACCTTAATTTTATTATTTACAAGGTTAGTTTGAGAAAAAGGACTTATAAATATTCATTATCAATTATCAATGATCATTCTATTTTAGGTCTTCTAGTTTGCCTTTGCTTTTTAAGTGAGCGATTAGTTTTTCAGGGTCATTCATTATTAGTTCTTCAGGAAAGTTAATAGACTTAAGCATTTCTATAGTTTCATCAAATTTTGCAATGTAATCACAGTAATGAGCATCTGATGTTAATATTACTTTATTTCCGTATTTCATGCAAAGCTTCGCAACTTCAGTACAGAACTTTTTGCTACCGTTTCTTGACATTCCTGATACAGAAGAGTTATTAAATTCAATCATTATATCAAGTTCTTTAGCTTTTTTAACGATTGGTTCATAGTCTAGTTCGTAGTTTGGATTTCCTAAGTGTCCAACTATTTCGATTTTTTCACATTTATCTAAAGCGTTAAGTACTGCTTTAGTGTTAACTTCCTTGCTACTTGGTTCAAAGCATGGTTCATGAAGTGATACAATCATGTAATCTAGAGATCTGGCATCATGATCGTTCATATCTAAAGTTCCATCTTCTTTCATAATATTAGCTTCGCAACCTTTAAGAAGAGTAACACCATTTATAACTCTTGGAAGAACTCTCATATTACCAAAGTACCATCTGTGAGGAGCACCTGGCATAGATGGAGCATGTTCAGATGTTCCAAGTATTTTTATTCCATGTTGTGCACAGTAGTTTATGTTTTCTGTTAATGTTGTATAAGCATGTCCACTTACAATTGTATGAGTATGTAAATCTGATAAAAATTCCATAATGTGATTCTCCTTTTGTGTAAGATTGATATAATTATATTATATCAATAAATTGGTTTTTTATAAAATGGGGGATTAGTAATGAAGTATAAAGTAATTCTTGATAACATAACAAAAGAATTTAGATGCATACTTAGAGATAACCTCACAGGGATTTATGTACATGGCTCTATTGCTTTTGGATGTTTTAATTTTAAGAAGAGTGACATAGATTTTATTGTTGTAGTAAAGGATAAAATCTCACAGACTGAAAAGATGGCACTTATGAAAGTTATATATGATATGCAGGAGAGTTTTCCTGAAAAGGGAATTGAAATGAGTGTTGTACTTGAAGAATACTGCCGTAATTTTAAATGTCCTACACCCTTTGAATTACATTTTTCTAATATGCATTTAAAAAGATATGAGGAAGATCCTGATAATTACTGCAGGACTATGAATGGTGACGATATTGATCTTGCAGCACATTTTACTGTCATAAAAGAATGTGGATTAGTATGGTATGGAAAGAAAATTGATGATGTATTTGGTGATATTCCACAGAAGTATTATATGGATAGCATAAAAGATGACATCATGGAAGCAGAGAAGACAATTATTACTGAACCAATTTATACAGTTTTAAACCTTTGTAGGGTTCTTTCATATATTAAGACAGGAAAAGTTATGTCTAAACAGCAGGGAGGAATATGGGCTGCTGACAATCTTGATGAAAAGTATGTACATATTATTATCCAGGCGCTTCAGTGTTATGGCAGTGATGAAGAAATGCTCATAGATAAAAAGGAAAGCGGTGAATTCTGCAGCTTTATGTTTAAGCAGATCCTTATTGAAGAAAAGAAAAATGTACGTAATATTATCAAGGCTAAGAAAGAGGAGTTTCTTGGTGATGTCGGCAGAAAAGAAGAGTATGACAGACAGCTTGTATATAAACTTACATCAAGCGATATATATAAGAAGGCAGAGAATATTTTCTGCTATATTGGCATGAATGATGAGATAGATACTTCTATATTAATAGAGAAAGCTATAGAGGATGGTAAAAATATATCTGTGCCAAAGGTTACGGGGAAAATTACCATGGATGCAGTTATTATTGATTCTCTAGCTAAACTTAAACCAGTAAAGCCTTATGGTATCCTTGAACCGATTGATGATAAAGATAAAATGGATAAGATTGACCTTATAATA
The DNA here is from genome assembly GCF_009696465.1 of Inconstantimicrobium porci. Lineage (GTDB taxonomy): Bacteria > Bacillota > Clostridia > Clostridiales > Clostridiaceae > Inconstantimicrobium > Inconstantimicrobium porci. The sequence goes on along the minus strand of NZ_VULX01000002.1, from coordinate 71,012 downwards.
GTTCCTGGACTTGCTTTTGATAATCAGGGAGGAAGAGTTGGACATGGTGCAGGTTACTATGATTATTTTATAAAACGTCATAAGGAAGCTCATACAGTTGCACTATGTTATGATTTTCAAGTTATTGATAAAGTACCAGAAGAAGAACATGACGTTAAGATAGAGAAGATTATTTACTAGTGCAGAGTATTTTTTAATTAATGTTTTACACATCAGAACATATAATATTATGATAAAATTTAGCTATATTTATTGGAGAAGAAAGGAGATGATAAAATGAATGGCTTTGGTTATAAGGCGGTATGTAGCAGTAGTTCATATGTATTATCATATATTTCAGAGACACTACAGGATAACTGCGCCCTTTTTTAGGAAGTCATTTATTTATCATCTTTATTTATTTAGATAGTTAAATGAGTAAGCAGGACTCCTGTAGATAACATGGAACTTCGATTCCATGTTTTTTTATTTAATAAAAGATGATAGGAGTTTTTGATATGGTTAATATAAAGAAAAATATGAATAGTAGTATGGAGAGAAACGTCAGAGCAGACTATGTGTACTGTTTTCTTCATAACTTTGATATATCCAGTGCCATCTGGGTACTTTACATGGTGTTTAAAGGTTTGCCACTATATCAGGTGGGAATAGCCGAAGGTGTTTTCCATGTGTCGAGCTTCCTTTTTGAAGTGCCATCTGGAGCACTGGCAGATTTATTTGGCAGAAAGAGAGTAATAATAATAGGCAGAATACTTAGTGCTGTATCTGCTGTGATGATGTTCTTTTCCAGCAATGTGTTTTCTTTTTCAATAGCGTTTATAGTTTCAGCACTTAGCTATAATCTAAATTCGGGATCAGAAGAGGCACTTGTTTATGACAGTATGAAAGCTGTAAATAAAGAAGAGGCTTATATCAAGGTAAACAGCAGAATTAATATGATTATTGAGGTATCACAGGGAATGGCTACTTTTGCAGGGGGAGTGCTTGCACAGTACTCGTATTCAGTATGTTACATTACTGTTATAGTTATTTCACTTATATCAATACTTCCAGCATTGCTGTTTAAAGAGCCGGCAGTCTGCATTAAAGGTGAAAAAGAGGAAAGAGTGTCCCTTATAAATCACTTTAAGAAATGTTATCAGATATTAAAGGGGAATAGGGAGCTGCTTAAGGTACTTCTATATTTTCCAATGGTATTTACATTTAACACAATAGTTTATTATTACGGTCAACAGTATTTCAGTCTTCTTGGCTTTAATAAAATATCAATAAGTCTTATTATGCTGTTAAGTGGGTCGTTTTCAGTATTAGGGGCATTCAGTTGTGAAAAGGTAATATCAGTGTTAGGAGAAAAAACAAAATATGCAGCCTCAGTTCTTATGGGAATAAGTATAATTATTATAAGCTTAAATAATGCATTTCTCGCTGTAGCTTTCTTCGCAATAATGAATTATGCAAATTCGCTTTTATATCCAATACAGTCTAATTCCCTAAATAAGCTGATACCATCAGGACAGAGAGCAACAATCTTATCAATAGACAGCATGCTGTTTTCAATGTTTATGGTTTTGCTGTTTCCATTAAGCGGACTAATTGCAGACAAGCTTAACCTAAACTACACATTCTTTGGACTGGGTATTTTACAAATCACATTGATGATAATACTTTTAAGAAAAAAGAGATAGCTATATTGGTGAACATAACTAAGAATAAGCATAAAACTAAGCAAGAACAACAGGTTAAATCACGTTCAGTGATTTAACAGGAGGTTTGGAGGATTTGCCTCCATTAAAAAATGCCAGAAGGTTTATTACCTCTGGCATTTTTAGTTTTATATAAAAGTGCATTTAGAAATGCACTTTTTTCCTTTAGTTATCTAAGAGTTTTAAGACCTATGCAGAGCCTACTTGGAGCGTGTCGACGGAGGAGTCGGAATAGGTCTTAAAATCTCTTACTCGTGTTCTTTGTTTGCAACTTCAAGAACTATTCTGTTTACTAATTCATCAAGTTTAAGAGCACCTTCGTCTCCATTCTTTCTGCTTCTTACAGATACTTCTCTGTTTTCAGCTTCTTTTTCACCAACAACAAGGATGTATGGAGTTCTTTCTAATCTAGCTTCTCTTATTTTGTAACCGATCTTCTCAGTTCTAGTATCAATTTCAACTCTGATACCTCTTCTTCTTAATTCAGTAACAACTTCTTCAGCATATTCATTGTACTTATCTGATAATGGCAGAACCTTTGCCTGAACTGGAGCCATCCAAGTTGGAAGAGCACCTGCATATTTTTCTATAAGCATTGCTAGAGTTCTTTCGTAACATCCGATTGATGATCTGTGGATGATGTATGGAAGCTGTTTTTCACCATTCTGGTCAATGTAGTACATTCCGAATCTTTCAGCAAGAGCAAAGTCTATCTGAACTGTGAATAGAGTATCTTCTTTTCCATGAACATTTCTGAACTGAATATCAAGCTTTGGTCCGTAGAATGCAGCTTCATCATCAGCTTCAGTGAATGGGATATTTAAGTGATTTAATATTTTTCTCATTGCATTCTGAGTACTTTCCCAAGCAGCTGGATCATCTATATACTTTTCAGTGTTGTTTGGATCCCATTTAGAGAATCTGTAAGTTACGTCGTTTTCGATTCCTAAAGTAGTCATAACGTATTTTATTAAATCAACTACGCCTTTGAATTCTTCTTCAAGCTGGTCTGGTCTTACGATAAGATGTCCGTCAGCAAGCGTAAACTGTCTAACTCTTATAAGTCCGTGCATTTCTCCTGATGCTTCGTTTCTGAATAGAGTAGAAGTTTCAGCATATCTTATAGGAAGATCTTTGTAGCTGTGTTGTTCACTTAAGTATATAGCATATTGGAATGGACAAGTCATAGGTCTTAAAGCAAGAACTTCAGAATCCTTTTCTTCATCTCCTAAAACAAACATGCCATCTTTGTAATGATCCCAGTGTCCTGAAATTTTGTATAAGTCGCTCTTAGCCATGAAAGGAGTTTTTGTTAATACATAGCCTCTTCTTTCTTCTTCATCTTCAATCCATCTTTGAAGAACCTGAACAACTTTTGCACCTCTAGGCATTAATAGTGGAAGACCCTGGCCTACATTCTCATTAGTTGTAAAGAATTTTAATTCTCTTCCAAGTTTATTATGGTCTCTCTTCTTAGCTTCTTCAAGAGCTTCTAGGAAAGCGTCAAGTTCGCTTTTCTTAGGGAAAGCAGTTCCATAAATTCTGTGAAGCATTTTGTTATTTTCGTTTCCTCTCCAGTAAGCTCCTGTACATCTTGTTAATTTAAATGCCTTTAATGGTTTAAGAGACATTATATGAGGACCTGCACATAAATCTACAAGGCCGCCAACTTCATAGAATGAAATAACTTCGCCTTCTGGAAGATCGTTGATTAATTCAACTTTGTAGTTTTCGTTTCTTTCTTCCATAAGTTTTAAAGCTTCTTCTCTTGAAAGTTCAAATCTCTTTATTTCAGCATTTTCCTTAACGATTTTTTTCATTTCAGCTTCAAGCTTTTCAAGATCTTCAGGTGAGAATGAACCTTCCTTGTCAAAGTCATAGTAGAATCCATTTTCTATTGCAGGTCCGATTGCAAGTTTAGCTTCAGGGAATAATCTTTTTACAGCAGCTGATAATACATGAGAAGCTGTATGTCTGAATGCATCTTTTCCTTCCTGAGAATCAAATGTGCAGATGTTAAGAGCACAGTCTTCGTTAACAACTGTTCTTAAATCTACTACCTCACCATTTATTGTTCCGCAAAGAGCAACTCTTGCTAATCCTTCGCTGATGCTTTTTGCAATTTCAAGTACTGAAAGTCCAGCTTCAACTTCTTTAACTGAACCATCTTTTAAAGTAATCTTAATCATATAAAGAATCTCCTTTCATGTTGTATGTTGTTTTTGTTGTACTGCTGCATTGTAGTTGATATATTCATTTTAATTTAGCAGGTTAATGTATAATTTATATCGTATAATGTATAATTCAGGATAAAATTAGCAGCGTTGCGCTGGCTAATTTTAAAATCTTAATGGAGGACACCTCCAAGTCTCTGAAATTATTAACGCAAAGTGTTTTAAAGAGAAATGTGTTCTCTTTTGGGAACTCCATTAGGGAGTTCAATCCGAAATTATACATTATACTCTATACATTTTACATTGATATTAAATTCTCATCTTTTTGAGTGAATAAAATATTGTTCATAAAATAACTTCATGCAACAGTGATATGTGGTAAAAGTTGATAATAAAAAATCCCGTCTCTTTCTAAATAAATAGAAAGGGACGGGATATTACTCTCGTGGTTCCACCCTGATTGCTAATAATAATTAGCCACTCATGAAAATCGTAACGTGATTTTAAACGGGCTGTATTAAAGCCACTCAGAGGTAGTCTTCAGTTAAATACATTTAGAATGCTTACAGCCTAATGGCACTCTTCTCTTAAAAATGTGATATATAACCTACTGTCCTCGTCATCATTTTATAGTATAAGATAGATTATAAATATCATATTTTAATATGTCAACTTATAAATGAAAAATTCATAAATAAGAGTATTCTTTAAAATATATTCAGAATAAGAGGGGCTACACTAAGCGCCATATTGTTGTTGATATAGGCTGCTCATCAATAGTAACAAGTTGCATATTTAAGTATTGAATACCCAATTCTTTTTGATGTATGCTTAAAAATCCAGATAAACCTATATTGCTTGTACTAGGTTTGTATTTTGTTCCTGTAATCTTTTCGATTATTTTTATTGTTGAAATTTCACAGTATTCTTTATTTAAAGATCTTATTGCATGTTTAGCCTCGTATAATAAAAGATCATCTAAGTTCAACATGGTACTTTCACCTCCTTAATTAAATTCGTGTAAAAAGAAAAATAAATTGCTTCTTACATAAAAGAATATTCATGAAAGATAAAAAGAATTACTCTTTTATTAAAAAAATATTGAAAAAATGTCTTGCTTTTTTGAAAATCATTGTTTATAATAAGTCTTGTGATGCAGATGTGGCGGAATTGGCAGACGCACTAGACTTAGGATCTAGCGTTTTACGACGTGGGGGTTCGACTCCCTTCATCTGCACCAATTTTTTTGTGAATTTTGCGGAAGTGACTCAATGGTAGAGTGTCACCTTGCCAAGGTGAAAGTTGCGGGTTCGAGTCCCGTCTTTCGCTCCAAATAATAACCGTGTAAGATTTTATCTTGCGCGGTTTTTTCGTTATATATTTATTTGATTTAATCTATGTGTTTGAATATGAAATAAAGAGGTGTTTTATGATAGAAATAGGATGTAATTCATATTTCACAAATTCGTTGGTTGTAGATACATTATCAATCATTATTAAAAGTATATGTGATAATGAGTATAAAAATGATTATGTTGAAGAATCAATTTTAAATGATATAAAGAGTGATGTATACATAAAAGAAGTTTTATCATCATTTAAACTTAATGGGCTGGAATTTCTTGAATTTCTTATGTATATAGATGACTTTAATGATTTTGAACAATTCAGAAAGATTATACTTGAAAGTGATGAGGCTGAATATTTGTATATATTATCAGGATATATTGTGGATAAAACTTATATAAATCAATTGTTGAATGTGGAAAATGGACTTGTTTCGTTATTTAACAAAACAGAAATATGCAGCAGTATATTATCCTTTGAAATGATAATTAAGAATAGAGAGAGCATTGTTAATAGGATTATAGATTATATGAAATGTATGGTGACTGATAGTTTTATTAGTAATTATAAAAATATTACGAAGTCTGATTGTAAAGATATTGAGATGCTTAGTAAAATGCTTAGTATTAAGGCGCCGCTTGAAGTATCTCAGGATATTATGGGTAAGAAATTTTATAATAAGGGGCCTTATAACAAGTTTGTTTTTATTCATAGTAGTTTTATTACAAGGAAATGTATAAGATATTTTAAGCATGATCAAATTCTTGTTTATTCATCGCTTGCAGATACAATGAATTCTGAAGAAATTGCTAATGTATTAAGAGTAATATCTGATGCGACACGATTCTAGATAATAGATAGCTTGAGCGAAAACAATTCATTTACTGGAAAAGAGCTATCCGAAAAATTAAATTTATCAAAGCCTACTATATCTCATCATATAGATATCTTAAAGGAAGCAGGCTTAATTAATGAAGAGAGAAATAAAAATTCAAAATTATATAGTTTGAATTATAAAAGAATGAATGATTTTATAAGAGTGTTTTCTGATAAATTCAAGAGATGAGTTTTTAGGTGATATATAGAAAATGACTGTAGGATTACTAATTATTTAGCAAATCTGCAGTCTTTTTTTGTTTTGTAATTGACAAAAAGAAGAAAAAGGAGCAAGTTATACAAATATCTAATTAGGTACACATAAAACTTATTTTTAAGGGGGAGGTTTCTATGGAAAAAATAATTAGAGTAAATAATCTTATTTTCGGTGGAGAGAGGGGATTGTATTGGAGATTATCTGCAGAAGAAAATATGAAGTATTTTGGAGATTTATATAGGATACCTGATGAAGAACTTAAACAGAGGATACCATATCTTATTGATATTGTTGGCTTGTCCGGAAGGGAAAAAGAAAAGGTAGAGAATTTTTCAAAAGGAATGAAACAGCGTCTTCAAATTGCTAGAAGCCTTATCAATAAGCCAGAAGTATTATTTCTCGATGAACCTACAATTGGACTTGATCCTGTAGGTGCAAGAGAACTAAGAAGTATTATCCTAAAGCTAAAAAGCATAGGGACTACTGTAATACTAACAACTCATTATATGTATGAGGCATATGAGCTATGTGACAGAATAGCGTTAATAAATAAAGGTGAGGTAATAGATGTAGATACATCACGTAATTTGAAAATTAAATATATAGGCAATGGTGAGCTGTTCGGTTTATATAATTATTAGCAGGCTGCTGTTCAAACGAATTGATAGAAAAACAAGAATAGATGGGACTTTGGGGGTGAGCTAAGTGAACGTAGTTAGAAGGCTATATAGAAATGCTCTTTATTCATTTAAAGGTCTTTATGGTTTTTTGGAGCCAAAAACATATATATTTATTATTGAATGTTTCTTCTATGATTCTAATGTGTCTTTCTGGCGTGGATTTTCCAATAGAAAAGCTTCCTGTTATGCTTCAAGTATTTTCTAGAGTATTGCCACTTACGAATGTTTTAAAGGCTTCTAAGATTATAATGGCAGGTAACATTAATGTTATGGCATATATTTTAAGAGAAATAAGCATAGGCGTTATATATGTTATAGTTGCATTTATATTGTTTAAGATTATGGAAAAACTAAGTATTAAAAAAGCATTAATAGACTTATATTAAGATATATTTATAAAATGATCAGCAGCCAGTACTGCTGATCATTTTATAGTTTTAGAAGTGTTATTTTACATTGAAATGTAAACGTTCAGATGGTATTATATAAGTATAGATAGTAAATAATTTATATGAATTAAGTTAGGGTGTGATAAGATGATTTCAAAATATAATTCAGCAGACTATTGGAGTAAGATAATAGAAAAAAATAAAACTTATAAAGGAAAAATTTTTTTAGAAGAACCTATTACAGAAAAAACAGTATATATTCATACTATTGTTTTTAATAAAGAATCTGGATTGGAAAATGTTTGGGCACCTATACCTAATTTAAAGATGCTTCTAGGATATATTCAGTATTGTTTTCTGCCTGTTGCATATCAAAAATGGTTTGATGGAAGAGAAGGCAATATTTCAAAAACTCATTTTAAAGAAGTTAAGCAAATCGTAAAAGAGATGTCTAGAAAAAAATCCGAATATAGAGAAGAACTAAAAAATATAAAAAGAGATATTGATGAAATGAAAAAACTTTGGGACATGCCTATTGAAAAACTTCCAAGAGCTTTAAAACATTTTTGTAGAGAATTTAATAAAACATGGATTGGTGACAGTAATGAATTTATATATATAAAGATACTTGTTACACCATCAGAACTTCTTGATTTCATAAATTACACACAGAGCATGGTTTCTTCAGATACAATGGAAGAAATGATAGGAATAAGCCAAGACGAACTACAGGATATATGTGAAAATGCAGCTAATGATCCTGATAAAGCTGACAAGCTTAAGAAAGTTTTATCAGTAGATTTAGTAGAAATGGTTTAGTGAAGAACAAACTTTATAAAATGTTTGACAAATTAAAAAATGATGATTATAATAATACACGTGGTAAGGAGCAGTCCTTATTACGTGTGTTGTGCGTTTTTAGCTCAGCTGGATAGAGCAACGCCCTTCTAAGGCGTGGGCCAGGGGTTCGAATCCCTTAAAACGCACCATTTTTATGTCAAGTTTTTGAATTACAGCCGTTGAGCTTTGGATAATTAAAAAATAAGACAAGTTATTGAAAAGTTTTTAAAAAAAGTGTTTGCAATTTTTAAAAACTATGATATAATAAGTTTCGTTGTGACACTTAGTGATGGGGTATCGCCAAGCGGTAAGGCACTGGACTCTGACTCCAGCATTCCGCAGGTTCGAATCCTGCTACCCCAGCCATTTAATAAAATAATTTTATTAAACAAATTTTGATGAAACAACAACTGTGGGTTAAAATACACATTTTACCTGCGGGTGTAGCTCAGTGGTAGAGCCCTAGCCTTCCAAGCTAGTTATGCGGGTTCGATTCCCGCCACCCGCTCCACATGGGTTATTAGCTCAGTTGGTAGAGCACCTGACTCTTAATCAGGGTGTCCGGAGTTCGAGTCTCCGATGACCCACCAAATTTTAAAAGGATCTATGCAAGTATTGCATAGATCCTTTCTACGTTAAAGAAAAAATAAATTATTAATTAAGCAGGCGTTCTAAATCTTTGATTTGGAATGCCTGCTTATGTGTTGTTTTTAATAAATTTATAATTTTTCAAGCATACATATTGCTTGAGAAGAAATACCTTCACAAGTGCCTGTAAAACCAAGGCCTTCTTCAGTGGTGGCTTTTACACTTACATCATTTATAGAGATATCTAAAGCTTCAGCTATATTTTTTCTCATTTCAGATATATATGGAGCCATCTTTGGTTTCTGGGCTATTATTATTGAATCTAAGTTAGAAACATTATAGCCTTTTGTTTTTATGAGACTATTAACTTCCTTAAGAAGCTTTAGGCTGGAAATTCCCTTATATCTGTCATCAGTATCAGGAAAGTGTTTTCCAATATCACCCAAAGCTAAAGCACCAAGGATAGCATCCATAATAGCGTGAAGAAGAACATCTGCATCAGAATGACCTAATAATCCTTTTTGGTGCGGAATTTTTACACCGCCTAAAATTAAATCTCTGTTTTCTACTAGTTTGTGAACATCATATCCTAAACCAATTCTCATATTGTCACCTCGTTAACAATTTTATATAGCTATTGTATCATATATAAAAATTATAACCAAACAATAAAATGTTAACGTTACCAATAGAGGCTAAATAATCCTGTCTTGCTTTAAATAGATGACTTTTGAATCAGGATAATAATGATTTATTTTAAAAAGGTTGTATATTTTGCTAAAGATTGATTTAAAAAAATTGTTTACTACACTGTTTCTGCTGGTAGCTACTTTTGATTTAAAATTAACATAAATAATCTTATCCTGCATAAAGAACACTCCTTAAAATAAACTTCTTTATATCATTATATCATAAATTTTATATTTATGACAAAAAAAGGGAGTTAATTTGAAAAATTAGTTCACATAAAAATATGTATGATGTAAAATTAATTTAGAGTACTTTTCAAAGTGGAGGAGATATGAAAGATAAAATTATTAATATTATAGCTATACTTTTAATTGTAACAGGAATAAGTCTAATTGGTTATATTGTGTATTCAAAATATGAATCATCTAAAGATCAGGATAAAATGAAAACTGAATTTTATAATATAATTCACGAGTCTTCAGATAAAAATAAAGCTAAAGACAGCAAAGCAGGAAATACAGAGAAGTATGAGGGACCAAAACCTATTGCATTATTAAAAATACCAAAGATAAATGTAGAGGTAGGTGTCGCAGAAGGTACATCTGATTATGTTTTAAGATATGCTGCTGGACATTTTGAAAATACGGCACAACCAGGAGAGAAGGGTAATTTTGCAGTAGCAGGACATAGAAATCTTGTCTATGCTGACTATTTTGCGGATCTTGACAAGCTTGTTAAAGGAGATAAGGTGATTGTATCAACTAAGGATGGCGATTATACTTATATAGTTGAAAAAAACTTTATTGTTTCTCCTGAACATAGTGAAGTTTTGAATAAAACAGATGATGCTACAATTACAATGGTAACATGTACATTTGGAGCAAAGAACAGAATTATCGTTACAGGAAAATTACAAAAGTAAAGAGGATAAATTTATGAATGAAGAAATATTTGATAGAAATAAGTTGAAGTTTACAAATAAAAAAACAATAAAGCTTGTTGAAAATAAAAATGATGTAGATAAGAAAAAGGAAGCAATATCATTTTTGAATAAGCAGTTAAGGCTATATAATCTTGATATCAAAAAACTGTATAATAATATACCTGAGTATTCTGCGAGAAACGTACTGCTTAATATAGCTTGTTATGTGGCTGAAGATGAAGAACTTATTGATATTGTAACAAGAAGAAGAGAAATTCCATATATAAAGTTCGCAAAAAGAACTGGTGAATCTAAGAAATTTATTGAAAAATATAAGGATTATCTTATGCTTTATATCCTGCTTATACATAATAATAAGTATAAGTGTATACAGAACTATCTGGCTATAGTGGATGGAAGAGAAGAGTCTACTGATATTGTAGTTGTAGAACATGAAAAGAATGATAAGATAACTGGACTTGTTTTGAAGAAGAACAGCAGATATGCAATAGTTATCACTCATAGTGGTGAAATAGTAAGGGTAAAGCATCAGTCATCAAGTATAGGTTATGAAGTTACAGGACGTGAAAAGAAAGGGATAATGTATTATTCAAGACAGATTGTAGCACTTGTATTGATTTTGGTTATTGCATTTTCCAGTGTATATTATGTATATAATAAGCCTAAAACTACAATATTAATTTCGGGAACATCTACATTCAAGCTTGAAGTTAATAGATATTCTAAAGTAATAGATATTGCTTCCAAAACTACTAAGGGCAAGAGAGTTATATCTGGTATGACTTATCAGTATCAGGATATAGATTATGTTTTAAATGAGCTTACTACAGAAATAATAAATAATAAAATGGTTCCCGAAAATTCTGAGATAGGCATAATTGTTAGTGGTGATAGGCTTAAAAATATTGATTTTAGACTTATGGAACAGACTGTGAAAGATAAGAATACTGAAAATAAAACCAATGTAAAGATAAGAATTAATAACGGCGGTCTTATGAAATAGTATATATGAAAGGAAAATCTTAATGATAAAACAATTTGCAATAACACATGAAGAAAAGAGCAGTGAAGTAAGATTAAACAAATATATAAGTGAGTCTGGATTTACTTCAAGAAGAGAAGCAGATAAGCTTATAGAAAGTGGTAAAGTTAAAGTTAATGGAGAAACTGCTGTTACAGGCTTAAAAGTAAGCAGTGGTGATGTTGTGGAAGTGTGCGGAAAAGTAATCAGAAATCATCAGAAACCTGTATATATTGCGCTGAATAAACCTGTTGGAATAACATGTACAACTGAAAGCAAGGTCAAAGGAAATATTGTTGATTTTGTAAAGCATAAGCAGAGAATATTTCCAATAGGCAGACTTGATAAGGATTCACAGGGGCTTATATTTCTTACTAACGATGGTGATATAGTCAACAAGATTTTAAGAGCAGGCAATAATCACGAAAAGGAATATATAGTTACTGTTAATAAGAATATAAATCCTGAATTTATCAAAGGAATGTCAAATGGGGTGCCTATACTTGGTACTGTGACAAAGAAGTGTAGAGTAACTCAGGAAAACAAAAGAACTTTCAGAATAATACTTACACAGGGGTTAAACAGACAGATAAGAAGAATGTGCGAGTACTTTGGATATACTGTAACAAAGCTTGAAAGAGTAAGAATAATGAATGTTAAACTAGGCAAACTTAAGATAGGCCAGTGGCGTGATCTTACTCCACAGGAACTGAAAGAGATAAATAATCTTATAAAGAGTTCTAAAAAAGAAGCTGAATAAAATGAATTTAGATTTTAAGATTTAAAATTTAAAATTAAATGATAAAATCCGTGCGGATGCACGGATTTTTGTTTTATGTAATTTTTGAATTCCCGATTGGAAGTTCAATCCGAAATTATACATTATACATTTTAAATTATACATTATTGAGGGTCTCTTGGTGCTGTTGTTAGCTTCTTGATGAACTGGTCCATAGTATAGTTGTTGCTTACATATAATCTATCTATATTGTAGTTGTTATCTTTCTTATCTGCCATGGCACCATCAAGTGAAAAGCCTAATTTGTATCCTGCATTTTTTGCTGCTGTTCTTGTGTTTTTGTTTGATTCACCATAAGGATAAGCTATATATTCAATAGGTTTTCCAATTATTGATTCAAGCTTTTCTTTTGCAGTCTTCATTGTCTCAAGCTGTTTTTCTTCAGTAAGTGTTGCCAGATGTTCATGCATTGCTGTATGGCTCTGAATTTCAAATGCATCGCTGTCAGACATTTCTTTAAGCTGCTTTTCGTTAACATATAGTTCATTGTTAAGCATTCCTGAAATCATAAACATTGTAGCATGAAGATCAAGTTCCTTAAGTATAGGCATTGCATAAGTGTAGTTCCCTATGTAGCCGTCATCAAATGTTATAACTACAGATTTTTCTGGTATTTTTTTGTCTTCTTTAAGGAAACCATAAAGTTCATCCATAGTTAGTGTAGTGTATTTATTGTCCTTAAGATACTGCATCTGTTCCTTAAATTTTACTGGATCCATAAGCATATCATTTGTTTGTTTAGGATTTACATCATGATAACATAATACAGGCACAGTTATGTCGCCATTAGTTAAGGTAAGACCTTCAAATCTATCAGTTTTCTTTGTATTATTCTTCTCAGCAGCATTTTTCTTTTCAGTTTTATTTGAATCAGTATTTGTTGTGTTTTTATTATTAGTCACTGATGATAACTGTGTAGAAGTATCCTTATTATCAAGTCCTTCAGCAGAATCTTTCTTTATACCGATTACGAGTACTGCTGCTAAAATTATTAATAAAGAAAATAAGATTATATTTCCTGAGTTTTTCTTGTTAAATTTCAAAATATCAACTCCATTTTTGTTTTATTGTTTATTTTTGGGTGAAGATAGTTTTTCTTTAAAACTGTCAAAATTATCACTGTTTGTTATTGGAATTCTATCAATGCTCAATAGATTATCGCTTTTATCTGCCATTGCTCCAGAAGTATTGAAAGCCATCTTAAAGCCTGACTGTTTGATAATGTCTAAAGATGAATCAGCATTGAATCCTATAGGGTAAGCAAGGTAATCTGTGTTTTTCCCTGTTACAGCTTCAAGCCTGCTTTTAGATGCAGACAGCGCATTCTTTAGGGCATCGCCTTTTAACGATGTAAATGAATTTCTGTTTGGTCCATTTGACTGAATAGAAATATTATTGTTTATCATATCTTTTATCATAGCAGATGTTAAATAATCACTATGATCAATAAAGTCTGTAGAAATAAAAACTGTAGCCTTAAATCCAAATTCCTTTAATATTGAGTATGCATCACGAGCGGTGCTTGAGAATCCGTTATCTATGGTAATAAGAACTGGCTTTTCAGGCAGCTTTTTGCTGTTTACAAGGTAATTATATAAATCATCAATAGTTATTGGGTTATAATTTATATTTTTTAAATAATACATCTGACTTCTAAAGCTGTTAGGTGATACGTTATGAGAATTTATAGCCTGATATTCCAGTACAGGAATTGATATATCAGCTGTTGTCTTATTATCAGTTTTTGATGAAGTCTTCTTGGAAGAAGAATTAGTATTGCTATTTTGAGAAGCAGTATTTTTATTGTTTTTTGAATCAATTCTGCCGACATTTACCACATATGCAGTAGATGTGATAAGTATGCCAAGTAACACTATAAGGCAGGATATTTGTTTTCTGTATCTCATATTTTCACCATCCTATTAAATTGAAGATAAAAATTTATCTATTGCGTTTTCATAAGCTTTTTTATTAACTTCTATTGAGTTTGCATGAGAAGCGCCATCAACAAGCAGAAGCTGCTTATATCCAGAATTTTTATTGTTATACATCTCAACACTCATAGTCCAAGGAACAAAATAGTCTTCCTTTCCATGGATAAATAATATAGGCAGGTCTGTAGAATGTACTACTTTAATTGGTGATACATGCTTAAAGTCAAACTTTGCAAAATTAATAGCACGAATTCTTGAAAGTTTTGCAACAATAAGCAGATATGGCTGAAGGCATTTAGCATAATCATGTTTTATTTGATAATTTAAAAGTTTTACCATATCACTGTATCCGCAGTCTGCTATTATGAATTTCACATACTTATTTATTGAAGTGTATTGAAGAACTGTTCCTGCACCCATTGATTCACCATGAAGTCCTAAATAGATATTATTACCAAACCTTTCGATAATATAATTTACCCAGCAATCTACGTCATGTTTTTCATAGTAACCATATGTGGAATATTTTCCTTCACTTTTTCCATGTCTTCTCTGGTCAATAACAAGAATATTGAATCCTCTTTTGTAGAATGTTTCAACATATTTTAATGAGCCTACATAACCTATGGATATTCCGTGAACAAGTATAATAAACTTATCACTTTTTTCTTTGTTCATTATTAAAAATCCATGAAGGTTTAGATTATCTTTTGACTTTATTGTGATATCTTCTCTCCCTAAAGATTTAAGATAATCAATATTTATTATTTGTCTATCAGAATAAGATTTTATAGATGATTTTTCATCATGAAGTCTTCTTTTGATAAGCAGTTGCAAAAGATGATTGCTTGTTAAGAAAAAACTTGCAATTAGTGCACATAATATTATGATAATTGCAGTAATCATATAAAGCCTCGCTTTCGTATAATCATTTTACATCTAAATCATAACATATAGATATAAATAAATAAATGAATAAATGAATACAAACATGCTTTTATAAAAATGGACATGTAATACAAAATAATGGAAGTTATCAACATTATTCACAAGTGCCTGTGGATAAGTGGTGGGAAACCTGTTAATTACACTGTTAACAAGCGTTTATTTCCAATATTATGAAAAATATAATACTGTAATAACTATAAAATTAAAAGAAATATGAAATTGTGGTGATAAATTATAATTATTAGGATAATATTTTGTAGATATAATTTTTTAGTTGTGGATTATGAGGATAATAATAAAAACGATATTTACTAGAGGAAAAAATTAATATAAAATGTAATTAACAGCATGTCTACAATCCATGTACCGTGTTAAAGAACTACAACAATTCGAGTAGTTAAAATATGATTATGGAGTGATAAAAATGAATAATGCAGAAACAATTATTAAAGACAGAACGCTTACTTATGAGCAGAAACTTATTTCTTTAGCAAAGGAAGCTGAAAACTCATTACATGTGCTTAATATCAGCAAAGAAGCTCAAGAATTAAGAGAAGAAGGAGTAATATGTGATCTTGGTGAAGGAAATGCACCTTATAGACCAAGATATATAGTTCCTAATTACGAGAAGTTCATGAAAAATGGAAGCGAGTTTTTAAGATTGACTCCACCTCAAGATATTTGGGAAGCAGTAAATAACCTGCTTATCATCTACAGACACGTTCCATCAATTACAACATTCCCTGTTTACATAGGAAATATTGATACGCTTTTAGAGCCTTTCGTAAAAGACGAAGAGGAGGCGTATAAAGCAATCAAGTTATTCTTAAAGCAGATAGATAGAACTATTTCAGATTCATTCTGTCATGCGGATATAGGACCAGTTGATACTAAAGCTGGTAGACTTATTTTAAAGGCTGAAAGAGAGCTTCAGGATGCAATTCCTAACATAACACTTAAATACAGTAAAGAAAAGACAAGTGATGATTTTGCAAAGGACTGTGTGCAGACTGCACTAGTTACTGCTAAGCCAAGCTTTGCAAATGATGAGATGTTTAGAGATGATTTTAATGGTGACTATGCAATAGCAAGCTGCTATAACGGTTTAAGAATCGGTGGAGGAAGTTATACTCTTTCAAGATTAAATATGTATAAGATAGCGCAGAAATCGGAATCAATTGATGATTTTTTTAATGTACAGCTACCTTATGCAATTGATGCTATGCTTGGATTTGAGGATGAAAGAGTAAGATATATAGTAGAAGAAAGTGGATTCTTTGAAAGTTCATTCTTAGTAAAAGAAGGGCTTATATCAAGAGAAAACTTTACTGCAATGTTTGGTATGTTTGGTCTTGCAGAATGTGTAAACCATCTTCTTAATGCTACAGAGCTTAATGAGAGATTTGGACATTCTAATAAGGCTGATGAATTAGGTGTCAAGATAATAGATGCTATGGACAAGAGAGTGAAGCAGCACAGAAATAAGTATTGTGCTGATAAAAAGTTTTTAATGCATGCTCAGGTTGGTATCGATAGTGATAGGGGTACAAGTCCTGCATGCAGAATTCCAATAGGTGAAGAACCAGAACTTTGGGATCACTTAAGAAATTGTGGATTATTCCATAAGTTTTTCCCATCAGGAATAGGTGATATTTTCCCATTCGAAAAGAATTCAAAGAATAACCCTGAATATATACTAGATATAATCAAGGGTGCATTTAAAGTCGACATGAGATACTTCTCATTATATTCTTCAGACAGTAATGTTATAAGAATTACTGGATATCTTGTTAAGAAGAGCGACATGGAAAAGCTTGATAGAGGTGAAAATGTTACTCAGGATACTGTTGTTTTAGGTCTTGGAGCTGTAAAGAATGCAAAAGTTCTTGAAAGAAAAGTAAGATAGTATGCAGAAAGTATTAGTAAATAAGATAATTCCATTTAGTTCTGTTGATGGGCCAGGAAATAGGACAGGCATATTTCTTCAGCACTGTAATTTTAACTGTGCTTACTGCCATAATCCAGAAACTATTAATCTTTGTATTAACTGCGGAGCATGTGTGAAAGCATGCCCAGTTAATGCAATTTCGATTATAGATGCTAAAGTTGTCTGGGACAAGAATAAGTGTGTTAATTGTGATACATGTATCAAGACATGTACTCATTGCAGCAGCCCAAAGACAACAATGATGTCAGTAGATGAAGTTATGGATGAAGTAGAAAAGTATGCACCATTTATTGAAGGAATCACAACATCAGGCGGTGAATGTACTTTAGCAGAAGATTTCTTAATCGAGCTTTTTAAAAAAGCAAAAGCAAAAGGACTTACATGTTTTGTAGATTCAAACGGATCAAATCTCTTCAGTGAAATGCCAGAGCTTCTAAGCGTAACTGATAAAGTTATGCTTGATGTAAAGGCATGGAGCAGTGATATGCATGCAAAGTACATTGCTAAGGATAACAGCACCGTTTTAAGCAATCTTAGATTCCTGCTAGAAAAGGATAAGATGTATGAAGTGAGAACAGTTATAGTTCCAGGAATGCTTAATAATGAAGAAACTGTAGACAATGTCAGCAGAGTAATTGCAGAAATAAATCCTGATGTAAGATACAAGATTATAAAATACAGACCAATGGGTGTAAGAAACATCATGGATGGCATCAAAACACCAACTAATGAATATATTGGTTCTTTAAAAGACATATGCGAAAAGAATGGATGTAGAAACATAGTCATCGTTTAGAAATGTATAATTTATACTGTATAATGTATAATTAGAGATGAAATTAGCTAGCATTAATATGCTAGCTAATTTCTTGATTTTAAGGCTATGTTTTAAAATAGTGTTGAAATTAGCATAACGTAAAAGGATATCTAAATGGACATCCTTTTTGAATAGCGATAAATTAAGATTATAAGTTATACATTATAAATTATTATTACCATAATGACTATATTGTTAAAAGAATAGTAACAATATATCCATTGTTTCGTTTTGTAAACGTGCTATAATTAAAGAAAGGTTATAGGTTAGGAGTGTGATAGATATGCAATCACAGAACATATTACTTGGAGGATTCTTATTAGGTCTATCAATTATAACAGGATATTTTTATAAATTGTATAAGAAGATGAGTTCTTTGCAATTAAAGAGAGTTAGAGTAAGAAAATAACATATATAAAAAAGGAAGTCCGCATCGCTGGACTTCCTTTTTTAATGCCAAGTGCCAGATGCCAAATGGAGGCGTCAATTCATGGCGCTGAACTCATGAATTCCTTGAACATAATGGAGGATAGATCCTCCAAGCCTCCTGTGAAATTGCTGAACGTAATTTCACCTGGGGTTAGATTTACTTTTCTGCTTTTCTTAAGCTATATTTACCAATAATGTTCTTGTATAGCCCCAATTATTAATGAAAAGCTTTATTTTTATTTATAGTTTTTTTAGTAAAATAATATTACAAAAATCAGCATCACCAAAAGAATAATAGTCTCTTTGATCTTGATTTTCTATTTTGACTTTACGATTAAACTGATAAGGTCTATCTTTTATTACAGATATTCCATCTTCCCAATCTTCTTTTTCTTCTTGAGCATATGGATCAAATAAATAGACATATTCATTATCTATTTTTGTTATAGTAACATAATGGCCATATGAACCAAAATGCATTCTTGCGACCGCAACACCACCATCATTAATCCATTTGTAAAGTAATGAATTAGGTGTAGGACTAATCTTTTTGCCATAAATACATTGAGCATTTATTGGATAATTTGTAGAGGATGCATATCCGTTTAGCCAGTTTGCTAGGTATCTCATTATTTCCATTGATGTTCCACATGATAAGCATTACCATTTTGATCGTATTCGTCTAAAGTATAATTATAAATTGCTTTAATAATTTCAGGTTTGATTTCCTCTCTGTCAAAGAGGTAGGATATAGCATTAATCATGGAAGTTGTACCACAGTCAAATTCAGATCTTTGGTAAATTAATTTGTTTTTCATATATAATCTCCCCAGATATTATCTTCGTTTATGAAATCCTTTTGTGTTTGAGATTGTTCTGCCGATGCTTAATATTTTTGAAGTGATGCATCCTCTGCAGTGGCTTGGTGTATCTCCTGTACATATTTTTCCGGGATACAGTGCGTAAAGTTTTCTGTATTCACCTTCTGTAACATTTGGCATGACTACATTTGCTCCGCTTTGAAGGGCAATTATTCTTCCGTTTGAATTTAAGCTTTCCATGGCTGTTGTAGCAGGAATATTAATAGTAGGAAGGAGTAATCTTGTAATAGCCATTACTCTTAAGGACATATCAAAGTTGTTATTTGAAGCATCTCTTAATGGTGTGTCTGCATTTGGAATGAATGGTCCTATGCCAATCATATCAGCATCTATTTCTTTAAAGAAAAGTATATCATCAGCAAGGCTTTCAACTGTTTGTCCAGGAAGTCCTACTAAAGAGCCGCTTCCTACTTCATATCCAAGAACTTTAAAGTCGTTAAGACATCTCTTTCTGTTTTCATGAGACATACCGGGATCCATTTCTTCGTATAATTTTTTGTCTGTAGTTTCAATTCTCATAAGGAACCTATCAGCTCCAGCTTCTTTAAGCCTTTTATACTCTTGAGTAGGGCGTTCTCCGATACTTAATGTTAGTGCTACATCAAATGATTTTATCGCTTTAACGATTCTTTCAAGAATTTCTATAGTATAATACATATCTTCGCCACCTTGAAGAACTATAGTTTTATATCCATATGTAACTGCTTTATGTGCAAAGTCAATTATCTGTTCTTCTGTAAGTCTGTATCGTTTCAAGTTAGTGTTATCACGTCTTAAGCCGCAATAACAGCAGTTTTCCCTGCATATGTTTGTAAATTCAATTAATCCCCTTAAATGAACTTCATTACCCACATATTCTTCACGAACTTTGTCAGCTGCTGTATACAGTTCTTCTGATAATTCATCATTAGATAATAAATATATGATTTCATCTTTTTCTAAGTTGTGAGTCTCGACAGCTTTTTGTAAGATCGTATTCATAAATCCCTCCCCAAATTCAGAAAGTTAGTGTAAAGTTTCTTCACACTTTTTACTTTAAAATTTATTTATATATCAAGGTTTCGGAAGTTTTTTTGTATAAAAAACAACGACCCCCTAATTTCATGTTACAATTGAATCTCCTAGAATACAAAAATAAACACGAAAGGATGTCGTTATTGAGGATTCAATTATAACTTATTTACTAATATATAATCAATATCTAATTAAAATTATTTATCAACTTATAGGATTTATTGTTCAACATATTCCACTTAAGCAAATGCAATTTGATGATTCAAACAGTCCTAAATATCAAAAGTTTAAAGTAGATAAACTGCCTATAATCAAGCATTTGAACAAGTTGATTACATATTTTTACTGGCTTATTACAAGTATAAATACAATAAGACTATCAAACCCGTTCAGAGACGTAACGGTAAAACTATTTCACACAAAATTATCTGTCCTAAATGTGGTGCAACTCATGAATACATCTATGATAACAATGGTGGCAAAGGCCAGTATCAATGTAAAGTCTGTGGCACTTCATTTCAAGAGTCTAATTTTGTTACTAAGCCTTTAGTTTTTAAATGTCCATACTGTGGCTCGACGCTTACGGAACGTAAGGAACGAAAACACTTTAAAGTACATAAATGCACAAATAATAAGTGTTCATACTATCTTGCTAATTTAATTAAAAACTTCCCAAACAAAACTCTTAAGTTCATTGCTGATGGTTATAGTGCATATCCACTTGCAAAACAGCAATTTGAATTAGAAGAAGATAAAATCTTCGACTTAACTCAAGTCATTGGATTAACAAATGATGATCCTGTTTCAACGGAGTTTAGGTGGGTAAAGCAAGTTGTAGAACGTCTAAACAGAACCTTCAAATCATCCTATCGTGTTACTTGCGGATACAGCAGTGATGACGGTGCCCTTTACAGTTTTTCTCTCTGGACTGCTTATTACAACTTCTTACGACCTCATCCATATAACTATTGGAAGCCATTAAATGAGCTTAAAGAGTTAGAGTTTGCCGAAAACAGGCCTGCTAAATGGCAGATACTCATTAGCTTAGGTCAACAGACAATTTTTCAAATGCAAGAATCAGATGCTTCCTGACAAGTAACTCAACTAAATATTGACTACTATTTTTTGCCTCCGATAACGAAGGCCTATTTGCTATATTCAATTTTAGAAATAAAATGAAAGATTAAGTTCATATTTCTAAAATAAGTAAGAAATATTTCTTCTTTATTTTTTCATACAAAACTTTACACTATCTTCAGAAATAGTATACTATTATTATATACATTAACAATATATATAACAAAGGGAATAAAACATGATACAATAAAAAGGGGTATATTGGATTTTCTCGGAAAAATGGGAGGATAAAATGAACAATATTATAAGAATTAAGCCTATTTTTAAAGAAAAAATATGGGGAGGAAAAACGTTAAAAAATATATATGGTTATGATATCCCTTCTGATAAGACAGGTGAATGCTGGGCAATTTCAGCGCACAAAGAAGGAGACTGTGAGATAATAAATGACGAATTTAAAGGAGAAACTCTTTCTTCATTATACGATAAACATAGAGAGTTATTCGGAAATATAAAAGATAAGGAATTTCCGCTTCTTGCAAAGATTCTTGATGCAGCTGACAATCTTTCAATTCAGGTTCATCCAGATGATAAGTATGCTAATGAAGTGCTTAATCAGGAATTTGGTAAGACTGAAGCTTGGTATGTATTAAACTGTAATGATGATACTGTACTTGAGATTGGGCACAATGCACAGACTAAGCAGGAATTATCAGAAATGATTCATAATGGGGAATGGGATAAGTTATTAAACTACAGACCTATAAAGAAGGGTGATTTCTTCTTCATAAAGTCAGGAACTGTTCATGCTATATGCAGTAACACTCTTATATATGAAATACAGCAATCATCAGATACTACTTACAGATTATATGATTATGACAGAGTGGACAGTAAAACAGGACAGAAAAGAGAGTTGCATATAGACAGATCAATTGATGTTATAGAAGTTCCACAGAAATCTGAACCTGTAAATCCAATAGTAGAAAAACATGAAGTTTATGACAAACTAATATTTACAAAGAGCAAGTATTTTAGCTCATATAAATACGATATTCATGGAAACTGCGAAATATCAGAAGAAGCCCCATTTGTTTTATGCACAGTAGTTAATGGAGAAGGAACTATTGGAAGTGAAACAGTTAAAAAAGGGGATAACTTTATAGTTCCAGCTGGCTATGGAAAAATGAAGTTTAGTGGAAACTTAGAAATACTAGCAGCAACAATATAAGTGAGAGTCCAAATTTTGACTAATTACTCGATAGACTAGAATTTAAAATGAATTCTTGTTTATCGAGTTTTTTGATTGAATCGTAAAGTGATAATTTGTGATGTTATTTAATTAAAATGTAAAAAAAGGGTGTATTGATAAAAAAATTGATGTATGGTCTTCTGAACCTAATGAATAGTCTTTTTAAGCTATAGAACTTAGGTATTATACCTTTAAAAAAGAAATGAATAATCATGGCTGTAATATGGACGGTACAAGACCTATAATTGAGAGGTACAAAGTAGGTATGGTCAATAGCGGCTACTGTGAAATATGTGTACCAATAGTATAGAACAAAGTAATAATTTATTACTAACATATACTTCATAAACAAAAGTATAGAAGTTAACGAATAGTAATAGAGAACAACGAATAGAAATAGATAAAACTCACGTAATAACGTGAGTTTTTACCTTTTTATTTTTTACATTAATATTGAATTTTTTAAGAGCATAGCCCACAGAGTTCGTAATGCCAACTCCAGGGTCAGTTAATGTCCCATCTAAATCAAATAGTATATATTGATACATATATATCCCCCCAAAACATAAAATTATATATACAAAAAACTACCTGCAGGTATGCGGGTAGTTTTAATTTGAAGAAATTTATTTAAGTCCGTGTATTTTTCCTTTTAAAGCTTTGATACGTCCTTTAACGTAGCTTATAAGCTCTTCTCTGTTGTCTTTGATTTCTACTGGAGCACTTGCGACAATGCTCATTAAATCTAGTCTGCTCATCTGGAATTCAGATGCTATATCATCTGATAAGAACTTGTTCTTTCTTTTCCAGTATGTAAGGTTAAATCTATCGGCCTGTCTTTTGTTATAGTATCCTTTTTCTATTCCAAACTGAAATAAGTCAGCAGCAGATTCTAATTCCTCTAAATCTTCTGCAATAGCAGTTTCATCTATTAAAGATTGAAAAGATTTCATAAGTAAACACTCCTTTAATAAGATAATATTATTATAAACGTTATTTAAAGTTTATATTCTTTTTCGGATAATTGAAAAATATTTAATATATATTTCCAAACTATAATACCATATTATGAGGAAAACTAGAATATTTCAAGGAAAATTTTTTTTGTTTAAATAATAACAATGGTATAATTGGTTTAAATAAATTAGAAGCAGGTGAGATAATGGACGATAATTTTTATACTAAACAAGAGGATATAGCTAATGCTATAACGCATGGATTTGGTTCAGCATGTGCCATAGTAGCACTAGTTATAGCAATAATAATGGCAGAACTAAGAGGAGATGCATGGTATATAGTGAGCTTTTCGATTTATGGTGCAACTCAGATAATACTATATCTTGAATCTACACTTTATCACAGTATTCCTAATGCAAAGGTAAAGAGATTGTTTAGAAAATTTGATCATATGTCTATATTCATATTGATAGCAGGCACATACACTCCATTCTGCCTTACAGTGCTAAGAGGACCAATAGGGTGGACTATATTTGGAATAGTATGGGGATGCGCTGTTATAGGAATAATACTTAAGTGCTTCAACACTGGAAAGTATAAGAACTTATCTACAGCATTGTATATAGCTATGGGTTGGATAATCATAATTGCAATCAAGACACTTTATGAGAGAATGCAAGTATGGGGACTTATATCTTTAATTGCAGGAGGTATCGCCTATACAGCAGGAACATACTTCTTCACTAATGATAAGATAAAGTATAATCATGCTATATGGCATCTTTTTGTGCTTTTAGGAAGTGCATTTCATTTTATAGCTGTAATTAGTCTTTTATATTTACGAAAATAGTTTTTATATTAAAAAAAGATGAAATTATTAAGCAATTTTGCGTTTAATTTCATCTTTTTTAAATTAATCTTGCTTTAATTGATTAGCTAAATCAAATATTACATTTAATGATTCCTTAAATTCATTGAATATTGAGACAGTTTTTTCGCTTACTTTTAAACTTTCCTGTGATGCTGCTGCAACTTCTTCACTAGTTGCGGACAAGTTGGAAATATGGTCCAGTATCGAAGAGTTTGAATCATTAACATCATGGATTTTATTATTAATATGTCCTATGGATGTATGCAATTCTTTTATTGCAGAGATAATCTCTTCAAAGTTAGAGTCAACTTCCTTGAATATAGCATTTTGTTTTTTAATTGATTCTGTAGAATTTTCAACATTTGTAGTAACATCATTAATATCATTAACTAATTCAGAAATAATATCTGCAATTTTGTTTACAGCATTATTTGTTTCTTCAGATAATTGTCTTATCTGATCAGCAACTACTGCAAATCCTTTTCCTGCTTCTCCAGCTCTTGCAGCTTCTATTGATGCATTAAGTGCAAGAAGATTAGTGTTGTCTGATATCTCAGAAATACTTTTTGTTATGGTTTGTACTTCAGAAATACTCTTTGTAAGATTATCAATTGATGCAGATGAAAGTTTATTTGCATTTTCAACTTTGTTAGCTTGTTCTTTGAATACATCAAAAGTCTTTAAACTTATATTAACAAGTTCGTTAGCGTTTGTCGAAGTTTTCACCATATTAGTTGCTTCGTGTACAGTATCTTCAATGTTGTTTTTTATATCCATAGTCATATTACTCTGATGTTCTATAGTCCTTGCTGTATCATCAACACTGTTTGCTATATTAACCATAGAATTGTGGGTTACATCAACAATATCTGCAAGTTCATTAGATACCTTTTCAGCTTTGTTGAAGGTATCGAGTAAATCTTCAGCTATTTTAGCTATTTTAGCAGCCGAAGCAGATTGTTCATCAGCCTTTTTTGTAATGAGTGCTATTTTTTCATTTTGAAATTTAGACAGTAAACTTGATACTTTTATACATCCAAATGAAGTCATTAGATATATTATTAATATAAGAAATATTTCTGTTTGAATGGTTGCATTGCTAATTTTTAATAGGTAAATAACACAATGGATAATATTGGCTGCGAATATACAAATCGCTGTTCTTATAGTTTTTTTCTTATCCAAATATAATACTGGAGTTATTATTAATGGAAAAGAATAAAGGCAAGTGTATAGTATAGGATTAAATATCATTATACCTATAAACGCAATGATTTGTATTGGTAATAAAATAGATATAAATTTTTCTGCACTTTTATATTTTAAGTAGATAATTATTGTTGATATTAATGGTATAACCGCTAATAATAATTCAATAATTAATCTTGAATTAATTGAACTAACGAGAATTTGAGCAATAAAAGAAAGAAATAAATATATATTTTGAATCATATACATAAGGAAAACTATTCTGTTAGTTGCTTTAAATTGTTTTTCGTTCATAAAATCTCACACCTTTCAATAACATATATATTTAGTTATCGTAGAACTTAAATAGAATATAATGGATATACGAAAAAATATGATAATTAAAATAAAAAACGGAAAAAATGATAAATAAAGAAGATGAGAGGTGAAAAGCGCTATATACATGCAATACAATGTAAAATATACTAGTAATTGGTGATTTGCTGGTTGTTAATTTATCGTGCAATAAATGAATATGATAAATTGAGTTTGAAATAAGAAGGGGTAAGTTATGATAGGGTTTTGGAAAAGGTGTGAATTATGTTGGCTGCGTTGGGCTAATTATAGTGATAATTCAGATAATGTTGTTAATTATGATTGTATTTTTTGTGGAGAGTGCTTTGAAGAAAAACTTTGATGAGAACGGTAAGAGGAAAAAGTAAGCTAACTTGTTTTGAGATTCGTTTTGTGAAAACGAGTCTTTTTTGTGAATTGTAGTTCTGTATAAATGCATATATGATAAAATATAGATAAAAATGTAAATAATGTGGAGGTGATAATATGAATAAAGATGGTTGTGAATCAATAGAAATTGGTATGCCATATGAAAGGTCAATAAATCGTGCTGTAATTGGAATAGCATTGAGTTTGATTTCGTTAAATATTTCGTTTTTGGGAGATATTATTTCCGTAGTAGGAATGATATTGTGTTTGTTAGGGTTTCGCATTTTAAAATATGAAAACAAATGGTTTCAAAGTTGTTACGTCATAACAGTAATTCGTGCCATATATCTTATATTAAATATAATACTTAGTACAACTATTATACAAAGCATAATAACCTCATCACCAATCATGTCTGTGATTAATATTATGAATTTGATACTTAGTTCTGTATTTCTAGTATGTTTTTGTTGTGGAATTAAAGCATTACAACAAAAAATAGAAATGCCTGTTGTTTTTGCCACATTCTCCATGCCTAATGATGTGGTGAAACAGAGAGGGTATTTATGCTATTCTGTTAGGAAAAATAATAAGGACTATGCTGTTATAGACTCGTTTATGAATTATACCCATCAGCAGACATGGATGCAGTATCCTGTAAAGACGGCTATGGAAACCAGAATAAACGATGGATTTAATAAATCTGGAGCATTCCTCACAATTCAAGATGATGTTCAATTTGAGATTGATTAATTTTTTGCTGAGAGCTAGTACATTATGTACTAGTTCTTTTTTAATGTAAAGGAAATTGCATTCAAAAACACAATTTTTTAATGATATAAAGTGTTATAAATAAAGGGTTTACACGTTTGTGTAAAAGAATGGTAGAATGCAATTTCGTCCTTATATAGCAGCAGGAAAAGACCTGCTACTTTTTTATATCTCTTTTTTCACAAATGCTTTACATGAAATGAATAACGAAATTAATATAGTCATAATCATAACTATGATACCAGTAAAAATATTTATATTTTCGTTTTGTAAAGTAGATACTATTTTACCTGTAAACACTTCTGTTGAGCTTGCATATGATATATAAATGTACTGTTTTATACTATTCAGTATATTGGTATTATTTACAAGATATGAAAGACCAAAGGTTATTATTATGTTTACGCTGATAGATAATACAGACTTATTTATAAATGATGATATCATAAAACTAATTGATGCGGCTGTAATACATACAAGTGCAAAGAATAAAACGAGTATGAATAACATTGTAATATAATTTATAAAATACCCACTATTACCGTCAAACTGACTAAACAGACTATCCTTGACTGGACTTGATGAATATTTAACATTTATAAGTATAGGATATGAAGGATTCCCAATACCATCTTTGATACCTTCTATTATAAATAGTGCTGCAAATGATGAGAATATCAAAATTAATATGGAAACTATTAATGCGAAGTACTTTCCAATTAATACTTTTAGTCTTGAAACTGGCTGTATAAGTAATAATTTTATTGTTGATTCATCAATTTCTCTAGAAATAATATCACTTGATAATATAACTATAAGAATAATAATTATAATTGCTGATGATGAGTGTATTAAAAAATTTAAAATAGAATTATATGAATTATAAACAGGATATGAGTATTCAGGTATTTTATTATCATATAAATATCTTAAATATCGTAACTCTTTATCATATTGATATACTGGACTACCACTCATAGTTCCTTCTTGTGAACCATTTTTCTCACTTTCCATGATTGCAATTTTAGCTTTTAGCTTATCCATATAACTTGATTTACTATTTTGTATGACTTTTAAGTTATCAATAGATTTTTTTAGTGATGATAAAGTCTTTTTTAAGGAGTCTTTTGCAGAAGTATTTAATAAGTTATTATTTAATATATCATTCTGTTTTTTAAGAATATCTATGCTTTGATCTAGTAGTCGTGGATCATCATAATTTAAAGAATTAAAATGATCTATGTCAAGAGAATTCATATGAATACTGGTTAATAACATTGTCACCATAAAAAACCACACAATATATGTTTTTTTCTGTTTGAACATTTTTTTGAATTCAATTTTAAATATATCCATCATAACAATTCACCTCCCATAATACTCATATATTTGTCTTCTAAATTCATTCCTGATTTAAGTATCTCATCCATACATTCTACTGATTGAATTTTTCCTTTTTTGATGAATGCAATCCTGCTACAAATATTTTGTATTTCATTAAGCTGATGTGATGATATAAATATTGTCATATTCTTTTCCTGAACTAATTTCTTTAGTATCTTTCTAAGGTGTATTATTCCTTCAGGATCAAGTCCATTAGTGGGCTCATCCAGTATTAAAATTTTAGGGTTTCCTATAAGTGCACAGCCTATAGATAGTCTCTCTTTCATTCCTAATGAATATTTACTTACCTTTTCATTTAATGCTTCAGCAGGTATTATTTCATCGATTACATAATCTCTTTCATTAATATTTACATGTCTTAGTTTTGCAACAAGTTTTAAGTTTTCTAAACCAGTTAAATATTTGTAAAGAGAAGGATTTTCTATTATAGCCCCAATATTGCTTATTGCCTTCAATGGTTCTTTTTCTATATTTGTATTATTAATTAGGATTTCTCCTGAACTTGGTTTCATAAGTCCTGTAATTATTTTAATTGTAGTTGTCTTTCCTGCTCCGTTGGGACCAAGAAAACCAAATATTTCACCTTCATGCACAGAAAAACTGATATCATCTAATATTAATTTATTGCTTATTATTTTAGATAAATTAGAAATTTTCAATATGTCCATATTAATTCCCCCAATAGAATAAAATATAAGGTGATTAGTCATTATACTAAAGTTAAAGCAAGCATCTTTTTTATTTTTTTCATAATATCTCCCCTTTGCAAATTGAATCTTGTAACATATTTTTAGTTCTATTAATTATAATCACCCTATACTTTAAAAATTCCTCATTAATTAACAAAATCCTCCTTTTATGTATAAATAATTATTTTTTAAAAAAGGTGTTGTATTTGTTTTTGAAATTAAGTGTAAGTCCATAGGTGGTAAATTGAAGGACTCACTAAAGAACAATAGAAGGTGTTAGAAAAAATGAATTTATTGGCTTTAGTTTGATGAATGTATAGTAACTTATTCACATCTTCCGCCACAGATTCATATTATGAACCATAGTAATATGCAGGAGTGAATAATTTTGCTTTATGCACTGATCTTAGCTGGTGGAAAGGGATCAAGATTATATCCTCTGTCAAGAACTCATACACCAAAGCAGTTTTTAAAGGTGGTTAACAATAAGAGTTTTCTTGTAAATACGGTTGAAAGGGTAGCACCTATTATAGATAAAGAAAATATTTTTGTAGTGACAAATGAGATGTATAAGGAGAAAGTAAAAGCGGAACTAAGTGACTTGAATGGAAATAATGTTTTTACTGAGCCGGAAAATAAAGAAACAGCAACCTGTATTGGATTATCTGCAGTGAAACTTTTAAAGAAAGATAAGGATGCAATGCTTATAGTGCTTCCATCAGATCATTTTATAGAAGGGCAGCAGAGTTTTATCGAGACAATTAAAAATGGCGTAGAGATTGCAGAGAGAAGAAGAGGTATAGTAACTATAGGAATAAAGCCTACAAGACCGGAAACAGGATATGGATATATACAGATGGGAGACAAGATTCAGTCTAATGTAGATACGTACAGGGTATCAAGGTTTACTGAAAAACCTAATATAGAAGTTGCTAAAGATTTCATTATTACTGGAAATTATCTTTGGAACAGCGGAATGTTTATTTTTAGGGCAGACGTTATATTGAGAGAGATAGAGAAGTATCTGCCACAGCTTTATAAGAACCTTACAGAGATATATAAGCACGTTGGAGAAGATGATGAAGAGGAAGTAATCAAAGAACAGTATAAGCTTATAGAAGGCATCTCAATTGATTTTGGAGTGATGCAGAAGACAAGAAAGGCTTATGTTGTTAAATGTGATTTTATATGGGATGATATAGGAAGCTTTACTGCTCTCAGCAGATTCTTAAAACAAGACAATAATAATGTGAGGTCAGATAATGTGTTTTTGCAGGATAGTGAGAACTGCGCAGTATTTGGAAAGAAAAATCTTATCATAGGATTTGGTCTTAAAGATTTAGTAATTGTGGATGCAGGAGATGTAATACTTGTTATGGACAAGTATAGAGACCAGGAAATAAAACATCTTCTAAATACATTAAATGAAGAGGAACAGTACAGAGATTTTATGTAGAGTAATTTATAATTGCAGAAAATATAAAGAAAAGAGGAGGTTGACTCCTCTTTTTGTATTTTGTTATTTTTTCTTTTTCAGTTGATGAAGCTATAGGTTTGATAATGTTACTATTAGTAGTATCTTCATTACTGATACTGTTATTGTCTGATGCATTATCACTAGAGCTTGAGTTGTTAACGCCAGCTGTACTATTATCGTTGCTGCTATTATTGTTGTCAGCTATATTATTATCATTATCAACAGGTTTAGCAGATAAAACAAACTGCTGAGATATTGTAGAATTATCATTTAAGTTTATATTTATGTTATAGCTGTCTGAAGTACTATTTATATATTTTATTGTATCAGTAGGAATAATTAGTTTTGAACCATCAATATAAACAACTGGACTAATGTTTAAAAGAGCAATTCTTGCGAACTGTTCATTTCGATAGATTACATTTAAAACCACATTGTTAATTGTAATTGAAGCAACTTTTTTTCCTTCAGGAATTAAGTTTGGAATTTCTATATCTTCATTTTTGTTTTCGTCAATACTTACCTTTATTGGTTCTTTAATAATTGTATTTTTTGATCTAAAAGCAGTAATATCTGAATAAGCAGCCATACTTACACCATTTGAAAAGATGTATGTAACTTGGTAATTTCCTTCAACAAGATGTAATGCTTGTAATGTAGAAGATGGTATAATTATTGAAGTATCTGTTGTTGAAAAATAATTTGAATCTAATATTCTACTGTTTATTATTATACTTTTTAGTGTAGTTCCATTGAAATTAACGTCAGTTATAGTAATTTCATTTGGATTATTTAAATCATATTTAGGATTTTGATAATTCATTCCCGGATACTTGATAATTGGAGCATCTTCATCAGGTTTGCTGTCGTTATCAGGTTTATTATCCTCAGAAGGTTTGTCTTCTGGCTTTGTGTCTGGAATAGGAGTGTCGTCAACACTGTTATCAACTATATTAATTCCAAGTACGCCTGAAAGAACATATCCGTTTGAAAAATGAGTCGCAAGATAGTTAGTACCTGTACTTAAGTTTAAATTTTCAATTACTTCGCTTGGAATAGTAATTGAATTATTAGTTACTGTTGTATTAATATAAAGTTTGTCTAAAGTTAAGCCTTTTAAATCAAGATTATTAAATACTATGTCATTAGGTTTTGATTTTTTAACATATTCTTCTTTGACATAAGTATCTCCTTTTCGTAATAATAAGTTAATCAACTGTTTTTTTGATACATTTTAATAAAATTTAAAAGTATTTTATAAATATATCGACGATATAGAATAAATACTTAACAATGTCGAAAAAAGAAAAATAAAAAAGCCATGAGCGTGTCTCATGGCTTTTCTTCTCATTATAAATTCTAAATAATCTAATTAATTTTGAGCGATATTTCTACCCATCATAACACCCATAGCTGAAGCCATCATCAGACCTCTTGTCCAACCGCTTGAATCGCCTAAGCAGTATAGTCCTTTGATGTTTGTCTGGAAATCCTTATTGATATTAACTTTGTTGCTGTAGAACTTGATTTCTGGACCATAAAGCAAAGTTTCTCTGCTTGCAAAACCAGGAACTACAGTGTTCATAGCTTCTATGAAGTTTAATATATTTGTCATAGTTCTATAAGGAATTGCTGAAGTTAAATCTCCAGCTTCTGCATCTGGAAGAGTGTATTCAACATTTGACTGATGAAGTTCCTTTGGCCAAGTTCTCTTACCATCAAGGATATCACCATATCTTTGAACAAGTATTTTTCCTCCTCCAAGCATATTTACAAGTTCAGCAACTCTTTTTCCATATTTAATAGGTTCATTAAAAGGAGAAGAGAAGTTGTGTGAACTTAATATAGCAAGGTTAGTGTTGTTTGATTTCTTGTTTTTATATGAGTGACCATTAACAATTGCTAAATCATTATCGTAGTTTTCCTGGCTTACAAATCCACCTGGATTCTGGCAGAAAGTTCTGACCTTGTCCCTAAATGGAGCAGGGTAGCCAATAAGTTTTGATTCATATAATACGTTATTAACACTTTCCATAATTTCATTTCTTACTTCCACACGGACACCAATATCTACAGTACCAGCTTTGTGATCTATATCGTGTTTTACGCACATATCACTTAACCAGTCAGCACCTTTTCTTCCTGTTGCAACTACTGTCATATCTCCGTAAACAGTGTCTTCTTGTGTCTGATTCATAGTATCAGCGATAATAACACCTTTGATTTCTGAATTTTCAATTACAAGATCTTTTACAACAGTATTGAATTTAATTTCAACACCAAGTTCTAAAAGTTTGTTTTGTATTTTTAAATATATCTGATGAGCCATTTCTGTTCCTAAATGTCTTATAGGACAGTCAACAAGCTTTAAGTCAGCTTGAATGGCTTTTTTTCTAATTTCTTTAACTGCTTCATTTTGTCCAACGCCTTCAACTTTTGTGTCAGCACCAAAGCTTAAGTATATTTTGTCAGTATAGTCTATGTAATCTTGAATTACCTTTATTCCAACTAATTCGGGAAGGTCTCCACCAACTTCATGGCTTAATGATAACTTTCCATCAGAAAATGCGCCTGCTCCAGAAAATCCTGAAGTAATGTTACAGTAAGGTTTGCATGATACGCATTTGTTAGTCTTAGCTTTAGGACAAGATCTTTTATCAATTCTTCTGCCTTCTTCGATAAGAAGAATGTTTTTGTTCGGATTTTTAGATTTTGCTTCTAAAGCTGTGAAAATTCCTGCTGGACCTGCTCCTACTATTATTACATCATATTTCATAATAAAACCTCCAAAATGTACTCATAGTTAAGCTTTTTACGGTAGCTCGTAGAAACATCTAGACCATATTACTAGAATTATATAAGCGAATGTTATTATAATTAAATATTTAATTATTCGTACAAGAAGATTTTAAACGAATATTGTAAAAAAATCAACAAAAATTATACGTAAAAATTCTCTTTATTATAGTATCATTTCGTAGCTGCGATAAGAATTAGTGGGCCTAAAACCTAATTCTTCTGATGCTGCAATTTCAATAGTGTTGTCATCATCAATGAAGTCAGATGCTTCTGTTATGCCGTTTATATGTTCAAAGCAGTATTTCAATGTATAAGATAGAAGTGCTGTTACATTTTCTTTTGTTTCATATTCTGGAGAAAAATCAAGTCCGTATATTTCTAAAGAATTATCTTTTTCATACCTTCTAATAAATGAACAGCCTTCAATTTTTTCGTTAATCTTATAGTAAAACATATACCAGTGATTTTGTTCATTATTAAATACGTCTTTTAGTTTACTGCTTGTCCAGAAGAAGCCTGCAAAAAAATTATCATGAAAAGGTGCATATTCCTCAAAGTTTTCTTCAGTTACCTTTGTAATACAGTTGTTGTTTTTTGACGGTTTAAACTCAGATGGACGGAGCTTCATAACTGTAGCTGATTCTTTACAATTATAATGATTTTTTAAGCAGTACTCATTTGCATTTTTATTTTCCTTAGGAAAACCTAATACAACTTTGTAGCCAGGATACTCATTTTTTAATTTATCAATAAATGCGTTCATAACTGTATTATAATTTTCTTCAATGAAAACGCCAGTTGTCTGTAAGTAATTCTCTTTTTCTATAAAGTAATAATGGAAAACTGCAGTAAGATTATTGCCGTCGTAATATCCAAGAAGCACATCATCATCCTGAACTAAACTTTTATTAAAATTCTCAGTCATCTGCTTTCTAGTCATATTGATAGGATAGCTTGTAGTCTCTGGAGACTGATAAAGCTTCCAGGAAAAATTTAAAGCAGAGTCTATATCGTTTTTATCAATTATTTTAAACATATTTTTCGCCCCCAAGTATGTATACAGGTATATTATACCACTAGGAACAATAATCATTTTTAGATAAATCCTTCTATTTTATCAGCACGTTCATATGCTTTTTCAGTTATTTCTTTAGGATATCCTATGTAATCAAGAAGTTTGATTGCATTTTTAGTTGATGATATTCCGTCTTTTAACTTATAGTCGAAGTTTAAGCCTTTCTTTGAGTTTACAGTTTCACTGAAGTAGTGGAACTCATAGTTTGCTTTTAGTATTTCTGTAAGTTCTCTATCATGAGTTGCAACTATTGAAATACACTTCTTTTTGTTAATGTATGAAAGTATTTCAGCAGATGCAGATATTCTTTCTATAGGGTTTGTTCCTCTGAATATTTCATCGATAGCACAGAATACAGGAACTTCTTTATCAAGTGCTTTGATGATTCTAAGTATTCCTTCTGCTTCAGCCATGTAGTAGCTTTTTCCTGAAGAAAGACTGTCGTCAGGACTGATTGAAGAAACCAGGTTGAAGAAGCATGCTTCATATTTTTTAGCTAGTACAAAGTTAAAAGTCTGAGCAAGAAGTATGTTTGAACCAAGCATTCTAAGGAATGTTGATTTACCTGACATATTTGTTCCTGTTAATACTATGCCTCTCTTCTTCATATGAATTGAGTTTGGAACTCCATTTGGCAGAAGTGGCTGAACACCTTCTTCAATGTTAAAGCATATTTTATCTGTAAATGTTGGTTTTGAGCATAATGTTTCAACATGTTTTTTATATGACGCCATTCCAGCTAAAGCATCAAGCTCACCGATAAGTGCATAAAGTTCCATAATGTCATCAAATTTTTTATCTAGTTCTTCGCCAACTTTGTAGTAAGCAGCTTCATCTATAAGGAATACTAAGGAGAATATTTCAAAAAGACCGGCAGCCATTGTACTTAATGTCATTGCCTTTGTACTTATATCCATTGCTCTCAAGCTTGAGTTAAGCTCTTTGATTCTTGTTGTATATCCTTTTAACTCTTCATTTTTAAAAGAAGAAAGTTTCTTACCAGCTGTAAGCAGCTTTCTAAGATAAATCATACCGTTACTTTTTATATTTTTCTTTTCTCTAGTGTTAATGAAGATGTTAATGTATATTGAGGCCATTAGTACAAGCATGTATTCCGGCTTTTTCTGGATGAAAGCTAGAATGATTATTATTAGTGGTACAATCTTTCCAAGGATAGTGTATATCCAGTATTTGGCCTTATTTTTATTAATGTCACCAGTAACCATATCTAAAAATGTGTTTTTTCTATTTAGCCCAAGAGTATAGAATATATACTGCATTTTTGATCGTGTATCAGCACTTCTTGTTAAAAATTCAATCATGCTACTTCTTTCATCAAGTTTCTGCTGACTAAATAGTGGATTTCTAAGCATTGCATAAAGTTTTGATTGACCAGGTGAACTATAAGTATGGTCAAGTTTAACAAAGGCTTGGTCCATATTAAGGTCAGACCATGTCTGATCATCGATTGTGTATTCGTCTTCTTCCAGAAGGTCAAAGTATTGCCTAGTATATTTAAAGTTTATTTTTTTATTGTGAGGCTCTCCAAAATCTCTTTTTATGTAATCTGTAGTATAGGCTTTATTCAAAATATCATCTCCTCTTTTTTGTTAGAATTATGCACATATATCATCCTTTAAAACTCTGTAGATTATTTAATCAGAGGTTTGAGGTATCCTCTATTATTATAGAATAGAAATTCATGAAGCCGTGCTCATGAATTTCAACCTAAATTATACATTATACAATATAAATTATAAATTGACTTTCCAACTGCTATTTATCAAGATGACTAAGTGCGCAATGGTCCTATAAATATATATTAAATATAACATTATTTTTTTTTTGTTGTATATTGGAATCTGTAGTATAAAATATAATTAAATGAAATTATGAAAGAAAAAATGGTGATAAACTTTGAAAGTTGAATATAATAAAATGAAAGTGGAATTTGAGCTTATACGTAGCAGAAGAAAGAGTATCTCGATAACAATGAAATACGATGGAGGTATAATCGTCAGATGTCCATTAAGAATGAAAAATGATGACGTAATTAAGTTCATACAGTCTAAATCTGAATGGATTATGATAAAGCAGCAGGAAATTAAAGAGATGCAGAAGGCAAAGGTTGAAAGAACACTTGAAAATGGCTCCAGTCTTATGTTTTTAGGAAAAGAGTATCCTCTTGAAATCATAATTAATGAATTATATAAAAAGACGAATATAACTAAGACTGAAGACAAAATAATAATTACTGTTGATATCTATGATAAAGAAAAGATAAAGGAGGAATTAAAAAAATGGTATAAGGTACAGTGTATTAATGTTGTTACAGAGAGAATTGCTTTATATCAAAAATATTTTAGAGATAGTCCAAAAGAAATAAAAGTTAAAGAGCAGAAGAGTAGATGGGCAAGTTGCACTTATGATAACAGGATACTTTTTAACTGGAGATGTGTTATGGCTGATATAAACGCTGTTGACTACATTGTTGTTCATGAAATGTGTCATTTTGAATATAAAAATCATTCTAAAGAATTTTGGAACAGCGTTGAAAATATAATGCCTGATTATAAAATTAGAAAACAATGGTTGAAGGTTAATGGCATAAGAATGGAGTTTTAATAATAAATTTAAATAAAAGAATAATTTATATGGTAGAAATTAATCAAAATTGCAACAGGAAGATGCTTTGAATGATACTTTGCATGGTAAATCAAATAAAAATTGATAGAAAGACTTATTACAAAAATCGTAGTAGCAATGAGGAGGAAAATTAAAGCTATGGAAAATTATTTTTGTGAACCAGTCAATAGTACCATAGATAAAGTTAAATATTACAGGAAAGCAGAAAATGATAATTTCGGTAGAGACTACAAAAGGGAATTGTTAACAGTTAATAATGTTTTATGCACATTTGAGAAGAAGTTTTTAACATTATATGAGGATAAAATCAATAACCGCATTTCGGAAAGTAGTTATAAAAATATAACTTTTAAAATGAGAAGAAAGCAGGAGGAGCTGATTAAGAGAAGGAATGAGATAGAAAGCATGATGAATTATTAATTAAGTCAAACTTTTCAGCTCGTGAAAGCTGTTTAATCGCATATTCTCTTTTTAGCGCTGCCGATTTGTCTGTGCATTCTTCAAAGTAGATAAGTTCCACCGGCAGCCTGCATTTTGTGTATTTAGCACCTCTGCCTTTATTATGAGTTGCAATTCTTTTTTTCAAATCATTTGTCCAGCCTGTATATAAAGTCTTATCTGAACATCTTAAAATATATACATAACACATAGAGCTCGTCCTTTCAAATTTCCTTATAAAATAAAGTTTAATCAAATTATCGCTCTTTTTCAATAATAGAAAATATTTTTTAGAATAACTAAATAAGACAATAAGCAGTTTTTTTCTACAAAAACTATTACTTTTCTAGCAAAAGATATACAAATTGTAATATAATAGATAGTGTGTTTTTTTGAGTAAGTTGTGAATTGAGGGATACAAAGTGAAAAAAATTGTACGAATGTTTATTTCAGGAGTGTCTATAATAGCACTTTTAGCTGTTATGGCAGTCGGTTTATATAATAAAAACTCAGCAGTATCTTATAAAGATGAAAGCGATAAAAAGGGACAGGTATACTTAGCAAGTCTTGAAAATAAGGATGTTGCTTCAATTGAACAGGAAATTGACAGTAAGAAGGATGCATTAAAGCAGTATGATGAAGCTGATAAGAAAGCAGTTTCAGCAGCAAAGAATAGTAATATAGACTTTAAAAGTTATTATTCAAACTCAGTTTTTATGGGTGATTCCATAACAGAGTCAATTAAGGAATATAAGTATCTTAATGATATAAATGTCCTTGCTAAAAAAGGACAAACTTTAATACAGTTAGAAAAGTCTCTTAATGAATTATATGGCATAAAGCCTCAGAAGGTATTCCTGCTTTATGGAATGAATGATGTACAGCTGTTTAAAACATGTGATGAGTTTAAGAAAAAATATTATGAAGTAGTAAAGGAAGTAAAGAAAAATATTCCTAAGACACAGATTTATATTCTTTCTCCATTATCAGTTATCGATAGTAAAGCAGTTGCTACTGATAAAGCAGTTAATAATAAGAATTTGGATCAATACAGAAGTGCTGCTGTTGAGGTGGCAAAGAATGAAGGCGTTAATTATATTGATATAAACAAGCTGACCATGGGTAAAGATTCAATGCATGAACCAGATGGAATACATTTTAAATACGACTTTTACAAAGTCATGCTTAATTATATTCATGATGAGATGGAAAACAACAAAAAGTAGCAAAGGCTGGCTGAATATATGATCAGAGAAGAAAAAATTAATTATAAAAAGATAGCATATTCATTATTATATTTATTGCTTATAGTAATTGTCCTTAATGTGTTTACCATGATGTACAACGTGATTAAGGTGAAAGATGCGTCAGTAACTGATATTAATAGAAATTTAAAGAAAACACCATATATCAGCAGGATGACTAAGGGTGACAGCAGAACTTTAAGAAGACTATACGGCATAAACAAAGACGAAGCTGAAAAGTTTCTGCTGTATGCACCTAAAAGCAATATGGATGCAGATGAAATCCTTGTTCTTAAGACAAAATCTCAGGATGATTTAAAAGTTATAAAAGAGAAAGTGCAGTCAAGAATTGATAAGCAGGAAAAAAGTTTTATGCAGTACAGACCAAAAGAATATGAAATAATTAAAAAATGTGTGCTGAAAGAAGAAGGAGAATACCTTATTCTTATTATTTCAAAAGACAGCAGCAAAATAGAAAAAACAGTAGATGATTGTTTCGCTTAATTTAGTTTTTTCAATTCTTAGAGTAGATTCTTTGTAAATTGGATAACTTGAGAATTAATGTAGAATTTAAATTTTAAATTTTTACTTATCAAAATGACTTATTGTCTTAACAGAGAAATGTGGGACTAATTAAAAAAGTAGTGTGGAGTGATTGATTTTGGTATTTAGCAGCTTAATATTTATATACATATTTTTACCAATGACATTGTTGATTTATTATATTACACCTAAGAGATTCAGGAATTTAGTTGTGTTTATAGCCAGCATATTATTTTATGCATGGGGAGAACCTTACTATATAGCTTTACTGCTCATTTCAGTAATAGTTGATTATTTTGGAGCAATTATTGTTGAGAAGACCAGAGCGGATAAGGATAAGAGTAGATTTATATTTGTTACTGTCCTGGTTATAAATATAAGTGTACTGTTTTTCTTCAAGTACTACGGATTTTTGATTAATAATATAAATGCTTTGTGTGGCACATCTTTAAGGGTAAAAGCTCTGCCGCTGCCTCTTGGCATATCTTTTTATACATTTAAGCTTGTTTCATATATGGCTGATGTATATCTGAACAAAGTTGAAGCAGAAAGAAACTTTATTAATTTCGGCACATATGTATCTATGTTTTATCAGCTTACAGCAGGACCTATTGGCAGGTTTACAGACTTAAAAAATCAGATTATTAATAGGAATGAGACTATAGAAAAGTTTGCGTATGGTATTCAGAGATTTTTATTTGGACTTGGCAAAAAGGTCATACTTGCTAATAACTTAAGTCTTATATGGAATAATGTTAAGTCAATGCAGTATGGCAGCATATCTGTTATTTCATCGTGGATTGGTATAATCTCATTTACTCTGCAGATTTATTTTGATTTCAGCGGGTATTCAGATATGGCTATAGGTCTTGGACAGATGATGGGATTTGAGTTTAAGGAGAACTTTGATTTCCCCTATATATCAAGGAGCATAACTGAATTCTGGAGAAGGTGGCATATTTCTCTGGGATCATGGTTTAAAGACTACATATACATTCCGCTTGGAGGAAATAGAAGAGGTAAATCAAGACAGATTTTTAATCTTTGTGTTGTGTGGTTTGCAACAGGATTATGGCATGGATCAAACTGGACATTTGTATTCTGGGGACTTTATTACGGAGTAATAATCATAATTGAAAAGTTATTTCTGCTTAAATATCTAAAAAAGATTCCTAAGATATTCGGGATTATTTATTCAATGATAATCGTGACTGTCGGATGGGTATTCTTTGACAGTGAAAGCATTAATAAAGCTTTTTCATATATAGGAATAATGTTTGGTGCAGGAAACAATTTAATGATTGATAATATGGCAAAATATCTTATTAGCAGTAATTTATTGATTTTATTTATTTCAATAATATGTGCAACACCTCTTGTAAAAAGGATTATAATGTATATTACAGAAAAGAAGAAGACACCTGGAATTATAGTATCAGTAGTTATTTCAATGGCGATTTTTGTTATCTCAACTGCATTCCTTGTTTATGAAAGTTATAGTCCGTTTTTATATTTTAAATTTTAACGATAAGGAGCAGAAAGAATAATGAATGATAATGAGTATAAAAAAATGTTTGCAAGGCTTACCACTATATTCTTCCTTGCTTTTATCTGCAGCATGTTGTGTATCTTTGTTTTGAAAAAAGATGCATCATCTTCTGAAGTAGAAAACAGAGAGCTTGCACAGAAGCCTGAATTTTCACTAAAAAATATTGAAAATAGAAATTTTGCAGATGGTTATAACAGCTATATTTCTGATCAGTTTCCGCTTAGAAACTTTTTTGTATCAGCTAAATCAGAGCTTGATATGTTATGTGGCAGGAAAGAAAGCAATGGTGTTTTCGTAGGTAATGATAATTATTATATTGAGAAATTTACTGAATCAGGTGAGAATGACTTAAAAGATAAACTTAAGGCTATAAATGCATTTAAGGAAAACAATAAGAGTATTAATATGTATTGTCTAGTTGCGCCAACTTCAACTGAAATATATAAAGACAAGCTTCCGAAGTATGCTGATGCTGGTGATGAATCAGCATATATAAATAAGATAAAAACTGGTCTTAGCAAAAATATTAAGTTTATTGATATCAGAGAATCAATGAAGAAAAATAAAAACAAGTATATTTATTATAAGACAGATCATCACTGGACTACTAAGGGTGCATATTTGGCATATTGTGATTACTGCAGCAAGGCTGCCCTTAAAGCAGAGGATGAAAAAGACTTTGAAATCAAGACAGTAACTGATGATTTTTATGGAACTCTTTATTCAAAGGCGCTATGTGGAAAAGCTGTGCCT
Source organism: Inconstantimicrobium porci (assembly GCF_009696465.1). Lineage (GTDB taxonomy): Bacteria > Bacillota > Clostridia > Clostridiales > Clostridiaceae > Inconstantimicrobium > Inconstantimicrobium porci. Next base: position 29,318 of record NZ_VULX01000002.1, on the reverse strand, counting down.
GATTCAATAAAGTTATACATACCTAAGAAGAATGATAAGGTAGTTGTGACATATAATGATGAAAAGAAAAAGACAGCAACTATGTATAAGAGTGATGCACTTAATCAGAAGAATAAATATGAAGTATTTACAGGTGGAAATCATTCACTTATAAATATCAAGACATTAAGTGAAAGCGGTAAGAAGCTGCTTGTTATTAAGGATTCATATGCTAACAGTTTTATTCCTTTTCTAACTTCGCATTATAGTAGTATAGATGTGATTGACTTAAGATATTATATGGATGACATACAGTCATTAATCAAATCAGATGGCATTACAGATATTTTATTTTTATATAATGCATCAACATTTAATGATGATAATTCAATTCTTAATTTAGAAAATTAAACGTAGCAGGAAATGGATTTGGAGTGAGTGTAGATTATGGAGCGGTTTGAATTAGATATTGAAGATGAAAATTCTCTAAAGTATTTAGCATCAAAAAAGATAAGTTCAATTAAAAAGTATATTTTCACTTTTTTGAAGTGGATAGTTGTGGCAGGAGTAACAGGACTCATTGGCGGAATTGTAGGAACACTTTTTCATATAAGTGTTGAGTATGTGACAAAAGTACGTGTACGTAATGATTTTATAATTCTATTTTTGCCTGTTGGGGGACTGGTTATCGCAAAGTTATATAAAATATGCAATATGAGCAATGACCCTGGAACAAATCTTGTTATAAGTTCTGTAAGGACAGAGGAAAAGGTTCCTTTTGCAATGGCGCCCTTAATATTTATAAGTACTGTTATTACTCATCTTTTTGGAGGTTCAGCAGGAAGAGAAGGAGCAGCTCTTCAGCTTGGGGGAAGTATAGGAACACAGATAGGAAATCTTTTTAGACTAAACAAAAAAGATATGCACATTGTCACTATGTGTGGTATGAGTGCTGTGTTTTCTGCATTGTTTGGAACTCCTCTTACTGCAACATTTTTCTCTATGGAAGTAGTAAGCATAGGTATTATATATTATTCAAGTTTTATTCCATGCATAGTGGCAGCACTTACTGCTTATAAGATTTCACTGCTCTTTGCGGTGAAGCCGGTAAGATATACTATTGAATCCATACCAGCATTAGATGGCGCTGTAGCTGTAAAAGTAATAATTCTTGGAGTATTATGTGCTGTAATTAGTATCTTGTTCTGCGAAAGCCTTCATAAGACAAATAAATTTTTAGCAGACCATGTTAAGAACAATTATATTAAGGTCATAATTGGCGGAATGCTTGTTGTTGCACTTACATTTTTATGTGGTTCAAGAGATTATAATGGTGCAGGTGTAGAGGTAATTGCAAAAGCAATTAATGGACAGGCTGTTTCGTATGCATTCCTGTTAAAGATAATTTTCACAACACTGACAATAAGCTTTGGTTATAAAGGTGGGGAAATTGTGCCTACATTCTTCATTGGTGCAACTTTTGGCTGTACAGCAGCCGGAATATTAGGACTTGACCCAGGCTTTGGTGCAGCTATAGGAGTAGCAGCACTGTTCTGTGGTGTGACAAACTCTCTTATTACATCTATTGTTTTGAGTATAGAATTGTTTGGTTCACAAGGGCTTGTGTTATTTGCGCTAGCCTGTGGTGTAAGTTATATGCTTTCAGGTTATTATAGCCTTTATGGTACTCAGAAAATAGTTTATTCAAAGTTAAGAGCTGAATATGTAAATAGGAATGCTAAATAAGGAATATAATTTATTAACGCTTATTTAGTTATCGAATATACTATATAGTAAATATTAATCAGGAGAAATGCTTATGATATTTACATTAGTATCAGTAGTATTATTAATCGTTATACTAGTTACAATTATCGCAGTGCTTATGTCAGTTTCTTCTAAAGGATCTATTGAGCATGACAAGATTGATGATGAAATCAAATCAATAAAAGATAATGAAAACTTTGATGAATGCGGAACATGTGACTACTGCAAGAAGTGCTGTGAACAGAAAGAAAATGATAAAGATAAAGAAAAATAAATATAATGAACATTATATGACTGTTAGGGAGTAGAGATGTGCTTTCTAGCAGTTATTTTTTATTTTGATTTAATCTTTATATTTATGTAAACACTAAGTACTAGATAAGAGATTAGAACGAAGAGAGCAGAGAATAAGCAAAGCATAAGCGAACATACCAAATCTTTGATATGGTATGTTCGCTTAAATAATAGAAAGATACCTTTTTAGAACTCTTATAAGATGAATTATTTAGAAGGTTTGGAGGATTTGCCGCCATTAAAGCTTAGAAATTAGCATAGCCAATTTCATCCTGTACTATGCATTATGCGTTAATTTAAATTTGATTGTATCGTATGAGAAAAAATATATAATAAATATATGTTAAATTTGTTGCATTTTCTTTATCTTTGAGTATAATAATAAGTGAACATATGAATACTTGTTCATATGTTAAAACTAAAAAGATGGTTATACTAAATTTAAATTAGTTTTTAAATATAATTGGTGGGGAGGAAATGCTTAATGGAAAGAGATAATAATGGAGTTGAAAGATGTTCTGAAGAATGTACTCATAAAGAAATAATAGATAAAGTTAAAAAATGTATACCTGATGAGGAAACTCTTTATGATTTAGCAGAATTATTCAAGGTTTTTGGTGATAGTACAAGAGTTAGAATTCTTTGTGCACTTTTTGAAAGTGAAATGTGTGTCTGTGATATAGCTGAACTTTTAAATATGACACAGTCTGCTGTATCACATCAGCTGAGAGTGCTTAAGAATGCAAGTCTTGTTAAGGCAAGAAGAGATGGCAAGACAATTTACTATTCACTTAGTGATGAGCATGTTATTCATATATTCAATGATGGACTTAACCATATAAGGGAGTAAACAATATAATAAAAAATAAACTGAAATTTGGATAAAGCGGGGTGCAGCTATGGAGGAGATAAAGTTAAATCTTAAAGGTCTTGATTGTGCTGGTTGTGCGGCAAAGATAGAAGATAAAGTAGGAAAATTAGAAGTAGTAAAAGAAGCAGTTTTGAATTTTTCTACGCAGACTTTAATCATGAAAATAGAGAATAAAGAAAACAGAGACGAGGCTATAAATGAAGCTACTAAAATAGTAAATACACTTGAGCCCGATGTTATTGTAAGCGAACAAAATGGAAATCAGAAAAATAAGAATACAGATAAGTGTAATGGTGGATGCAGCTGCACAGGTGAGCATCATCATGGTCATGATCATGGTGCTGAAGACGAAGAGGAAGACAGCAAAAAGAAACTTATCATGCTTATAGCAGGAGCTGCTGCTTATGTTACTGGACTTGCTTTTATAAATAATGAAACTGCAAAACTTATTGTTTTTGTAATAGCATATATTCTTGTTGGTGGAGAAGTTGTGCTTAAAGCTTTAAAGAATATAACTAAAGGACAAATATTTGATGAGAATTTTTTAATGGTTGTTGCAACAATCGGTGCTTTTGCAATTAAGGAATACCCTGAAGCTGTAGCTGTTATGATTTTCTATCAGGTAGGTGAAATGTTCCAGGATAAAGCAGTTAATAATTCAAGAAGATCAATTAAGAGTCTTATGGATATAAGACCTGATTTTGCAAATGTAATCAGAGACGGTAAAGAAGTAAGAGTATCTCCTTCCGAAGTTGCAATTGGCGAAGAAATAGTAGTTAAGCCAGGAGAAAAGATTCCACTAGATGGAGTTCTTGTTTCAGGAAGCGGAGTTCTTGATACATCAGCACTTACAGGAGAATCTCTTCCAAGAGAAGTTGATGTTAATGAAAGTGTGCTTTCAGGATGTATCAGTAAAAATGGTGTCTTAAGAATTAAGGTTAACAAGGAATTTGGAGAATCAACAGTATCAAAGATACTTGATCTTGTACAGAATGCAGGAAATAAGAAAGCTGAGACAGAAAAGTTTATCACAAAGTTTGCCAGATACTATACTCCAGCAGTTGTTATTACTGCAGCACTTTTAGCAGTAGTACCTCCTTTAGTAATCAGTGGAGCAACTTTTGATCAGTGGATATACAGAGCGTTATCATTCCTTGTTGTATCTTGTCCATGTGCACTTGTAATTTCAATTCCTCTAGGATTCTTTGGTGGAATTGGAGCAGCTTCAAAGAATGGTATATTAGTTAAGGGAGGTAATTATCTTGAGGCACTGAAGAATGTTGATTCAGTTGTATTTGATAAGACTGGTACTTTAACTAAAGGAGTTTTCAAAGTTACAGAAGTTAAGTCAGAAAGTGATTTATCAAATGATCAGCTTTTAGAATACGCTGCTTATGCAGAAAGTTACTCAAACCACCCAATCGGATTATCAATCATTAACGAATACGGTAAGGATGTTGATAAGGACAAAGTTCGTGATTATGAAGAAATATCAGGACATGGTATTAAGATAGTTTATGATGGCAAGCATATATTAGCTGGTAACATCAAGCTTATGAAGAGATTTAATATAGTGTCTGGTGAAACGGAATCTATAGGAACTGTCGTATATGTAGCGGTTGATGGAGAATATGCCGGACATATAATAATTTCAGATGAAATCAAGGAAGATTCTGCAAAAGCTATGAAGAGCCTTAAAGCACTTGGAGTTAAGAGAACTGTAATGCTTACTGGAGATAGCAGAAAGGTAGCTGATGTAGTAGCAGAAAAAGTTGGTGTTGATAAAGTATACAGCGAGCTTCTTCCGGGTGATAAGGTTAATAAGATTGAAGAATTATTTAGAGGTAAAGATGAAAAAGCAAATATATTATTTGTTGGTGACGGAATAAATGATGCACCAGTACTTGCAAGAGCAGATGTTGGAATTGCCATGGGAGGTATCGGATCAGATGCTGCAATCGAAGCAGCAGATGTAATCATCATGAATGACGAACCTTCAAAAATAGCTGATGCAATTAAGATTGCCAGAAAAACAAACAGAATTGTATGGCAGAATATAATATTCTCACTAGGAGTAAAAGTTGTAATACTTGTGCTTGTAGCAGCGGGTTTAGGCAACATGTGGGAAGCAGTGTTTGCAGATGTAGGAGTTGCTCTTATAGCAGTCCTTAATGCCATGAGAATTTTAAAAATCAAAAAGCTATAGAAATTATTACTAGAGAGATTGCAATGATATATTGTAGCCTCTCTATTTTTTATGTAAATTTGTTGGTATAATTAATTGTATTAGTAAAATTAAGGGGATAGTTTTTTGTGGAGAAAAGAAAATGGACAAGCAATATAAAACTAAATGTTATTTTTGTAATAGCTGTAGCTATCGGAATTGCCGAATACTTTTTTGACATGTATGGAATACAGGGGTTATATAGAGTATTTGTAAGAGGTATATTTGGAATGTGCATGGGGTTGATATTTCTATGTGTATTAACAGCTGGTTTAAAAAAGTTATTGGATTCAGTGAGGGAAAATAGAAGTAAAACTGCGAGTATTATATCAATGATATTTTTTCAAAGAGAAAAAAGGTTTTAATTTGAAGGTGATGTACTATAAAAAGAGTAAGGTTATAATAAGTATCGAGCAGATAGATCCGTATCAGTTAATACAGGGAACTTTGAAAGAGCACATGAGTGAAAATGGTAATAATATTAAGTAATAGATTTAAATTAAGTATATTGACTAAAATATCAAAATAAAATACAAATGTATCATAAAAATGGTGTTTTAACATGAGGGAGTAGCATGCAGATCATGAAAACATTTGATTTGTTGCATAGTCAACATATTGATACGTTTATGTATCTGGCTTTGTATTAAATTGTGAGACTTATGTATAGAGGAATAACTCTATACATAAGCCTCACAATTTTTTTAGCAGGAAATATTATAGAGGTTAATGTGGAAAACTATAATGTTATCATCATTGTTAAAAAAATATTAAAAATTATATTTGAGGAGTGAATGTATGTGAATTTTATAACCATATTACTTACAGCTGTAGGTTTATCTATGGATGCTTTTGCAGTATCACTGACAATTGGGTTAGATGTTGATAAAGATAAGCAAAAAAAAGCAGCTTTAATGTCAGGGGTATACTTTGGAGGGTTCCAGGCTCTTATGCCGGTTATTGGATATCTTCTTGGCGTTAAGTTTACAAAATATATTGAAAGCGTAGATCATTGGATTGCATTTGTACTGCTGGCTGTAATAGGAGTTAATATGATTAGGGAAGCATTAAGCGGAGATGATGATAAGGAAGAAATGCCTGCGGATTATCTTAATCATAAGAAATTTGTTATGCTTGCCATAGCGACTTCTATAGATGCACTGGCAGTAGGAGTGAGCTTTGCCTTCCTAAGTGTTAATATCATAAGTTCGGCAGTTACTATTGGTATAACTACTTTTTTATTTTCTGTTGCTGCTGTTGTTATAGGAAAGAAAATAGGGGAGATAATAAAGAATAAAGCAGAGATTTTGGGTGGAGTAATACTTATAATAATAGGAATTAAAATACTCTTAGAACATATTATTAAATAAGAAGAATGTATTTAGAATCATAAACTTGTTGAATTGAGCGAAAATTTAAATAATTCTTTAAAGAAAGAAATATAAAAATAAAAGTGATATAATTATTATAGTATTGTCACTTTTATTAATAATAAAAGTAGGAGAGAGGTAAGAGATGGAGAAGAAAAAGAATATTTCAATGGCCGTTATCAAAAGACTGCCAAAGTATTATAGATATCTTTCTGACCTGCTTAAAAATGATGTTGATAGAATATCCTCTAAAGAACTTGGCGAAAAGATTGGCTTTACAGCTTCGCAGATACGTCAGGATTTAAACTGCTTTGGAGATTTTGGACAGCAGGGATATGGATATAATGTAAGAGAGCTACATGCTCAGATTAGTAATATCTTAGGAATTCATAAAAAATATAAGAGTATAATTGTCGGTGCAGGAAATATAGGCCAGGCGCTTGCAAACTATAGCAACTTTAGGGATCTTGGAGTAGAAGCAGTAGGAATCTTTGATGCAAATCCAAAGCTTATTGGAATGAAGATCAGAGATATTGAAATCAGAGATATTGATGAATTTCCTGAATACGTAAAGAATAATTGTGTTGATATCGGGATAATATGTGTACCAAGCAGAAATGCTCAGACAGTATGTGATGAACTTACTGCATGCGGCATAAAAGCGATATGGAATTTTGCTCCTATAGATCTTACAACACCGGATGATGTAGTAGTAGAAAATGTACATCTTAGTGAGAGCCTTTTGACACTTGTTTACCTTGCGAATCAAAAGCATCAATAGAATGGTATTGTAAACATTTTTAAAACACCCTCGCATAATGTTAATTTTTATTGCAATAGGGTATTTATGGTACTATAATAGTACTTGAAGTAGAAACTTCAAGTACTTTTTTTTAATCAAATTTGTTATATTATTAACAATGTTATCGTTGTAATATTAACAAGAGTGATAATTGTTGTTACCATTTTGAGCCGAAAAAGCTCTAATTATTATAAAAAATAGTCTAAGGAGGCCAATCTAGTGAAATTAAAAAATGTTCTTTTAGAAAAAGAAGGAAACATAGCTGTTGTTACAATTAACAGACCAAAAGCATTAAATGCTCTTAATTCAGAAACATTAAAAGACATTGATGCTGTCTTAGATGTACTTGAAAATGATAACGATATATATGCAGTAATTATAAGAGGTGCAGGTGAAAAAGCATTTGTAGCTGGTGCAGATATATCAGAAATGAAAGATTTAAATGAAAAACAAGGACAAGAATTTGGAATATTAGGAAATAAGGTATTCAGAAGAATTGAAACTCTTAATAAGCCAGTTATAGCAGCTGTATCAGGCTTTGCTTTAGGTGGCGGATGTGAGCTTGCAATGGCTTGTGATATAAGAATAGCTTCTGAAAAAGCTAAATTTGGACAACCAGAAGCTGGATTAGGAATAACACCAGGATTTGGTGGAACTCAAAGACTTGCAAGAATCGTAGGACTCGGCAAGGCAAAAGAAATGATTTATACTTGTGATCTTATAAGAGCTGATGAAGCTTTAAGAGTAGGATTAGTAAATAAAGTTGTTCCATTAGAAAATTTAATGGAAGAGGCAAAGGCTATGGCAGCTAAAATTGCTTCTAATGCACCAATTGCAGTAAGGATGTGCAAAGATGCAATCAATAGAGGCATACAGGTTGATATAGATAAAGCAGTTGCTATTGAATCAGAAGATTTCGGCAAGTGCTTTGCAACAGAAGATCAAAAAGAAGGTATGACAGCTTTCATGGAAAAGAGAGCTAAGAACTTCCAGAATAAATAATGTTTGAGGGATTGAGGAGGTAAATTAAATGAACTTTGAATTGACAACAGAACAACAATTAGTTAAACAAATGGTAAGAGAATTTGCAGTAAATGAAGTTAAGCCTATCGCTGCTGAAGTAGACGAAACTGAAAAGTTCCCTATGGAAAACGTAAAAAAAATGGGAGCCTTAGGAATGATGGGAATTCCTTTCTCTAAAGAAAATGGTGGAGCTGGTGGAGATGTATTATCATACATTATAGCTGTTGAAGAATTATCAAAGGTTTGTGCAACTACAGGAGTTATTCTTTCAGCTCACACATCTTTATGTGCTTCATTAATTAATGAAAATGGTACACCAGAACAAAAAGCTAAGTACTTAGTTCCATTAGCTAAAGGTGAAAAACTTGGTGCTTTTGGATTAACTGAACCAGGCGCTGGTACAGATGCTTCAGGTCAGCAGACTACTGCAGTTCTTGAAGGAGATCACTATGTTTTAAATGGTTCAAAAATATTCATAACTAATGGTGGAGTTGCAGATGTTTTCTGTATATTTGCTATGACTGATAAATCAAAAGGAAATCACGGAATTTCAGCATTTATAGTTGAAAAAGATTTCCCTGGATTCTCAATTGGTAAAGTAGAAAACAAGATGGGTATCAGAGGTTCATCAACTACTGAACTTATAATGCAGGATTGCATAGTTCCGAAAGAAAATTTAATTGGACAAGAAGGAAAAGGATTCAAGATTGCTATGAAGACTCTTGATGGTGGTAGAATCGGTATCGCAGCTCAGGCTCTAGGAATAGCTGAAGGAGCTTTAGAAGAAGCTGTAAACTACATTAAAGAAAGAAAGCAATTCGGAAGATCTCTTGCTAAGTTCCAGGGATTACAGTGGATGGTTGCTGAAATGGCTACAGAAATTGAAGCTGCTAAGAACCTTGTATACCAGGCAGCTTGCTTAAAGCAGGATGGAAAGAATTACACAGTTGCAGCAGCAAAAGCAAAATTATTTGCAGCTAACACAGCAATGAGCGTTACAACTAAGTGTGTTCAGTTATTCGGTGGATATGGATACACTAAGGAATATCCAGTTGAAAGAATGATGAGAGATGCTAAGATAACTGAAATTTACGAAGGAACTTCAGAAGTTCAAAAGATGGTTATCGCAGGCAGCTTATTAAGATAGTTTAGGAGGCATTAAGATGAATATAGTAGTTTGTTTAAAACAAGTACCAGATACAACAGTGGTAAAGATTAATCCAGTTACTGGAACTCTTATAAGAGATGGTGTTCCATCAATAATAAACCCTGAAGACAAGAATGCTCTAGAAGCAGCTCTAGTTCTTAAGGAAAATGAAGGCGCTAAAGTTACAGTAGTAAGTATGGGACCTCCACAGGCAAAAGCAGCATTAAGAGAAGCTTTATGTATGGGAGCTGATGAAGCAATACTTCTAAGCAGTAGAGCATTCGGTGGAGCTGATACTCTTGCTACTTCAAAAACTATAGCAGCAGCTATAAAGAAGTTAGACTATGATGTAATCTTCGCAGGAAGACAAGCTATTGATGGAGATACAGCTCAGGTTGGACCAGAAATAGCAGAACATTTAGGAATTCCTCAGGTTACTTATGTTCAGGATGTTAAGAAAGATGGAGAATATCTTTTAGTTAACAGAGCTCTTGAAGATGGACATGAAATAATAAAGGTTAAAGCACCAGTATTATTAACTGCAATTAAGGAATTAAACAATCCAAGATATATGAACGTTGTAAATATATTTGATACAGCTGACAAGGAAGTAACTGTTTGGTCTGAAAATGATCTTGATATTGACTTATCAGAACTTGGACTTAAAGGATCACCTACAAAGGTTAAGAAGTCAGTTACAAAGGAAGCTAAAGGAGCAGGCGAATTAGTTAATAAGCCAGCTAAAGAAGCTGTAGAATACGTATTATCAAAATTACAGGAAAAGCACTACATCTAATATTGAGGAGGTAAATGTAATGAATATAGCAGATTACAAGGGCATATGGGTATTCGCTGAGCAGAGAAATGGAGAACTTCAGAAGGTTGCTTTAGAATTACTTGGTGAAGGAAGAAAATTAGCAGATAAATTAGGAGTTAAATTAACAGCTCTATTATTAGGAGAAAACGTAGGAAATATAGCAGATGTTTTAGGAAAACATGGTGCTGATGAAGTATTAGTTGCTGATAATCCACTACTTAAGAATTACACAACTGATGGATATACAAAAGTAATATGTGATCTTGTTCATGAAAGAAAACCAGGAATATTATTCATCGGAGCATCTTTCATCGGAAGAGATTTAGGACCTAGAGTTTCAGCTAGATTACAGACTGGATTAACTGCAGACTGTACTGCACTTGATGTTGAAGCTGAATCAGGTACATTACTTGCAACTAGACCAGCATTTGGTGGTAACTTAATGGCTACTATCGCATGCGAAGCTCACAGACCTCAGATGGCTACAGTTAGACCAGGAGTTTTTGCTAAGGTTGAAACTGAAAATGCTGATTACAAAGTAGAAAATGTTGAAGTTAAATTAGAAGCTTCAGATATCAGAACTGAAGTTGTTGAAGTATTCAAGGAAGTTAAGGATATAGTTGATATAAGTGAAGCTAAGGTTATTGTATCTGGTGGTAGAGGAGTAGGTTCTGCTGAAAACTTTGCTAAATTACAGGAATTAGCTGATGAATTAGGTGGAGCAGTTGCTGGATCAAGAGCAGCTATCGAAGCTGGTTGGATAGATAAATCATTACAGGTTGGACAAACTGGTAAGACTGTAAGACCTAATATTTACATTGCATGTGGTATATCAGGAGCTATACAGCACGTTGCAGGTATGCAGGATTCTGATGTTATAATAGCAATCAATAAAGATGAATCTGCCCCAATAATGTCAGTAGCTGATTATGCTATAGTTGGAGATTTAAATAAAGTACTTCCTGAATTTATAGCTCAGGTTAAGGAACTTAAAGAAGCTGAATAATTTGCTGCAATGTATAATTTAGAATTTATAATGTATAATTTTGGATTGAACTTCGCTGAAGCGCAGTTCTAGCCAAGGCATAAGCGAACATGCCAAATCAAAGATTTGGAATGCCTGCTTGGTCAAGACGTAAGCGAACATGCCAAATCAAAGATTTGGAATGCCTGCTTAAACAGAGGACAAATTCCTCTTTAAAACTTTTGTAATTGAATAATTACAGAGGTTTGGAGGTGTCCTCCATTAAAATTATGAAATTAACCAGCTTAGAGCGGTTAATTTCGTCCTGAATTATACATTATACAATATACATTCTACATTAATATGATGAATTTCAGTTTATCGAGATAATTAAGAATATATTGTGAGACAGGTTATATATAAAATTGGAGGATATTAATATGGAAAAGATATTTGTTTTAGGTGCTGGAACTATGGGTTCTGGTATTGCTCAGGCTTTTGCACAAAAAGGATATGAAGTTATCGTTAGAGATATTAAAGATGAATTTGTTGACAGAGGACTAGGAAACATTAGAAAAGGACTTGAAAAGAGAGTTGCTAGAGGAAAGATGACTGAAGAAGATAAAGATGCCATCCTTTCAAAAATATCAGGAACAACTGATATGAACTTAGCAGCTGACTGTGACTTAGTAGTTGAAGCAGCAGTTGAAAATATGAAGATAAAACAAAGCATATTTGCAGAACTAGATAAGATCTGTAAACCAGAAACTGTTTTAGCTTCAAACACATCTTCTTTATCAATAACTGAAGTTGCAGTTGCAACTGGCAGACCTGATAAAGTTATAGGAATGCATTTCTTCAACCCAGCTCCAGTAATGAAGCTTGTTGAAGTTATCAGAGGAGCAGCTACTTCAGATGAAACTTTTGCAACAGTAAAAGCATTAGCTGAAGCTATTGGAAAGACTCCAGTAGAAGTTAAAGAAGCTCCAGGATTTGTTGTTAACAGAATACTTATCCCAATGATCAATGAAGCAGCATTCATTCTTCAGGAAGGTGTAGCAACAGCTGAAGATATAGATACAGCTATGAAACTTGGTGCAAACCACCCAATGGGACCTCTAGAATTAGGAGATTTAATCGGACTAGATGTATGTCTTGCTATCATGGATGTTCTATACAATGAAACTGGAGATAGCAAGTACAGAGCTTGTACTTTATTAAGAAAGTATGTAAGAGCTGGATGGCTTGGAAGAAAGTCTGGAAGAGGATTCCACAACTACGCTAAGTAATTACTTATTTAAGTTCAGATTATAATTTAAATGAATACTGGTATTGAAACTTATTATTTTGGCAATGCCAAATGAAGGTTATTTTGTCGCGACTTCGCTTGGCAAAATCGATAAAAAATCCTGACTCTTTTGGGAGCAGGATTTTTTGTCATTTCAAATTAAAATAATCAATGTTAAGTTTTGCTGTGGCAAAACTGTAATTTTTAATTTAATACTAAGGGAGATGATTAGTATGAAATATTATCATGGAAGTCCTGCTAGTGGGCTTAAAGTATTGAAACCATTTTTGTCTAATCACAAGAAGAAGTATGTGTATTTAACAACAAATGAGGTAGTTGCATTGTTCTATACAGTAAAGACTGATTGGTATACTTATGGATTTGATAAGGAAACTGGATTGCCTGTATTTACTGAGTATTATAAGGATGAACTTAAGGATTTATATAATAACAAGGTAGGTTACATTTATGAGGTTGATAGTGAGTCTATAAGTAAGAATCCAACTAATATATCATGTGCAGTTGTTGTAGAACATGATATTCAAATATATTCAGAAACAAAGATTAATATTAAGAATGATAAAATTATTGAAGTTGATGAATATTGGGGGGACGATGGTCCTGCACCTCAGTGGAGAATGAATAAACATATAGGAAGACCTATTAAAAAGGAGGGATATAAATAATGAACAATAATATTGAGATAAGATTAGGTGATACAAGAGATTATAATACTGTAATCAGCTTTTTTAATGAGCTTGATAAAGAGATGAATGATATGCTTCCGGGCATATTAAAATGTAATGAACTTGGATGTTCTAAAGAATAGGAAGAGCTGTTTAAAGAAGTACTAAATGGGAAGTTTGGATTTGTTCTGGTAGCTGAAAAGAACAATGAGATACTAGGAATTGCAATAATACTTGATGAAGAAAAGAATAAAACTAATGCTCATCTTGAGGCGCTGATTATCAAAGAAGAATATAGGAAGTTACATATAGGAAGAACATTAATGGAAGAAGCAAAGAAAAAAGTAAAAGAAGATGGGTATAAATATATGTCACTAAAAGTTCTTTCAAATAATACAAAAGCATTAGGATTATATGAGAAGAATGGCTTTAATGAATACATGAGATCAATGATATGCAAATTATAAATGTGAATTGCATTTCACATTTAAACTTAAGAAAGATGAATAACATTTAAAATAAAAAGAAACCATAAGTTAATAGGTGAAAAATATATTTAATAAGAGTATAATAATAATAATAATAATAACTAGATAATAGTGATTATTGATAAAAAGAATTAATATAGGTTGTTTGGAGGATTTGCCTCCGTAAAAAATAAAGAAATCAACTTGCTGATTTCATCATTAAATATGCATTAATAGGAGGACTAATTATGGATTTTAAAGATGCAGTTTATGAGAATGAAAAAGTTACACTTAAAGGTGTTAAGAACTTTAATATAAAGCAGGTATTTGAATGTGGACAGTGTTTCAGATGGGAAAAGAGTGATCGTGGATATATAGGAGTTGCTTTTGGAAAGGTAATTGAACTTGAAGAAAAGGATGAAGATATTATAATACATAATACGAATGAAGAAGATTTTAAAAATATATGGATAAAGTATTTTGACCTGGAAAGAGATTATTCTAAGATAAAGGAAGAGCTTGCTCAGGATGAAATACTAAAGAAATCAGTTGATTATGGATATGGTATTAGAATTTTAAACCAGGATCCTTTTGAAATACTTATCTCATTTATAATATCAGCAAGAAACAGTATTCCCGTTATATCAAAAACTATTAAAAAGATAAGCGAGATGTGGGGGAAGCCAGTAGAATATAACGGAAATACATATTATACATTTCCTACTTTAGAATCACTTAAGGATGCAACAGAGGATGAAATAAGAAGTACTGGAGCGTCATTCAGAAGTAAGTACATTTTTGACACTGTGCAGAAACTATATAAGTGCTCTTTAGGCATAGAAGGCTTTGAGGAATATGATTTAAACAGAATCAAATCATTAAGTGATGACGATTGTCATACAGAGATGCAGAAGTTTGCTGGAGTTGGTGCAAAAGTTTCTGACTGTGTTATCCTATTTTCAATGGAGAAATATTCAGCCTTCCCAGTTGATGTATGGGTAAAGAGGGCAATGGGACATTTCTATGGTATGCCTGATGTATCCCTGCCTAAGATAAGAATGGCAGCACGAGAGAAGTTTGGCAGGTTATCAGGATTCGCCCAGCAGTATTTATTTTATTATGCAAGAGAAAATCATATAAAGATATAATATTATCTCCTTTTTGATTTTTTGATAGTTATCATTGTATCACCTGGATGCTTGCGTATAAAATTTAAATATTTTTTGATTTTTTCATCATCTTTCAAAAGATCAATTGTGTAGAGTCTCGTTGAGAGATATTTATTTGTATAAAGAGCATGAATTTGTTTGTGGCATGGAATACATAGCTTAGCTGTGCTTAGATCCCTGCCGCCGTGCTCCTTTGGAATAAGATGATGTTTTGTTATAGTAGGTACTTTCCTTCCACAAAGATCGCAAATATAATCATGTTCTAACAAATTAAATCACTCCTATAATTATAAAATAATCACTCTAATATAATTATATTAAAAATTATAAAATAAATACAATAGTAGAAAGATATTACGATATAATTAACTAGATAATGTAAAAACAGGAGTAAATTATGGGTTTGGGTTTTAAGAAGTTTGTGGAGTATATGACAACAAGAGAGATATCTCCATGTAAAATTATTAATGTGATTTTATACAGTATAGTATTGGTAATGCCTTTTATTGTGACAAGAAATTATTACAGTCCATATCTTGGAGCAAAGCTGCTTTTTATGTATATAGCAGGAACTATACTATTATTTGCAGCAGTACTGACTAAGAATGAAATGATGAAAATGTACAAGGAAAAAATAATTGTACTATGTTATTTCGCAAGTCTTGTGTTCACAACAATATTTTCTATAGATATAGATACAGCAATAATAGGAAAGCAGGACAGGGGTGAAGGACTTATTATACTTGGTATTTATTTCCTTTCATTTCTAATGTCAGCTAAGTATCTTAAAATAACTAAAAAAATGATTAAAGCAGTGCTTATAGTTTCATGTATAATGGGAATTTACTGTATTCTGCAGTTTTATGGCTTCGATATATTCTTAAGTATACTAAGTAAAAAAATAATTTCTTTTGGCTCAATTGCGCTTATAGGAAATAAAAATTTTGCTTCAACGTATATATTGATTTTTTTGAGTTTATCAGTACCACTTTATATATTTAAAGGAGAAAAGATATATTATGTCTGCTCACTAATTCTCTTTGGGGCGCTTTTATGTACAACAACAAGGGGATGCTGGATAGCGTTTGCTATAATGTGCGTTGTAGGATTATCTTTTGTTATTAAGAGAAAAGAATTGTGGATAAGAACAGGTATTGTGATTTTTTCATTAGGGATAGTTTTTACTATGCTTAATCAAACAAGTAATGGAAAGCTTTCATCTAGATTTCGTAGTATTGGACAAGAAATATCACAAGTCGACGAAAAAGGTGTTGGATCTTTAGGTACAAATAGAGTAGCTATATGGATAATAACAATGAAATCAATTGAGAAACATCCATTCATGGGGGCTGGACTTGACTCTCTTCAATATAGGATTAACAGGGATGAGTTTGAGGAACATAGGATATTTATAAAAAAGTACAATGAAATAATTGATAAAGCACATAATGAATTTATTGAGTTATGGGCATGTGGAGGAATTGTATCACTAATATGCTACATTGTATTAATTGTAGTTATTCTTAAAGAGCTTATTAGAGCAATGAAGAAGCATAATGATGACAAATATAAAATTATGTTCTTATTCTTTATCACATATCTAATGCAGAGTTTTGTTAATATTAGCATGGTAGCCTGCGCATCAATTTATTGGATCATGCTTGGTGCTATTGTACAGCAGTATAGGTTAGCTAAGGAAGAAGAACCTGATAATGTGAATGCTATGAGTCTTTAGGATATGTTTCCTGATGAATATGATAAAGATACTTTCAATAATTAAAGATGATAATATGATGGATGCTGCCATGAGGAAAAAATCTTCTGGCAGTATATTTATTATAGGGTCTATTTTAGGGTCAAATAGCCAGTAATCATTGTTAAAGAGCAGCTTATGAAAAAGTAAAAAGCATTTATCAAAGTTTATGTAAAATGATAAAACTAAAGTAGAGCAGAATAAAATAAGCTCAATAGGAACATACATAAGAAAGTGGAGAGAGAATTTCGCTTTTGCAAGTGATTTGATTATAAACTGAATGATAATAATGCATAATGTTAACAAAGTTATTAATAATAATGTAGTTAAGATTTTTTTGACATCATAAAAATGAATCATTGAATTATAAGAGATGTTGAAGTCTGGAAGGACTAATTTATTCTTAAATGGTGATGAAATAAAATCACAGAGAATACAGTAGTTTTCGTATATTTTATTTTTAGATAGAGATATACAATTTGAAAAATCTACTTTAGTAAGATAAATGCCATAAATAAATTTACTTTTTAAAAAGAGGTAAGTAAATATAAATATAGATGAAATAGATATTAGTATAGAAAGAATAAAATTATAAAGTATGATTGCATAATGTTTTTGTGAAAATACCTTCAAATTAACACCTCCTATAAGCATCCATTCTAGAGTATAGCCATAAAAAACTTCATATATTCAGTAATGAAATTGTTTTAAAAATTGTATTTTTGTAATGAAATATGAAATATAAAGAAAACAGCAGAAAAAAATAGTATAACAAAGATAATAAGATTTTATAAGATAATATTGACTCATATGGTTGTTTGATGGGAATAAATATATTTGAAAAATCTGATAGCATTAACTATCATAATAATTGTATTAGCACTCAATAATAATGAGTGCTAACAAAAAGTTAAAAGTAATTATATTTTAAATAAATGTAGAGGAGGGATAACAATGAGCATAAAACCATTAGGAAGCAGAGTTGTTATAAAGAGATTAGAAGCAGAGGAAAAGACTAAAAGTGGTATAGTTCTTACAGGAGCAGCAAAGGAAAGACCACAGGAAGCATTAGTAGTAGCTGTAGGACCAGGAGAAGTTTTAGACGGTAAGGTAGTTCCTATGGAAGTAAAGGTTGATGACAAAGTTTTATATTCAAAATATGCAGGAACTGAAGTTAAAGTTGACGGAGAAGAATTTGTAATAGTAAAGCAGGATGACATCCTTGCAATAGTTGAATAGGATTTACTACAAAAATAGGAGGTAATATATTATGGCAAAGCAGATTAAGTTTGGTGAAGAAGCAAGAAGAGCTATGCAAGCTGGCGTTGATAAGCTTGCAAATACAGTAAAGGTTACTTTAGGACCTAAAGGAAGAAACGTTGTACTTGATAAGAAGTATGGTGCACCACTTATAACTAATGATGGTGTTTCAATAGCTAAAGAAATAGAACTTGAAGATCCATTTGAAAACATGGGTGCTCAGCTTGTAAAAGAAGTTGCTACTAAGACAAATGATGTAGCAGGAGATGGTACAACAACAGCTACATTACTTGCACAGGCAATAATAAGAGAAGGTCTTAAGAATGTTACAGCTGGAGCAAATCCAATGCTAGTAAGAAACGGTATAAGAAAGGCAGTTGATAAGGCTGTTGAAGAAATACAGAAGATTTCAAAGCCTGTTAACGGTAAAGAAGACATAGCAAGAGTTGCTGCAATATCATCAGCAGATGAAGAAATCGGTAAGCTTATAGCAGATGCTATGGAGAAAGTAGGAAACGAAGGAGTTATAACTGTTGAAGAATCTAAGACTATGGGAACAGAACTTGACGTAGTTGAAGGTATGCAATTTGACAGAGGATACTTATCATCATACATGGCAACTGATACAGAAAAGATGGAAGCAGCACTTGATGATCCATACATCTTAATAACTGATAAGAAGATTACAAACATTCAGGATATATTACCTGTACTTGAAAAGATAGTTCAGGCTGGTAAGAAGCTTCTTATAATAGCTGACGATGTTGAAGGAGAAGCACTTGCAACTTTAGTAGTTAATAAGTTAAGAGGAACATTTACATGTGTTGCTATCAAGGCTCCTGGATTTGGAGACAGAAGAAAAGAAATGCTTCAGGATATAGCTATTCTTACAGGTGGTACAGTTATCTCAGAAGAACTTGGCCATGACTTGAAGGAAACTACTATTGAAATGCTTGGTAGAGCAGAAACTGTTAAGGTTACTAAGGATAACACTACAATAGTTAATGGTAAGGGTGACAAAGAAGAAATCAAAAACAGAGTTGCTCAGATAAAGACTCAGATTGAAGAATCAACTTCAGATTTCGATAAGGAAAAGCTACAGGAAAGACTTGCAAAGCTTGCAGGCGGAGTTGCTGTTGTTAAAGTAGGAGCAGCTACAGAAACTGAACTTAAAGAAAAGAAGCTTAGAATTGAAGATGCTCTTAATGCTACAAAGGCTGCTGTTGAAGAAGGAATTGTAGCAGGTGGTGGTACTGCTTATATCAATGCTATTAATGAAGTTGCAAAACTTACTTCAGATGTTGCAGATGAACAGGTAGGTATTAACATAATCGTTAAGGCTCTTGAAGAACCAGTAAGACAGATTGCTAAGAATGCTGGAGATGAAGGTTCAGTTATAATCGAAAAGATTAGAAACAGCGAAGTTGGAACTGGATACGATGCATTACATGGTGAATATGTAAACATGATTAAATTAGGAATTGTTGATCCAACTAAGGTTACAAGATCAGCACTTCAGAATGCTGCATCAGTAGCTGCTACATTCTTAACAACAGAATCAGCTGTTGCAGATATTCCTGAAAACAATCCACAGCCAGCAGCTGCAAACCCAGGAATGGAAGGAATGTACTAATACAACAGTTAGTGAATAAAGATCATTAATTAATTGAAAAGATTATTTTTATGAAATTTTAAACAGATTGCTTTGATAGTAATTAATTTGACTATCATGCAGTCTGTTTTTTTTGTTTAGCTAAATATTTTTTCTTGAACAGTTTTATTTTCCATATTATTCTATAAGTAATGAATGATAAAGGAGTATAAGAAAAAAGTAGAAATAATTTATTAATAGAAAATAAGGAGAAAAAAATGGATTATTTATTTGTATTAATTATAGGATTAGTAATAGGAAGCTTTTTAAATGTATGTATTTACAGAATACCTGCAGAACAGTCTATAGCATTTCCGCCTTCTCATTGCAGCAGTTGTAATCATAGGCTTGGAGTATTAGATCTTGTTCCTGTTTTAAGTTATTTATTCTTAAGAGGAAGATGCAGATACTGTCATCAGAAGATTTCTATTCAGTATCCGTTAATTGAAATACTCAACGCTGTTCTATATGTAGCTTTATATTATAAATTTGGTTTTACAATGAATTTACTTAAGTATGCTATTTTTGTATCTCTGTTAATTGTTATTGGCATGATAGATGGAAAGACAAAGTATGTTTACAAATCTACTACTTTAACTGCAATGGCTGCAGGAGTAGTTTTTACAGTAATAGAAGCAGCAGTTTTTAAAGAAAAAATAATGACTTATGTTATTGGTGCAGCTGTAGGTTTTTTAATTATCTTAGTAATAGTTGTGGTAACAAAAGGAATGGGCGAAGGCGATATAGAAATTGCTTTAATATGTGGCTTGTTTCTTGGTTTAAAGCTTCTGGCAGTAGGATTATTCCTTGCATTTGTTATTGGAGGAACTGCGGCAGTTATATTAGTTGTAAGAAGAAAAAAAGGCTGTAAAGATGAAATGGCATTTGGTCCAAGCCTGGCAATTGGGACTATAATATCACTCCTATTTGGAGCAGAAGTAATTTCGTGGTACATGTCTTTTTTTGTATAAAAATAATAACAAAATGGTTGAAAACACATAATAACCAAGTATAATATAAAGTAGAATAATTTAGGAAAATCGTCAATATTTTGAAGGGAGAGTTTTATGGCTAGAGCTAAAAAAGACTGGAATTGAAGAAGTAGATCTTAATAGTATAAAATTCGATAGAAAAGTAATAGGTCTTGTACCTCAGAATCTTTGTGATAAATATGAAGTTGTACCTTTTGCTTTTGAAAATAATAGTATAAAGCTTGCAATGGCTGATCCTTTAAATATTTATGCTATAGATGACGTTGCGATATCAACGGGATTTGAAATAGTACCTTTTATTTCAAAAGCATCAGTAATTAAAAAGTTTATTAATCCTCAGGATGGAAGAATAATTACAAGAGTTGGTGATAATGAGGTAGATATGAGAGTTTCTATTCTGCCTGTAGTTTTTGGCGAAAAGGTAGTTATCAGAATACTTGATAAGAAAAATTATAAAGTAGGTAAAGAACATCTTGTTTTCAGTACACTGCATACAAATGATGCACCTTCATCTATAGTTAGACTTGTAGATATGGGTATTCAGCCGTATCTTGTATCAACATCAATAGCAGGAATTATAGCACAGAGACTTGTAAGAAAGATATGCCCTAAATGCAGACAAGCATATGAAGCTACTTCCTATGAGAAACAAGTTTTAGGCGTTGATGAGGACAAGCCATTAACTTTATACAAAGGCAAAGGCTGTGGATACTGTAATAATACAGGATACTCAGGAAGAACTGGCGTATATGAGGTGATGGAAGTTACAAGAAAGCTTAAAGAAGCTATAACTTCACATAAGACTATGGATGAAATACGAGATATAGCAGTGCAAAATGGTATGAGTTCTTTAGGAGACGAATGTAAGAAGCTTGTACTTGATGGCGTGACAACTATGAATAAACTTGCAACTATAACGATTTTAAAAGAAATTTAGAAGGGGGAATAAGCTATGAGTAAATTCAAGTATAAAGCCATCAGCAATGATGGCAAAAGAATAGTAATAATGACATTTGTATTGCCTACTTTTACAGGCATCTTTGAAGAAAGCGGTACAGCTCTTCCTTGGTCAACTAGGTTCCTTATTGGAATGAGCAACGCTTTTAGAAATCACTTTATAATGATCGCAATTGCAATAGCAGGAATTGGTATTGCAATAAAATATTTCACTAAAACAGAGCGGGGGAGAGTTTTTACAAGCAGCCTTAAGCTCAAACTGCCTATATTAAAGAAGCTTAATCAGAAAATAATTGTATCACGATTTACAAGAACTTTATCAACTTTATTATCAAGCGGTATAACTTTAGCTCAGGCACTTCCAATAGTTTCGTCATCACTAGGAAATAGGATTGCGTAGACAGCAATTGAAGGTGTAAGGGAAAAAGTTATAGTAGGTAAGACGCTGAATTCATCAATAAAGGAAGCTGAGATTTTTCCAGCTATGCTTTCTTCTATGGCAAAGATAGGAGAAGAATCAGGATCTCTTGACGATATCTTAAACAAAACAGCTGACTTTTATGATGAAGAAGTAGAAACACAGCTGCAGGCGACTTTCGCTTTAATGGAACCACTTTTAATAGTTGTAATGGGATTTGTAATAGGATTCATAATAATTTCTATAATGCTTCCGATGTACGACAGTTATACTCAAATCTAAATTATTTATATTTTTGGAGGGGATAGTATGGGTAAAAAAGTCGTAAACAAAAAGAAGAAAGGATTTACTCTTATCGAGTTAATCATCGTAATTGCAATCATAGCCATATTAGCAGCTATAGCAATTCCAAAGTTCGCAACAATAAGAAAAAATGCTAATATCACAACAGATATAGCGAATGCTAAAAATATTCACTCAATAGTAGCACAAGGTATAGCAAATGAAAAAATAAGTGCTACAACATCGTTAACATCTGCTGATGATGCAATTAAAAATAGTATAGATGCTGATCAAGTAAAATCAAAAGTATCTGGTAATGCATTTAGAGTTGTAGTTACTGATGGCGATATAAAAGTATATGGTGGTACTGATGATGATAAGGATATTGTATATCCAACACAGGGTGAAAATTATCAAAAAAATTAATTGTATAATTAAAGGGCGATAAATATGTTTAAAGTGAATAAAAAGAAGAAAGGATTTACTCTTATAGAGTTAATCATTGTAATTGCTATTATAGCAATACTTGCAGCCATTGCTATACCAAAGTTTGCAACAATAAGACATAATGCGAATGTAACAACTGATATAGCAAATGCTAAAAATATCCACTCTGTTGTAGCACAGGCAATAGCTAATGAAAAGGTAACACTCCCAGCAGCAGAGACACCATATGGATTAAGCTCTGTTGGTGGATACAATGTTACAAGCAGCCTAGATGCAGGCGGAACAAAATCTAAAATAGAGAATGCTGACTTTAAGGTATATCTTGATAACAGTGGAAATATAACAATTTATGCAGGTGATAAACCAGCAAATGGGAATGATAATGAAGTTTATCCAAAGCAAGGAAAAGATTTCGAGAAGAAGTAAATAACAAGATTATAAAGTGTAAAGTCTCTTTAGACTTTACACTTTAGTCTATATAATGGGGAAGTAACTTATGGAAATATGGAAAGGATCAGGGCAATGGAGGACAAAGCTAATAAGAAAAGCTGGATGTAGATGGATATTAAGGATCTGAACTTAAGCTTTTTGAAAAAACTAAAAAAGCTTAATAATTCTACAAAAATAGAGACTAGAAAAAAAGTTGTGGCCTTTGATATTGGAAGCAGCAATATCAAAATCGTGCAAGGAATGTACTTTAAAAATAAGCTTAGTATAAACAAATGTATTGAAGTTCCTACTCCTGATGACTGCGTTGATGATGGTGATATAGTAAATAACAAAAAGCTTCTTTCAACAGTGCAATATATTCTGGAGGAGAATAAAATAAGTGGAGAGTATGAAAAGGAAGCTATAAAAACGCCTGTATTTATTAATGCTTTCAATATTATACATGGTGTATATAAAGGAAATCAGGTAATAGATATAAGCAATAATTTATCTTTTCCAAGAGGATCAAGAGTGGCAATGGCAGCAAGTTTTACTTATACAGGCGCAATTGAACCTAAGATAAGTGTTGTAAACGGAAAAATTATCAGTAAACCTGTTATTTATAAGGTGAATAAATCAACAAAACAACTTGAAAAGTAGTGGAGTTTACTAATATAGATTCAACTAGTATTAGAGCAGGATTGTCATCAGGAGATACAGTTTATATTTTATATAATATAAAGTTAACTGATAACATTACTGAGAAGGGAAGTGCATGTACAAGCATATTAGAAGTTAATTCAAATAAATTCCCTGCAACAGTAAAGATTAGTGATGAATCTCTTCCAGATTTATATTAATATAAATAGCTGTAATGAAGGAATCTATAATGTATTTTATAGGTACTTTTTTATGTGCAAAAGGCAAAATGAATAAAAAAATGCATTTGTAATTTAAAAATGAAGGAAAAAATATCATAAATTAATTTTCGGTTTACGTTTACAAATTGTTGACATGTTATATCTATTGCATTATAATGAATAAAAATCAAGAAAAAGTTACTTATATAAGCTCTGAATAAGGCAGGGCGTTTCTACTGGAAACCATTAATTTCCATCTATAAGTGAGATTAGTATATTGTATAAATATGAATTACATTATTCATATTTATGTTAAAGCATATTAACTTACTTAAAGAGTTAATATGCTTTTTCTGTTATACATATTTAATTAGACTATAAAATTAAATTTGAAAGATTAAAAATAGAATGCAAGAAAACTTGCAAAAATAATTGTTAGGGGGATTGCTATTATGGCAACAATATGGAAAACAGGTTACACATTTGATGATGTCTTATTAGTACCTTTTCATTCAGAGGTATTACCAAAAGAGGTTCAGGTAAAGACAAAGCTTACAAATAAGATAAGCTTAAATATTCCTCTATTAAGTGCAGGAATGGATACAGTTACTGAATCAAAGATGGCTATAGCTATGGCTAGAGAAGGTGGAATAGGAATAATTCACAAGAATATGACAATAGCAGAGCAGGCTAAGCAGGTAGATACAGTTAAGAGGCAGGAAAATGGAGTTATTACAAATCCAATATTCTTATCAGAAGATCACACAATTCAGGATGCTTTAGATTTAATGTCACAGTACAGAATTTCTGGTGTGCCAATAACTAATAATGGAAAACTTGTAGGGATAATAACTAACAGAGATATACTTTTTGAAGAAGATAACAGAAGAAAGATTTCAGAGCTTATGACTAAGAAAAACCTTGTTACAGCTTTAGAAGGAATAAGCATGGAAGATGCTAAGGAATTATTAAGAAAGCACAAGATAGAAAAACTTCCATTAGTTGATAAGGATAATAACTTAAAGGGATTAATTACTATAAAGGATATAGAAAAAGCTAGAATATATCCTAATGCTGCTAAAGATGAATTAGGAAGACTTCTTTGTGGAGCTGCTGTTGGAGTTACTCATGACATGATGGAAAGAGTTGATGCACTTGTTAAAGTAGGAGTAGATGTTATTACTCTTGATACTGCTCATGGAGATTCACAGGGAGTTATCGATGGAGTTAAAACTATAAAGAGCAAATACCCAGAACTTCAGATAATAGCAGGTAATGTTGCTACAGCTGAAGCAGTAAGACATCTTGCAGAAGCAGGAGCTGACTGTGTAAAAGTTGGTATTGGACCAGGATCAATATGTACAACTAGAATAGTTGCAGGTGTTGGTGTTCCACAGCTTACAGCTGTTATGGATTGTGCTGAAGAAGGAAGAAAACTTGGAATACCAGTTATTGCTGACGGTGGAATCAAGTACTCTGGAGATATAGTTAAGGCATTAGCTGCTGGAGCAAGTACAGCAATGATGGGATCTATGTTTGCAGGATGTGAAGAAGCACCTGGAGAAATAGAAATATATCAGGGAAGAAGCTATAAAGTTTACAGAGGAATGGGATCTCTTGCAGCTATGGAACACGGAAGCAAGGATAGATACTTCCAGGAAGGAAACAAGAAGCTTGTACCAGAAGGCGTTGAAGGAAGAATAGCATACAAAGGCTCTGTATCAGATACTATATTCCAGTTAATCGGTGGTATAAGATCAGGTATGGGATACCTTGGAGCAAGAACTTTTGAAGACTTATTTAATAATGCTAGATTTGTAGTTCAGACTTCAGCTGGACTTAGAGAAAGTCACCCACATGATATAAATATAACTAAAGAAGCACCAAACTACAGCGTTAAGATGTAATTTACCCTTATGAATACTAATTCTAAAATGGTATAATTTAATGGAATTAACCATTTTAGAATTTTTAAGTTAAGGATACTTAATGATTTGAAAATATAGTTCTTGGAGGATAAAATGAAAAAAGAATTAGTTTTAGTTTTAGATTTCGGCGGTCAGTACAACCAGCTTATAGCAAGAAGAGTAAGAGAATGTCATGTATATTGTGAAGTACATCCATATACATTAAGTTTAGAAAAAATAAAAGAAATGAATCCAAAGGGAATAATTTTTACAGGTGGACCTAACAGTGTATATGGTGAAGATTCACCATTATGCAATAAAGAATTATTCAACATGGGAATACCAGTGCTTGGTATATGTTATGGTTCTCAAATGATGTCTTATATGCTTGGAGGAAGTGTTAAAACTGCTCCTGTAAGTGAATATGGTAAGACAGAAGTAGAGGTAAAGACAGACTCAAAGCTATTTAATGGTGTATCAGAAAAAACAATATGCTGGATGAGTCATACAGATTACATAGAAAAAGCTCCACAAGGATTTGTAGTAACAGCAAAAACACCAGTGTGCCCAGTTGCAGCTATGGAATGCAGTGAGAAGAATTTATATGCAGTTCAGTTCCATCCTGAAGTAATGCATACAGTTGAAGGAATAAAGATGATAAGAAACTTTGTTATGGATATTTGTAAGTGTGCTGGAGACTGGAAGATGGATTCTTTTGTTGAAAAGACAATAAAGGAAATCCGTGAAAAAGTAGGTAATGGCAGAGCTCTTTGTGCTTTATCAGGTGGAGTAGATTCATCAGTTGCTGCAGTTCTTTTATCAAAGGCAATTGGCAAGCAGCTTACATGTGTGTTTGTTGATCATGGTCTTCTTCGTAAAGATGAAGGAGATGAAGTTGAAGAAGTATTTGGACCAAACGGCCCATATGACCTTAATTTTATCAGAGTAAATGCTCAGGATAGATTCTACGAAAAACTTAAAGGCGTTGAAGATCCTGAAAAGAAGAGAAAGATTATCGGTGAAGAATTCATCAGAGTATTTGAAGAAGAAGCTAAAAAGATAGGAAAGGTAGATTTCCTTGTTCAGGGAACAATTTACCCTGATGTTATTGAAAGTGGACTTGGAAAATCAGCAGTAATAAAGTCACATCATAATGTTGGAGGACTTCCTGATTATGTTGACTTTAAGGAAATAATCGAACCATTAAGACTTCTTTTCAAAGATGAAGTAAGAAAAGCTGGACTTGAACTTGGAATACCTGAAAAGCTTGTATACAGACAGCCTTTCCCAGGACCAGGTCTTGGAATTCGTATAATTGGTGAAGTTACAGCTGAAAAAGTAAAGATAGTTCAGGAAGCAGATGCTATTTATAGAGAAGAAATAGCAAAAGCAGGAGTAGACAAAAACATCGGACAATACTTTGCGGCACTTACTAACATGCGTTCAGTAGGAGTTATGGGAGACGGAAGAACTTATGATTACGCAATAGCTCTAAGAGCAGTAAACACTAGTGATTTCATGACAGCTGAATCAGCAGAACTTCCATGGGAAGTATTAGGAACAGTAACAAGAAGAATTGTAAATGAAGTAAAAGGTGTCAACAGAGTACTGTATGACCTAACAGGAAAGCCACCAGCTACTATTGAGTTTGAATAAAAAGGTAAATCCCTACAAAGCTTGTATTTATGGGCTTTGCAGGGATTTTTTAGATAGCGTTGGGTACGATTTTGGTACAAAAATTAATTATTATGTTTAGAGATAATTTTTGTGGATTTCTTTAAGTATTTTATCTTTACATTCTTCACTTAAATTAAACAATGTAGTTCTGAAAGGAAATCCCTGTTGTGTAATTTTTTTCATTTCAGCGGCGCTCATTGGTTTAGATAGGATATGAAAGTTATCAAGGTGCATAAAATATTCATAATCTGCATAACCGTCACAATCTTTCATTTCAAGCTTTCCGTTAGCGGTTCCGTATGCAACTATTCCGAAACCACTTTTATATAAAAATATAGTATCACCTTTCTGAAATCTTGATATTTTTTCACGCCAACCAGGGTAATATGCTGCAGCTTTATGTTCCCTAAGCATATCATCAGTGTGTTGTTTATTATTAGAATAATTTGTATTTAGCACATAATTATATCCTTCATATTCTAGATAACCTTCTATAGGTGAATACATATTAAATTCTATGAAATATTCACCATTTATTTCAAAAACCCAATAAATAATAGCATCAATGTTAAGACCGTTCTTTTTCCAATAGCTTATGGCTTCTACAGTTTTTTGATCTAAACCATTAGTAATAATTAAGAAATGTTGCTGTCTATTGAAATCAGATTTTGATAATGCAGAAGAATCATTTAATTCAAAATAGTTTTTATGAGTTTCATATAAATCAGTATGAGATGAACAAAATTTTTGATATAGTTCATTAAGCTCTTCATAATTACTATTTCCATATAGTTGTCCATAACGTAATACTTGAAGTAAGTTTTCTTGATTTGAACTCCATCTTTTAAGTTCTAAAATATACAAATCACCATTTCTATCTAGAGCAAGAATATCAGGTTCTTCTTGACGAGGACGTTCATTAAATATTGTTAATAATTCGTTTGAATAGATAAAATCTTGTATGTGTTTTGATAGAAGATTTTGTAAGTCAAGTTCTTTCCAACCAATATCTGCAAGAGTAACCCGGTTAACTTTGGAATAGTCTGATTTATTGTTTAAAAGTTTATATAGCATAGCAATTACCTCCATAGTCTTCGAAAGTGATTAAAAAATTATTCTTTCGGCTCCAATCCAATCTTATCCATAAACTCATCATGTGTTTTTTGTATCTGCAAATTCATTGGGAAAGGCTCTGACTCTGGATAAATATCCATCCAGAGATTAAAATCTGCTTCGGATTTTAGCAGAGCTTCTCTACGTTTCTTAACATCTTTTATCTTATTACATTCTTCGACTTCCTGCATATATTGATTATAGCGGTCTAACCATGAATTCATCAAAGCAAGTGTTCCAAAACTGATTCCGACCATATCATTTCCATCTTTATCCTGATATTCAAATAGTTGTCCGTAATATTGACGGAATACTTGAAAGAGTCTATGCATGGCTTTTATACCGTCAAATTCAGAATTAGTTAATACTTCTACATTGACTGCAAGAGCCTGTGCTATCGCTTCTAACGATTTTATCTTAGGGTTCCTACGCCCGGTTTCATAGGCACGTATATATGCTTCACTTACTCCTACCATGTCACCTAGTTGTTTCAATGTAAGGCCGCGCTCTTGACGAATACGCCGAATATTTTCACCTACTGTCATGATAATATTCCTCCTGTGGATTGTCAACACTCTTTAATACATTTTTTATTCGGTCATATTTGCAAGTCTATACTCAACTGGAGTCATATAGTTTAAAGAACTATGAATGCGTTTATTGTTATACCATAATACATAACTTCTTAATTCTAACTTAAGTTC
>NZ_VULX01000019.1 GCF_009696465.1 Inconstantimicrobium porci | reverse complement strand
TTGAGTCATAATGTCAAAACCTCATAACTGGGCAATTTTCAAATTGGAATGTAGAAAATCAACTAATGATGTTATTTCTCTATAATGTTCACATTGCATAACTATGAATGCTCTTATAAGAGCATGGTGGGAATATCCTTTAGGACCTAATTTAGATTGTATGAATTCAGGAATATCTGATAAATCAATATTATCAAATAGATTTTCATAAAAATTAATTATTGGTTGTACAGTGAATAAATCAATTATGTTTAATAATTCTTATCTTATCATTTGTAAACCTCCGTTTAGTAAAACTAATTAGTATGTCCATTAATATTAGTATTATCCAAACGGACATAGATAATTCAGGAAAATTTGAGTGATAAAGAAATCTTGGCTCTGTAGAGCCTTGATATATAAGGGCTAAGAATTATGCTTAACCCTATTATAATTATATTGGGGGGAAGATTTATATGTATGACAGTTTTGATTCTGACATATACTTTTTTTCAAGCGAGGTTACTTTTTTACTAGAGAAAAAAGATCTAAATGGTCTTATTGAACTTACAAAGAAAAAACACCAAGAAGAACTCAAAGAAAATATTGATATTCAGGTAAAAAGAGATGATCTAATGATGTGGAATATTGTTTTTGCGCGAGAAACAATAAGGAATGGCTCTTTAAAAAAATATCTTCATCCTGTATACAATAAGTATTATACAAGTATTAAATCATGTGATACATTACAAAAACTTCAGACTATAGAGTTGGACATGATTAACTCATATATCGATATACTCATAAATGGAATTGAACTAACTGATAATTTAATTATTAATAAAGTCATAGGTTATCTTCATGTTCATACTGAAAATCAGGTAAAACTTAAAGAAGTCGCAGATAGATTCAATATATCTGTGGGATATCTTTCAACAATATTCAAAAAAGTTACAGGTATGTCTGTTATGCAATACTTGAAAAGAATAAAAATAGAGAGAGCAAAAACTCTTCTCACTACTACTGATATGAGTCTTATAGAAATCTCTACACTTTTATGTTTTTGTAATCAAGGTAATTTTACAAAAACATTTAAACGTATAACAGGTATGACTCCAACGGAATATCGAAATACTAACCCATAAATACATATTCAATATGTTGTATAGTTATCAACAATATCCACAAGATATTGTTGATAACTATTTTTTATATCGAATATATATCTGAAAATTCAATGGCACATTTCTCAACACTATTGTTTAGAATACCTGTATTCACCATGTCTTTATCATAATTTTTGTATATAGGAATTGTAAAAATAAATTCACAGTTCTTTTTTTCATTAGTATTAAACCACAAATCTCCATCCTGAAGCTGTGCAAGGGATCTAGCAAGACACAGACCAAGGCCACTTCCTTCAGCATCCCTACTTAGCACTGAACCTAACCTGGTAAATTTCTCAAATATAAATTCAGCATACTTTTCATCAATAGTTTTTCCATCATTTTTTACAGATACAACGATATTTTTATTATCGTTGCTCCTCTTTACAGTTACGCTTATAAGATTATTGGAATCTGTATTTTTTACTGCATTTGACAAAAGGTTAAGCATGACTTTTTCAATACTATCATAATCGCACATGCTAATTATCTCCTCTTCCTTTGTATCAAATACTATTTTTCGTCTTCCTCCAAGATATTTAACCACTGTCATAGTAATATTCTCAATTATGCTCACTACATTGTATAGTTGTAAATTCAATTCATAATAGCCCTTATCTATATTTGTAATATCAAATAGATTATTAACCATCTTTAATAATCTATATGAATTGCTTATTATATAATTATTATATTTATTTATGCTATCCTTGTATGTATCCTTATTATCAGCAAGCGTTGTATTAATCATCTTTGAAGCTGCTAATAGTATATTTATAGGTGTCTTAAATTCATGTGACAAATTTGCAAGAAAATCTGTTTTTAAATTCTCAAAAGCAATTATTTTTTCCAACTCTAACTTTTTATCTATTTCTGATTTTAATTGATTTGTTAACATCCTGTTTTTAATAAGTAGTCCTATTTTATAAGTTGCAGATTCTATGAAGTCATTTTGTAAAACTGTAGGATATTTCTCTTCTGCATAGTACACATTTAATAGTCCAATAAGTTCATTTCCATATTTAATACTTATTGAATTTATATATCCGCTAGCATCTGCTTTGACCCTCGCAATATTTTCAATATTATTTCGTACATCATTAATTCTCAAAAATTCTCTATATTTATCATTTAAAAAGTCATATTCCATCTTATCATCTATCTTTATTTGCAAATGTGAAGGAAGTTGTTCTTCATCAAAGCATGTCTTTAAAAATAGCTTAAGTTTCTTCTCTTGTTTTTCATATATAAATATATTAATTCCTGTTGCTTTAAGATTATTTTGAAGTTCTTTTATTATCATTAATATTCTATCATTGTAATCATCAATTGCCCCTACTTTATTTTTTCTATTTTGTTCTAAGTTATCTGCTGCATTAAATATCTTATTTGAAATATTATTAAATTCATACTCAATACTATCATCTAACCTTTTATATAAAGTGGTATTCCTTGCTATTGCCATAATCCATCCTGTATATTCTCCATTTATATAAAACTTCTGTTTAAATGTCTCAAAATATAAACATTTATTTATTGATTTTATTTCTACCTTATCTTCAGATAAAATTGGTAAACCGCTTTCGCGTACCCTATTATCACTTGTTTCAAACTGATTTGCTATTTTTTCATTGCCAAAATCAAAATCAGTCTTTCCGATAAAAAACTCCTTTTTTACATTCAATACATCTGCAAATGCCTTATTTACATATCTATATACACCATTACCATCCTTTATCCAAATATAATATGGAATTAAGTCTAACGCTTTTTCAATATCTTTTAAATTATACTGATTATCCATTTATTTGTCCTCCCATAAAAATACACATTTGTGCATACACCCCATATATAATTATAGTTTTAAATTTTTCAGTTATCAATATGTAAATACATATATTTTTTTACATAATTAACCTAAATTCACATGGTTCTTGCTTACAACTCAAAACAAACACCCCTCCAGACAGCAAAAAATCTACTTATCTAGAGAGGTGTTAAATCTATACTTTCTTATTTAATTTTTATATTGTAATTATGCTCAAGCGGTCCACTTCCTTTTCCTAAATTAAGCCCAGCTTTAAGCGCTCCCGTTATATAACTTTTAGCATTTCTTATACTATCTTCAATAGAATAACCATCTGCTAGATTACATGCTATAGCTGAAGATAAAGTGCATCCTGTTCCATGAGTGTTTTCGTTATATATCTTCTCCTGCTTATACCATACTTCTTTTCCATCTATATATAAAAGGTCATCAGCCGTATTACTAAAATGTCCTCCTTTTATAAGAACTCCGCCTTTAATACTTGTAGCTATTTTTTTTGCTGCCCTAAGCATATCATCTTGTTCATTTATTTTAAATCCACAAAGTATTTCAGCTTCAGGAATATTAGGTGTTATAACAGTTCCCATTGGAAGAAGTTCATTTATTAATGTACTCATTGCTTCTTTTTCTAACAGCGGGCTTCCACTTGTTGCAACCATAACAGGATCAACGACAATACTTTCAGCATTGTACTTCTTAAGCTTTTCTACAATCACCTTTATTATCTTGCTACTCGATACCATTCCTATTTTTACTGCGTCTGGCCTAATATCATTAAAAATACAGTCAATCTGCTGACCTACAAATTCCGGCGTTGCTTCCTGTACACCATAAACGCCTGTTGTATTTTGAGCTGTAAGTGCTGTTATAGCACTCATAGCATACATCTTATGACATGTTATAGTTTTTATATCAGCTTGAATCCCAGCTCCACCGCTGCTGTCAGAACCAGCTATTGTTAATACCTTTTTAATCATAATATTTTCCCACCTTTTAATACTTTAGCTCGAAACTCCCAAAAGGAGTTTAATCCGATTCTCTGCTCTCTTAGTTCCGATCTCTTATCTAACAGATAGCGTCATTTCTTCTGATAATTTGCGCAAGTCTTCAGTTGCTTTTCTTATGTCTTTTTGTGCAAATAATGCTGAAATTACAGCTACTCCGTCAACTCCTGTACCTTTAAGTTCTAATATGTTATCGTGGCTTATACCTCCTATTGCAACTACTGGGATTGATACAGCATTACATATTTCACTTAGTGTTTCTGCTGACACATCACATGCATCAAGCTTAGTTGTTGTAGAAAAGACAGCTCCTACCCCTAAGTAATCTGCTCCTCTCTTTTCTGCCCTCACTGCTTCCTCAACAGTATGTGCAGAAACTCCAAGTATCTTATCTGGCCCAATTTTTGCTCTTACATCTCCTGCTTCCATGTCGCTTTGTCCAACATGAATGCCATCAGCATCACATTTTATAGCTGCATCTACATCATCATCAATGACAAATGGAACATTATACTTTCTGCACAAATCCTTAATAATAAATGCTTCCTTAAGCAGACTTGCTTGGTCCATATTCTTTTCTCTAAGCTGGATGAATGTTGCTCCTCCCTTTAGGCATTCCTCAACATCATGTTCTAAAGTCCTACCGGTAAGCCATTTTCTATCAGTAACTGCATATAGTTGCATATATTTTTTATCTAATTTCATATCTAGCACACTCCTCTAAAGTTTTGCCATCAAGATTATAAATTTCATCTATTATATAATTTCTATAAGTTGAGTTTCCGCCATGTTTCTTCTGAATCTTATCAAAAGCTCTTTCTCCACAAACTCCCATAGCACATATGCTGGCAGCAACAGCTTCAAGTGAATTGTCCTGATTAGCTGCAATGTAGGCAGCAGTCATAGCAGTAAGCATACATCCGCTTCCTGTTATCTTGCCCATCATTGTGTTTCCATTACGTAAAACGTAAGCCTTTTTGTCATCTGCAACTATGTCTATAACACCTGTTATAGCGATAATAGCTCCTGTCTTCTTTGCAAACTCCTTTGTAAACTTGATAACTGAATCAAGGTTTTCTTCAGTAACCTTATCAGCCACATCAGCATCAACGCCTTTAGTTGTGCCATTTCCCCTAGCAAGAGTCTTTATTTCTGAAATGTTTCCTCTTATTACTGTAAACTTAATTTCATCTATTAATTTCTGTGCAGTTTCTGTTCTAAGTTTTGAAGCTCCAGCTCCAACTGGATCAAGAATTATTGGATGATGAAGCTCATTTGCTTTCTTTCCTGCTAAGAACATTGAAGGTATTGTATTCTTGTTAAGTGTTCCTATGTTAATGTTAAGAGCACTGCATATTGAAGTAATATCTTCAACTTCTTCACTATCATCAGCCATTATTGGTGATGCGCCACATGCTAAAAGTATATTGGCACAGTCATTTACTGTCACATAATTTGTTATGTTATGTACTAACGGCGTATTCTTCCTTAAATTTTCTAATCTTTCACTAAACATCTTTTTCTCCTCCAAAAATTTTATTAATTATGATACATACTATTATTACTACAGCCATATCAGGCAGTGTATTGCCTACTAGTATATCTACTTTCATTAAGCATCTGTATAAAGCAAATCCAGCTGCCCATATAATTAAATTTTTAATAATAAATTGTTTTTCTATATAACTTTTCTTAATAACAAAGTAATCTGTAATCTGAATTGCAATCATAGGAGCAAATACAGATCCTATTAGGTATAAGAAATCTTCAAACTTTGTTATTGGTGTAAAAATAGCAAGTGCTGTTCCTATAACAGTTACGATTATTGCTGCTTTCTTTTCGTCAATCTTCTTTGAGATACTTACAGAACTTACTCCTGCAGAATATGCATCAAGAAAAGTAGTTGTAACTGTGGAAAATACGATTATCACAAGTGCTACAATACCAAGACCTGCACTTACCATGATTTTTGCAACATCACTTTCTCCAGTGAAGATTGCAGCTCCCATTCCTATGACATACATATAGCAACTTGCAAAAAAGTAAACTATTGCGCTCACAAACGCTGTCTTCTTTTTCCTTTCTGCAGTTCTTGTATAATCTGATATAAGTGGCAGCCATGAAAGCGGCATTGCTACTGCAAGTTCAACTGCAGCTCCAAAGCTGATACCATCTCCAGAAACAGGTTTTGCAACATTTCCTTTAAAAACTACTACGCTTAATACTATTGTCAGAATAAATAATCCAGTCATAGCTACTGCGTTGACTTTGTCAAGATTCTTTATCCCAATCATTATCCAGACGATTATAAGTGCTCCTATTATGACACTCCATATCCATTCATTGCTGATACTAAAAGCAGTCTGTGCAGCAATTGCACCATTAAAAATCATCACTGCAGTCCAACCCACAAGCTGCAAGACATTAAGAAATGAAAATAAAAATGATCCTTTCTGTCCAAATGACATCTTTACAGTTTCCATAGAGCTTCTTTCAGTCTCAGCTCCGATTACTCCTGCAAAATATAAAAGTATACATCCGATAAGATGTCCAATTATAATTGCTGCAAGTCCTTTAGTAAATCCTAATGGTGCAAGTAGTGTACCTGTCAATATTTCAGCTATTGATACAGCTGCTCCAAACCAAATAAGGCCGTTAGATAATACTGATGTTTTTTTCTCTTCCAAAATGAAATCCCCCATATTCTAAGTATTTTTTATAATGATAAGGAAATTCCGCAGGATCTTTTTACTTAATTAAGTGAATATTATTCTACTAAGACTCTATATAATAATTATTTAATTTAAAATCTAAATTTTAAATTACATATAAGTCTTAGTAGAATAAAAAATAGCAGCCAAAACCAAATAGGTCATGCTGCTATAAACATCACTTTTACTTATTCCTACGTTGGCATTATCCAAATCAGGTATAAGGGTCGAAACTCTAGTTTCCTCTCAGCCTGTTCACATACAAGCTCCCCTGTTAATATTAACTTTTCTTTTTTTAAAATAACATAGTTTTACTTTTATGTCAATTTAATTTATGTAAATGTTTTATTGTATATTTACATGTGATAATAATACGAATAATAAACAACGCTATAAATACAATTAAATACTCTAACTTCGTTAAATCATTATATTTTTGTATGAAAAAAAGACTCCGGAAACTCCGAAGTCTTTAGCTTGGTACGACAGGAGGGATTCGAACCCCCGACCTACTGGTTCGTAGCCAGCCACTCTATCCAACTGAGCTACTATCGCATATTCTTTTACCATCAATATGATATCATACTTATTTTAATAAATCAACGTATACATTAACTTAATTTAAAAGAGTTATTACAATTATATTTTAAATGTCCTTAACTATTAGTTATTTATTAAATTAGTTATCACTACCATATATCATGCTATTTATAGTATAGTTTATACCATTTAACAAATACTATATTATAAATTGACTTTAGGAGGTTAAATATATGAAAAATTTGAAAGGAACAAAAACTGCTGAATGTCTTGCTAGAGCTTTTGCAGGTGAATCTCAGGCAAGAAACAGATATACTTTTTTCTATGAAATAGCAACTCAGCAAAAACAGGATTATATTGCTCATGTCTTTGATGAAACTGCAAAAAATGAAAAAGCTCATGCTAAAGTATTTTATGATTTTCTTATTAAAGGACTTGGTTCATGTGACATACATGTAGATGCTCATTATCCAATAGAACTTGGCACAATAGAAGAAAACTTAAAAGCTGCAGCCGACGGAGAACATGACGAGTGGAGTTCCGCTTATAAGGAATTCTCTGAAATAGCTGCCTCAGAAGGCTTTCCTGAAATTTCAACAGCTTTTAAAAATATAGCCTCAATAGAAAAAACTCATGAAGAAAGATTTTTAGATGTATATGACAAAATGAAGAGCAGTACACTTTTTACTTCAGATACACCAAAGCTGTGGAAGTGTAGAAACTGTGGCTACATATTAGAATCAAAATCAGCGCCAGCTGTGTGTCCAGTCTGCAAGTACCCACAAGGCTTTTACGAAGTACACTCTCAAGATAACTAAAAAACGGCTTAATAAGCCGTTTTTTAGTTATCTAATTTATAATTTAAAATGTATAATATATAATTCAGGACAAATCAGCCTGCTGATTTTTTCATTCTAATGGAGGCTCGAGCCTATAAATAATTTTGTGTAAAGTGAATAAAAACAACTTCTTCTTGTCAATAATTAAGATAACAAATTATTACAGAAGGAGTTGTTTTTTATGTCAAATTTGTCGAAGGATTTATTAAGAGAATACATTAAAGAGCAGGATTTTAAGAGTGCAGATGATATTTTAGCTGGTTTAAAAGATATGTTTAAGGATGTTTTACAGGAAGCATTAGAAGCAGAAATGGATGAAGCATTAGGCTATCAGAAGTCTGATTCCACTGAAAAAGGAACAACAAATAGAAGAAATGGCTATTCTAAAAAGACCGTAAAAACTGAATTAGGCCCAGTACAAATTGATGTCCCTAGAGATAGAAACGGTGAATTTGAACCTCAGATAATTCCTAAACATCAACGTACCGTTGATGGAATCGAAGATAAAATATTAAAGCTATATGCAACTGGCATGACAACAAGAGATATCTCTGAACAGGTAAAAGAACTTTACGGAGTTGATATTAGCGCAGATACAGTATCCAACATTACTAACAGAATTCTTCCGTTAGTTTACGACTGGCAGAATAGACCCTTAGAAAAAACTTATGCTTTTATGTTTATGGATGCTATTCATTACAAAGTAAGAGAAGATAAACAAATTGTAAAGAAGGCTGCTTATGTTGTTATTGGAGTTAATATGGATGGGCAGAAAGAAGTTTTAGGTATATGGATAGGTGTAAATGAAAGCAGTAAATTCTGGCTATCAGTATTAAATGATCTTAAGAATAGAGGCGTTCAAAATGTACTTATATTCTGTGTAGATGGCCTTAAAGGCTTTAAGGAAGCCATAGAAGCTGCTTATCCATCATCAAAGATACAAACTTGTATAATACATCAAATAAGAAATAGTATGAAATATATTCCGTACAAAGATCGTAAGGCTTTCGCCGCCGACCTTAAGACAGTATATGCTGCTGTAAATGAGGAAACTGCTATGAATAATTTGATAGATATGAAAGAACAATGGTCTGGTAAATATCCAAATGCAATTAAGAGCTGGGAGGATAATTGGGATACTATAAGTACTTTCTTTGCATTTCCTGATTATATAAGAAAGATAATTTATACTACTAACGCTATAGAAAGTCTTAACAGTCAATTTAGAAAAGTAACAAAGACAAAGCTAATCTTTCCGACTGATGAAAGTCTTTTGAAAATGCTATACCTAGCCGTTCAACGCATTTCGAAGAAATGGACCAGAAACTATCCTGATTGGGATTTAGTTGTAAATCAACTTAACATACTTTATGCTGATGTTCTCAAAAAAGAAGCATAAAAAAAGTTTTACTGCGAGTTAAGCAATAAAGCTTCAATAAATGTTCCTTAACTGCATATTATAACCACTTTATGGAGATAATATGCAGTATAGAATTAACAAATATACTACAGAATATCACAAAATATTCTATATTATTACATTATATTTTTAACTAGTGATATCTTAATATTTCAAGAAGAAATAGTAAATACACAAATTATTTTACAGCCTCAAGATTAAAAAATGTGTGTACTTTATTGACATAGGTTCAAAAGAGAAGATATGCACCTTTCCTTTTACTAGTAATTTAATCTATAAATATTATATTTAAGACTATTATTTTTACTTTGTTGTCTATACCATATTGACAACAGTTTCTCATCTAGTAAAGTCTTAATCATTTGTTTAACTATTTCTTGAACAACTCCAAGCTCTTTTGCCAGATTATTTTGATTTATCTGAAATGAGCTACCTATTAAAACTTATTCATTTTCTCGAAAGTTTATACTAGATTTCTTGTGCTATTTAAGTTTATAGTATTTTATTAATTTTATGGTTTTATCAAGTGCATCATTTGAATCAACTAATAAGTCTGGTTCAAAACCTTTGCCTTCAAAATCAATTCCAAACGGAGTCATATACAGTATGGTTCCAATATAAACATTTATTGATGAGTTTGATAGTTTATAATATTTGGGATCACCGCTTAGTAATGCACCCTTAGTATTTGTTCCTACTAACACAATGTTATCTATATTTGAAAGTGATTCGATAAATTTTTCTGAAGCTGATGCTGTAGCATTATCCATTAATATAAAAAGAATATTTTTATTTTTTACTATTTTAGATTTATGTCCAGGAAATTCCTTAAATAATTCATCATAAGACGTCTGATTTAGGGATTTTATCAAAGACGAATGAAGCTCCATGGTTGCTCCCCTAGAATAAATATTCTGCTTATCATTAAGAACTCCAAAATAATTAATTATCCATTGCTGGGCAATATCGTCATATCCACCTGTATTACCACGCAAATCTAAAATAGCAACAGGAGAACTTTTAATTTGTGAAGCAGAATCAATAAAATCGTTTAGGTCAGTTTCCGATTGAGACACATTATAAAACCTTGAAAGTTTTACTATAGGAATGCCTGATTGCTCTGTATATTCATATGAAGTGTTATAATTAGCAGTAAAAAATTTCAAGCTTAAATCTATGGTTTCACTTGTTTCCTGTCCATTTTTAGATTTTAACGTTATTTTACGTGAAAGTTTCATATCGTTAGTAAAGTCATTCATTATAGCAATATTATATATTATATTACCTTTCTTACCTATGGTTTTATGAATAAAGTCAGAGGTTTTATTGTTTCCGTCCATTGACTGTATATAGTATCTTTTTAAATGTTTAATTTCATAGTAGCCAGTTGAATCTTTATATATAGGCTCATCATAAATATAATAATATTTACCTTTAAAGCTTGGACGATTATTTTTATCAAGAATATCAAAATGTTGATCATTAATAAAAGATAAATTAGAAACAAGAATATTTCTGAAATTATCAACTGTAAATGATTTATCTTTTGGCAAGGAAGAAAGCACTTTTTCTTTTACATCATTAAATTTTGAATCTCCTCCGTAATATCCATATGCACTATAACCATATTTGAATAAATTAAAAAGCCTATCTGTATCTTTTTTTGCTTTATCATATGTTAGCAGCTTATTTTCATCGTATTCATCAGAATTACTTTTAATGATATTATTGTCAAAGGAATTTTGAAATTGATTTGCATAAACGCTTATGTCATCTAGTTCTTTCTCCGTAAAAGGTAATTTATCATCTTTTAACCAATTTTGGTATTCAGGTTTTAAGTTAGTGGTTGTATTTCTTACATCTGATTTAGAGTTATTCACATCACTTATAAATGAGTTAAAATCTTTTGTATTTTGTTTGCTTTTTGTTTTTAGTGATTTAGTAATTAAAATAGCTGTAGTAATAACTGTTATAACCCCAATTACAGCTAATATTCTAGAATTTTTTTTATTAATCATAAATATACATTCTCCTAATATTTATAATAGTTAAAAATAATTTACTTTACTAAAATGTTAACATATTATATAAAAAAATCAATATATGTTAAAAATTAATATAAAATTATTTTATATTAAAGTATTGACTTTATTTTTTAATATACCAATATATTCATTGTGAGGTAAATTTGCTTTAATATGTAAAAAGTAGGGAATGTTATGGCGGACGTAATAAATAAAAAGACTAATTTTGTCTGGAATACTAAGCCAATTACTGCTCAATATGGTATATCAGTTTCTAAACCTGATAGTGCTGTCAAAATTGGTGACGGTAGTGGTTATGGACAAGGCGGTTATGGCAATATACCTAGTTGCATGCCAACTTGTAATAATTGCAGTGCATGCTGTCTTTCTGGAAGCAGTAACTTAGTTCAAGATATTGAAGAAATCATACTTTAATAGTTACTATTCTATGAGAAACTGAACAATAAATTTTATTTCACAAATTCAGTATATATGAAAATATATACTGAATTTACTAGTTTAGGAGGGTTTAAATGTATAATTTATATCCATTTATAATTACTAATTATGAAGATACAAGTATTTTACAGAATTCATTTACGACAATAATACTAAAAGATAGAGAACTAATTAAGTTCTTAAATTGGATAGATATCAACGAAGTTTATGAAGTATCAAATGAAGAAATTGAGTCCCTTTTAGGAAAAAAGCATGAAGAAATACTAGATTTTATGATAAACAATAAAATAATACACGAATGCATTAAACCTAAGTTGGCATTTAAAGACATTATAGTAATATCAAATGATAAGCTATTTTTAGATAATATGCAGTATATTTCTCAGGGCATTGAATCTAAGTTAAAATCTATATTTTTTGATAAAAATTTAGATAATATAGAAATAAAGAAAGATAATTTATATCTTGTTTTTTTAAATCCATTTAATATCACATTGTATACTAATATTTCTGATATTTTACATAATAAAAATGTAATTTATAGAATTGCTTTTTATTACAATAATTATATTTTTGTATCAAATTACCATAAAAAAGAGTGGGTAAACCCATGCCCAATTTGTTTTTATCATAATGTTGAGTCTAGTTTAAAAGCTAAATATAATTCTATGGGTACAACTTCTTTTCAATCTATTCTTGATATTATTTATAAGAGACATCCAGATTTTAATGTTGAAAATAAGTTTACTAACTACAGTATAAAAGGTCTTGTTAATTTACTATTAGATCAAATAGATATTAAAAATAATGCTGTTATCAATAATGTCTATAGCATTGATTTTATAAATAATATAGTTTCAGTTGATGAGGCTATGCATTGGGAGTTATGTGATTGTTATGAATAGAAAATTTTTTTGCCAAATGCCATATAATGAATTAATTAAAAATCCAATAGAAGACGTTCTAAAATTTTATCAAACTACTGTTAAGATTAACGAATTTTTAGATACAAAAAAAAATGAATCAAATAATATTATAAACGAATATTGGGAACTGCCAGATGGGTATTTAAAATCTTATAAATTTAATGAATTTCCAGAAAATTTCAAGTTAATATTAGAAAATTTCAAACTATTTTTATGTGAAAAAGATGACATATATTTTTGTCCTATTTTTATATTTAAAGATATAACTAATATTGAAAATGGTATATATAGTCTAGACTTTATGTCTAATACTGCTTATAAGTTTAAGGAAATAGATTCCACTCTTGAAGAAACTATGTATCTAAAGTGTACTTATAATATGGGAATAGTGTATTTTCTTAAATTGGAATATTCAATTGGTAAAGAACTTCAACAAGGATTTATAGATGGTCTTTTACAAATTGGTGGAATTTATGATAGAGTCCAAAATTGTCTCGATAAAAGTTCTTTTACTTCAGAAAGCATAACCGTACCACAACAACAATTCACAAAGATGGTTGGAGTATCTTGTAGGGAACAACTGCTTATTGCAAATCAAATGATAAAGGAGAAATAATAATGTTTTCATATAATAATTATAGTTATACTGTAATAAAAAGTAGTTATCTTCATGATTTAAAAATGGGAGGTGGTCAATTTTCTACAATAAAAATTAAAGATAAAATTTCTCCTTATAAAAGTACCGCAATAGATTATAATAAAAGAATTTTATTTAAAAAAATACATCAAGAATTTCTAGAGAGATATAGAATCGCTGTTAATAATATAGCAATATCAAATGCAATCTTATGCCAAGATATAATTAATCAAAGAATTATTAAAACAGATAGGGACAATCTTGGATATGGGTATAATGATTTATACGGTAATATGGATACTACCGGAACTGCTTCAGGTTTAAATTCACAACGAATAATTAACAAGGCTATATTAGAATTAATTGAAAAAAATGATGCAATGCTTTTATGGTATAAAGGCTTAGGATATTCTCTTGCGATAGATAGTAATATAAGTAAATTAATAAAAAAAATAGGCTTTTCTTCTGATAAAATATTTATATTTGTTTCAAATAACTTATCAAACTGTAACACATTTACTGTAGTATGTTTTAAAAATAAAAAATTAGCTGCTAGTGGAGTTAATTCTGATATGAGTTCATATAAAGCATTATTTAATGCGTTAACTGAAGCAAAACTGATTGAAGCTCTATTTAATGATCAAGAAGCAAATGTTTATAAAAACTTTACATTAGCTGATCATATTCAAATCTATGAAAGAGTAAATAATTTTAAAAAACACATGAAAAAATATCATATGTGTAATTCACAAGTTACAACTATAAAATTTCCACAATGGCTAAAGTCATTAGAAATAGGTGTACTTAATACAAAATTATCACAAGATTTTATATCAATAAGATGTTTTTCTAAAGATTTGATAAATTCCATTCCTTTAAAGTCAAATATACTAAATGAGTTGGATAAAACTATATTTAATGTATTTAATATAGATTACAAAACTATTAAACAATTACCAGATTGCATTATTATTTAAATAGGGAGTTATACGATAATGAAAAAAGCAACTATTAATGAAATAAGTATAAATATAAAAAAATCAACATATCTAAATGATTATAGGTACTGTATTTTCAATGATGTTATTAATAATCTGACTATTGGTTCAGGAATAAGTAACCAATCAATTAAAAAAGCTATTTTAATAGCTTTGGGGGAATTTTTCGAAAGAGAGAGTCTTTTTTATATGTGTGATGAAGTTCCAATAATAAATTCAGAATTAATATTAGGATATTCATTGGCACAAAAAAAGATAATTAAAATA
The DNA here is from genome assembly GCF_009696465.1 of Inconstantimicrobium porci. Lineage (GTDB taxonomy): Bacteria > Bacillota > Clostridia > Clostridiales > Clostridiaceae > Inconstantimicrobium > Inconstantimicrobium porci. The sequence continues at coordinate 32,687 of NZ_VULX01000019.1, read as the reverse complement.
GATAAAAAATATAAAAACTATATTTTTTCAGATTCATGCGGAGATGCAAGCCATAGTAAATCTTCTTTTTGTGAAAAAAATGCTTTAAGGGAATTTATTGAGAGACAAAGTTTAATTTATAATTATTTATCAAAAGCTAAAGGAAAAAGAATTATTCTTAATAAAGATATTCAAATTAAAAATATTTTGAATGAATTCAAGAATGTATATATATATAATGTTTCTTTAATTGATAATTTCTACGTGATTTTAGCTACAGCTGATTATAATGATAAATTTTTAATTGGTGCTAATTCTTCAAGTAATAAAGATGAAGCTATAAATGGTGCTATAAAAGAAATGTATGCTTGTAAAATATCTTGTAACTCAAATATGGATACACAAAATAAAAAAAATCTTGATTATTGTGATTTATATACAAGCATTCCTACTGAAAAACTAAGAGCAGCCTATTCATATCTTAAAGAAAAATCTGATATATGCTATTATGATGAATTAAATTCATATGAATTTGATGTTAAATCTATGTGTAGAGAACTATATGATGAATATAAAATTAATCCAATATTATTTTATATGCCATCAACAAGAAATATAGGCAATCTAAAAGTGGCGAAATTTTTCGACTTTAATTGGTTCCCAAGTTTGAATCCAAATCAATTCACACCTGAAATATATGATTTTGTTGAGCAGGCAACCGACACTGAATTAGATAGAAAATGTAATTTTATTCCATTCCCGTAAAATGAATAGAATTCGAGGTATTATTATGATTGATAACAACCGAATAATAAAAATTAAAGATTACCTAGATATTATAGAATTAACTTCATCAAGAGTAGTATTATCTAATGCTACCAAAACTTTTACTGTTAAGGGGTATAATTACACAAAATATATTTATCCCATAATAGACTTATTATGTAAACCTGTATCTATTTCATTTTTAATTAAAAATATCCAAGAACGACAAATATTAAATGATATTAATATTGACGATTTTGTTAATATGCTTTTAACTCTAATTGATAAAGGAATCTTGGAAGATTATAAAAATATTGATTATGGTGAAAAAATAGTTACATCAAAAAATAAAAAGATTATAGTTCTCAGCTATCTAGATAAGTTAAGTTGCAAATATATTTTAGAGAATTTAATTACTTATAGAGAAATGAACATATCCTTAATTGATTTTGGATCAAATGTTAAGGTAACAGATTTTAACGATAACATACGATCAAAGATCAGTATAGTGAATATGTTATCGTTAAATTATGATAATTTAGAACAGTATGTTAATGGAGATTATTTTATAATTGTTATGCAATCTGCTAGAAATAAGAAATTAAATTTAACCCTCAATGCTTTCTTTTATAAACATAATAAATGTTGGATTAACTGTGTTATAAATGATTTAATTATAGAACTAGGTCCACTTATAATTCCTGGTAAAACAGCATGCCTACAATGTAGTGTACCTAATTTATATGATTATATGAATAAAACATTAGTAAGACAATATAAAATCACTAATATTGTCAACTTGATAATTTTTGTAGGTTTAATCTTAGAGGAAATTGATAATTATTTTAGTATGAAAAGTTCTTCTAGTTTGCCTAATACTATTAATAATATAATTAAATTTTCTTCTATAAACGATGAATTTGTAATAAAAAGAATATTGAAAAATCCTCAATGTAAAATATGTTCTAAATTCAAAAATGAAAGTAGGTGTACAAATGATTTCAGATGATTTTCGTGGCAAATATAAATATCATTACCTAAATGGCATACCATTATTTGAATTATATCATACTAATACTGAGTTGAATTGTATCAATTTTTTAACTTTAAATAGAATGGTAAATAATGCTGTATGTGATGATTGGTTTAATAAAAAAATAAAAAAAGGCGTAACCTTATATAATGAAATTGAGTGTATTAAACTTCCTGCACCTAATCCTACTCTTGAAAAATATAGTTTTTTTGAAACAGTTTCTAGAAGAAGAAGTATACGAAATTATTCAAAAATTCCGTTATCTTTAGAAGAACTATCTACTATATTGTTTTATAGTGCTGGTATAAGTGGTAAATATGATGAAACTGAACAACATCCACGTCAATTGCTTCGAACATACCCATCAGCAGGAGCATTGTTTCCTATAAATTTATACTTATTTATAAATAATGTTGAAGGACTTGATAAAGGTATTTATTATTATGATGCTATAAACAATAATATAAAATGTTTGAATAAGTACTGTAATATAGATACTTTATGTGAAGTATTAAGCTATGATGGAATTAGTCTTCAAGGAGCTTGCGCAATATTTATGTTGGCAAACATGGAGTTGGTTGGATACAAATATGGAGAACGAGGATATAGATTTATTAATATTGAAGCTGGACATATTGCTCAAAATTTCTATTTAGTATCTACAGCTATAGGCATAGGTACTGTCGCATTAGGAGGTTTTTTAGATGAAGAACTACTTGAGCTATTGCCATTGGATAGAGAAAAGTATTTTATGCTATATCAATTAGTAATTGGAAATATTAATTTTAATTCTGATTATTGGTTTCCACCTTCCAAATAATGAAATAAGGTGTGTGTTAATCTATGAAAGAGTACTATAAATATTTCAAAAATTATATAGGTTTACTAGTTATATTCTTTGCGCTTACGATATTTAACTGGATAATATCCTTTATACAACCCATCTTTTTAAATAAATTTATTGATGCTTTAATTGCTAAGGATTCCAAAGTACATATGTTCATTATTGATATAATTGTATTAGGAATATTCTCAATAATTATTGGTTATGTCTTAGAACAAGTGTCAGTTTATTTAATCAATAATATTTCTTTTAAGTATATTTTATTTATAATAGAACATTATCACAAATCTGTACTTGAAAAAGCAAATCAATTCAGTCCCGTATATCTTAGCCAAAGAATTAAAAATGATGTTGCTATACTTATACAATTTTATATAAAAGATGTGCTTAATTTAATACTTAATATAATATGTCTATTTGTCTCTTGTTTTTTGTTGATTCATATGGAAACTATTTTTATTTATTTAATTTTACTCTTTATACCGTTCTATTTCTTAATGTATGTGTTGATTAAAACGCCTTTATATAAAGCCAGTTATAATGCAAAAAATACTGATGATAAATTTACTGAAACATTAACAAATCAAGTATCATTAATAAAATTAATAAAGATTAAAGGTACATTTATTAATAGTAGTACTCATTTGAAAGAATCCTTTAATACTATGTATCAAGCTGTAAAGAAGTATTCAATAATAGCCTATTTATTTTCTTCAATAGATAATATTATAACCGTGTGTTTTCAAGCTATAGTTTTTTTTATATTATCAAACAAAGTAATAAATAATCAGTTGTCTGTTGGTAATTTTATTTTAATTAATACCTATTTTAATTTTATTATGAATTCTATCAAATATTTTATTGATTTCTATAGTACTTATCAAAATATGTATGTAAGTAAGAATAGAATTAATGAAATATTAGATATAAATTTGGAGAATAATGGATACAAAGTATTGGATTATATAGATAGCATACAACTTAAAAACTTGAGTTTTTCTTATAAAGATGCAATCGGAAAAAGGAAAGTCCTTGATAATGTAAATTTGAGTTTCTCAAAGAATAATTTATATGTTATTAAAGGAAGAAATGGTACAGGGAAGTCAACTTTATTTAATATAATATTAGGATTATATATTGATTCCATTGATTCAGGTGTCATCACGTATAATAATTATTCAATATCATTATTGGATATGTATAAAATAAGAAATGAATATATTGGATTCATTGAACAAAATAATATTAGTAGTAATCAAACAGTTTTTGAATATTTGTTAGGCAATTCTAACTATCATAACTATTGTAGAGAGGAGGTTTTAGGTATATTCAGTAAACTTATAGATAAATATGATTATGGTAATTTTTTCAAAGATGACGAGTTTAACTTAAACAATGTTATGAATAAAAAGGTAGCTACTTTATCAGGAGGACAACAGCAAAAAATAAAAATTTTTAGAGAACTAATCAAATGTCCTGAAGTAATGTTTTTTGATGAGCCTACGACAGCTTTAGATCAAAAAAGTATCCATCAATTCAAATCAATGATTAATAATATAAAAAAGGATAAAATAATACTACTTATAAGCCACAATAATTTTTTTGATGACATTACCGATGAAGAAATATTATTAGATTAAATGTAAACTATAAATAATGAGTATCTGTACAAAAAACTGCCATTTAGCAGTTTTTTGACCATGGCGGAAGTTCATCTAAAAATTCTAAGTTTTTTTATCATACATATGTTCTGGTATATCAATAAATAAAGATTCAAAATAATTATATGCTTTCCAATGCAGAAGCCATTGATGCTTCCTTCGGCTGCGTTATTATCCAGTGGAACATATCCATCCTGAAGAAATACTTTCAAATACTTCTCCTGATTGAGGCAATAATAAAATCCTCCCCTGTCTGTGATTTAGGAAGGACAGATTCTTTATACTTTTTTACCAACTCAAGAAAGCCTCAAATATAGACTTCATTTGCAAATTTTTCCGCATCTGACGTTCCTCTGGTGGGAGTTCACTTAAAGAACCTTCTATCTTATAGATAGCGGCTATTTGTTTTAAAGCATCATATGCAAGATTGCTTTTAGACTTTTCTTTGCCAAGAACTTTTACAATATTAGAAAATCTGTGTCTTGCATGATTCCAGCATCCTGCAGATTTCAAGTCTTTACGCTCATTTTCTAAAGTATGATAAACCTGATATCCATCTATAACTACGGTGCCCGAGAAGTCTTTTAAAAACTCGCGTGAATGACTGGAATTACGTGTTTTCTGATACTCATATAATACGATAGCAGCATCAGTATACATTTTACCAGTATGATAAACCCACATATAACTTTGCACGTCCCTTTACTTACCAAGACAGGTGATTCATCTTATGAATAGTTTTGAGTTATGTAAAGTAATCAAATATATTCCTTATTATTTAAAAGAATCTTATAGATTAAAAGCAACAAAAAAATGGATGAAGGAGGCTTGAACCACTTTTACAGATTTTCCACATTTTGATGGCTGATTTTTTAGTGATAATTTGGTCTCCTTCGTAAGTATAAAATACACTAGTACCATGTAATATAAGATAATATATGATATTAAAATATAATACTTTGTAATATAAAGTATTACTTTTTAATACAAAAATAAAGGTGCTAGAATTTAGCACCTACAACTATCTTAAGATAGTTGTTTTTTACTTATGGCAGCATTTAAAGATTATCATATTCTCCTGCTCTATACTTTTCAATTAAAATCTTTACAGCCTCGAGGCTCTGCCTCCAAACCTCTGAATTACTTAATTGATATTACAAGAAATTTTAAAAAGGATCTTGATTCCTCTTTTTTAAGCGAACATCCCAAATCTTTGATTTGGGATGTTCGCTTATGCATCGGCTGAAACCTCCGCAAGAAGTTTCATCCTTAATTTTTAATTTAAAATTATTGTAAAATCAACTTCAGTGAACTGCCTGTTACGTCTTTAGTTACTTCTATTCTTGTGCCTATCCTGTCTTTCAGTGATTGTACGTGTGAGATTATTCCTACAAGCCTTCCACCTGACTGCAAATCTAACAGACACTCGATTGCATTTTCAAGTGAATCATCATCAAGAGTTCCAAACCCTTCATCTACAAACATTGTATTCATTTCTACACCACCGGCATATGACTGGATAACATCTGATAATCCAAGTGCCAGTGCTAAAGATGCCTTGAAGCTTTCGCCGCCTGATAAAGTCTTTACTGGTCTCGATTTGCCTGTATAGTAATCATACACATTCATTTCAAGTCCTTCTTTTCTCTTTCTGCCATCTAAAGTTTCTTCACTTCTGCTTAGGAAGAATCTACCGTCAGCAAGCTTATCAAGTCTTACATTAGCTGCTTTTATAACATCATCAAAATAAGCTGCCAGTACATATCTTTCAAAACTAATCTTATTTGAATTATTACCAAGTGCCATATTAGAAACTTTTGCAAGAACCTTATATTTTTCTTCTTTGCTGCTTATCTTCGCTGTTATCTCAGTAATATTATCTAGAGTCTTTTTATTATTATTAACTCTATTATTCAATTTCATCTGGCTTTCTGCAAGAGCCTTTTCTTCTTCCCTTAATGCAGAAATCATTTCATCGAACTTACTTATATCCTGAACTTCAAAATCCTTAGTCTTCTTTGCAAGGTTATCAAAAAGATTAGAGATAACAGCAAGATCTTCATGAAACTTTCTGATTCTTCTATCAAGTTCATCTATCTGCTCTTCCTGCATTATTGAACTGCTGTAATCCTCATGGCTGGTGAAACCTTGTTCTGTAATAACATTATTCACCTGTACTTTAAGTTCTTCAGTATCCTTCTCAAACTTCTCAATATTGCTTATCTTAGTCAGCTTTGTAGTTTTCTCTGCTGTAAGCTTCATGTTAAGATCATTATTAACTTTTCTTGCACTTTCAAGTGCTTTTTTCATCTCTTCAAGGATATTCTCCTTCTCCTTAATCTTTGCCAGCAGTGATAAAGTTGAACGTATTTCCTCGGGAATATCTGCTTCAAGAGACTTAACTTCTGCCTCAAAGGCTGAAGTTACTCGCAGTAACTCTGTATATTTCTCATTTGCAGACTTAATTGTATTCTCATCTTTTTCACATTCATTCTTACTGTTTTCAAGGTTACTTTTGACATTCTGCTCTTTATCAATTTCCGCTTTAAGCTGCTTTCCATGATTTATGATTTTGGTCCTTATAGCCTTAAGCTCATATAATGATTCTTCCATATTTTTCTCTACATCAAATTTATATGATGCTTCTTCAAGCTGTTTTTTCAAATTAACTTTTATATCATTAAGCTGATCGTCAAACATCTTTATTTCAGCATTAAGCTTCTGCACTTCATTATATTTTTCATTTTTTGCTTTATCTGCTTCTTCATAAATTTTCTTCTGCTTCTTAATCTGATCCTCAGAATATATTGTTCCACCTACTTTAGCAGGTTGAGGATGACTTACTGATCCACATACAGGACATGGTGTTCCTTCTTCAAGGTTAAGTGCCAGAATTCCTGCCTGTTCCCTCTTATAGCATTCATCCATGTATTCATACTGATGCTTCTCACGTTCTGCTTCCTTCTGCTTTTCTATATATAATGCAGACTGTTCTTTATGAATAACGAACTTATCATTCTTAAGTTTAATCTTACTCTGATATTCTTCAATAACCTTTATAATGTTGTTTACTTCATTATATTGTTGAAGCTTCTTTTCTCTTTCAACTTTTGCCTTCTGAACTTCTTCATTTTCTTTTTCAAGTGCTAAGATATTCTTCTTAAGCTCTTCAACGCGCTTAGTGCATGTAATTCTTGAGTTATCAAGAGCTGTAAGTTGTTGCTTATTCTTAAGTATCTCATTCTTTTTTGCTTCATAACCTTTGATTCTATCAAGATATTTCTTTAAATCAGCTATTTCATTAGCAGTCTTTACTCTTAAATCCTCTTTAGATTCTTCAGACTTTAAGTCTTCTATACTCTTTTTAAACTGTTCTTCAGTTACAGCGATTTTTTTAGTTATTTCAGAAAGCTCATTTTTCTCATTTTCTACTAATTTAATTTTTTCATTAAGCTTTTCTTCAACAGGTAGAACCTTTAAAGCTTTCTTTGCTCTGTTTAAGTGATGTTCTTTTTCCTTAACTACAGAAATCTTAGACTCCATTTCTTTTTTCTGTTCTTCAACTTTATTCTTCTGCTCAATATTCTTGTTGACTTCTTCAGCCTTAGCTTTATCATTATTTACTTTTAGCATTTCTTCTTTTTTCTTATTAATGCTCTCAGTAATTTCTGCTAACTTCTGTTCCTCATCTCTTATCTGAATCTTTGCCTTTTCAATAATAAAATCTACATCTTTGTCTTCTCTGTTAATCAGCTCATAAAGCTTTGAATCTTCATCGCATTCAATATTACTGATGTTAGTATTACGCTGCTCAACCATAGATTTTATATCTACATACATACTCTTAGACTTATTCTTAAGATACTCCTGGATGTTGTTGAACTTTTCAGTGTTAAAGACTTTTCTGAATATCTTTTCCTTTTCTTCACTGCTTGATTCCAGCATCTTTTTAAATTCGCCCTGTGGTAGCATTACTATCTGCTTAAATTGGTCCTTATCTATGCCTAATATCTCTTTTATCTTGTTGTTAACATCAGTTTTCTTTGTAAAAACAGTTTTATCTGGCATTACAAGCTCAACCTTATCTCTTACCTTTAAAGTACCTTCACCCTTTAACTTTTTTCTTAAGTATTCTGGATTTCTCTTTATTCTATATCTTTGATTTTTCACTTCAAAAATAAGGTCCACATATGTGTCCATGGTTTCATCAGCATAATCACTTCTAACTGTCTTACTATCTCTTGAATTTCCACTTGCAGTATCAAATAAAGCATATGCAATAGCATCAAATATTGTTGTCTTACCAGCCCCAGTAGGTCCTGTAATAACAAATATATTTTTGCCATCAAGTTTTTCAAAATCTACTGCCTGCTTTTTTGCATATGCCCCAAAACCAGCCAATTCTAAATATATAGGTTTCACTTATACCACCTCATCTTTCAAAGCTTCTTTTACAGCTTCTTCAAGAATGTCACATTGTTCCTGTGTCATATCCTCTTCACACATACTCTTATAAAATTCCTTAAATAGCTCCACTTCAGACTTTTCTTTAAATCCTTTAGATGCAGCAGTCTTATTGTCATTAAGATTTAATCTTACTTCTCTTTCAAGCTCCATTATGTTTGGATAAATGGCTCTTAGCCTGCTTAATGGATCAATAAGTTCATCTTTATCTTGAAGAATTACTTTTATATAATCATCAGTATCTACACCATCACTATCATAGACTTCTTTCTTTATAAGGTCCTCTAAAGGTCCCTTGATTATTCTCATGTCATGAAGAAGCTGCACAGGAATAAGTTCAATGCTTACTTCTCCCTTATCATCTAAATCTACAAGAGTAAAAACCTTTTTCTGAGTCACCTCAGAAAAAGAGTATTTTATAAGTGAACCGCCATATCTCATCTTATCGCTGCCAACCTTCTGTGCTCCATGAAGATGGCCTAGAGCAGTATAATTAAATTCCTCAAAATATTTCGCTGATACAATATCAGTTCCACCTATAGATAAAGGTCTTTCTGAATCAGATACCTCTAGATGGCACCCATCTTCTCCATCCTTCATGTATGTTATAAATCCATGGGCTACTGCCACGTTTCTCTCATCAGAATTAAACTCTTTATTTATCTTAGAAATAATTAATTTCATAGCATCATCATGAGTCTTAATGCTATCATCACTATATAATTCACGTACTTCTGCTGGATCTGCATATGGGATCATATAAAAATTCACATTTCCACTGCTATCTTTAAGTGTTACTTTTTTAACTTTTTTTCTTAAGCTTCCTTCTATATATAATCCTTGTTTTTCAAGAAGTGAATTTGCAAAATCAAGCCTTATACCACTGTCATGATTTCCTGCAATAGCTATAACAGGAGTCTTTAATTCAAGTATGACTTTACTGAAAAATTCATTTACACAGCTTACAGCCTCAACTGGAGGTACAGACCTATCATATAAGTCACCAGCAATTACAACTACATCTGGCTTCCTTTCTTCAATAACCTGTACAGCCTGCTCAAGAACATATCTCTGATCTTCAATCAAATTAAATTCCTTTACTTTTTTACCAATATGCAAATCTGATAAATGTAATATCTTCAAAAAACCACTTCCTTTACTTTTATAATCCTTTATAAATTATAAACCAAAAAACTAATTATTAGTTACATGTTTATTTAAGAAGTTCTTTATTGTTCCCCAATATAAATCAGGATCTACTGAAGATGATTTTGCATGCCCAGCTCCCTTTACAACTAGTTTTTCTTTTTCACATGAAGCCGCATTATATACTTCATCAAGCATTGAAAAAGGAACAAATGTATCTTTATCACCATGAATGAATAATGCTGGTTTCTTAAGCTTCTTTACTTGATTTATTGCACTAGCTTCCTTAAAATTATATCCAGCTTTAATATCTGTAATAAGTGATGCTGCATTTAATAGTGGAAATGATGGCAGATTAAATGCAGTTTTAAGTTCTTTCTTAAATTCTGCTTCAACTGATGTATATCCACAATCCTCAATAATAGCCTTAACCTGTTGAGGCATTTTTTCTCCTGATGCCATCATTACCGTAGCAGCTCCCATAGATACTCCAAATAAAACAACCTTTGCATTTTCATTTTTTTCTATAATAGAGTTTGTCCATTTTAAAACATCAAGCCTGTCATGCCATCCCATGCCAATATAATTACCTTCACTTTTTCCATGAGCTCTTAAATCAGGTACAACTAAATTAAACCCCATATCATAAAATCTCTTTGCATATGATGACATTTTAAGTCCGTTACCTTTATATCCATGAACTATCACTGCATATAAATCAGACTTCTTTTTCTGTTGTACCTGATATGCATGAAGTTTTAAACCATCATTACTATTCATATATTCTTCTGTGGAATTCTCTTTTAACCAATCCGGATTTTCCTTTGCCTTACCACTTGTTTCACTTCTGCTTACAGCAGTTGAATCCTTAGTAAATACATCCTTCATATTTTTAGGATTAATAGCAAAATTATAAAGATATAATGCAACTAAAAATATCCCTGCAACTGCTAAAACTATAAATACTAAAACAGTTGAAATTATTATTTTCGTTCTTTTTTTCATATATATATCCCCTTATACATTTTACCTTTTTCAATGTAATTTCCTATACTATAAAAAAGGCGTAATTATCATCGACTAAGTATTACTCCTTAACTAATAATAATTACGCCCTATCTTTTTACTTTTATATCTTATTAGTTTTCTTCAGCGTAAGCTTTGATTATGTTTAAGATAACCTGAACAGTCTTCTTCATAGTATCTACTGAAACATACTCAAATTTACCGTGGAAGTTTTCTCCGCCTGTAAATAAGTTAGGTGTCGGAAGTCCCATAAATGAAAGCTTCGCTCCATCAGTACCTCCTCTTATTGGTACAATTGTTGGAGTAACTCCTGTATCTGCTATTGCCTTCTTAGCAACATCAACTATGTGCATTACAGGTTCAACTTTTGATTTCATATTTCTATACTGTTCCTTAAGTTCAACCTGAACAGTTCCCTCACCATATTTAGCATTAAGTTTATCAGCTATAGTCTGCATATTCTTCATTCTTGCATCATATCCATCATCGAAGAAATCTCTGATGATGTAAGCTAAAGTTGTTTCTTCAACTTCACCCTTCATATCTATTAAATGATAGAATCCTTCATACTTTTCAGTAGTTTCTGGTCTTTCATTTTCAGGAAGCATTGAAATATATTCGTTAGCTATTAGCATTGAATTAACCATTTTATCCTTTGCACTACCTGGATGAACATTTCTTCCATGGATAGTTATTTTAGCAGAACCTGCATTAAAGTTTTCATACTCTAATTCTCCTTCAGTACCACCATCAACTGTATATGCGAAGTCAGCATCAAAGCGCTTAACATCAAAATGATCTGCACCTTCTCCTATTTCTTCATCAGGAGTAAATCCTATCTTTATATCACCATGCTTAATTTCTGGATGTTCTATAATATATTCAACAGCTGTAACTATTTCAGCAATACCAGCCTTATCATCTGCTCCTAAAAGAGTAGTTCCATCGGTAGTTATAAGAGTATGTCCCTTATATCTTGCCATTCCTTCAAATGTCTTTGGAGATAAAACTAAATCTAGTTCTTTATTTAAAACTATATCTCCTCCATCATAATTTTCAACGATTTGAGGCTTAACATTTTCTCCACTCATATCTGGAGAAGTATCCATATGTGCTATAAAACCTATCTTAGGAACCTTTTTGTCAACATTTGATGGTACAACACCATAAACATATCCAAACTCACTTATTGTGACATCTTTAACTCCTATAGACTTTAATTCTTCAGCTAAAATCTTTCCAAGTTCAAGCTGTCCGTCAGTACTCGGAGTTTTTCTAGTTGTTTCATCAGATTTTGTGTTGATTTTTACATAATCTAAAAATCTATTTTTTACATCTTTCATAATCTTCAACCTCTTTTCTTTTATCACATATTAAAATTATATATTTTTCCTTATAATTTTCATAGTAGATACATTCAATGTTTGTAAAAAATATTTTCTTTCTCGTTTTATTTTTTTATTTATATCGTTTCTAATTTACATTATAATAGAAATTGGAGGGAATATGCTATGTATTTAAACAAATTGAGAAATTTTATTAAAAATATCTTTGAAAACTGCAACTATATTGTGTGTATTTTTGCTATTTTAATGTGCACTTCAATTATATATATATCAACGATAACTAACCACAAAAAGTATATATCAGATTTATCACAGCTTCTTTATAAAAACAACTTAAGTGCTTTCAATAGTATTATTGTGTCTGATAAGAAACTTACTAGTTCTGATTTAATTGATATTTATAATCATTATATTCGAAAAAACTATATAGACTTCACTAATAATAAAATTGATGAAAATACTTATATAAATAACTTAAAAAGAATAAAAGATTTAAAGAGCGTATCAAAAGATACTCTTATATCATACTTATTAAGAAGTAAAGAATATCAAAAATCGCAATTAGATTATAGTAAAGCTATAACTTTGATGGACAATAAGAATTATAAAGCTGCTTTCAACATTTTATCTTCAATCACAGATTTATCTGATGATTATGATAAAGCAAAAAAGAAAATATCAGACTGCTCAAGATTATTAAAAGATGAAACATCAAAAAATATTATTGAATTATGCAACAAAAACAGCTTTGATGATGCCGAAAAAAGTTTAAATGAAAATAAAAAGTACATTAACACTAACGACTATAATGATTTACAAAATAGCATAAATAAAAGTAAGGAAGCATACTTTAAATCTCTTCCTGACTACAATTCAATTAATGTTTCTATAAAAGATTTTGCTAATGCTTCATCAGTAACTGTTGATAACATTAATAAAATGGACGTGCCAAGTGAAACAAAATACGTTATTTATGTAAGTACTGCAAAACAGACTACTTATGTATTCTGTGGCAAGAAAAATTCATGGATTAAATATAAAGAATTTAAGTGCTCTACAGGTATAGCTGATAGTGCTACACCAAAAGGATTCTTTAAGGTCGGCATGAAAGGTACATGGTTCTTCTCACCTAAGTACGGGCAAGGTGGTAAGTACTGGACATCATTTAAGGGAAACAATTACTTATTCCATTCAGTTCCTTATGATAGCTCAGCAACAAAAATTCTTGATAATACTCTGGGAACAGCCGCTTCACATGGCTGTATAAGACTTGCAACTGAAGATTCAAAATTCATCCATGATGTTATACCTGCTGGGACAAGCGTTATAATTAATTAAGCAAAGAAGACTGCTAAGTAGATTTCGTTACTTTTGCAGTCTTCTTTTTATCTATTTTTTATCATTTTCTTTTTCCCACTGATTATAATAGTCCTCCATAACTTTAGGCAGGTTATCGGAATTTACTAACTTCCTATCAAAATCATAAACTCCTATAGATTGTGAGCTTGATTTATCTTCTTTATTATCAAGGACTACAGTATACTTATCTATATTTAAGTTTTCATCAGTAAGCATTTTATCAAGCTCAAGTTTTGAACCATCTTTATCTATTACATCAACATTCAGCATATTATAATCATACTTAAGCTTTGATTTTATCAGATTTTCAACATATTTTGAATACTCATCATTTACTCTTGCCCAAGTATTATATCCCTCTAAAACGTCTATTTCATAATTATCTCTTATTGCTCTGCCATAGCTATCGCAATGAACAGCAAAATGTATATGCAGCTGTAAAATATACTGCTCCTATAAGAGACTCCTGTATCGATACTGACTCCATAATGTTCTGTACAAAGTTTCCTATGTAAGATGTTACTGCTATAAATATGCTTACATAGTACCACTTTTTATTCAGCAGTATGTAGCCAATTCCACCAATTAAAGGCATGATAATAAAGTTGTAGAACATGCCCATACTGTTTGTAAGTACAACACCTGTTAAAGTTCCTATAACAACCATAATTACAGTAATTATAGAAATCCTCCTTTTTATTCTTTTTAATATTTCACTATCATTTATAGGTCTCTCTAGGGCCTCTCTATCCTCTTCAAATACTCTTCTGCATTCTTCACATTCGCTTATATGCTTATTCACAAGTTTTATGCTGTCATCACTTGCAGCATTATCTTTTACCAGCATCATAAGGTCAATGCAGACATCACACGAAATATTTTCCATGCCATTTATCCTCCTTCTCCAAAATATCACGTATCTTCTTCTTCATCCGAAAATCAATTACCCTTGCTGATCCTTCTGAAATACCATATTTCTCAGCGATTTCATAATATAATAACCAAACCATGTATACCTGGCTATAGAAAAAAGCCACGTCTTAATATCAGATTCTTTTTTAAAATTCCCTATAGAATTCATTGCATTAATATATGTTTCCGATAAAAGATCCTCTGAAAGGGAACCATTATGATTCATGCTTACAAGGTATCTGTATATATCTCGAATATATTGTTTGTACAATTCTTCAATCTTCTTCATAAAAATCCCCTTTCATAATATTAGTGTCATTAATAAAGTTAATGTTACAGGATTTTTAACAAATTTTATAGAAATATATTTTAACATAAAAAAAATAGCTGCTACATAGTCTTAATTCATACTAACGTAACAGCTATAATTTTAAATTTAGCAGTTTTCTATACTCACTTCATTGTATCCATTAAGTATCTCTTCTGTATTAACTGTATTTATATCTCCATCTGTAAGCATTTTAAATATCGTATTATTAACACACTCCTGATCCATGCCATATTTCTCATAATTTTCTGATGACACTGCATCCTTTACAACTAAAACTCTGAAGCCTCTGTCATAGCCCGATATAGCTGTAAACAAGATACTTCTATCAAGTTCTTCGCCACACAAAACAATTTCCCTTATGCCCATTATTCTTAACTTTTTCTCAAGTCCACTTAGGAAGAATGCATCTATATCTTTTCTGTATAATACATAATTACCGAACTCTATATCTTTTAAATAATTATTTTGGTCCTCAGTTTCCTTTAATATAAATACAGGCTCTTCAGCTTGTGTAAATTTTTTAATCAACACTAAAATGTTATTTTTTAATCCAGAAAAGCTTTCTTTTTGAAATCCTTTACATGAGCCTAAAACTAATAAAGCTCTCATTTGAATTCCTCCTTATTCATTCCTACTATATAGTTATGTTTACTATATATAAATAATAACTCTTTTTGTAACGAAATTGTTAACCTTTTTGTAACCTTTCACTTAATTTCTTATAATTTTTCTGTATTTTTCATATTCATAAATAGATTAACATAAAAATAGCACAAGTTAATGTAAAATGTATATTGTATAATTCATAATTAAGGAAAAACTCCCGTAAGGGAGTTTAATCCTAAATTATACGTTATACATTATAAAGGACTTTAGTTCTTTGTTTAGATTTCTCCGTGGTTGTAGATTCTTCTATTATCTAGTGACCATAATCTTTCTGAGAATTGCCCAGGTTCTGTTTCATTTACTGCTTTTCTCATATCATACATTCTTGCATCTAGTACATCTAGATAATGAAGAAGCTCTGCTTCTGGAATCATTGGTTTTATAGGACTTCCGTACTCTGGCTCATAGTGATGAGATAAAATCATATGCTGTAAGTACATAAGGATATTCTTATCTGTACCAAGCTTCTCACCTACTACTTCAAGTTTTTTGATGCCTTCAGTAATATGTCCAAGGAGACTTCCTTCTAGTGTATATTCATTAACTATACCAAGTTCATTTGAATCCATTTCATCCATTTTAGCAAGGTCGTGAAGGATAACTCCTGCATATAAAAGGTCCTTATTCATAAAGTCATATACATTTGATAAGTTTTCTGCATTTCTAAGCATTGTGTATACATGAAATAATAGTCCGCCTTTAAGTGCATGATGGTTCTTCTTTGCAGCTGGATAATAAAGAAGTTTTTCTTTTCTTTCCTCAAACATATATGCAGTAAGTTTTTTTATATCTTCATTTGTCATTTCATCTATATAAGCATGTATTGCATCATACATTATTTCGCTCTTAAGTGGTGCACTCTGTACATATTCGTCTATATCAACATGATCTTCGTCTGATGCTTTTCTAATTCTCTCTATCTTTAGCTGAAGAGCCCCTTGCCAGGCAACTACAGTTCCTCTTATCTTTACTATCAAATTTTTAGTTATTTCTTTTTCAACTTCTTCGCTTACTTCCCAAAGTTTTGCTGAAATATCACCTGTCTTATCTCCAATAGTAAAATCAAGATATTTCTTACCATTAGCATTAGCTGTCTTTAAATCAAGAGTTTTAATCAGGAAAAATCCCTGTACCCGTTCCCCCTGCTTGAATTCATTTATCTTTTTATTTAAAACTTCTGTACCGCTCATCTAATCTTCCTTTCAAAAATCACATTGCATTTTACTTATTACATTATAACACTATTATAATGATATAATATATTTATATTATATGGGAAGGATGAATATTTATGAAAATTCCTAGCGGTGTTAATACAATAATCAAAACTCTATACGAAAACGGCTTTGAAGGATTTCTTGTGGGTGGTTGTGTCCGTGACTCTATTTTGAACAGAAACCCTAATGACTATGATGTTACAACAAATGCACTGCCTGATGACATAATACGTATTTTTGAAAAAACTATTCCAACTGGTATTAAACATGGTACTGTTACTGTACTTTTAAATAAAGAACCTTTTGAAGTTACAACTTATAGGATAGACGGAGAATACTTAAATAACCGTAGCCCAGAAGAAGTAACTTTTGTAACTAATATAAAAGAAGACTTGGCAAGACGTGATTTCACTATTAATGCCATGGCTTACAATGATGAAAAAGGCCTTGTTGATTTCTTTAATGGACGTGACGATTTAAAAAATAAAATAATCAGATGTGTTGGCGATGCTGACAAGCGTTTCAATGAAGATGCTTTAAGAATGCTTCGTGCTATACGTTTTTGCACACAGCTTGATTTTGAAATAGAAGAAAAAACCTTAGCTGCAATCACCAACAATTCACATCTTATAAAAAATATAAGTGTTGAAAGAGTTGCTGATGAACTTAACAAGTGCCTTTTATGTAATAAACCTTCAAAAGCATTTTTACTTTTAGAGAAAACAGGACTATTAAAGTACATCCTTCCTGATCTTCAGGAAACAGTAGGCTTTGACCAGCATACAAAATATCACAATAAGGATGTTTTTATGCATACATTATGTGTAGTCGATAAAGTCAATCCAATACTACACTTAAGACTGGCAGCACTTCTTCATGATATTTCAAAACCAGAATGTTTTTTTATCGGCAAAGATAATGCCGGTCACTTTTATGGTCATGACAAAAAAGGCGCTGTAAAATCTACGTCAATACTACGAAAACTTCATTACGATAATGACACAGTAAAGAAAGTTCACATTCTTATAAAAGAACATATGAATGTTCTTAAGGATCCTACAGATGCAGCACTTAAAAGACTGATTAATAGAACATCAAAGGAACTTGTCTTTGATCTCTTAAATCTTATGAAAAGCGATATCCTGTCATGTGCTCCGCCATTCTTAGCACTTGATAATGTGGCTGTAATGACAGAAAGAATCACTAAAATTTTAAACAGTAACGAGCCGTTAAGTTCAAATGATTTAAAAATAAACGGTAATGACCTTATAAAAGAATTAGGAATGAAGCCAGGAAAAGAAATAGGCGAAATTTTAAAATACCTTTTAAATAAAACGCTGGAAGATCCTAAATTAAATAAACGTGAAACGCTTCTTGAATTGTCAAAACAGTATAATAAATAATTCCCTATTTCTATTTACATATATTTACTTTTAATATATATATGTGCTATAATAAGAATAAAAATAATTTTATTTTAGGGGATGAAATTATGGATTCTATATCAGCAATGTGGGCTCATTTAATCAGTACTGTATTTTTTATCATTGCAGTAATCTGCTTTATATTTGTCTTTATAAGTATCTATAAAAAATATAAGAAGAATAAGATGTTATCTAATAAGGATAGAGCAGGGTTAAGCATATGCATTGGCAGTTTAATAGCTACCATCGGGACTACTATTTTCCACAGAAATAACACTGGAGAAACACTATCAATTCTCCTAGGCGCTGTATTCTTTTTAATTATTCCAATTATTATGCTTTTTAATTCAGCTTACAGAACAGATAAAAAGAAAAGCTAAAGTTCTTCTATGAAAAAAGATAATACTTTTATTCTTCATAAGTCCAATTTTATTCATTATTAGTTTACTAACAGAGAAAAATAAATTTAAAAGAAAGGTTGTACTGTTATGTACTATTTAGAGCTTTTATTATTCAGTTTATTTTTCCTGCTTATATTTTATATACTAGAAATAATATCATATTATTTTTATTTACTTTGAATTCAAAAATAAGGCAGAATAATGTTAGTTATTCTGCCTCTAGTAGATTGGAGGCGAAGCCTCTATTTTTTTAGAAATTCATCAATTCTAAATTTCCACTTTAACTTCTTTATCTAACCTAAATAAATATAGATAAATTTCATCAACTTTTCTGCCGATCATCTTTTCCAGAGCTTCACTGTAGTACTCCATCTGAATCTTATATCTATCAACGATTTTTTCTTCATCGCCTTCTTCAACATAATCAGTCTTATAATCAAGCAGTATTAGTTTACCTCTTGATTCAAAGAAACAGTCGATGATTCCCTGAAGTCTTACTTTTTCTTCACTGTAATTACTGCTTAACTCTTCCTTTAAAAGCTTCTGTGCAGGAATTTCTGTAACAAAAGCAAGTTCTCTCTGCAATAAGCTCATACCTCTATGTGCCATCAGCATTTCTTTTCCTATCTTACTCTTGAAGAACTTAAAGACCTTAAATCTGTTAACAGAAGCAGCTTCCTCTTCACCTAAAAGTTCATCATGGGCCATAGATTTTATCTGTTCATCAATTTTTTCTGTTGTACTTACATTGTTAAGATCAAGATGTTGCATTACAAAGTGCATTGCAGTACCTCTTTCTGCTGCTGTAAGTCCCTTTTCTTCTGAAAGGAATTTAGATTTTCTTACATATTCGCTTTCATATAGCTTAAACACAGGCTCCTCGTCTTCAAATGCTGCCTTCTTTAAATCAGAAACAGAAACATTTGAGGGTAATGACACTATATCTCTGTAATCATACTTGAATTCAAGCCTGTTTCTTATTTCCTCATCAATTTTTGCTTCAGTATCCTTGAGGATATTTTCATCAATGTTATCCACAACATCATTTTTTTCATCCACAGTGAGATCTGATTTTATCCACAAATGCACATTCCATTTTGAATAATCATCCCTAAGCCTTATATCATTTCTGGCGTTTCTAAGTAGTGCACCATCTTTATGCCTTGCAACAGACATGGCAATCCAGTCAAGATAACATTTGCTGTTTAAAATTTCTCTAGGAGAAATAGTATTGTATTCAGTTACAGATGAAGCTGCTGAAGCGTACTTTTCCACCTGCTTTTCAAAATCATTAACTCTGCCTGTCATTATCAGCTTTTCTTTTGCTCTGGTAAGAGCAACATAAAGTATTCTTATTTCCTCAGAATATATTTCAAGCTTCTGCTTTTCCTTGATAGCAGTCTTAGCAATAGAAGGAGTCATCGTTCTATTCTCAAGATCAACATAATTAGGCCCATAACCAAGTTCATCATGAAGAAGAACATCATCATTTAAGTCCATAAGATTAAATTGTTTTCCACAGCCAGCTAAAATAACCACGGGGAACTCAAGCCCTTTACTCTTGTGTATACTCATAATTCTGACTACATCTTCATTTTCGCCTAAAATCTTAGCACTACCCATATCTCCACTTGATTTTCTAAGCTTGTTGATAAATGTTATGAAGTTAAACAAGCCTTTAAGAGAAGTACCTTCAAACTGCTTTGCTCTCTGGAACAGTATTCTTAAATTTGCCTGCCTCTTCACACCATTACTCATAGCACCTACAAAACCATAATATGAAGTGTCCATAATCAGATAATATATAAACTCATCTATAGGCATGTATTCAGATTTTTCTCTCCACATACTAATCTTCTCTATAACATAGCTACACTTTTCTTTAAGTTCTGTACTTGCTTCTCTTTGGCCAGATGCAACTTCCTTAACTATATCATAATAATACTTCTGATCTTCCATATCTTTTACAAGCAGTCTTAAATCACTTAACATATCCATGCTGAAAGCAAATATTGGTGAACGAAGCACTGCAATCATGTGAATATCCTGCAGTGGATTATCTATAACATGCAGTAATGACATCACTGTTCTTATCTCCACTGTATCAAAATACCCTGAACCTGTATCTGCATAAACTGGTATACCAGCCATTGAAAGTTCATCTACAAGAACCTCAGACCATGATTTTACTGTTCTTAAAAGGATGACGATATCTTTGTATCTTATCTTTCTATATTTCTGCAGATGCTTGTCATATATAAGATAAGGCTTTTCTCCATGTATAAGACTGTTGATTCTCTTTGCTACAAGTCTTGATTCATACTGCATAGCATCAAGGTTTTCTTCATCCTCTTCACTCTGCTCCTCGCCATCTCCCTCATTATCCTGAGACTCTTCTTTTGCTTCTCCTGCAAGATCAAGTATATGCAGTTCTACATCTCCAGCAGTTTCAAAATTACTGAACTCATTTTCTGAAAGCTCATAAACATTATCTTTGTTGACTTCTTTATAATCAGCACCTAAATTAAGAGCTTCTCTTTCTGTATAATCAAGTTCCCCTACTGATTCTGACATGATATTGTAGAAGATAAAGTTGGCAGCATCTAATATTTCTTTTCTGCTTCTAAAGTTCTTGAACAAAGTTATCTTTTCATTCTTTGTGCTGCTGTCAGCATCCTTACTGTCTGTATAAGTATTATACTTGTCAAGGAACAGCTCAGGCTTTGCCTGTCTGAATCTGTAGATACTCTGCTTTACATCACCAACCATGAATACATTAGGTTTTTCACAGTCTTTTCTAGATACCATATTGATAATTGTTTCCTGAACATTATTACTATCCTGATATTCATCAACAAAGACTTCCTCAAACTTCTCTCTGTAATTAAGCGCAACTTTAGAAGGTTTCAGCTCATAACCTGAACTTTTTTCAGTTAATATTTCAAGACAGATATGCTCCATATCATTAAAATCTAGCATGCTTCTTTCCTTTTTCTTTGCTTTATACTGTTCTTCAAACTGCAGCACAGTATTTGAAAGTTCCATCATTAAAGGATAAAGATTTCTGCACTGCTCAATAATATCGTCCACAGAACCAATGTTAAGTTCGCCCGCAATCTTAGCAATATCCTTCTTTGCCTTATCTCTTGCTGCTTTAAAAATATTCTGTGATTCTTCGTCAACAGTACCCTTTTTAATAGTTTTAAGTCTACCAAACTTAACACACTCAAAAGCTTCTGCTATATCATCAAGGTCACCTTCAAAGCTCTTCTGAATCTTATCTAAAACAGCTAAGTCCTCATCTACATTTTCTAGATACTTATCCATTCCCTCAACTATATGACAAAGCTCAGCTGCATTCTTGTAGGCATTATATATGCTCTCAACCTTCAGCGATACATTTTCTTTAATGATGTTTATCCATGCTGTTTTATATAATTCTTCCCTGCTATTTATATTAAAGGCTTCAGCTTTATCCTTAAGCCATTTTTCAGGCCATGGTCCGCTCATTGAGAAAGAGTATATCTTTAAGATAAGAGATTTTAATTTATCATCATTTTTGCTGCCGCCATAAGATTCAACTAGATCAAGAAATTCCTTTTTTGCTTCAATGTACTTTTCTTCAAAAAGATCATCAAGCACATCATTTTTAAGGATTTCACATTCAGTCTGATCACCAATTCTAAATCCAGGATCAAGATCTATCTCATGAAAGTTATTCTTGATAACTTCAAGACAGAATGAATGCATTGTCGTGATATTGGCTCCTCCAAGGAGAGTCAGCTGTCTTGCAAGTACACTTGAATTAGGATATTTTTCAAGTTCCTTTGATATGGCCTCGCCAATTCTTTCTCTCATTTCTGAAGCTGCTGCAGATGTAAAAGTAACAACAAGCAGCCTATCTATATCAACAGGCTTTTTAGGATCTGTTATCATCTTAATTATTCTTTCAACAAGAACAGCTGTCTTTCCTGATCCTGCAGCTGCAGCTACAAGAAGGTTTCTACCTCTAGTTTCTATCGCCCTTTTCTGTTCATCAGTCCACTTATTTGCCATTACTTTTCACCTCCAAGATTAATACCAGTTTCTTTTGATATTGCTTCCCATATCTCTTCTTTTGATTTTTTATAAATAAATCTATAACAGTTATCGCTCATAGAAGTATCAAATTGACATATTGATGTATACTCACAATAAGTACAAGGTACATTCAGCCCCTGTTTAATAGGCTCAATTGTAATCTTTCCGCTTATCATGTCTTCGCACAATTCAATCATCTTATCATTTACGTATTTTCTTAATGCCTCAAACTGCCTTTCAGTTACAACTGCACTTTTACTTGAGAAATCTCCATCCTTCTTAAATCCTGCAGGAATTATCAGTGAAGTTCCTTCTATATCATTATCCATGGCCTTTACTATCTTTGGATCTTTAAGCATAAGTCCATCAAGTTTCAGCTTCTTAAGTATTTCCTTTTTAACAGCCTCTTCTGACATCCTGCCCTTAACATTGATTATCGGATCATCAATTCTGAAGTAGAAAATTGCTCCTGGAACAGCTTGCGTTTTTAAAATGTATTCTGAATTCTTAAGCAGTGCATCTATATAAACAAGAAGCTGAATCTGAATTCCATAATAAAGTTCACTAAGATCAAACTTCTTATAACCTGACTTATAATCAATAATCCTTATATAAGTATTACCGTCTATCTCTGCGGTATCAATTCTATCAATTCTTCCTTTAAGAAATACTTCATCACCACTTGGAAGATCAAGCTTTATAGGTTCTCCATCTTTATAATTCCCAAATGAAAATTCATTTTTATAAACCTTAAAATCACTATGTTTCATCTGCTCTGAAATTATAGTCACTGATTTTGTCAGCATCCTCTTAAATCTGTCAGTAAAGTATCTATATCTCTTTGAACTATTGAAAATAGATCCTTTGTTTTCTAAAAGTTGCTTATCTACAAGCTCATTTATCCTACTCTTGCACTTTTCATAACTTAAATCACTCCAGCTCATATTTTCTTCTCTTATACTGTTAGTGAATTCATCTAATATTTCGTGCATGAAGTTTCCAAGGTCAGGTGCAGTAAGTTCGTAAATCTTTCTGTCCTTTGCCTTAAGTCCATATTTTATATAGTAGCTGAATGGGCACCTTGCATAATTTTCAATCATTGAAATGTTAAAAGTAAGTTTTCCATCCTTCTCGTACATCTCTTTAATTTTCTCTCTATCGATATCTTCAGCCTGATTAGTGTAATTTAGTGCCTTAAGCATATTTTCAGTTTTTATTTTCCACTCATCATTATTTTTAAACCATGTATAAACCTGTAGCCAGTACTTTTCATACTGCTTTTTCTCAGTTATATTTCTTGATTCACAGATAAACTCATTAAATGTAGGAAGTGGTGCAGAAACTCTCTTAAACTTGTCAAAATACATTTCACCACTGTATATATCACTTTCCTCTTCAAGTCTTGGAAAAATCTTTTTAATTCTTGGTATTACTATTGAAGGTCTTAACGCTTTTCCTTCAAAATCGGCTGCACAATATGAAAGAACAAGATATTCTCTTGCAGTAGATAGAATATTGTATACTATATGTTGTTCTTCCCTAGCCTTTGTCTTTGTATCTGAAGCAAGCACTACATCCTGTTCCTTAAGGAATTCTCTATCTCTATCTGAAAGGATTCCTTCTTCTTTATTTACTGCTGGAATAACTCCATCGTTAACTCCCACAACATATAACGCCTTTACATCCTTACTCTTTATTTTTGCTATATCACCAATAGTAACCTGATCAAGAGCTAATGGTATTAATGACATTTCATATTTCATGAATCCTGTATTAAGTATTTCAGCAAATTCATCAAGCGGAAGCTTCTCATCACCAAGCACATCAACAGCTTCATCAAGCACTTCCATGATTATATCAAGTACCTTTGAACATTCAGTAGCCATATCTACAATATTATTTTCCTGGAAATACTTCACCATGTTCTCCATTTTAGAAAGCACAGAAAATTCATTTAAAAATTCATATAAATATGTGCAGACTTCTCGCACATTCTTGGCTGACTTGCATTTTTCATAGAAGTTATTTATAGGCTGACTTATCATGTCCCTTATTTCATTTATTTCATTAATCAATTTAACTTCTTCTGGATCTCTTTCCTTCTCACCAAAAGATTTGTATATATCATAATCCCACATATCATCGCTGACCCATTTATTACGTCCCTTAATACCGTTAGAAAGCACGTAATTCTCAAGCAGGTCTATCTTATCATTATCTATATCAACAAGTCCTGTCTTAAGGTACTTGAATACAGATTCATAAGTCCAGTTTTTATTTATGATGTCAAATAATGAATTAATAAGGACAATTATAGGGTTACCCATTACATCCTTCTTCTTATCTATATAACTTGGAATACCATACTGATTGCAGATAACTGAAGCTATCTTTTCATATCCTTCAATATCCCTGCAGAGAACAGCAATATCTTTATATCTGTACTTGCCTTCTCTTACAAGTCTTAAAATATCCCTTGCTATAAACTCCATTTCTTCATAGCTATTGTTAGCTTTATATATTCTTAAATTTTTCACTTCATCTTTATACTGTTTAAATGGATATGAATAATAATTCTGCTCAAGATGAAGTAATTCTCTGCTTAAAAACTTATAATTTTTTTCTTTATTTAAGTTTATAGTTTCATCTACCCTTATATTATTTTCGCTGCATATATCTCTTAATTTGTTATAAGTATTAGCAGTTACAAGAAATGCATCTCCAAAATTACCAGACGTATCAAGATCAAGTGTAATAGTGGTACTTATACTCTGAGCAATAATCTTTTCAATTATTTCATACTGTATAGGTGTAAAGTTAGTAAACTCATCTATCCATACTTCTGCATCATTAAAAAAGCCACTTTCATCTATCTTCTGTGACAAATCTATAAGAATATCCTCTGAATCAACATGTGACTTATGAAGCTTTTCCTGAAATGATGAATATATCCTGCCAAGATCCGTAATCTTATTCTTAAGATCACTCCTGCTTTCATCCATATTACCTTTAACTTGATCAAGAACTTCGCTGTCTACATTGTACTTCTTAAACTCAGAAATTGTCTTAGATACAATATCAATAAAACCCTTCTGTTTAGAAGCTGTCTTAAATGATGTAAGGCTATCCTGAAGCTCGTTTAATACCTTTAGTACAAGCATACTTTTACCTGATTCCTGCATCCTTAATTTTGTTATTCCACCATGTTCAGAAAATACCTTATGCGCTAATCTCTGAAAACTTAAAACATAAGTGTTAAGCTGAAATTTCTCACCTACCTCATGAAGAAGCTTATTTTCAGTTTCAAAAGTATACTGCTCTGGAACAAGCATTATTATCTTTTTTGCAGAGCTACTTAAATCTCTTTTCTTTATCTCGCTTATGCATAAAGTGCTCTTGCCTGTACCTGACCTTCCTATGACTAATCTTAATGACATATTTTTTCTCCTAATTTCTTATAATATATTTCTATTATTAATCATAAATTCTATAACAATTCATGTTTTCCTTCATTTAAAAACTCTCTATATAACAAAAAAACATCTAGATAAAATCTAGATGTTCTGGCGGAGAAGGAGGGATTTGAACCCTCGCACCGGTTGCCCGATCTACGCCCTTAGCAGGGGCGCCTCTTCAGCCACTTGAGTACTTCTCCATGTGTCCTCTAATATATATAATATTTAAATGGCGGAGAGATAGGGATTCGAACCCTAGGTACCCGCAAAGGTACGCCGGTTTTCAAGACCGGTGCCTTAAACCAACTCGACCATCTCTCCATGTCTCGCGACAATTAGAATTATATCAATGTTTAAAAGTTATGTCAACAAGTTTTTTAAATGAGACTCCAAATTTTTAATTTGGTTAGTCGAATTTACCTCTCCGAGCGCAGTCGAGGAGAGATATCATCTATTTCTCTAAATATGTATTTCTTAGGTCTGCACTTACTATCTATTTAGTATTTATCGGTATAGTAAAATAATATGAATTGTAGAAAAGCACATGAATCTATATTTTTGAACAACAAGAAAGCAGTTGTTATTTCTAACAACTGCTTTTACTATCTGGCGGAGAGATAGGGATTCGAACCCTAGGTACCCGCAAAGGTACGCCGGTTTTCAAGACCGGTGCCTTAAACCAACTCGACCATCTCTCCACGTCTGACGACAATTAAGATTATATCAACGTTTGTTTTCTATGTCAATAATAATTTAAAAAAATATTAATTTTTTGATAGACTCTTGGTAGCAATAATATCTATACCAGTATTTGCAATATTCTTGCATAATACATCACCACTTTTTATTGGAAGGCTTACATATATAGTGCTTATTATTTTAGATAACTCAATCCACTTATCATATTCTACTGGTTCACTAGATTTAACAGATACTACATTATACTTAGCACTACCTTTTACTCTTATTACGCTTGTAAAAATTTCTTTATCCATTATAATAATCCTCCAATTAAAAATACTAAAATTCCTTTATTCTCGATGCTAATACCTTTGAATTCTTTGAATCCTCTACAATATCAGTGGGCTTCTTATTTAATTCTCTAGCAAGTATATAAATTATCTTGCTTATGCAATGTGCTCCATGGCAGCTACCGAATGTTGCTCCAGTTCTCCTCTTAACTCCTTCAACTGTTCTTGCCCCTAACGGCCTTCTTATACTATCAACAATTTCGCCTTCAGAAATAAGATTACATAAACATGTTATCTTGCCGTACTTTTTATCAATAGCGATAACTTCATTTCTTTCCTCATCGCTCATATCCTTAAATTTATAAAATTCTCTTCTCTTATCTATAAAATTCTTATTTTTTGAACATGTAAGATTTGATACTATTGTTTCACATATCATGCTTGCAATAGCAGGTGTCATAGTAACTGTTGCATAATGATCACCACATACTCTTATATATCCATTATAATTTTCATTATCATCTATAATAACAAGATTATTACGTGATTTTTCATGATATATACTGTTTACTGCATCCTTATCTATAGATGGAACTACCTTCTTCGCAAGCCTTACAGCATCATTAAACTTAAGAGTTCCCTTTTTATTGATAGCAATAAGCGATTCATTTCCTGCTGCTGGTATATATTTTATCATATCACCTTCATCTGATATTGCAGTAATAATACTGTTTGAAAATGGCTTTGACCTATCGTTAAGTATTAAATAATGTACATCGCTTTCTTTCTGCCCATTACTTTTTATATCACTATCTAAAGTATTGTATTCACCAGGAATAGTGTTAACTACAACTCTGCATGAAAATTTATTTTTATTAGTTGTAACCTTAAAACCATTAACTATCTTTTTTATATCTGTTACTTCTTCCTCAAGCCTGAATGTAGCACCATTATCAAAGGCAACCTCAGCATAAGCTATGGCAAGGTCATATGGAGCTATTACGCCAATATTAGGAGAGTATACAGCCTTCTTAAAGTCTAAGCTTATATTAGGCTCTATATCCTTAACATCATTTTTATCCATAAGATATATATCATTAATATTTCTCTCTTTAGCTCTTTTATATATTCCTTCTATAATATCAATAGCTTTATTTTCATTAGCTATCTTTATAGATCCGACCCTTTTAAATGGCACATTAAATTTAGATGTTATCTCATCAAGCATGCTGTTACCTTTATGCTCAATAGTACTCAAAAACTTATCTTCACATTCTGAACCATCATAAACTATCTCAGTATTAATAAGAGAAATATCATCTGCTATATCATAATCCTTTTCAATGACAGCTATATTAAGATTATACTTTGATAATTCATAGGCAACTGAACACCCGATTATTCCTCCGCCCAGTATCAAAACATCATAATCCATAATAAAACCTCCAATTTCATAAAAACTCCACTACCTATTTTACACTAAAAAGCAAATTACCGCATTAAAAAATAATCTTAATACCTACTTCAACCCCTCCATAAGTAACCTCTAAATGAGTTCTGCATAGGTATTAAGATTATTATACTTCTAAAATATTTTATATATGTGCAAAAAGCATACTCAATTATTCTTTAGCAGTATCTTGACCATTTAATTTATTGATAAGATTACCAAGCTCTTTAATATACTCTCCGTATTTAGCCCAGTCTCCTTCTTTCTGAGATTTAAGTGCATTATCATAAAGTTCTTTTGCCTTCTTAGCATCAGTACTGCTTATCTTATTATTAGTGCTGCCTTGTGTATTTCCTGTATTATTGTTTTCTACAGGAGCATTCTGGTCAGCTGTATAGTTAAACAGCTGCTGCAGAGCATCAGCAACATTATCTCCACTTACTATCTGATTACCGTCACTTAAAACAATCTTCTTAACTTCAGGAATAGCATTTTCAGTATTGGCCTTTAAGTATAAAGTCTTCAGATATAATAATGAATCATTTATAGGAAGTATTATTATATCTCCATCAACTACCTTTGAGCCTTTTCCTTCCCAAAGCTTGATTTCCTTAGTAAGCTCCTTATCCTGCATAATCTTATTGTTAAATAGCATAGGGCTGTATATAGTCTTTTGCTGAGGGAACTTATACATTACAAGTTTACCATAGTTATCTCCATCCATTCTTGCTCCAAGCATAGATACCATGTTCTGCTTACCCATAACATTAAAGTATTCGCATAGAACCATCTCTGTCTTGCTTTCTCCAGGAAGTCTTGTCATTAAGTACAGTGCTTCTTTTCCATTAGTTTTAGATTCACTGTTTACTTCTTCCTCTTTATTATCCTCATCCTTATTCTTTACCTGAGCTTCAGCAGTAGTACTACTGTTTGATAGTCCAGATGATATCTGCCATAAATCATCCTGTGTAAAGAAAGTAGTCGGATTAGTCATATGATACTTTTCTAATACTTCACATTGAAGTTTAAACAGTTCTTCAGGATATCTGAAGTGTTCCTTAAGTGTAGCAGGAATCTTATCATATGATTTAAATAATCCCTTAAATATCTTTGAATAGCTCTTAACTATAGGATCATTATCATCTGTAATATAGAAATCAGTATTTCCGTTATATGCATCAACAACAACCTTAACTGAATTTCTAATATAGTTTACATTATCATATGGCTGAGAGTATGGATACTTGTCACTTGTTGTATATGCATCTATTATCCAAAATAATCGGCCATTATCGACAACTATATAAGGATCATTGTCATATTTTAAGAATGGTGCAATAGTCTTCACTCTATTTATTATATTTTTATGTAAGATTATCTTACTGTTATTTGTGATATCCTTTGAAAATAATATTCTGCTATTACCTTCATTTATAGCAAATAGTATTCTGTTTAGTGGAGTCAATTTTATACCTGCTGTACCACTATACTTAGTTCCTTTATTTTCATCTCCATTAGGATAATCAAGTTCATTTATCTTTGTATTTACGATTATATAATCATTAGAACTTTCACCAAAATAGATTCTTGGATTATCAAGTTTTATGTCTGTTTTATTATTAGTAGGTAAATCACTCATTAAAAAGTCAGGCTGTCCTTCTGCTGTAACTGAATTTACCTTGCTCATTACAGAACCATAACCATGAGTATAAATTAAATGCTTATTCTGCCAAGATGTTATATTCTTGTTTTCTATTTCTCTTACTGACACAAATACCTGACTCTTCTGACCATCTATATTATATCTGTCCGTATCTATATCATGAAAATTATAATAATTCTTCATAGTCTGAACCTGATTATAGAATGAAAGAACAGGTTCTATTGAGTTAATCCTAAGATTGCTTATAATATCATTATTTTTCTTTATCTGTTCAGCATCAAGATTGTACTTGGGCTCAAATGATTTTTCTTCTATTGAGTCGATATTATATGCTTTTCTTGTACTTTCTATATGATAATTTATATACTTCTTTTCAAATTCAAGTTCGTTAGATTTTACAAAGAAGTTCTGAGTTATTACAGCTGCTATTGGCTCTAAGATTACAAGTCCCACAATAACAGCTGCAAATCCAGTCAGTATCTTTTTCTTATCCTTTAATATTAAGAATATTGATACAAAGGAAAAAACAGCAGCTACGATTGTTACAACCTTGTTGAATAATAAAGTTATATTATTATCTGTATATCCAGCTCCATAAACAACACCTCTAGGACTGTACAATAAATAATAAGATTTTAAGATAAATCCTACAGAAATCATCATGAAAATCACAAAACTTATTATTGCAAACTTTCTCTTTGACTTTTTAACATTAGTAATATCATTAATTTGAGTTATATTAAATTTAACTTTAAGCGCTATATAGGTAGCTATAGTTATTATTACAAGTACTGCTGCAAGTCCAAGCAAAGTATTATAAATAACCTGAATTAATGGCAGCTTAAAAACATAAAATGATATATCCTTATTAAATAATGGATCCTTTTCATTAAAAGAAATAGAATTAGTAAACTGTAATATCGTATACCAGTACTTAGATGCTATATTGAAAGCAAATACTACTGAAACAAAAACTACAATTATATTGTATATCTTCTTACCCTTTATTACTGAATCGCCTGCTAAAGTTCTTATATCATTAAACAAACTCCTTGAGTATAAATAAATAATTAAAAAGATAATCAGAAATATAGGTATGAATAATTTTAGTATTGAAAAAACTTTTGTAAAGTAAACTGATGTATAACCTACTTCTTTAAACCACTGATAGTCTATTATAAAACTTGAGCTCATAAAAAATACTGCAAATATAATAACTATTGTGGCTATAATAAATCCTAGTCTTTTTTTCATATAATCCTCCTATCAAAATTTATATTTATAAGGATAATATTATCATATTATCTTTAAAATATATATGCTTTTTACGGAACTTAACTTATATCATCAGCTCTTTTTAAAATTAAAAGTTCTTCATTTTTAATAGTGCCTTTATTGTGGTGATTTTTAATAGCTTCTATAAACTGATCTGTATATTGATTATTTAACTGACTTAGTAAATTAGCGCCCCTATCAGCATGATTATAATAGTTTCTTACAATTTTAAATTTAGTAAACTTCTTTATCTTAGACTTCGTAAGCTTATTTAGGATAACCATGATAGATTTTTCGATGCAATTTAGCTTACATTCGCTTTTACCTATATCATGTAGAAGTCCTAATCTTATCAATTCATTTATTTTCTGATCATCATATTTTATGTTGTATTCTTTATTTCCCAGAGAATACTCTATATTCTTTGCAACTCTTATACAATGCTGCATATCACTCTTTTTCATATTATTAAATAGGTGCTTCTCATCATCAGTAAGATATCTACTCACATATTTATAGTCTACTTTTTTAAATGAAGATGTTAACGCCCATATAAATTGTGTTATTCTATGTAACATTTATATTAATCTCCTTTTTTATATAAACGAAAAGACCATATTGCTTAAGCAATATGGTCTTCATTTTGGTGGAGATAAAGAGATTCGAACTCTTGACCCCCTGCGTGCAAGGCAGGTGCTCTCCCAGCTGAGCTATACCCCCATGGTGGACCTTCAGGGACTCGAACCCCGGACCTACCGGTTATGAGCCGGTTGCTCTAACCAACTGAGCTAAAGATCCATTACCTGGCTACCACCTACTCTCCCACACGGTCTCCCATGCAGTACCATCGGCTGTAATTGGCTTAACCATCCTGTTCGGAATGGGAAGGGGTGTAACCCAAAAACACATCATAACCAGATTCGTGTTACTCACATGATGTATTATATCATGTTATTTTGCATTTTGCAACACTTTTTTAAAAGAATTTTTTATTCTTTCAAAATTGCATATAAGTTTTAAGTGACACTCAAAATTTGTATTTTGTCAGTGGAACTTACTCCTCAGCTCTGCTGAGTGAGTTTCCTTTTTAATTTGGTCAAGCCCTCGATCTATTAGTATCAGTCAGCTAAATATGTTACCACACTTACACCTCTGACCTATCAACCTTGTGTTCTTCAAGGGATCTTACTAGCTTACGCTATGGGAAATCTAATCTTGA
>NZ_VULX01000018.1 GCF_009696465.1 Inconstantimicrobium porci | reverse complement strand
CTTATTAAAAGAGAGTGGTTAAATCGTTATAAAATTTTAGATTATAAACATGCATATAAACTTGTTTTTGAATATATCGAAACATTTTACAATACAGTAAGAATACATAGTCATTGTGAATATTTATCTCCAAGTGAATATGAAAATAGGTACTATTCAGAAAATATAAAAAATGCATGTTAATCACAAAAATTATTTATCCAAATTTAATTTGTACTTTTTCTTGACATAGTACCATTATGAGGAATAGAAATACATTGTGACTTATTTTATTTAAAAAAAACGGCTTTATTAGCCGCTTTTTTTTACTAGTCTCTTCTTGCAAGAAGTCTTAATAGATATATAAATATGTTGATAAAATCTAGATATAAGTTAAGAGCTGCGATTACAGCGTATTTACCAACAGTCTGGCTGTCCATAGAATAGCTTTCATAATGGATTCTCTTAAGTGTCTGCATATCATATGCTGTAAGTCCACAGAAAATAAACAAGCCAACATATGTTATAAGCATTTCAAGTCCTTCAAGACCTAAGAACATGTTTGCTATTGAAGTTACAATAACGCCAATAAGAGCCATCATTGCGAATCTTGCAAAAGTTGATAAATCTCTTTGTATTGTAACGCCTACAAATCCACAAGCTAAAAATGTTACTGCTGATACAAAGAATACAGTAACTACTGATGTTAGGTCATAAACTAAGAAAATTGAACCAAATGTAATTCCATTAACTAATGCATATACAATAAACATAGTTAAAGCAGTTTGTACAGACATTTTATTTATATTTCTTCCTAAAATCCATACAAGAACTAATTCAACTCCACAAGCTACAACCATTATTGCTGGATTGTTGTAGATCATGTCAAAAACAAAATCGCTATTAGATACGAAGTAACCAATCCCAAATGTTACGAAAAGTCCTAATGCCATGTATAAGAAAGTTTTGCTAATAAAACTTGCCTGACTTTTAGCATAAGTCATTTCATTATTCATAAAATCACCCCACTTAATATTTTATACTTTAGATAATTAAAGTATATCTTATTTTTATTATTAACTTTAATTATAAGTTATAATCAACAATTTAACAAGAAGTGAATTTAGTCAAGATTTTCAATTCTAATAATGTTTTCCACTTTGAATTTATCAGTTAAATTTTCAAAAGCCTTAACAAAGCTTCTTATTGATTTTTCCTTTGTTTTATGAGTCATAAAGATAATATCTGTTTTACCATCAGTTCTATTGCCTCTCTGGATAAGAGACAGAATAGAAATTTTATTAAGAGCAAAAAGACTTGTAATTTCAGCAAGAGTACCTGGAGTATCAAGTACATTCATTCTTAGATAGTATTCTGCAACAGAATCACCAAAATCTTTCAAAATTTCATCATCATTCTCATCAAACAGGTCAAGACAGTTTGGCTTATTGTTTAAGTTTTTAGCAACTGAGATTATATCTCCAACTACAGCTGAACCAGTTGGAAGGTCGCCAGCACCTTTTCCGTAGAACATTAAATCACCAACTGCATCGCCTTTAATCATAATAGCGTTGTAAGAACCATTAACATTAGCTAGAGGGTGGTCTGTTGGAATCATGGCAGGGTGGACACTGATTTCAAGCTTGCCATCATTAATTTTTCCTATAGCAAGCAGCTTTATTTTATAGCCAAATTCTTTAGCAAGTTCAATATCACATTTTGATATCTTAGTAATACCTTCTCTGAAGATTTTATCGTCAGCGACTTTCTTGTTAAAGCATAAAGCTGTCAGTATATCAAGCTTGTACACAGCATCAAATCCTTCTATATCAGAAGTAGGGTCAGCTTCAGCGTATCCTTTTGCTTTCGCATCCTTAAGAGCAGCTTCAAAGGACATGCCTTTAGTATCCATTTCACTTAAGATGTAATTAGTAGTACCATTTAAAATTCCGATTACCTGCTGAATTTTGTTGCCTGTAAGTGCTTCATTAATTCCCTGTATTATAGGAATACCGCCTGCAACTGATGCTTCATAGCAAACATGAACACAGCCGATTTCCTGTGCTTTCTTGAAGATTTCTGTGCCGCATTTTGCCATAAGCAGTTTATTGGCAGTAACGATATGCTTTTTCTTCTCAAGTGACTTAAGAATATAATCTTTTGCTGGATTTTCTCCACCTATAAGTTCAACTACAATGGAAATTTCATCATCATTAAGAATATCTTCAAAGTTAGTAGTAATAAGACTGCTATCCACATCTACATTTCTTTTTTTATTTTTATTACGTACAAGTATTTTTGCAACTTCAATTTCATATCCGCTACGTTTCTCAATTATTTTTTTATTAGTAGTTAGAATTTTGTATACTCCAGAACCTACGTTACCAAGCCCTAGAAGTGCTATTTTAAGTTTTTCCATAAATAACCCACCTTTAAATTACTGTAATTGTTGCACCCTTAGTATCAATATTAAGCGTTCTTATTTTCCATTTCATTTTACTGTCATTTAAGTAACATTGCAGTTTATCCTTAAGACTTGTATTAGTTTTCTTATTTAAAATCATTATTGTAGGACCAGCACCACTTAAAAATGAAGCAATATCTCCATTTTTATCAGCAAAATCTAGAATATCAAAAAAACCAGGAATAAGTTTTCCACGATAATTCTGATGGAATCTGTCTTTGCATGCAATTTTAATATTATTAATGCTGCCTTTTGACAAAGAAAGTGCTAAAAGCACAGCTCTGCTGGTATTAAATACGCCATCACTTAAGCTTATTTCTTCTGGCAGCACACTACGTGCTATTTCAGTTGAAAGTTCCATATCAGGGCTGAGAGCAATGAATTCATAAATGTCTGGAACTGAGAAATTTTCATAAAAAATATCA
The DNA here is from genome assembly GCF_009696465.1 of Inconstantimicrobium porci. GTDB lineage: Bacteria > Bacillota > Clostridia > Clostridiales > Clostridiaceae > Inconstantimicrobium > Inconstantimicrobium porci. The sequence goes on along the minus strand of NZ_VULX01000018.1, from coordinate 47,433 downwards.
TCGTTTTCGATGACTGAAGCAGTTACGCTTCCAAGAAGAGCAGGCACAATGTTGTCAGGATGTGTTTCGATAGTTTTTGCAATCTTTAGTACGTCATTATTGTCTATTTTAATATGCCTAATGGCAAAGGCAGCAAGTACACCGCCGATTACACATGTTGCAGAGCTTCCAAGACCTCCTTTTAGAGGAATATTTGAATCAAATATTATCTTTACTCCGCTGACAGTTTGATGAAGGGCAGATAGAGCAGTTTTAAAACTTACATAAAATAAGTTTTTCTCATTAGCATATTCTTTATCGCAGCCTTCTATCACTAATCCATGATCGATTTCATCAACATAAAATGTATTATATAAATTTAGAGCTAATCCAAGACAGTCGAAACCAGGACCTAGGTTTGCACTTGTAGCAGGTACTTTTATCTTAATCATCCTGCTCACCACTCTCTAAATATTTCTTAAGATTTGTAATTATAGTAGACTTGTCAATGACTTCATCATGGATTACTTTTTTGTTCTTTAGATTGCTAAGATTTTTTGGTATTTTAACATTAGTATTTTTATAGAGTTTGTCCATCATTTCAAATGGAGTAAGATCTTCTTCATTTAGGCTTAGCGCTTTGAGTACTGATTCAGAAAACTTATATGGACTTGCAGTTGATGCAATGAGTGTTTTAGTATTATCAGAAGTCTCAGCTACATAATCTTTATAAACCTTGTAAGCAACAGCTGTATGAGTATCTATCAGGTAATTGTGACTTTCATACATTTCATTTATTGCTTTCAGGGTATCTGAGTCACTGCAGAAGCCTGCATAAAATTTGTCTAGTGATTTTTTGAATTTATCTGTTATTTCGAAGTGTCCGTATTTCTGAAGTGAGTCCATGGAGTCTTTAACAAAAGTTTCATTTTCACCACTGATTTCGTAAATATATCGTTCAAGATTAGAAGAAACAAGGATGTCCATTGAAGGTGAAACAGTAGTGTACATTTCTCTTTTGGCATCATAAAAGCCTGTCTTAAAAAAGTCAGTAAGTACATTATTCTTGTTTGATGCACATATAAATTTGTTTACAGGTATACCCAGTTTCATGCTGTAATAAGAAGCTAGGATATTGCCAAAGTTGCCACATGGAACAACAATATTGATTTTATCGTTTAAATTTATCTCATGTTTTTTTACAAGCTGCAGATAACTGTATACGTAATACACAACCTGTGGGATCAGCCTTCCTATATTTATAGAATTAGCAGAAGAAAAAATTCTGCCTTTTTCATTCATTTCTTTTCTTAATGCTGAGTCTGTAAAAATAGTTTTGACGGCTCTTTGTGCATCGTCAAAGTTTCCTTTTATGCCAAATACTTTAACATTTTTGCCTTCTTGAGTTGTCATTTGAAGTTTCTGCATATTGGATACACCTTTTTCAGGATAAAAGACAACTATTTTTGTGCCTTCAACATCTGAAAATCCTTCAAGTGCTGCTTTTCCAGTATCACCAGAAGTTGCTGTTAAAATGACGAGTTCTTTATCAAGAGAAATCTTTTTGCCGCTTTCTGTCATCAAATGAGGCAGTGCTGATAAAGCCATGTCTTTAAATGCACTTGTTGGACCGTGATATAACTCAATGAAAAATGCATCATCAGCTTTTGTTAAGTTAACCATATCATTAACTGAAAACTTATTATCATAGCTGTCATCTACTATTTTATTTATTTCTTCAACTGAAAATTCATCAAAAAATATCTGAAATATATAAGATGCAGTTTCTTTATAAGAAAAATTAATCATTTTTGAAAGAGGAAGCTGTACCTCTGGAAATTTCACAGGAACAAAAAGCCCGCCGTCATCACATAAACCTTTCAGTATTGCTTCGTTTGAATTTACAACTTCAGTACTTCCCCTAGTACTTTTATATAACATAAAGAATAGCCCTCCTTTTGTAAAATGCTGTAATAATATAATCATAGTATGTATGCAATACAAAGTCAAGTGTTTCTGAATCGTATACATTAATGGCGGATAATTAATTTTTTTACTGTGGTTGTTAATTCTTAGAAACTGTCCGTTAGGAAAGTTTCATCCTATAAAATAAGCCATTCCACGAGCTTTAGCTTCGTGGAATGGCTACTTTAATTATACATTATAAATCATACATTATTGAGCTGTCATTTCAGGAAGGACAAAGCCTTCTCCAATTACTTCATTTGTATTTGTAATCATGACGATTGCTTTAGGATCATATTTATAAGCAATAGATTTAATTGCTGAAATCTGTACATTAGAACATGCACAAAGAACAATTTCCTTAGAAGTTCCACTGTAGCTTCCTTTTCCGTCCATTAGTGTAGCACCACGGTGAATAAGTTCAAATATATCGTTAGCTAGAGGTTTGCCATATTGTTTATCAATGATGATAAGCAGCAGCTTTCCATCAGTTACACCAATCATAACTTTATCCATAACGATTGTTGTAATTATATTTGCAACCACACCATATAAAATAGCATCCACATTTTTATATACAGCTCCACCAACTAAGACTATAGCTGTATTAATCACAAGGACAATCTGACCGACACTTAAGTGTGGCTTTTTCTGCTTTATGCTCATAACAATAAAGTCAATTCCGCCAGTTGATGAACCACGCATGTATATAAGCGCACATCCAAGGCCAGTGAATATACCAGTAAATATACTTGCTGTAATTGGAAGTCCTTTATACATAGGAAGATGTGGAAATATGTAATCTAAAATAATAGTATTAATAAATATTGTTTTCATTGATTTAAGTAGGAAATTTTTTCCGAGAACTTTGCATGAAATAATTATCAGTGGTATATTTAGTGTCATAGTAAGAGTTCCTATAGGAAGATTAAATATGTAATTTAGTATTAAACTTATACCAGAAAGTCCTCCTGGAGCAAAGTTTGCATTTTTTGCAAATGAGTAAATCCCCATGCCTAAAAATATACTTCCGATAATATCATATATAGTATCCATTAATAAGGTTTTTGATTTTGATTCCATAACATACCTCTTTAGTAAGTTTATCTTTTGATTTATATAAAAAAGTACAGTGTGTATATGTACTTTTATTTACCATAAGTTCGTTTTCCTATTTTAACATTATTTATATTAAGCAACAATATCATTATTTGTTATATTCTATTAAAATATGATCTTTTGATAAAAAATATTATCCTATACACAAAATTTATATTGATAATATTATAATTTAGATTGCTGTTAAATGACAAATGAACAAAAATGACACTTGTGCATATATATTTTTAACAGAATGATAAATACATATTAATCCATAATAAAATAAATATGGTAAATTATGAGGCGCTGTGATACAATAACTAAATACATACATAACAGGGGGATGACATTTCTATGATTGAAACAGAAAGAGTAATACTAAGAAGATTTAAAGAAGAGGATATAAAAGACCTCAATGAATACTGCAGTCAGGAAGGCGTTGGGGAAAAGGCTGGCTGGAAGCATCATGAAAGCATATTTGAATCTAAAAGCATACTTAAGATGTTTATGAAATCAATAGAGCAGTATGCGATTGTCTATAAGGAAAATAACAAGGTTATTGGACATATAGGAATACATAAGGATTCTGAAGAAGGAAGAGCAGACACTAAGGAACTTGGCTATGTTCTTAATAAGGATTACTGGGGAAAAGGCATTATGACAGAAGTTGTACAGGCAGTTTTAGAGTACCTGTTTAAAGGAAACGTAGTGGATAACGTTTATGCCTGCTGCTTTACAAACAATACAGGCTCAAAACGCGTGATAGAAAAGTGCGGTTTTAAGTTTGAATGTAATGATAAATATGTTTCAAGAACGCTTAATACAACATTTGATTCCTATGATTACATTATTACAAGAGAGATGTGGGAAGGTAGTAGAAAGGATTCTTAAATAAGGACTGTAGTATAGGCTTGTATAAACCGTTTAACAGTCCTGTTAAGAATAAACTTTTAAAGCTGAGTTCTGCATTATATAAAATATAGGCCGATAAAAGTATCGATAATATCCTTGCCAGATACAACGACTATAACTGAATTATTTTTAGGATTTATTTTTGAGCCATAATAGTATTTTACAAGCTGCTCAGAAACTTTCATACCATATGGCAGAGAAAGTGTAAGGTTGTATTTGCCATATGGTATATTCTCAAAAATAAGAATCCTCATAGTTGTTGTCAGCGCTTGTAACACGACCTACCAGCCTATAAGTCCCATCTTTAGTGAAAGTGTAAGACCAGTCCATCCAGTCTGTAGTTCCAAACTGAGGCTGATTATAATTTCCAGCAGCATTGAATAGGTTTGTTACTCTATTGCCATTTTCGTTGTAAATGTCAACAGAAGCAGAATCATGATTTACACATATCCTAGCTGTTTCTCCTGTAAAGAAAAAGGCAGAACCTTGAATAGTATCTCCAGCGCAGGCAGTAAAAGTCTGAGAAAGAGAAGTAGGTGCAGCTTTTGAAGATCCAGTCTTTAGTAGTGCAAAATAATCTCCACTTATTGGATTGTAAGTCCTTGTAAAACCACGTAATGGATCATTGTTAGTTAATACTGCTTTTGCAGTTGTTTTCGCATAACCTGTTCCACTATGAGCTACATCCCATAATGAAACTACGTTGTTAGTCTCATGAGGCAGAAGCTCAAAATCTCCATTATCTATAGGATTTGCTGCGCATGCAGGTGTATTTCCGCCGCCATTACATCCTGATACACTGAATAACATTGAGAAAACTCCTATAAAATTACAAGGAATATCAAATACTGCAGTGTATGCACCATTTACAAGTTTACGAAGCTGTAGTGTATAAGTGCCTGCATCTAGTACAGCACCTTCCTCTAACTGATAAGGAGCCTGTAAAGTAGTACCGTTTTCTGCAACAACCCATAGCTGATAATTACTGCATAGAGCTAAAGTTTCAAGAGTTAGTGTTAGTGGAGCAGCAATTGTGAGAACATCCTCTAAAGTTGCATCTGGTGATAATGATTATGTGCGATTAGGTGATTTAGTACTGTATAGTGATAAAAATATCAATGATGCCATAACAACAAAACGCGGGCAGGTGTATATCCTTACTGATAACTGGACTAAGTAAAGAGAAGTGAAGAAAATGAAGTTTAGAGATTTTTTAAAACACAGGCTGTTTTATACAATTATATATTTTGGAGGAATATCACTTGCGTTTATAGTAATGTGCCTTACTATAAAGATCAGCAAAGTGACCATTCCAGCTGGAAACATAATTTATGTCTATGGAATTGCTGTTGTATTTTACATGATATTTATGACATATGAGCATTTTAAGAAAAGTTATTAATGATAACAAAAAGATATTAATAAGGAAGAGGATTTTTCCTGAAATTATAGGGGAGAGCACTCTTGTGCAGACTGATAAAAAGTGGATATACTTTGTTATAAGCCAGCTTGTAATCAATGCTGTGAAATATACATCTATAGCAGGCAGGGAAAAGGAATTCGGACTTTTAGCTATGTTTGGTCTTACAAAGAGCCAGATAAGAAGATATGTAATTACAGAAAACATGATAATATCTGTAGCTTCAGTTGTCACATGTCTTTTCTTTGGCATGCTTTTTTCAAAACTGTTTTACATGGCAGTAGAAGCAATTATAGATTTAGGCGGACAGGTAAGCTTTGTCATTTCACCAAAAGCACTTATTGTAACTACAATCAGCTTTTTGCTAGTGCTAAATATCATAAGTTTAATGATGAGTTTCAAAATTAAGAACAGCAATATCGCAGAGCTTTTAAAAGGCTCAAGGGTTCCTAAAAAGAATCCAAAGTTTTCAAAGTTTAAGGCAGTTTTGTCAATACTTTTGATCGCAGGTTCATATGTAGCTGCAGTTATGTCAAAAGCGTACATTGTTTTTACGATGATTCCTATTTTTATCGTAGTGGTAGTTGGTACAAGATTGTTATTTACGCAGTTTAGTGTCTATTTTACTGATAAGCTTAAAAACAGCAGACATGTCTTTTATAAAGGTATAAACATGATTACACTGTCTCAGATTATCTACAAGCTTAAGTATAATGCAAAAGTTATGTTTATAACCTCCATCTTAAGCGGTGTTACTTTGGCAACAGCTGCAAGCGTATATTCTCTTCAGCAGGTCACACTAGATGGAATAAGGAATAACGAGCCCAATGATATAGCTGTTATGGAGCAGGGAGTTAATTCTCACAACGTAATAGCTGAAGGAAAAATCGATGAAATCTTAAGCAGGAATAAGCTTGAAGTTATAAACAGGGAAAAAATTAATCTGCTTAAAGCTGAAAACTGCGACGTCAAGAAAAATCCTAATAAAAAGGTGCATTATTCAAACAATACAATATTGCAACAGGCAGCATATTATACTTTAAGATGTTTAATGAAATCCAGAAGGATAAATATGATTTCATGGGACTTAAGAAGATAGGTGTAACTAAACAGGAACTTAACAAGACTATCAGTTTTCAGAGTTTTATCATGTTCTTCCTGCCAGTAGCCATTGCAACACTTCATGCTATCTTTGCAGTAAAAGCAGTGGGAATGCTGCATATGAAATATTTTATGTTTATTGAAGCAATTTATATAGCACTGCAGGCTGTATTTTATCTGTTCTCAAAGTGGAGGTACGTAAAGCAGATAAACAGCTGGATAGAATAGAAGTTAGATTTAAAAATGAATTTGTTAGTTTTTTTTCGCAAGTTCTGATACAATAGCAGTAGGATTTTTGAAAATATACTAATAAATTAACACGAGTGAGGAAGAATTAATGGAATTACCTATAGAATTAAAAACAGCTGTTGAAAATGTGATTAATGGTCTAAAAAAAGGTGACCTGATGAAGAATGCTGAAAATATCAGCAATAGATATAGAAATGAGAGTGGAGAGGGTAAGCGTCTTTTAACTGAGGATGATGAAGCTGCTGCTTATTCTGTTGTAAGAATGCCGGCTACATATGGTGCGGTTTTTACTGCGCTTAATTATACTCTTGATAATGTGGAAGGCTGCAAGATTAATTCGCTTCTTGATATTGGAGCTGGAACTGGCGCTGCAACATGGGCTTGTGATACTCTTATTGACCTTGAAAGTGTAACGTGTCTTGAAAGAGAAAGTGCTATGCGTAACATTGGAAAAGCTATAATGAGCGAAGGTTCAGAAGTCTTAAAAAATGCAGTTTGGAAAGAATTTGACCTTATAAAAGGAGATATTACTGAAAGAGCAGATCTTGTGACAGTATCTTATGTGCTTAATGAATTAAGCGAGGAAGAAAGAATCAAGGCTGCTGAAAAGATATGGAATGCTGCAGATAAGATAGCGTTATTTGTTGAGCCTGGAACTCCTGTTGGCTATAACAACTTAAAAAGAATAAGAGAACATCTTTTAGCTAAAGGTGCTCATGTTGTTGCTCCATGTCCACATGAAGAAAAATGCGCGCTTAAAGGGGATGACTGGTGTCATTTCTCATGCAGAATACCAAGAAGCAGACTTCACAGACAGCTTAAAAATGCAGATGTTCCTTATGAAGATGAAAAGTTTGCTTATCTTGCACTTTCAAAAGAAGAATACAATAAAGCAGACCTTAGAATATTAAGACATCCAATCACTGCCAAGGGAAGAATAACTCTTGATGTATGCAGCAGAGACGGCATAGAAAAAATGGATGTTTTTAAAAGAGACAAGGATTTATACAAGAAGGCTAGAAAAGCTGACTGGGGAGATGAAATATAAATATATTAAAGAATGCATGTTTATAGAAGTCGATATATGGCTATGATATAATTATTAGAGTTAATATTATAGATTGAGTATTCTATGATAGGAGGAAGCATAGTCTTGGATAAGAAGAAGTTATCAAAAATGACTGAGATAAGTGAAGTAGTTTTAACACAGATCGAAGAACTAGCACTAAAATATAACATAAAAAAAGTGATTTTATTTGGCTCTCGTGCTAGAGGAGATTATAAAAAAAGAAGTGATATAGATTTAGCAGTTATAGGTGGTGATGTGCCTGAATTTACTTTAGCAGTGGATGAAGAAACTACCACTCTGCTTATGTATGATATTGTTGATTTAGGACGAGCTGTTCAGAGTGAACTGCTGGAATCAATTAATAGAGATGGAGTTGTGCTATATGAAAAAATTTGAAAACTTTTGTAATTCTTTGGACAATTTAAAAGATATATATAAATATAATGAGCCATACGATAATGTTACATTAACAGGTTTAGTAGCGTTATACAGCATATGTTTTGAACAGTCATGGAAGGCAATGAAAGAAGTTTTGGCATATGATGGAGTTGCAGGGGCAGAAACAGGTTCTCCTAGAAGTATTATTAAACTGGCATATTCTGTTGGATTAATCAATAATGATAAAGTCTGGCTTGATGCTTTAGTATCAAGAAATAATGTAGCTCATTCATATAATAAAGATATTGCTATAGATATAGTTAGAAATACTAAAGCAAAATATGTAGATATGTTTGACGCATTAAAAATTAATATAGAAAAAGAGTATATTAAAGAGAGCTTTGTATGGTGAGATAAAGCAATGAATATTTATTGAAAAAGAACTCGGAGCTGCACACTGAGCCTGTTACTTGCAGGAGTAGGATGTGACGGGATATCCCGTTATAGATATAGAGTATCTCAAATTTTGACGTACTTGAAGAGGTGTATATAGTGATATATACATAAACTGAGGTGGTACCACGAACATATTACTTTCGTCCTCAAGATTATATAAGTCTTGGGGGTGAAAGTTTTTTTATTGTATAGGAAATTGTATTCAAAAACTGCAATTTTTAATAACATAAAGTTTTGATAATAAAGGGTTTACACGTTTGTGTAAAAGAATGGTAGAATGCAATTTCGTCCTTACAGAATCAGAATCAATAAGGGATGTTATTGCATTTCCTCTTGTAAAAAGATAGAGTGCTTGATAAATAATAAATTATTCTCTATTCAATGTTTAATATTAATTAAAAAAATGTTGAAAATACAAATAAAAATACTAGAGTAGGTATGTTGATTTATATGAAAAATTGGTATAATATTAAAAATAAATGAAGAATCTTGAATAAAGTTTGTTGAATTTATTTATTAATTTTTGGGAAAGTATATAAGATAGTATATATTATCTTATATGCTTTATTAAAATTTAAATATAAGTGAGGTTTTTTTATGAATGAAATAATGAATCAAGCTAAATCAATAAAAGAAGACTTAATAAATTTTAGAAGAACTATTCACAGTAATCCAGAAGTAGGTGATGCATTACCAAAAACAAAATCTTATGTAATAGAAAAGTTAAAAGAATTTGGATATGATCCAAAGGAAATATGTGAAAGTGGTATAGTTGCAACAATTGAAGGAAATGAGCCAGGAAAAACATTTTTATTAAGAGCTGATATGGATGCACTACCAGTGAAAGAAGCAACTGAATGTGACTTTAAATCAAATAATGGTTGTATGCATGCATGTGGTCATGATATGCATACAGCTATGCTTTTAGGAGCAGCTAAGCTTTTAAAGCAAAATCAAGATCAAATAAAGGGAACAGTAAAACTAGTATTTCAACCAAATGAAGAAGGGTTTAAAGGTGCTAAAAATATGCTAAAAGCTGGAGTGCTTAAAAATCCTGATGTAGATGCAGCTATGGCAATGCATGTTCATTCTGGAACACCTTCAAACGTTGTATTATGTGGTTTAGGAACAAGTATAGCTGGATGTAACAGATTTAGAATAGTTGTAAAGGGAACTGGATGTCATGGAGCTATGCCTGAGTTAGGAGTGGACCCAATAAATATAGCAGCACACATATACCTAGCTTTACAAGAAGTAACTACTAGAGAAGTATCAGCCACTAAACCTGCTGTTGTAACAATAGGTAAGTTTTCTGGAGGAGAAGCAGCTAATATAATACCAGAAGAAGTTATAATGGAGGGTACTATTAGAAGTTTAGATAAAGAAGCTGGAGAATTTATATTTAAGAGAATGAATGATATAGTAGTATCTACTGCTAAGATGTTTAGAGGAGAAGCTGAACTAATAGAATTATCATCAGTACCACCATTAACTAATGATACTGATTTAGCTAAGGAAATTACCTCTTATTTAAAGGACTTATTAGGTGAAAAGTCAGTAGTATTATTTGAAGGAGGCGGAATGGGTTCAGAAGATTTTGCTTCTTATTCATATGAAGTACCAAGTGTCTATCTTATGTTAGGTGCTGGTACTAAGCAAGAAAATTCTTTATATGGTGAAGCAATGCATAATCCAAAAGTAGTATTTAATGAAGATATATTAGTCACAGGTGCAGCTATGCATACATATTCAGCTATTATGTGGCTAAAAAATAATTAACTTTTTGGCCTTAGTAAATAATATAGATTTACTAAGGCTATTTTAATTTTTGCACGAAAGAAAAATTTTTTAAGAAATTATGAAATATAATGAAGCAAGTGCTTAATGTGCCAGAGGTGTATGAGTAATTGTCCAAAGGATGCATTTTATTATAAGGGCAAAAAGTATATTCAATACACCACTTTACAAGTAATTAAATTACCATAAAATACAACGAACCAAAAACCGTTTCCTGTACAAACTAATCATAACAAACAAACTCTTTTGTAAGGACGGTGTTTGGTTCTATGAATAGTATTGGTAATAATTCACTAATTAATACATTAAAAAAATATTAACTGCATATAAAAGTATTTTTTATAAACGAAGCTTTGATAACTTTCAAATAATAGTAATCTCAATTCTATATATGCAAGAAGTTAAGTCTATAAAATTACTTTATGATAAATTTATAAGAAAGTATTGGAATGTCTGCTTAAATAGATTTTACTATTTCTTATCAGAAAAGAATTTTAATATAACCGAGTTAGCGATAGCAACTATCAACATTTTAATAAAGCTTATTCCAAATCAATTTACTAGGGGTAGCCTATACCATGTGTATTACTTTACCTTTTATAAATGAGCAATTTTCTAAATATCAATTTCAAAGTCCACAAGAATTTAAATATCACTTGTCAGAAGGCATTCTCTATTTCTATTTTTCAACAAACACATCATCAAATAAAGTCAAGTTTTTCAAACAGAATCCAAAAGCCAGTATATATTTTATGGACAAGCGATTTTTCAGAGGGGTAAGTTTAAATTTTACACTAAGCTCTAACCATTTTATATAAGATGGTTAGAGCTGTTTTTGCATTTAGGGGGGATGGATATTTTGGGTTTTATTTGAAATTACACTTGCATTATACAGTTGGTCGATATATAATCTAACTATACAGTTCAACTGTATAAAGTCAAACTATATATTTGAACTTTATATACGGAGGCATTTATGAAAAGAGATAAGAATTTACCACTGACAGAAACCACATATTATATTCTTCTTGCATTGCTTAAGCCTGCACATGGATACATCATCATGCAGAAGGTAGAGGAACTTAGCGAGGGAAACGTCAGATTAGCAGCAGGCACATTGTATGGAGCTATAGATAATTTGTTAAAGCTTAAGTTTATAATGCCAGTGCCTAGTGAAGACAAGAGAAGAAAAGTTTATTTAATTACAGATAAGGGACGCGAAATACTGAAGCTTGATTTAGAAAGAATAAAATATATGGCTAGAATTACAGAAGAAGCTTTAAATTAAATTGGAGGTTTGATACATGCGTATTTATAAAATATTTACTGATTATGCAAAAGAGGAAAAATGGCTTAATGAAATGGCAAATGAGGGATATGAAGTTGTGAGCACTGGTTGTGGTTATAAATTTAAGAATATAACACCAGAAGATGCAGTATATAAGATAGATTTTAGGACATTTAAAAGCAAAAATGATTTTCTAGATTACTGCACTATGTTTGAAGATTGTGGCTGGAAGCATATTTCAGGAACAAAATCTAGTGGGAAGCAGTACTTTAAGAAAATATCAGATGATGGTGATGATGATATTTTTTCTGATAATATGTCAAGAGCTGCTAGGTATAAAAGAGCATCTGAAGTCTGGGGTTCATTGGCTTGCTGTTATCTTGCATTATTAGTTTGTTTTTCAATAAATGGTGTTGTAAATATTAATGCGTTATTTAATCCTAAGGAATTATATTTTACACCTGGATTATGGGAAATGACAGGATTATCTTTCGTGAGGGCTTTTTTATTTGAAACTCCTTTTGCAATAGGAAGAGGTTTTATTTGGCTTGCATTTCCTATTGGAATGATGATCTATTTTTATTTTAGTGTTAAATCAAAAAAGCTTTATAAAGAAACTAAGAAAAATGAAATTTAGGACTTATTAAAGTATTGTAGTCAGTAGAGTAAGTTATACTTTACTGGCTATTTTGATTTAGAATTGAAAAAAGAAAGACTATGAAAATATTTGAAAAAGTGTATAATGAATTTAAATATGATGTAGCAAAGGGTGAGAACTATTAATAATTATCTTGTTAAACAATATAAAAACAGCGGAAGAATTGAAGTTAATGTGCCTGGTTCAAAGAGTATAACTAATCGTGCACTTATGATTGCAGCGCTTTCTGCTGGTGTCTGCAAATTAAAAGGTGTACTTTTTAGTGATGATTCAAGGGCTTTTTTAAGCTGTCTTACTGAGCTGGGATTCGAAGTTACTATTAATGAAGAAATAAAAGAAGTAACTATTCATGGTCTTAGTGGGCAGATACCTAATAGAAATGCAAAGATAAATGTAAGAAGTGCTGGAACGGCAGCACGTTTTTTAACAGCTATGCTTGCTTTTGCTGGGGGAGACTATGTTTTAGATTCTTCTGGTCAGATGAAGAAAAGACCTATGAAACCATTAATAGAGCTTCTTAGAAGTCTTGGCGTAACTGTTAAATGTCTTGAAAAAGAAGACCATTTCCCATTTGAGATACATTCAAAGGGCATAAATAAAAATGAAATAGAAATGGACACTACAGTAAGCAGTCAGTTTGTAAGTGCTTTATTAATGACTGGAGTTATGGTTAAAGATGGGCTTAAGATAAAAATGACTGGCAGCAGGACTAATGGCGCATATATCAAAATGACTCTTGCAATGCTAAAACAGTTTGGTATTGATGTGGTACGTCAAGGCGATGAATGTTTTGTTCCTTATAATTTATCATATGAAAAAGAGGTATATCAGATTGAACCAGACGTTTCGGGAGCATGCTATTTCTATGCTATGGCCGCTTTGCTTGGAACAACAGTAAGAGTTAAGGATGTACATATTGATTCATTGCAGGGAGATATTAAGTTTTTAGATGTACTAAAAGAACTTGGATGCATTGTTAAGGATACTGAAAGTGGAGTATGTGTTACTGGAAAAAAGGATAGAAAATATCCTGGGATAATTGTGGACATGAATGATTTTTCAGATCAGACAATGACACTAGCAGCTATTGCACCATTTGCATCTTCAGAGACAATAATAAAAAATATTTCACATATCCGTTTCCAGGAAACTAATAGAATACAAGCAATTGTTAATGAACTTACTAGACTTGGCATTAAGTGTATGGAAGCTGAAAAATATAAAGGTATCATAATACAGCCAGGAAACATTATCAAAAATGAAGTTGAAACATATAATGATCATAGAATGGCTATGGCTTTTACTTTGATTGGATTGCGTACAGGTGGAATAGTAATCAAAAATTATAAATGCTGCGCAAAAACATTTGAGAATTATTTTGATATAATTGACGATATAACAAAATAAAATAGGCAATAATGTAAATGATACTTGCAAATAATTCGCATCTGTGGTAATATAAAGGTGCAGTTAAAAATTGTAAATTAGAAGGTTTCATATGGATATGTAGTTTCTCTTTATTAGAGATTATAGTATCAATTAAAATCTTTAATTTAGGAGGAATAGAAATGGAAGATAAAATATTAGTCTGCGTAGACTGCGGAAAAGAATTTGTATTTACAGTAGGAGAACAGGAATTCTACAAAGAAAAAGGATTCGAAAACGAACCTAAGAGATGCCCTGCTTGTAGAAAAGCAAGAAAAGAAAGAAGACAACAACAAAATAGAGGATAGTTTTTGAATTTAATAGGCTGCGGCATTATGCTACAGCCCTTTTGCTTTTTTTTCAATTCTATAATTCATTTCACTAGCTCCTTTTATTGTTATTTTGAAGCTGATAGGTGGAAATGCTTTCAAGACACTGCCTTCATTTTTTGCTTGTGATGGAGATATTCCATGCACATTTTTAAAAGCTCTTGTGAATGCTGTTGGTGAATCATAACCATATTTTAAAGCAACATCGATAACTTTCTCATCACCATTCTGCAGATCAACAGCTGCAAGAGACATTCTTCTGCGCCTTACATATTCAGAAAGAGGTACATCTGCAATGTAGGCAAACATTCGCTGAAAATGATAAGTTGAGCAGCAGGCAATCTTTGACGCTTCATCTATGTCGATGTCTCCTTTGATATTGTCCTCAATATAAGTGACAGCATTATTTAATCTTTCTATCCATTTCATATATCAATCTCATAACAATAAAATACTATAAGCTATAAAAATAAAATCACATTCAGTAATAACTTAAGAGGTTTGGAGGTGAAACCTCCATTAATTTTAAGAAATGCTCAAGCAAAGCGAGAGCAATTTCTTTCCTTCATTCATCATTCTGCTTTCAGCTTTCATAATTTTGAGAAATTTGTGAGCACAGCGAATAAATTTCCAACTCAATTCTAAATTTTAAACTTTAAATTTTAAATTAATTTTCAACCTTTGGGAATGATAAACGTATTTCAAGTCCATCTGTGTAGCTTTCAGATGCTTCTATGTTTATTTTTAAGCTTTTAGCTACTTGTTTTGAAAGGTATAATCCCATACCTGTTGAATTTTTGCGTATTTCACCAATTTCACCAGTGAATCCTTTCTCAAAGACGAAGGGCAGGTCATATGGTTTAACTCCGATGCCGTTATCTCTTATTGTAAGAATTATAGCTTTATCAGTTTCTTCTGCTGATAAACTTATATAAGGATTAGAAGCATCAGTGTTTTTATATTTTATTGAATTGCTGATTATCTGTCTGATGATAAACTCAATGGATTTTTTGTCAGATACAACATGGAGATTGTCAATGTTTAGTGTTATGCTGATGTTCTGTTCCTTAAGAATTGGAGAGTATTCATCAAGAACATCTTCGCAGACTTCTGTCAGGGATAACTCTTTGAAAATAAAGTCATTAGATGTGGCTTTAAGTCTTGCATAATAGAGCATACGCTCGATGTTTTCCTGAATCTTTGTGCGCGAGTACTCAAGCTTTGCATAAACTGATGGCGACAATTCCTCTTTTCTGTTATCAAGCACAAAGGTCATGAGTCCCAGGGGAGTCTTTATCTCATGAGCCCAGGCTTCTATATATTCTTCGTATTCGTTCATTTCAGCAGACTTTATTTTAAGATCAGATAGATTGCTGCGAAGCAGTTCACCAGCTTCAATAACTGAATTCTTTTGACTGCCATGAAATAAATTCATTATTTTATCTTCATTAGTTTTTGAAGGATCGGCAAGAAAATCATTAAATGCTTTTGCTCTTTTATTATCATTAATATAGCAGATAAAGATAGTGGAGCAGTAGACAATCAAAGAACCAATAAGCATCACTGGGAATATGTATGAAAATGAGCTTGAGTCAATAATCCATAACAAAGTTCCAAAGAGGATGTTAAGTGCAAGCACAACTATAAACCAGAGTCTGTTTTCATCAAGTACATCGATTAATCTTTTAATTATCTTCATTTTTTCTTACAGGCTCTAAGCAGTAGCCCTTCCCCCTGACTGTATTTATTTTATAATCTGTATCCAGGTTGTTAAGTGACTTTTTTAGTCTTGTCATGTTTACGTGAAGGGCATTTTCATCAACATATTCAGTAGTACCCCAGAGTTTTTTAAAGAGCATGTCTTTAGTGACAAGTCTGCCACAGTTTTCAAGCAGCAGCTCCATGATTTTTCCCTGATTTTCAGGTAAGACTGCAGCTTTGCCTTTAACGTTAATAGTGTAAGTCTGTAAATCTAAAGAGATTCCTTTTATCTCAAGATAGTTTTTCCTGTCTTCTAAGCGGCGCAGCAGATTGTTTATTCTTGCAAGCAGCCTCTCACTACGGCAGGGTTTATTTAAGTATTCATCTGCACCAATGTCAAGAGCGTGAAGCTCATCTTTCATAGCATCACGTCCAGTAAGTACAAGTATAGGAATATTACTTTTGCCTCTGATTTGTTTGCATATCTCAAAGCCTGATATGTTAGGCAGATTTAAATCAAGTAAAAGAAGGTCAGGTGAAGAAGCGATAATTTCATCCGCAGCATTACTAAACTCATTTACGCAGAGTACATCATAACCTGCTTTTTCTAAAATATACTGCAGTTCTTCTCTCATGAAAATTTCATCTTCAACTATTACAATCTTCTTCACCATTATCACCTCTAATTATCTTCTCTTTTTATAGTCATAATTCCAGCTATATTCCTGTCACTGCTTTTCTTTACAAAATGCATATAGAGTAATTCTACCACACATATAAAGACAATTACAGGAATAGAAAGCATCATAAGCTTATTAGTCTGCTGATGCATTGTTGTTGTCAAAGCACCTGTATATAATGATCTTACTGCAAATATACTGCATATTGCAGAGGCAGAAAGTGGCAGCATAAAGTACCATGTAATCTGTCTTCTAGCAGACTTACACATCATTTCGTATGTGCAGCCAATGTATGATAAAGTCTGATAACGCTTCTTAGTTTTCTGCTGATGAATTAAGAACTGAACGCCCATTACAGTGTTAGCAATTATCAGCAGAATAACAGCTAGATATATAGTTGTATAGCTTGCTGATATAGTATAGAACAACTCTCTTCCCATATTCTGAAGATAGCTTTCATATCTTAAATTACTAGTGTTAAGTTTTTTATTAACTTCACCTATGGCATTCATCAGCCCTTTTTCATTAACATAATCTTTTTTTAGTATAGCATTCACAAAATAGTGGGGCTTCTCTTGATCGGTATATTTATTAAATAGTTCGTCTGGCACTATAAAAGCAAAGCTTAGAGTCAGCATCCTGTCTGTTATAATGCTGTCGCTGTAAGTTTTATTTACAATTTTTATTTCTTTATCATTCATAGTTATTGATACATTTTCCTTTAAGGCATCTTCCAGCATTTTTGTACTAGCTTCATCTGTAAATTCAGGATCGCTATATATGGCAGCTTCGTTATCATTTAATTCAAGAGGCTTTTTACCTTGAGCCTGCAAGATATTATTGTATGAAGATAAAGCAATAAGATTAGGATGGTCATAGTGATCAATATTGTTTAAGAAGTTATCTCTTATTTCGCTCTGTGGCTGTTTTGCTACAGCACTTTTAATTTTATCCATTGAGCATTTTTCTAATTTGCTTAGGTAGTTTTCTGTTTTCATTTCAAATGGATTGTACATATATTTATCTAGCCCTAATTTAGATATTGTAGATTCAACTTCTGCTTTGTCAGCATCAAAAGTGTAATCTATAATATGAGTTTCCTTGCTGTTATTAATATAACCAACTGGAATTCCATAAGCAAAGCAGCTTACTGCAAATAGTAATAACATTGATGAAACTGCTAAGATGTTTGGTTTTAAAAATACAGATTCCTGAAGCTGTCTGAAAGTAAACATACTTAAGCCATTAATATTATTTTTACGCTTTATAAACATTTCAAATAAGATACTTATTCCGTGGAAGAATAAGAATAATCCTGCAATACCGATTAAAAGAGATAAAGACATAGATGCTAAACGTACCCATGATTTACCGCTTATAGCCAGGTAAAAAGCAGTTACTATTAATGTGATTCCTAATATTAATTCAATTATAGTTATTGTTTTATTACTTTCACGCTTTTTCTCAGTCTGAGATTCATTAAGCAGTTCAGTAACTTCTTTGCTTGTAAATTGAACGCAAAGAATGATCAGTGCTGCAAATCTTATAAGAAAATAGCCAATAATAGTCCATATAACTGCTGAAACTGATAATGAAAAATGATGTCTGATTATGCCAAGACCTACAACTTTAGCAGTTACGAGGCTGATAATTTCAGATATAAAAACTGCAACTGGCATACCAATAACCAGTGACAACACACTGTTGTATAATTCTTCTGCAAAAAGCATTAGCAGTAGTTTTGAACGCTTCATGCCAAGCATCATATACATGCCAAGTTCTCTGCTTCGTCTGTCCAGCTGATACTTGCCAGCAAAGTACACAAGGAAGAAGAGGATAAATAATGACATTATATATAAAGCAGGGATAAGCATGAACAGTTTGTGCAGTGCATCACTTTCCATAGTCTTTAAAAATATGATTACATCCTGTTCCTTTAGCGAAAGGATGATATAAAAAGCAACGATTGAGATTATTAATGAAACAAAAAACAAACCATTTTCTTTACGGTTACGTTTGCTGTTCCTTTTAACTAAACTATAAAACATTTGCACTGCCTCCTCCCAGTTGCGCCATTACAAGCAGGATTCTTTCGTAGAAATCTTCTCTTGATTCATTTAGCCAGCTTATCAAGATATGAATTATTATCATTCTGCAGTTTATTATGGATAGCAAGAGGAAGCAGAATATTCTCTTTTGCTGTCAGGTTTTCTAAAAGCTCAAAGTTCTGAAACAGGTAGCCGATTTTATTACCTCTGTAATCTGCAAGTTTATCACCTTTAAACTTTTCAATATTTTCGCCATTTAATAAGATGTTGCCATCAGTAGGACTTGTAGTTGTGGCAATGCAGTTTAAAAGAGTAGTTTTACCAGATCCGCTGCTGCCCATGATACCAATAAATTCTCCGTCAATAACTCCAAAGCTGATTCCGTCAAGAGCCTTAGTTGTATATTCTTTTTTTCCATAATATTTCTTTAAGTTTTTAACTTCTAATATTCTTTCACTCATTTTTATCACCTTTCACATTTTTATTATTTGTAGGAAATTACATTCTGACAGAATCATTTGTATTAATTTTAATTTGTTTAGAACAAGTAACTTCTTTAGCACAGAATGCAATTTCTTCCTTTAGTAATTTAAGGGTTGAAAGAGATATGGAGAAACGACTTGGAACGAAGCGACGGAGGCTTCGCAATATGTCTTTCAACTCTTCTACAAATAAAACTCCGGAATTTCATTTGATATTATTCTTAACTTATACATCTAGTATAAAGGGAAAATTAAAAATATAACACTTACATTTAGTGAAAGGTTTTTGGATCTGTGAAATTTAAACTTAATATATACGTGAGTAATCATAAGGAAGATATAATATAACTGATATCAATATGATTTTAATTTAATAAATTTTCTTAGAAGCTGGGAATATAATTCCTGGCTTTCTTTATGTTTATGATGATTATTGGTGCAATTTTCAAAAGCGAAATCTGGATTAGGAATTAATAGTATCATGTACGTAGAGAATTATGTTATAATTTACAATTATAAGTAGAAAGGACTTGCAGCATTTGTAGTAAGGAGGTTACTTGATGAATAGGATTGAGGTTTTAAGAAAATATGTGGACAACGTACTCTTAAAGATGACTGATAATGAGGAAAGACGAAGTGCTTATGTGCATCTTTATGGAGTTTCACAATGTTGTGCAATGATAGCAATAAAAAGAGGAGAAGATGTGGAACTGTCAATGGCAGCAGGAATGCTGCATGATATTTATTCATATTCAGCAATGGATTCAAAAGATCATGCACACAAAGGTGTTACAATGGCAATCGATATTCTTGTGGCTTCTGGTCAGTTCAATGATGATGAAATTAAAAAAATCTGCACAGCAATTTATAGTCATAGCGACAAAGGAATAATAGACTCATCATTTGCTGAAGTGTTAAAGGATGCAGACGTTATGCAGCACTATTTTTATAATCCGCTAGTGGAAGTTAAAGAAAGTGAAAGAGTAAGACTTGAGAAATTAATAAAAGAATTTGGACTAGCTTAAATGGCATAATATAAGGATTTTTCGACAATGCAAACTGAAGTTGCGCAAATGCAAACAGTGGTTGGTGTTAAGTATAGAGAAAACTTTTTATAATTTAAACAAAAGATTTAAGAAAAGGAGTTTTAGTTATGAGTTTTTCAGAAAATTTAAAAGCAATAAGGAAGGAAAGAAATATTTCACAGGAAGATTTAGCAGAAATAATGGGAGTAAGCAGGCAGGCTGTTTCAAAATGGGAACAGGGAAGTGGCTATCCAGAAATGGAGAAACTGCTTGTACTATCTAGAAAGCTAAATGTTTCTTTAGATTATTTAATGTTAGGTGAATCATCAACTAATGAAATAAATAATGAAGTAACTAACAATATAGTTGTACCAAATGGCAAGATAACAATCAAATCAGCAGATGGCAAATCAATTTTCAACTGCTATAAGGTTTCAGCATCACACGTAATGTTCAAAGCAAAAGAAGATGAGCCAAAGTACTGCCTGAATGGTGTAAACAGTGGAGCATTCTGGGGTGAAAATTCAATCATCCTTGGTTGGTATAAAGATGAAGAGTCAGCAAAGAAGGAAATGAACGAAATTGCAGAAGCTATGAATAAAGGAGTCTCAGTGTACGAACTAAAATATGCTGTTAAGGTTAAAACAAAAAGATTAAGAATAAAGATAGACAATGAGTAATTAAGAGTTAAAAAAGTGTATAATATTAAGAACAATCAGAAATTTGACTTTAATAAAGACGAAATAAAGCAATGCATTGGCAGAATGGTTGAAAAGATCATGGCTGACTATGGATATACACCTGATAAAGATATGGAGCTTAAAGATACAATATTCTTTAAGAATGCTATGAAATATAAATAAATTTGTATATAATTTTCAATTTATGATATTATATAGGTAAGGGATAGGATCAAGTGTTATTATTTGATCATTAGATTATAATATACTTTATAAAGTGTCGGAGTAGTTTGTTGGCGCAGACTACTCTTTTTCTTTATACAAATGAAAGTATATTTACTATATCGAGTTATTTTTTGTATAAGAAAATTTCGATAAGCTTAGAATTTAGAAGTCTATATAAAAACAACAAGGACAATTATAGGGGGAGCATTGCGTGATTATTAGTGCAGAAGTTATCAGCCAGCCATTATCAGGAGAATATGAAGAAGTTGTATATGATTTTTCTTCTGAGTGGAAATCAGCCTATTGGGGATGGATTAAGTTTACAGATGATGATTACAGTGAATGGGTAGGAGAATTTAGAGGTGAAGTTATTGGCATCGAGATATCAGAAAGATTTAACTCTGTCTTAGTGCTGACTAAAGACTGCCTGTTTTTATTAGACAGAAGTACAAATAAAGTTGTGGAAATTGTAGAGGACCCAGAGTACGTTCAGATTACATTATCTCCACAGCAGGAATATATCGTTGCTAGTGATTATGAAATAGCAGTTATAAGAGAGTCAGCTAAGAAGCCTTATTACATTAATATATCAGGTGCTATAAGCTGCATCCGTTTCAGGGGATGGAAAGAAGATAAGCTTATTTTAAACTGTGAGGATTATTTAGAATACGGCGAAGAAATTGATTTATCCTTAGACTCTGAAACTTTTGAAATTGATATAGCATAAAATAAGCATTATTCATTTTTTATCACCATTTGATTTTAAGACCAACGCCCACTTCTTTTACAGCCAGTCCTCTGTTTATCATTTCAGCTTTAACTTTTAATGATGTGCAGTGGCAGGGATATAATTCTGGAATGGTATTAGCTTTAAGATAATCGATAGTCTTTTGAACCTGCTCATTAACATCAAATAGATGAAAACCACCAATAACTCCTAGGATTTTCTGTTCATTGAAGACTTTTTTAGCATAATCAATAATGTTGCAGATTCCGCTGTGTGAGCAACCAGTAATTATATATAATCCCTCAGATTTCTGATAAACTAGGGCAGTATCTTCTAAGACATAGTCGTCTACGAATTTATCATCAATAAGATGTTTGCCAAAGCAGATTCTTTTCTCGAAAGTATTAAGCTTTGGAATAGCACCTAAAAATGTTATGTTTTCACTAATCTTTACAGGATTTTCTGAAAGTATAAGGTTACATTTCCTGCATAGTTCATCTTCTAAGATTGGTGAACCTATTTCTTCATTATTCATAACTTTTTCCTTAAAAGTATCAGGATGAGCGACTATTGAAATATTATTGTTATAAAATTGTTGAAAAAAGTATTTTAGTCCAAGTGTATGGTCATTATGACCATGTGAAAAAGCTAGCTTGTCTAATTTATTTAAGTCTATGCCGAGTTTTTCTGCATTCTTTATAAATATATCTGAATAGCCTGTGTCAAACAATATTTTAGTATCTTCATCTTCAATATAATATGAAACAGCGGTTCTCCTAAGTAATACTGGTCTATATAAGTGTTGTTATCAACTAAGACTGTTAATTCCATTGTAATTACCTCTTTTCAATATCTATAGCTAATATAAATATTATATCAAAGCTCCTAATAATTTTGAAATTATATAAAGTTAAGAAATATATTTACACTATATGCTATAATTAATTATGAGATTGTCATGTTAAGTATGCTTATATTTATAAATTGTATAGGCTTTACGTTCTAGATTTGATGGGAGAGTAATAATGAAAAGTAATATTGAACTAAAAGAAATTGATAGTGATAACTGGCGAGAAAATCTGCATGTTAAAGATGAGCAGAAGGAGTATGTTTCAGACTTGAAGGGTATAGAGGCAAGGGCATATGCTTTTAGAAGTTTCAGGAGTCATGCTCTGATGATTTATTATAATGATACCGCAGTAGGAGCTGCTTTATATTATGATTATGAACCATATAAAGCATATGATTTTTGCGAGTTGTTTATTGATGAAAGATATCAGGGAAAAGGATACGGCAAACAAGCATGTAAGTTAATATTTGATAGAATGAAAGCTGATGGCAAATACAAGAAGGTAATTCTTTGTTATATAGATGGTAATACTACAGCTGAGAAAATGTATCTTGAGCTTGGGTTCACTAAAACAGAAGAAGACGAAGATGAAATATTGATGAGTATGGATTTGTAAAAGTTATATTATATAATTATATTACTTTTATAAAGCAGTATTGGAGGAAGATTAATGGAAGCAAAATATGTAGATTTACACATTCATTCATATTATTCTGATGGAACCATGTCTACAGCAGAGATTTTAGATATGGCAAAGAAAAATAATGTTGGTGTAATGGCCATAACAGATCACGATGTGCTTGAAGGTTCAAGAGAGCTGATGAACATTTGCAAGGATAGTGGTGTTAAGTGTATTCCTGGCGTAGAGCTTGATGCGCTTTATCATAATCTTAATTTTCACATCTTAGGTTATGGTGTTGATTTGGAGAATGAAGAATTTCAGAAGTTTGTAAAGAAAGACAGAGCACTGCTTGATGAAGTGAATACTAAGCTTATTGAAAAGATGGAAAGTGACTGTGATGATGTATCACTAGAAGATTACAACAAATATAGTTATGAGAGAAATAAAGGAGGCTGGAAAGCACTTCACTATCTTGTACATAAGGGATTAACTAAGAATGTGTGGGAAGGGTTCGGTATTTATAATAAGTACGGAGTTTATAATAGCTGCGCTGATTTTCCTACAATTGAGGAAGTATGTGCACAGATTCATAAAGCAAGGGGGAAGGCAGTACTTGCTCACCCAGGCAAGGTGATTTATAAAGATACTATTGAGGAATTTATAGAAGAAGTTAAAGGAATTGTTCCTTTTGGTATAGATGGCATTGAGTGTTATTATCCAGCTCATTCAGAAGAGATAACTAAAGCATGTCTTGATATTTGCAAAGATAATGGGCTTTTTGTTACAACAGGTTCTGACTGTCATGGTGAGTTTCAGGATACAACTATAGGCCAGACTAAAATTACAGAAGAGGACTTAAAAAAGCATTAATTTATTTCCTGATAAAACAAATGATCTTCTAAGTAGATTTGATATTATTGGATATTCATATTGTATTGCTCTCTTATCACAAACAAAGGAAAACAGATCAAATATATTAGAATATTTAAACAAGCTGACAGATTATGTTGCTGAAAACAATGTAAGTTTTGGTGTTGTATTATATCGTAATATGAAACGTCTAAAAAAGGAATTCCCTGATTTGGCGGATCTGGAGAAGAAACTTAACAACAACTTTGGAGGATAGGTGATAGGGAATGGAAAATTTAATTGAAGATAACAGCATTTTTGATATTACTAATTTTGAGTCTGCTGGGTTTAAGGGGATATATTTAGATGCAGATTATAGGTTGAGCACAGGAGATATGTGCTATCTGCCTTTAGAGAAGCAGCTGATTTTTTCTATAAATAATTATAAAGATACTTCAGATATTGAAAGTCACCTTGGTGAAATAGATAAATATAAAGATGAGTTCTGTGTGGTGATGGTTATGCAGTATATTTTGATGGACTAAGGGATGAAAAGAATAGAAATAGAGCTGCAGTTATAGTTAAAGAATTCAGATACGAATAAGGAATTTTTAAATTCAATAGAATTTTCACTAGATACTTGACATAATTAACCTAAAATGCTATATTTATTAATAAATTAAAGCTATGATAGAGAAAAGTATATTATATTAATAATTAAAGAGAGCGGCTGTTTGGTGGAAAGTTGTTGTTATTATATAATAGAAAATCACTCTTGAGCAGTGTTACTGAACGATATGGATTCTATTTTGGGGTAAATTATAAGAATCTGTATAAGTAAGAAACAACGTATTTTCTGCGTTAAAGAAAACAGATTGATAAAAAGATCTGTACTGAGAGCAGAATATTATATTCTGAAATTAGGTGGTATCGCGTAATATTACGTCCTGATGAATAAGTCGGGGCGTTTTTTTAAAATTAAAAGCAATAAGCAATATTAAAATTAAAAGGGGGATTAGTAATGAGTCATTATAGTGTATTTTTACCAAGTTATAGCGTAGGACAAGATTGTTACAATGAAATACCAGAAGTAACAAGGCGGTTTGGAAGAAAGGCAGTAGTCGTTGGGGGAAAAACTGCCATGGAGAAAGCAAAAGAAAGCCTTTTAGATGGGGTTAAAGGCTCAAATGTAGAAATTCTTGATTTCGTATGGTATGGAGGCAATTCAACATACGAAAATGCAGAAATGGTTATGAAGAATGAAAAAGTAAAAGAAGCAGATATGATATTTGCAGTTGGTGGAGGAAGAGCAGTTGACACATGCAAAGTTGTTGCAGATAAGCTTGATAAGCCATTCTTTACTTTCCCAACAATTGCATCAAACTGTGCAGCATGCAGTGCAATTGCAGTAATGTATAATCAAGACGGTACTTTTAAGGAATATTATTATATAAAAGCTCCAGCAGTCCATACTTTTATTAACACAAAAGTTGTTGCAGAAGCACCTGAAACTTATTTATGGGCAGGAATTGGTGATGCTTTATCAAAACAAACAGAAGTTTTATTAGCATCAAGCGGAAAAAAATTATCACATACACCTCTTATTGGAAGACAGCTTAGCTATGCTTGTGATGAACCTCTATTAGAATTTGGAAAAAAAGCATTAGAGGATTGTAAAATGAATGAAACATCATATGAATTAGAACAGGTTGCTTTAGATATTGTAATGAGTACAGGTCTTGTATCTAATTTAAGTTCTAAGCCAGGTATGTATTATTATAACAGTAGTTTAGCACATGCTTTTTATAATGGATCAACAGTAGTTCAGGAAGCAGAAGCTCATTTACATGGTGAAATAGTATCATTTGGAGTTTTATGTCTTCTTACTTATGATAAACAGTTTGAAAAGAGAAAGAAGTTATTTGAATTTAATAAAAGTGTAAATCTTCCAGTATGTCTTGATGATCTTGATATTAAAAAAGAAGACGTACCTAAAATAGCAGCAAGAGCAAATGGCATAACAGAATGGAGCTGTGCGCCATATGAAGTTACTGAAGAGAAATTTGTACAGGCAGTTTTAGATTGCGATGAAGCAGGACAAGCATATAGATAAATATAAATAGCAGAAAGATCTAGTAAGCCTATAAGAATTAAAATTATTCTTATGGGCTTTTTTGACACATAAATACAAATAATGTTAATAATATGGTATTTTTGGTATATAATTCGAATATATGGTTAAAAGGTGTTTTAGATAATAAAAGTTTCTCTAAGACACCTTTATTTTTTAGAGACATAACTATGGTGGCAGATTAGCAAGGAGATTTGGACGATGAATAATAATTATCTGTATAAAATAATTAAAAGGTTTCTTGATGATATTCCGTTTTCAGTTTGGATTGAGGACACAAGTTTTAGAATAGTTTATCTTAATCAGCAGTATGAAAAAACGTTTAATGTGAAATTTTCAGAAGTTAAGGGAAAAACAAATGAAGAAGCGTTTGGAAAAAGCGATATGGAATTGTATAGTGACAAAAAGACTGCAAGAGAGTTTGTCGAGTTTGATAAAAAGATTACATTGGACATATAGAAGGTGATAAGCTTATTATAAGCATTGCTGAAGTTTTAAGAGATGTTACAAATGACAGGGCTTATGCTTTTAGATGGGGCGGAGATGAATTTGTCATACTTCTTCCTAACTGCGATGAAGATGATTATAAAAGTGTCATTGCAAAGATCAACAAGGAATACAATGAGCGTAAATATGATTACTTCCAGCTTAGCATAGCACTAGCTGCTGAAGTTAAAGACAATACTAATGAAGATATTTATGACTCTATTAAAAAGGTTGAGGAGAAAGTATATAGAAAAAAACTGCTGCAGAAAAAAAGTCTTAAGAGTTCAATGCTAAAGAAGGGTAGGCTTACTGATGAGGAATTTGAAATAATGAAGTCTCATACAGAAAAGGGATATAGAATAGTACATGCAACAGGAAACTTAGAAAATGTGGCAAAATGCGTTTTAATGCATCATGAAAGATATGATGGAAAAGGTTATCCGCTTGGGTTTAAAGGAGAAGCAATCCCAATTATCGCAAGGATTATAAACATTGCAGATTCTTATGATGTAATGACACATGCGAGAGTCTACAAAGAACCAATAAGCAAGGAAGAAGCTATAGAAGAAATAAAAAGATGCTCAGGTACACAGTTTGACCCGAACATCGCAGAAATTTTTATAAATCATATATAATAGTAAAACTATTTAATACATAATATACATATTTAAATCAGTGCTACTGCTGCAACGATAACTGCAGTAGTAAAGATAGGTATCACTACTGATGTAACAAAGATATCCTTGTATGATTCTTTATGAGTCAGCCCACAGATTGCAAGTGTAGTAATTACAGCACCATTGTGTGGCAGAGTGTCAAGTCCGCCTGATGATAGTGAAGCGATTCTGTGCATTACTTCAGGTGAAATATTTAAGCTCTGGCTCATCTTTAGATAAGTTGCTGCCAGTGCATTTAGTGATATTTCAAGACCACCAGAAGCTGAAGCAGTAAGACCGCAGATTAGGTTTACTGAAAGTGCTTCAGAAATTATGGGGTTTGATGAAATATTAAATATGAAAGATTGTATTGAAGCAAAGGCAGGCAGAGATTTAATAATACTTCCGTAACCGATGATTGCACTTGAATTAATCAGCGGCCTAAATGAATTAGTAACACCTTTATCAAGAACTGCTTTGATGTTGTTAAGCTTTTTGAAGTTGGTAATTATCATGAATAAATCTGCAGTAACGATGGCAATTATTACACTCCATGTACCAGAAACACTGCTAAGAGTTGTGTTATACGCTTTTAAGTAACTACCGTCTACATATTTATAATAAACTTTTGAAAAGAAAAAGTTTGTTGCAAAAATAATCAGTACAGGGATAATTGATCTGATTATTCCTGGCAGTTCTTTTGTATGGTTTTTTGTAAAATTATCATGATGATTTCCATAACCTTCTTTCATTTTGGCAGCAGATTTTACTCGGTACTTCAGCCAGCTCATTCCTAAAACAAGGATGATAGCAGCAGCACATAGTCCAATTAAAGGAGCAGCGAAGGTGTCAGTGCCATAATACTTCATGGGGATCACATTTTGTATTTCTGGTGAACCCGGTAGTGCAGTCATGGTGAAAGTAAAGGCACCAAGAGCAATTGTGCCAGGAATAAGCCTTTTAGGAATATCAGCTTCTTTAAAAAGCATTGATGCTATTGGATATAGAATAAAGGCAACAACAAAAAGTGAAACACCGCCATAAGTAAGCAGTGCACCTGATAAAACAACAGCCAGCACTGCATTGTTTTCGCCAAGTTTTCTTGTTATGAAATTTGAGATAGATTCAGCATATTTTAGTTCTTCCATAAGTTTTGCAAATAGTGCACCAGTCATAAAAAGAGGAAAGTAGTTCTTAATAAATCCTGCAAAACCAGCCATGTACACTTCTGTGTAATTAGCCATAAGATGACCACTAACGCCAGTTGTAAGCACAATTGTTATCAGTGCAATAATCGGTGCGGTTATTATTGTTGAATAGCCTTTATATGCAAGGAACATAATAAAAACCAGTGATAGGACAAGCCATAAAATACTCATAATATATCGCTCCTTTTAAGTAGATTTCTTTTTTATTTTTTATAGATAAGGATTTTTTATACAACAAAATTATAGGACACAAAGTGCAGGCCATAGATCAGTGTAGATAACAGGTCACAACTTTATAGGTCACAAGTCAGAGGTCACAGGTATGGAGGAAACTTCCTGACGGCAGTTTCTGAAAAATTGGACAAACTGTTTTTGGTACTTTTAAGAAGCAAATTATACAAGAGGTTTGGAGGTGAAACATCCATTATAGCTAAGAATTAACAAGCAAAGCGAGGTTAATTCTACCTTATCTGTGACTTGTGACCTTATACCTGTGACCTGAATTAAGCATGTATATTGAAGAAAAAGATTATCTTAAATCTATGATTTCAATTTAAGTTTCTTGTTAAAGATTTAAAATAATTTGTTCCATAAGATACATTAGTTTTGTTACTAAGATGAATAATAAAATTTATATTTCAAATCGGAAGACTGCGACTTTATAAAGAGAATATTAGTTGTTCTTAGTGTAGACTTGTATTCTCCGAATAAAAAAGCTGGCTTCCGATTTGTTATAGATATTATTTAAGATATATGTATTTTATTTTAGATCTTTTTCAAGAGCTATATTTACGTCTATATGAGCATCATCAGCTTTCATTTCAACACAGATTACTTTATCTGAGCTTGCGTTAGCTGTGAATTCTCCGTAAATTAGTGTAGGAGTTGATATGTCTACTGTTATACCGTTATTAGCAAAGTTTGTTGCTGCGTTTGCAGTAAGCATGTTAACAAGTTCAGATAACGCGCTTTGTGCTAATTCATCAAGGTTTTCTATAGGCATTCCCATCATCATTTTTGAAGCAATTATTTTTGCTGATTCATCAGTCATTCCATAGATGATGTTACCTTTAATATCTCCCATAAGTCCTATAATAACTACAACACCAGGGCTGTCGATGAAACGTCCTTTAAGGCTTAAAGAGCCTTTTTGTACATTCTGAAGTCCAAACTGAGGTAGTACATTTTTAAAAGCAATTAATATATTATTTAAATTATTAACATCCATTTACTATCACCTCTTTTAAAGCTAAAATTTAGGGTTAAGCATAATTCTTAGCCCTTATATATCAAGGCTCTACAGAGCCAAGATTTCTTTATCACTCAAATTTTCCTGAATTATCTATGTCCGTTTGGATAATACTAATATTAATGGATATACTAATTAGTTTTACTAAACGGAGGTTTACAAATGATAAGACAAGAATTATTAAACATAATTGATTTATTCACTGCACAACCAATAATTAATTTTTATGAAAATCTATTTGATAATATTGATTTATCAGATATTCCTGAATTCATACAATCTAAATTAGGTCCTAAAGGATATTCCCGCCATGCTCTTATAAGAGCATTCATAGTTATGCAATGTGAACATTATAGAGAAATAACATCATTAGTTGATTTTCTACATTCCAATTTGAAAATTGCCCAGTTATGCGGTTTTGACATTATGACTCAACTGCCATCATACAGTGTCTTTGAAAGATTTATCAAAGATTTCGACAATAATATTTTAAAAAATCTTATGAAAAACCAGGTACAAAAGCTCATTGGCATGGACGTTATAACTGGTGAAGTTTTATCTGTTGATTCTACGCCAATAAAAGCAAATACAAAGTTTAATAATGAAAAATGTTTCTCTATATCAATATTAAATTTTTAAAGATCAATTATGCTCATGTCTAGCTAAAATTTATTAATAGACTGCCGAATTGAGTTTCAATATCAGCAGTATAAGTATTTTGTAATTCAATCTTTGATATATTTATATATTCTCCCTGAAAGTAATTACTGTATTTTTTATTTCGGATAATTACTACGAAAACCTTAAGAATTTTTTAAAAATATTAAAAAAATATTATATTGGGAATTATTTCGACATTGGTTTAATACATAGAGCTTTATGTAATAGTAAAATAATGCTGAATTTTGACGGTTTATACAAATAAAAAATCCTTTATTTTTAGTTATTTCATATTTTGCGTTAATGTGCTGTTTAAGTTGCTTGTTTAAATATTTAAACTAATGCTTTAAATATTTATTGTAAAAATTGAATGTATCATAGCATTTATTAAGGGTAATCTAGTAGAGATTTATCAGCATCACATGATTGAAGATTCTATAAGAGTTATTGTTATATTTTTAATATTTCTATTTATGGATATTATTTTAAGAGCAGTACTTAAGCATGGAAAACCATTTACCAAGAAAACTGTAAACTGTCTGCGCACTATTTCTATACTAATCATGCTAGTGGCCTTACTTCCGAAAACAGCTGCAGTAGCTGAAGGAATCTTATATTCTGGTACATCAGTTGTTACTATTGATTTTATAAAGGATGGTGCAGTTCTTATGATTGGTGCAGTAATTGGAATTATTTCAGAGATATTCCGTTATGGTTGTGATCTTGAAGAAGAGATGGACTATATTGTATAAGGAGGATTTTATATGGCAATTATAGTAAGATTAGATTGCATAATGGCAGATAGAAAGATGTCATTAAATGAACTTGCTGAAAAAGTAGAGATGTCCAATGTCAATCTTTCGAATCTTAAAAATGGCAAAATGAAGGGAATTAGGTTTGAAACAATGAACTCTATCTGTTCAGTGTTAAAGTACCAGCCTGGAGATATCTTTGAATATGTAGAAGATTGATTAAGAACAACATATTTATTCGGTACCACGTCCATTGAAAAATGCTTCTATAGTGGCACTTAATTAATTTAGTATTTAGGTATAAATTAATACATAAGGAAACAAAAATATTGAAAAATACAATATATTAACACGTAGTTTTCTATATTTAAATAAATTAAGGAGTGAAAAAATATGAACAATACGCTTATTAGTGCTGACAATACATGGGCATTGCTTTCTATTATGTGTATTTCTGTAGCTGTGTCAATATACCTTGAACAGAAATATGAATGGGCATCTAAAATATCAGGAGCAATGATTGCCTTAATCTTTGCACTTTTATTTACAAATTTAAATATCATACCAGCAAGTTCTCCATTATATGATAATGTTGTGTGGGGATTTGCAGTACCACTTGCAATTCCACTTTTACTTCTACAGTGCAATATAAAGAAAATATGGCATGAAACAGGAAGAATGTTGATAATATTTCTGATCGGATCTGTAGGATCATGCATTGGCGCTGTATTAGCGTACTTTATGTTAAGAGGTGAGATAAAGGAACTTAATGGTATTGCGGCCATGATGACAGGATCTTATATAGGCGGGGGATTAAACTTTACAGCACTTGCAGATGCATTTAAGGTCTCAGGTTCAATGATTTCTGCAACAACTGTGGCTGATAACCTTGTAACAGCAACATCAATGTTTGCGCTTATAACAATTCCATCAATAGGATTTTTCAGAAAGCATTTTTCTCATCCACATGTTGATGAAGTTGAAAATATAGCTAATCATGGCGATAAGAAGAATGCAGCAGCTGCTTACTGGGCAAAGAAAGAAATTTCACTTAAAGATATTGCAATTGATTTCGCATATGCAGCTATAGTTGTGACTATTTCTAAAGTGACTGCAGATTTCTTTACAGGAGCAATACCTAAAGGAAATATGATTCTTAATATGCTGAACACATTCTTAGGAAGCCAGTATATATGGATTACTACACTTTCAATAGTAATTTCAGCAGTTTTTGAAAAGAAGATCGAAGAATTATCAGGTTATACAGAACTTGGTACTTATCTGATTTATTTATTCTTCTTTGCTATTGGTGTTCCGGCATCTATAAAGATGATTTTAACAAATGCACCATTACTATTTGTATTTACACTTACTATTGTGCTTGTAAACATGATTTTCTGCCTTGTAGGAGGAAAACTACTAAAGTTTGATCTTGAAGATATAGTTTTAGCATCAAATGCTAATATAGGCGGACCAACAACAGCAGCAGCCATGGCAATATCAAAAGGCTGGACAAAACTTGTTGGACCAATAATGCTTATAGGAACTTTAGGCTACGTAATAGGAACGTACATGGGTGTTATAGTAGGAAGCTTATTAGGTGCATAAAACATATAAAGTTAAGTTAATACTTTAAAGATTAATATAAGCATCTCCACAAATGAGAATTTATAGATTAGGTCACAGAAAAGGACAGAATTAACCTCACTTCGGTTGTTAATTCTTAACTATATTATGGTTGAAAGGTTTCGTGATAATGATTACAATATAATTATTGCATAAAAAAATAATACGGAGTTGATGGACATGCAGTTAGAAACTGAGAGACTTATACTTAGAGAACTTACTATGGATGATTTTAATGATTTAGTGGAGTTTAGGCTTAAAGGCTTAAAATAGGGGATATTAATTTACGTTGTTTGTCATATAAAAAATAAAACTGCAGTAAGGGACAACCCTCTGCAGTTTTTAATTTATCATTGCAAAAGTACAAGTCTGCTTTTAAGTTAGATGTAGTAGATTGTGACACCTGAGAATGATATGTCTCCTTCAAGATATACTGTAGGACCATCTTTTACGGCGTTATTATTTTTTTCTTCGATTCCTCCGAAAGAAGAATCTGCTGATTTGATTATATTCCAGTTCTTTGGAACAAAAAGTTCTACTGAACCAAAGCTTACATCTACAATTATTTGAGCTGAATCGCCTTGAATATGTGCTTTATCAAAATAAATTGAAGCTGAACCAAACGAACAATCAATTTTACTGCATTCAAAGTTATCAGAATTTATATATTTAACAATTGAACTAAAACTTACAGAGCAGTCGCATGATGGGTCATCATTTATAATTCTGTCAGTATAATGGTGATTATGGCTAATACAACAGTTAAAGTGTGACTTTTTAAAAATAAGTGAAAATCCTATGCTAAACAGGATTGCAATTCCAAGTATAGGCCATGGGGTAAGGTTTGCTATCCCAAGTTCAGTTTTAAATAGTATTCCTATAAAAGCTAGTGGAATGAAAATTCCCCAAAAGTGAACGTGAAAAACAGATTGAATTATAATTATAGCTAAGAGAACTGCACTTATAATTTTAAAGATGCCTATGTTACCAAAGTACCCGAAAGCATCAAGTCCGATGGCAACTGCAAGTATAATAAAAGCTAGTCCCCAAAAAATGTTTTTATTTTTCATTTCGTAATCCTTCTTTCATCTAATTTCATTTTTAAAGGTTTATAATAAGATCTTGAAACATAAACCTTTTTATGAGTATTTTCAAATTGTACAATGCTTGATGACGTAATATTTTTATGTATTGAATAAATATGATTTATATTCAAGATTGTAGATTTTGAAACTCTTGTAAATGAGCCTGGAAGCAATTCTTCCAGTTCATATAATTTATATTTAACTTCATAAATATCATCTTTAGTGTGGCCATTTATTTTGCCATTGTCAGTCTCAAAAAACAGGATTTTGTTTAGAGAAATATAATACTCAGTATCATTCTTATAAAATATAAGGCCTTTTGATTCACTGGAGATATCTGAAACTGCAGACTGGATTTTCATGATTGTATCATTAACAGATCTGCATCGTATAAGAATCTCATCCTCTTCTATGTTTTCATCTATCTCTATTCGAACTTTCATTGTTTCACCTCCATGATTCTATTATATGATTTCTGGTATAAATGTAAATAAAACTTAAGTAAGAGGTTAAGATTAAGAAGTAAGTGGTTAATATATTATATCTTTTTAACAATGTATATAGAGTTCAGGTCACAGGTTACAGATAAAAGGTCACTTATCTCTGCTCCCATATCTCTAATCTATTGATATTTCATTTTATCTAGGAGATAATTATGTACAATGCAGATTTTTCATAAGAATTGCAAAAGTTGTTGACTTTAAGTGTACTTTAAGGGTTGTACTTTAATCATGACTTTTAATTTTGGAGAAAGTGTAATGAAGTTTAACATATTAGATAAGGAGACAGTGAAAACATCATAGCTGTAATTGGAGATGGTTCTTTAAGTGGTGGTGAAGCTTATGAAGGACTTAACAATGCTGCTGAGTCAGGAAAGAATATAATTATTGTAATTAATGATAATGATATGTCTATTGCAGAAAACCACGGTGGTTTATACAAGAATCTTGCTCAGCTACGTGCTACAAATGGACAGGCTGAGAATAACTTCTTTAAAGCAATGGGACTTGATTACTGCTATGTTGAAGAAGGAAATAATGTAAGAGCTCTTATCGATACATTTGAAAAAGTTAAGGATATAGACCATCCAATAGTTGTACATATTCATACAGTTAAGGGTAAAGGCTATGAAGATGCAGAAGTTAATTTGGAATTTTTGATATACCACTTATATCTAATATACCAAACATAGTTTATCTTGCACCAACAAGTAAGGAAGAACTTCTTGCTATGATGGAGTGGGGACTATTGTTTATAAGGCTTTTGTATTAAATATTCAACTTATTCTTAAATTAACTGTATTATGAAATGTACAGTAATAAATATGGAGATGTTTTTATGAAGTATTATATAAAAAGTGGACAAGAAAGTTTTTATAATATTTTAATGGAGAACGTAGTAGAAAATAGTGATGAGATATGTTTTACCTTTTGTAAGCAAAATAAAGAAAAGGATATAAAACTAACAAGGAGTGAACTTCTTGAAAAATCATTGAATGTTGCATCTGAAATTAAAAATAGGGGGGCAGCAAAAGGAGACAGAATAGTAATTATGTCAACTCAGAGTGAAGATAATGTTATTTCAGTAGCAGCATCTATACTTGCTGGTACTATTTTTACTATAATTCCACCACCAGTGGATTCAAAGAAAATAGAAAGATTTAAGTCTGTATATGAATCATGCAAGCCACGCTTTATTTTATGTTCAGGTTTTATTTATAATGAAATTACAAAAATTATAAATTCAATCATTGGAGATGATAATGATGTTAATGTGATATGTGCTGATGAATGTAATAGCCATACAGATTTTATTTGTGAGAATATAGGCTTTGATGATACAGTATATATTCAATATACCTCTGGCTCCACTAGTGCACCTAAAGGTATTGAAGTATCATATGGAAATATACTAAGTGCGGTAAACTCTATATGTGATGTATATAAGTTTAGACGTGTAGTAGGCTGGGTGCCATTTTTCCACAATCTAGGGCTTGTATATCTTATGATGGCTTCTATTGTTAATAAAAGAGTTGTTGCAGCAGTTATAAGCCCGAAGGACTTTTTAGAGAACCCTATTATATGGATTGAAAGATTAAGTGATTTTAAGGCAGATGTTACTCTTGCACCTAATTCTGCTTATGAGGCATATCCTAAACTTGTACCAGCAGATAAACTTACAGATATAGACTTGACTTCTTTAAAAGTAATGGCAAATGGTTCAGAGGTGGTTTCACCATTGTCATTATGGAAATTTGCAAGTGAATATAAGAGATTTGGAATAAGTACAAATAAATTTTATATTGGATATGGACTTAGCGAGGCTACATGTGGTATATCTGCAGGACGTTATGATAAGAATAATAATTTATATGTTGACCTTAGTGAATATAAAAAAGGAAGACTCCGTGTTGTAGATCAGAGCTATAAAAACTCTATATGCTTTGTAAGTAGTGGACCTATAATGAGAGGTACTAAAGTTGTTATTGTTAATCCACATACATTAAAAAAGTGTAGAGATAATGAATTTGGAGAGATATGGATTAACTCCACATCAGCAGCCAAAGGATATTATAATGATGAAAAGGCGACTAAGGATACTTTTAATGTAAAGCTTAAAGGTGAACATGGAAGATTTTTGAGAACTGGGGACATGGGAATTGTCAGAAATAATCAATTATATATTACTGGCAGATTAAAGGAACTTATAATAATAAACGGAAATAATATTCTTCCCAACGATATTATTGAAAAGTTAAAGGAGAATGTACAGGAAATAAATGGTTGTGTTATTGCTCCATTCTCAATAGTTAAAGAAAATAAAGAAAGACTTATTATTCTTGTTGAAGGTTTAGAAGAAGTAGAAAACGAGAAAGAAATAAGAAATAAGATAAATCTTTGCATCTTTAAATATTTTGATGTTTCACCTTATGATATACAGTTTATAAACAAAGGATATATTATAAAATCAGACAATGGCAAAGTATCATTAACTGCAACATGTAAAAAGTACGAAATGAATAGTAATAATAATGTTAAAGTAGTTAGATATGAGGGAGCCACTGAAAAGGCTATAGGAAAAATCATAGAAGATGAGTTTTCATATAAAGCAGACAGAGATGATAATCTTTTAAGTTTAGGAATGGATTCACTGGAAGTGGTTAGCCTTGCTGCCCTTATTGAAAGCAAATTCAATATAGCAATAAATGTATCATTTATTTTTGAGAATCCTTCCATTAACAAGATTTCTAAGTATATTGATAAATCATTAAAAGGCGAAGATCTATCAGTGCTTGAAAAAGATAAGGCTTATCTATATGACGAAGTTAAGCTTGAGGAGTATATTAAGCCTGCAAAATATAGAACAGATAAGCCAGAAATGAAAAATATCTTTTTAACAGGAACTACAGGATTTTTAGGAGCTTATTTGATTTCTGATCTTATAAAGAATACAAAAGGCAAGATCTATTGCCATGTCAGGGCAAAAACTAGGCATGAAGGCTTTGAAAGAATTAAGGAGAACATGAAGTATTATGATTTGTGGAATGACAAATATAATGAGCGTTTAACTCCTGTTATTGGTTCTCTTGATGAAGATAATCTTGGCATAAATCAGCGTGAGTACAATTATTTATGTGATCATGTAGATACTGTCTATCATTGTGGAGCACTACTTAATTTCATATATCCATATTCAAGGTTAAAAGAGACTAATGTATTAGGAACTATACGTACTATTAAATTTGCATGCAGTGGCAAGGCTAAGTATTATAATTATATTTCTTCATATAGTGTTTACGATAATCCAAGTCATTTCAAAAAGGATGCTTATGAAGATGATGTACTTGATGACTGCAGGGGATACTTCTTATCTTACAGTGAAAGTAAATGGGTGAGTGAAAATATTATTAAAGAAGCAAAAAGAAGAGGACTTAGGGCAGCTATCTACAGACCTGGAGAAATTACAGGTGATACTGAAATAGGAACATGGAAACTTAGTGATGCGGTAAGCAGGACCATAAGATCAATGATTGTAACTGGTACTTATCCGGATTTGCCGATGAGAATTCATATGACTCAGGTGGATTTTGTAGCTCAGGCCATAGTATTTATATCAAGTGAAGGAAGTAGTTATGGTAGGAGTTATAATCTTTTAAATAAAAAATATGTTTCACTTGATTGGATAGGAGATATATTAAATAGTATGGGGATAAGTGTAATAAAAATTCCTTTTGATGAGTGGAAGAAAAATCTCTTTAATAGCAATACAGAGCATCCATTAAAACTGCTTGAATCTCTTTTTAAAGTGGAAAAACAAAATGAAAATGAATCATTTGTTAAGAGGTACGGTGAAAATTCACCAAAGTATCATATGGAGAACACTGATCAGGCACTTTTAGACACAGGAATTAATTGCGAAGAAATGAATGATGAAATATTAAGAAGGTATATAAAGAATTTTCTTTAATTGATTAATTGTAATATGTATAACTAAGATGATGAAGATAAGTGAAGAAAACAAAAAATATGTAGATTAAAACCAGGTCAAATTACGTTGGCAATTTAATGGGAGATATGGAGGGCTTGCCCCTCCATTTTTTTAACTTCATCCTGACCCATTCATTTAACGAATTTATTTTGTAGATAGCATCATTAAAATGAACTTGGTGCATTAAAGTATCTAAGCGAAACGGGAATTTATGTAAATGATTTCAAAAGTATAACACTCCAAAGAATATTGGGAATATAGCACTAATATTAATAAAGATAATTTTATTGATTATATTATGGCATCATCTGATGAAATGAAGTTTAGAGAGACTTGCTGGTTTGTATAAAAATATAAAACTTGCAAGTCTTTTGTAGTTCAATTCGGATTATATGATTTCCTGTATGATTATACTTGTTATAAAGGAAGCTAATTTACAATTGGTGCAATATATACATTGGTGTGATAAAATACATATAGAAGTTTTTTATTGAATTAAATTTTTAGTGAGGTGTTATAAATGGCATTAAGACAAATTAGAATATATGATGATCCTATTTTAAGAAAGAAAGCTAGAGAAGTTGATGAAGTAAATGACCATATCAGAATGATACTTGACGATATGCTTGATACGCTACATAACACTGAAAATGGTGCGGCTATTGCAGCTCCTCAGGTTGGCATATTAAAAAGGCTTGTAGTAATAGATATGGGAAGTGGTATATTTAAGCTTGTTAATCCAAAGATTGTTGAACAGAGCGATACTCAGAAATGTGTTGAGGGATGCTTAAGTTTTCCAGGAAGATTTGGTGAAACAGAACGTCCTAAATATGTAACAGTCGAAGCACTAGGTGAAGATGGCGAGAAGTTTACATTAAGAGCTGATGGAGATATGGCAAAATGCTTGTGCCATGAAATAGACCATCTTGATGGAATACTATTCATTGACAAAGTAACTAAATGGTTAGATTTACACTAAGAGTTAGAGTAATTCCGAAGGATTGTCTATCTCAATAAAGTAAACATTATTATCAATGTATAATTGTGGAATGAACTCCCTTTGGGGAGTTCCAAAGCCAATGTATAAGCGAACATACCAAATCAGAGATTAGTCATGTTCGTTTAACAAGAGGACAGACTCCTCTTTAAATTAGTAATACAGAGGTTTGGAGGTATCCTCCATTAAAATTCAGATGAATCTTTATAGTGTGGCTCTATATTTATTGTTAATCTTGTTCCAGATTAAGAATGTATAATATGAAATAAAGACAATTCATATTAATGAAAAAACTTTAAGATAAGCAGAGTCGCTAAAGCCTGTGCCTAGAAATCCATAAAGAAAGATCATTGGTGCATCTGAAGCAGCAATAACTGCCATAAATTTTCTGTATTCTAATTTGATGAAAGCTGCTGATGATGTTATAAGGTCTGATGGAGTAATCGGACAGACGATGCCAAGAGCAAGCATCATATATCCATGTTCCTTGACTGTGTTGATTATGTTTTTGTTTTTATTGTAAATTTCATTTTTTTCTTCATAATAAATCTCTCCTTAAATGTTATAAGCACATTGTAAAGGAGAGATTTTAATATTCTATTTAGTAAAAGCTTAAGATTTATTAAGAAATAGTTTATACTTTATATTGGAGTTTAATTTGATAAATAAATTGAAGAATATGCTATATTTCTTGCATCATATTGTCGAAAATAGTTGTATAAGATAATAATAATCAGTATTTTGTGAGAATATATTATTTAAGGAATGGAGATGAAGTAATGGAGTTTATTGAACTAAAGGATGTGAAAAAAGTTTATGATATGGGCGAGGTAAAAATTACAGCAGTATCTAATGTGAATTTTACTATAAAAAAAGGTGAATTCGCAGTCATACTTGGAGCTAGTGGTGCAGGAAAGACGACAGTGCTGAATATTTTAGGTGGCATGGATAAGTTAAGTAGTGGGAGTGTAGTAGTAGATGGTACTGATATAAGCAAGTTTTCATCTAAGGAGCTTACTACATATAGAAGAGATGATATCGGTTTTGTATTTCAGTTTTACAATTTAGTGCAGAATCTTACAGCACTAGAAAATGTGGAGCTTGCCTCACAGATATGTAAAAATCCACTTGACTGCAGAAAAGTGCTTGAAAGTGTTGGGCTTAAAGACAGACTTTATAATTTCCCAGCACAACTTTCAGGTGGAGAGCAGCAGAGAGTTGCAATAGCAAGAGCACTAGCAAAAAATCCAAAGTTATTATTGTGTGATGAACCTACAGGAGCTCTTGACTATAATACAGGAAAAGCAATTCTAAAGATTCTTCAGGATACTTGCAGAAAAAATAATATGACAGTAATCGTCATAACACATAATTCAGCAATAGCTCCAATGGCTGATAAGGTTATACATATTAAAAATGGTACTGTTCAGGACATAACAGTAAATGAAAATCCTATTGACGTTCAGAATATTGAATGGTAAGCGGGAAGGTGCAAAAGATGAAGAAAAAAGCATTAAGAAAAGATTTTTTAATGGAGATAAAAAATAGTCTTCCAAGATTCCTCTCAATATTTTTTATAGTTGTACTTGGAGTAGCATTTTATTCTGGTATAAAGTCTGCAAAGAATGACATGATGATATCTGCAGATAAGTATTATGATGAAAGTCGTCTTATGGATATTAAAGTAATGTCAACGCTTGGACTATCAGATAAGGATATCGAAGCTTTATCAAAGGTAAAGGGAGTTTATAAAGCAGAAGGTTCATATAGTGCTGATCTTATGAGTGAAACTAAGGATAATAAAAAGCCAGTTATCAAAGTAATGTCATTACATAATGATATTAACAAGGTAACTCTTGTAAAAGGCAAGATGCCTTCAAATGATAATGAGTGTCTTGTAGATAATTCTATGGCAAAGCATTTTGATTATAAAATAGGCGATAAGATAAGTCTAATGTCAGGAAATGATACTGATATCAGTAATACTCTTAAAAACTCTGAATTTGTAATAAGCGGTTTTGTAGACAGTTCAATGTACCTTTCTGCAGAGAGAGGCAAAAGTACAATTGGTACTGGTAAGATAAACGGATTCATGTTTATTAACAAACAGTGTTTCTCATTAAAGGCATATACTGAAGCTTATATTTTATCAAATGGTGCGTTAAATGAAACAAGTTACTTTGATTCTTATAATGATAATGTTAATGAAACAATTGATGACATTAAAAAGATTGCAACAGTAAGAGAAAATGAGAGACTTAGTGAAGTTAAAGAAGAGGCAGAAGCAAAAATTAAGGATGCAAAAGAAGAATTGTCAAACTCTAAAATTGAAGCATATATCAAATTTGCTGATGCAAAGAAGCAGATTGCTGATGCACAAGCTAAAATAAATAGTGGTAAAGATGAAATTGCAGCAAATGAGCTGCAGATTACACTGGCAAAAAATGAATTAACTGCAAATAAGAAAAAGATAGAAGATTCTAAAAAACAGATTGCTGATGGAAAAATAGAAATAAAGAATGCAGAAATAAGTCTTTCAGAAAATGAAAAGAAAGTTGATGAAGGATTAGAACAAGTTGCTTTAGGTATAAAAAGTATCGAAAGTGCTGAAATTCCAGAAGGGCTAAAGAAGCAGCAAATTGAAACATTAAAAAAGCAGCAATCATCGCTACAGGAGAATAAGGCTGTACTAGATGCTTCTAGAAAACAGCTTCAATCTAAAATGAATGAGCTTCTTAAAGGTGAAGAAGAGATAAAGTCTTCAGAAGCAAAGATTAAAAATGTAGAAGCTGAGCTAGCTGCGGGAGAGCAAAAACTTGCTGCTGGTAAAAGAAAAATAGCAAATGGTGAAAAGACTTTAAATGATAGCATAAGTAAATATGAAGCAGAAAAGAAAAATGCAGATGAGAAGTTTGCTGAAGCGGAAGAAAAAATAGCTGATTCAGAGGAAGAAATCAATGATATAAAGAAGCCTACATGGTATGTTCAGGATAGATCAACACTAATAGCATATAGTGAATATGGCGACAATGCTGAAAAGATTGGTGCTATAGGAAGAGTATTTCCACTAATCTTTTTCTTAGTAGCTGCGCTTGTCAGTCTTACTACTATGACAAGAATGGTTGAAGAGGGAAGAATGCAGATTGGAACTTTAAAGGCACTTGGATATAATAAAGCAGATATTGCCTCAAAGTTTGTTCTTTATGCATTTATAGCAAGTACTTGTGGAAGTATATTAGGCTTCTTAATTGGTGAACAGGTATTCCCAAGAATAATTATAGTTTCATATAAGATGATGTATCCAACTCTTCCTTATATAGAAACACCAATTAATTGGTATTATGCCTTTACAGCATCGCTGCTTGCAGTTGCTTGTACAACTGTTGTAACTATTATTGCATGTTATAAGGAACTTATGAGTCAGCCTTCGTATCTTATGAGACCAGCAGCACCTAAAGCAGGAAAGAGAATACTTATTGAAAGAATACCATTTATATGGAACAGACTTAATTTTACAAAGAAATCTACACTTAGAAATCTTATGCGATATAAGAAAAGATTTTTTATGACTACATTTGGAATTGCAGGATGTATGGCACTTTTACTTGTTGGTTATGGTATAAAAGATTCAATTTCAGACATTGTCCATATTCAGTATAATGACATTCATGTATATGATGGTTCAATAACTGTCAATACTGAAAGCTCAGATAAAGAAATGAGTAAGCTTTATAATACTATCAATAACAGCAATGATGTTGATAAGTACCTGAATGCAGATATGATACCAGTAGATGTAACTGCTTCAGGCAGTAAAAAGGATGTCTATTTATTTGTGCCGAAGAATCTTAGTGACTTAGATAGCTTTATAAAGTTCCATGACAGAACTTCAAAGGATATATACAAACTTGATGATGATGGTGTAATATTGACTGAAAAGCTGGCTAAACTAGTAGGTGCGAAAAAAGGAGATACTATTACAATCAAGAATGATGATAAAGAAGTTAAAGTAAAAGTTTCAGCAGTGACTGAAAACTATATAAATCATTATGTTTATATGAGTCCTTCACTTTATGAAAAAGAGTTTTCTAAAGCTCCATCATATAATCAGATTCTTATAAAAAGTACAGATAATACTAAGAAGACAACAGATAGATTTACAGAAGAAGTACTTAAAAGTAAAGCAGTAAGAGCAGTAATGTTTAACAATGCAATTAGTAAAAACTTCGATGAAATGATGGGCAGAATGAATATAGTAATCTATGTACTTATTGTTTCTGCAGGTTTATTAGCATTTATAGTTTTATATAACCTTAACAATATAAATGTAACTGAAAGACAGAGAGAACTTGCAACAATAAAAGTTCTAGGATTTTATGATAATGAAGTTGCTGAGTATGTATACCGTGAAAACATAATATTAACTCTTATGGGAAGTATATTTGGAGTCTTCCTTGGTATACTGCTTCATAAATACATAATTACAACAGTTGAAACAGAAATGATTATGTTTGGAAGAAAAATAAAATTTATGAGTATTGTATACAGTTTGATTTTGACTTATATCTTCTCAGCAATAGTTAATTTTGTAATGTACTTTAAACTTAAGAAAATAGATATGATTGAATCATTAAAGAGCATTGAATAAATAGAAATTTTAAGACCTATTTGTTCCTCCGTCCTCACGCTCCAAGTCGGCTCTGCATAGGTCTTAAAATTTATGTTGACTTTTATGTTAATGTGAATTAATAGCTTTAGTTATAGTTGATTTCTATAATTAGAGCTATTTTTTTTACATCAGAAGAAAGATTATCAAATTTAGAATCAATCTCAGTAAATCTAGAATCCATAGCATCAAACTTAGAATCTATAGCATAAAACTTAGAATTCATTTCAGACTTAGTCCAGGAAAGGTTAAGCAGTTTACTAATGAAGATGGCTCAATTATGAGAAAAAAGATGCAGTAATATCTTCCTGGGCACTTGTCCATGGAATTTCATCTATTGCTACAATGGAAAATGTAGTTTATGATAAATTATGGAAAGACAAAATCTATGATCTAATATAAAGAAAGTAGGTTTTAATAAACAATAAAGTACTTGGGGGGAATGCAAAATGAAAGATTACTCAAATGAAATGAATTTGAAAGAAAATTGGAAGGTTAAGGATCTTCCTTATAAAAGACCTGATTTTAAGCAAATTAAAAGTAAAATAGATGATTTATGCTTAAGAGTTAAA
Source organism: Inconstantimicrobium porci (assembly GCF_009696465.1). Lineage (GTDB taxonomy): Bacteria > Bacillota > Clostridia > Clostridiales > Clostridiaceae > Inconstantimicrobium > Inconstantimicrobium porci. Next base: position 2,841 of record NZ_VULX01000018.1, on the reverse strand, counting down.
AACGCAGAATCATATAATGATGTAAGAAAATGCATTGATGAATATTCAGTTATGATGAGTGAAATAAATTATGCTTCAGCACTAACATATATAAGATGCTATGGTGACTGTACAAATGAATTTTATTCAAAGGAACTTCCAGAGCTTTCAGCAGAAGAAGCAATGCTTGATAAGACTGCGTTTGGACATTCCTTGTTAGACTCTAGATTTGCTGATGACATTGATAGAGATTTTGGAAAGAACTATCTTGATAATGTTAGAGCTGATATAAAAATACATTCAAATGGTAGAGAACTTATGGCAGAAGAGCAGCAGCTTATTGGAGAATATCAGCAGATAAAAGCATCACTTAGGTTTAACTTTGATGGCAAAGAAGTAAGTGAGGCTGAACTTAGAAAATATAGCGATAGTGAAGATAGAAGCGTAAGAAAATCTGCGTCAAGAACATTGCTTCAGGGACGTCTTGAAAAGAAGGATAAGATGTTTGAAATACTTCGTAGACTTGTTAAGCTTAGAAATAAGATAGCAGAGGCTAATGGCTTTGACAGTTATGTTGATTACATGAATATCGAAAAAGGAAGAAACGGATATGGTGAAAAAGAGCTTACATCATTCTGTGAACAGGTAAAGAGAGATCTTGTGCCATTCTACGAAAAAATTTATGAAGCACAAGCTAAACGTATTGGTATAGATCATGTATGTTCATATGATGTAAACTATATGTTTAATGATGGTAACCCAGAACCAGCAGGTGATGCGGAATATTTATTAAATGCAGCTAAAGAAATGTATAATGATATGTCAGCAAAATCAGGTGAGATTTTTAATTATATGCTTGATCATGAAACTCTTGATATCATGGCTTCAAAAAATAAGATTGCAGGAATTGGCTTCTGCACAGATCTTGGAAAATTAAAAGGTTGTGTTATATTTGGAAATTGTAATGGAACAAGTAGTGATGTAACTGTACTTACTCACGAAGTTGGACATGCTATACAAGGCTACTTAAGCTTTGAAAATCAGCCAGTTTTAGAATATTGCTGGGGATGTAATGATATAGCTGAAGTTCCATCAAAGATAATGGAACAGTTTGCATATCCTTATGCAGAAAAGTTCTTTGGAAAAGATGCTGACAAATTCAGATTTGCACATATGCAGGAATGCCTTATAGAAATAGGAGGCTATTGTGCTACACATGAATTTGAAACTTACCTATATAATCATGAAGATGCAACAAATGAGGAATGGGCAGAAGCTTATATTAAGTGTATAAAAGCATATTTACCAACTGTAGATAGTTCAGAAGATGAAGATTTATTATTGCAAGGAGCAGGTCTTTTAGGCAATATGGGAGTTTACATGTTCCCAAGATATCTTATAAGTTATGCTTTATGCGATATGTGTGCACTTCAGATGAAACAGCTAAGAAAAGAAAATCCTGAAAAAGCTTGGGACTTATATGAAAAACTTTGTGCAGCAGGCGGAAGCAAGAATTATGCAGAACTACTAAAGCTAGTAGGCATGTCACCAGCATATGAAGAAGGAACAGTAAAGAAAGCCACTGAAGCAACTATAAATGAAATGATGAAATTAATGTAGTACAATGGATAATGTATAAAGAATAATGTATAATGTATAATTTATGAAAGAACTCCCTTGAGGGGAGTTCAAAAAATATAAGAAAACATATTAGAATTTGTAATTTCAGAGGTATGGAGATATTCTCCATCATAACTTAAAAATTAGTCAGCATAGCGAGCTAATTTTATCCTTAATTATACAATATACATTATAAATTATACATTAAAAGATAAATAAATTCGAGGTGTTATTATGTCTAATATAAAAATATGGGCTCATAGAGGAGCAAGTGGTTATGCACCTGAAAATACTCTCAAGGCTTTCAAGATGGCTATGGATATGGGAGCTGATGGAGTCGAGCTTGATGTTCAGATGACTAAGGATGGTAAACTTGTTGTTACTCATGATGAATCTATTGACAGAGTAAGCAGCAGAACAGGTTATGTTAAGGATTATACTTTTGATGAAATAAGAAAGTTTAACTTCAATAATCATATGAAGGGTTATGATTTTGAGCAGATTCCTACATTGAGAGAGGTTTATGAACTTTTAAAAGACAGCGATATGATGATTAATGTTGAACTTAAAACTGGAATTTTCTTTTATGATGGTATCATAGAAAAAGTTCTTAAGCTTACTGAAGACATGGGCATGGAGGACAGAGTTATTTATTCTTCTTTCAATCATTACACAATTCTTAAAATCAAGGAGTTAAATCCTAAGGCTAAAACAGGATTTTTATATGCAGACGGACCTATAGATATGCCACAGTATGGCGAGAAATATGGCGTAGATGCACTTCATCCAGCGCTTTATAATCTGCAGTATCCAGGATTTATAGAGGAATGCAAGAAAAGAAATCTTGAAATCAATGTATGGACTGTCAATGAAGATGAGCATATACGCTTAGCAGTACAGATGGGGGTAAATGCTATAATAACAAATTACCCAGACAAGGCGAGGAAAATTATAGAAAATTTGAATTGGGTTTAGAAGCCAGCCTGTCCACAGTATATTTTTTGAACTCCCTTTACGGAGTTCTATTTTTTCTTAGTTATTCACTGCTTTTTCGATAGTAATTTATAAACAATATTGATTGTTAGAGTATAATTTTTGTAGGCAGGAAAATTGATAAAAATAAAGGAGATGTAAAAACATCTCCCCAATACATAAATTATCCATTATAATTTAATTGTCGATATTAAATGAATGGAGCTGAGTTTATGTATGATTTAAGTTTAAATGAAAAAGGAATAAGTT